>DASPIK010000013.1:0-70341 GCA_035629075.1 Terriglobales bacterium | reverse complement strand
CGACGACCAGGCCGCGGTCGTGATCCTGGATTGCACCGGCAACAATCTCAGCAGCCGAAGCCGAACCGCGGTTCACCAGGACGACGATTGGAAAGTTCTTACCGCCATTCCCATGCGCTGCGCGATAGACCTTCTCCGGTGATGAGCGCCCGTGGTGCGAAACGATGGTTGCTCCTTTGTGCAGGAACTTGTCCGCCACGCTGACGCCCTCGCTTAGCAATCCGCCCGGGTTCTGCCGCAAATCGAGGATCAGTCCCTTGATGTCGCCCATCTCGTCCAGAGCCTGTTGCACTTCGCGGTCCGTCGTTTCCTGGAACCCTGAGATGTGCATATAGCCGACGCCAGGGCGAATCATGAAATGCAGGTCCACGCTGTAGCGCGGAATCTCGTCACGAGTCACGTTGAAGTCGATGGGCTTCTCGGTGCCTTCGCGCAGGACTGTGATCTTGACGTTCGTACCCCTGGGCCCCTTGAGCATCTCGGCCACTTCGCTGGTGCTCAGGTTATCGGTCGGCTTGCCATCGACAGCAACGATCACGTCACCGGGGCGTATGCCGGCCCGGTAAGCGGGAGTGCCAGCAAACGGGGCGATGACAATGACCTTGTTGTTGCGGGGTCCTACCTGCATGCCTACGCCGTAGTACTTGCCACGCTGTTCCTCACGCAGCAGGGAGTACGACTTAGGATCGAAGAAGTTTGAATGGGGATCAAGCACCCGGAGCATACCGGGTATAGCGCCGTTGTAAATAGCCTTGTCGGCGTTCACCGGTTCCGCGTAATTCTGTTCCACCACGTCGTAAACCTGCGAGAACTGGCGCAAGCTTTCGCGGAGGTCGGTGTCAGTGGTTACAGTGTTGCCGCTAACGCGCTGTCCGAAAACAGCTCCCAGAGTTCCGCAAACCAAAATGACAAAGGTGACTGCTAGCAGGGTGCGACGTGAACTACGGACCATCTTGTTTCCTTGACTAGTGGCCAACTCCCCGGCCCCCGACGCTTTGCCGCGTCGCGCGAAGCGTGCCTCAAAGTGTTGACTTGCAACTGCCTGAATTTCAAGCAGTATACCATGCGTTTTAGCCGCAAAAGCTGACTGAAGCCGTGTACGTTTGAGGTACGGGCTACCCAAAACAGCACCCGTGCCGGAACCTCACTGTTCAGCTTGCTTCCTGAGCCACTACATAGGATGCGACCACCTCACAATTAGTTCAAGAAAACGGCTCACGAATCGCATATACCGGGCGCGCTGCTCCGCTCTTTGAGCATGAATACTGACAGCAACTCCGCTCCCGAATTATCATGGACTTATGAATTTGGGCTTCCCCGAGATGACGTTCATATTCCTGATGGCTCTGATTATTTTCGGGCCGCGCAGGCTGCCGGAGATCGGGCGGCAGATCGGCAGGGCACTCGCCGACTTCAAGCGGTATAGCAACGACTTTAAGTACCAGCTTGAGACGGAAGTCCGCCAGTGGGAGATCGAAGAGACGCTCCGGAAGGAAAAGGAGTCGCTCAAGACCGTGCTGACTGCTCCGGAAGGCACCGTCGCCTCAGGAAGCGTACCAGGCGCAAGTGCGCCCCCGCCCGAAAGCCCCTATCCGCCGTATCCGCCTTCCGAGGCTGACGGTGTGGAATCTGCCGGTCCAGAAAGTCCGAATTCAATTTATCCGCCCAAGGGTCCCGATGCCTGACATTGGCCTTCATGCGGCCGCAACACGCCGCGACGCCGAACAACGCATGGAAAGCATGAGTTTCCTCGCTCATCTCGAGGAGCTCCGTCGCCGTATCATATGGTCCGTGCTGTGGATCGCCGCAGGCTTCGGAGTCTGCTGGTGGTTCCACGAAAAAATTTTTGCGCTGATGCAGCAGCCCATTCTTTTTGCGCTGCACCAGAACGGTATTGATCAGAAACTGGCTTACCTGAATCCGACCGAGCCGTTCAACATGTACTTGAAGGTTTCGCTGATCGCGGGAATCTTCGTGGCATGTCCATTCGTGCTCTACCAGGTTTGGGCATTCATCTCGCCGGGGCTGTACCGCCACGAAAAGAAGTACGTTTTTCCGTTCATGCTTTTCACACCGGGGTTGTTCTTGGCCGGCGGCTACTTCGGATACAAAGTCGTCTACCCGAACGCGCTTAACTTTCTCGTGGACTTCGGCAAGCAGTTCCAGCCGATGATTACCGTCACTGAGTACACAGACCTGTTCCTGGTAATCGTGCTCGGGCTGGGCATCATCTTCGAGATGCCGATTCTCGCGTTCTTCCTGTCGCTGATGGGCGTCATCAGCGCGGGCTGGATGTGGAAAAATCTCCGGTACGCCATACTCGCCATTTTCATCATCGCGGCGGTCATCACTCCAACCAGCGACATCATGAACATGTGCGTATTCGCCGCTCCCATGATTGCGTTGTATCTGGTGAGCATCGTGGTCGCATGGATGGTCAATCCCAAACGCCGCAAAGCCAAAGCGAAAGCGTGATCATGCAAGATCAGGACGTTGTGCAGGAACAGGGCCGAGGGAATGGCCAACGTACTTGTCTACTAACGCGTTTGTCATCCCGAGCAAAGCGAGGGATCCCTATTGCGGCAACAACTCTAGTATTCCTGATCACCATGACGGCTTGCACCCAGGAAAAGACATCCGCTGCTTCCCAGGGCCAGCAGACTTCGGAAGCTACAAAATCTGAACCGAAGCTGACCGTTCCCAGCGGCCCGCCTCCTCAGGTCAGCGGTGAGCGTGCATTGCAGTACACGAAGGAAGTAGTCGCTTTCGGCCCACGTTACGTTTCCAGCCCCGGGCACAAGAAAGTCGAAGACTACCTTCGCTCCAAGCTCAAGTCCGACAACCTCGAAGAAGACCGCTTCACCGCCACTACGCCGAACGGGAATTTCCCGATGACCAACTTCATCGCGAAATTTCCGGGCACGAAAGACGGCATCGTCGTATTGGCTGGGCACTACGACACGATTTACAACCGTAAAGATTTTGTCGGTGCCAACGATGCCGGTTCGAGCACCGGTCTCCTTCTGGCCCTAGCCGACGAACTTCGCACTCAGTTGAAGGGCGGCAAGCGCGAAGGCTACAGCGTTTGGCTCGTTTGGCTCGACGGGGAAGAGGCCTTCCAGCACTGGACCGATACCGACAGCACCTACGGCAGCCGTAACCTGGCCGACAGGTGGAGCCAGGACGGCACCGCACGCAAGGTTAAGGGCCTGATCCTCGCCGACATGATTGGTGATGCCGACCTTGCTATTGAGCAGGATGAATACTCAACCCGTTGGCTGCAGGAAGCTATCTATCAGGCCGCCAGTAGTCTCGGCTACCAGTCGCACTTTTTCCGCCGTGACGCCGCGATCCTTGACGATCACCTTCCGTTCGTCAAAGCCGGCATCCCTGCCGTCGATCTCATCGACTTCGACTATGGCTACGGCAACGCGTTCTGGCACACCCCTGAAGACACGCTCGACAAACTAAGCCCCAAGAGCTTCGAGATCGTCGGCAAGGTCATGTTGCAGACCGTCCGCATGCTCGATGCGAAGTAGAGGATAGCCCGAGTGGGGAGGGGTTGTGCCCCGTCCGCCCTTTCACTTCGTGACCTGCCCCGCGGCCGCTTTGCTCAATTCAGCACCAAACGTCTTGAGATACTTCATCCCGGTATCGCACATGATCGTCACAACCGTGGCGCCAGGGCCTAGCTGTTGAGCCAGGCGCAGCGCCGCGACAACATTGGCGCCGGTGGACGTACCCGCAAAAAGCCCCTCTTCGCGAGCTAATCGAAAGGCCATTCCCACAGCCTCTTCCGTTGAGACACGTTCAATCTGATCGGCTATGCCTTCTTTCCAGAGCGGTACGACAAATCCGGCTCCGATCCCGTCGATTTTGTGAGCGCCCGGCTGGCCGCCCGAGAGAACTGGCGACTCGGACGGTTCCACGCCAACGACCTTGATCTTCGCGCTGTGGCGGCGTAAGCCTTCTCCGATTCCGCGAAGGGAAGCTGCAGTACCCACGCTTTGGACGAAGCCATCGATCTCCCCGCCTGTCTGGCTCCAGATTTCCTCTGCCAGCTTGTGATACGCAACAAGCTGATCTGTGTTCTTGAGTTGATCGGTCCAGAAGCCTCCCGTTTTCTCCGTGATGATGCGGGCTGCTTCGACCATGCCCCGGGTAAGTTTCTCGGTCATGCGCCCGCTGTCGCTGGCAACGATCTGAAGGGTAGCCCCCAGGATCTTCATGTGATCGAGTTTCTCCCGGGAGAAGGCGTTTGAGGTCACGATGTGTAGCGGATAGCGCTTGACCGCGCACACAAGAGACAGAGAAACGCCGGTGCTGCCGCCCGTATATTCCACGACCGAACCACCCGCCTTGAGACGTCCGTCAGCCTCTGCCGCTTCGATCATGGCAAGCGCCATGCGGTCCTTCATGCTGCCGGTAGGGTTTTCGTTCTCAAGCTTCAGCAGAATGCGCGCCCCATTCTCGGGCGCGATGTTGCGCAGGGCCAATAAAGACGTGTTGCCAATGCAATGTAGTATGTCTTGCGGCATTTCGTTCATGATGCGTGTCCCTCGTATTACGTGAGCAGTCGAGCTTAGCACCCGGCCGCATGTCGCCGATTGGTGATGCAAAGCTCGGCAAACCCGATTCAGTATCATGGTGTCGGAAGAGGAGTTATGACCGAGCAGAACGCACAGAGCGAAGTCGCAATCATCAACGCCGTCGATCCTGCCCACATCACCGCCGTGCGCGAGTTGTTTCTGGAGTACGCTGCGTCTCTTGGGTTTAGCCTGTGCTTCCAGAATTTCGATCAGGAGATCGCAGATCTGCCGGGCATGTACGCGCCGCCCGATGGCTGCCTGCTGTTAGCTCTGCGCGGCGACGAAGCGCTGGGCTGCGTCGCGTTGCATGCACTCGCAGATGACCTATGCGAGATGAAGCGCTTGTATGTGCGACCGACTGCAAGAGGATTAGGACTAGGGCGCCTTCTCATTGAGCAGGTCATCTCCGAAGCACGATCAATCGGCTACCGCCGAATGAGGCTCGACACCATCGAGGGCCTCATGGATCGCGCCATCGCGCTCTACCGCGAATTCGGCTTCCGCGAAACCGAGCCGTATAGATTCAACCCCAGCCCGCACACGCTTTTTCTTGAACTTCAGTTGCAGGACTGATGCGGGAATTCGCCGCGAGCGACTTCACCCTGCCGAGGTCGCCACAGCTTCTGTTCCGATTTTAGAAATTTTCGACCCGACCAGTTCACTTCCGGCAATGTCTGCTAACTTCGACTTATCACAGGATGCTCTTTGAAAACCTCTTGCCGACGTCACCGGCGATAACTGAGTGATAAACTCTCGGCGCATTCGGAAGCTTCGGCCCTATGATTAAGAATCAGATCTGATCTTCAGATCTAACCCCTTTGAAAGGGCTGATTTCCGAGATTGGGTGGGGGAGGGGGATCTCTCGTAACTCATCGGTAACCGCATAAGCCTCAAGCCATCCCGGAACCAACCCCTGTGCTTCCCACCTTCCGAGGTGAATCATGCGCTCTCGTGCCAATATCAAGAGCCATCCGGTACATCCGATGCTTGTGGCCTTCCCGATCGGTCTTTGGGTCGGCGGCTTCCTTATGGACCTGATCGGGCTCGCTGCTGGAAATTCCTCCGTCTGGATTGCAGGTTGGTACGCGCAGCTCGGAGGCTGCATCGGCGCGGCGCTGGCCGCGATTTTCGGGGCTATGGATCTCTTCGGGGTCGTGCCGCCGCGCTCAAGCGCCCGTAAACGCGGATACACGCACGCAGTCCTGAATGTCTGCGCGCTTGGGTTGTTCATCGCTGTACTTGCAGTTCGCGGTGGCCCTGCGGCACAGCCCACTGGCACCTCAATCCTGCTTGGGCTGTTCGGCGTTCTGGGCGTCGCGTACTCCGGCTGGCTTGGCGGTACGCTTGTCTACCGAAACCAGATTGGCGTAGACCACCGTTACGCCAATGCAGGCAAGTGGAAGGAGCGCGAGATCAGCGGCTGGGATCAGCCTGCCTGCAACGAGGGCGAACTCGCGTACGGCCAGATGATGCTGCTGACGGTTGGCAAACAGCGCGTGGTAATAGGCAAGTGCGCCGACGGCATCGTCGCTTTCGCCGACCATTGCACGCACCGCGGCGGGCCGCTCTCCGACGGCGCTCTGGTTGGCTGCACGGTCCAGTGCCCCTGGCACGGCTCTCAGTTCGACGCGCACACCGGAAGGGTTGTAGCCGGTCCGGCAGGTTCGAAGGTGATCGTTTACGACGTGCAGATCAGAAATCGCGAGGTCTACGTAAGCCCGAAGATAGAGCCTGAGGTGCAAGCAGCGTAGGGACCGCCAGATTCATCAGTGACTCAAGTGCTGAAGGCGCTGGAAACTCTTACGCTGCCATCAATGCGACCCCGCCCGCGACGAGAAGTGCCGCGGCCCATCGACGGCGGTCAACATTTTCGTGCAGAAAAACTCTCGCTGCTACCGCATTCGAGACAAAGGTCAGAGAAGCCGATGCTGGTCCGACCAAACTCACATCTGCCCACGACAAAGCGAACAGCAGGCTGAAGAACGCGCACGTCATGAATGCCAAGCCGCAGAGAAAGGCACCGTTACCAAGCACACGACCCGCAACGTGCAACACTCCTCGGCGCTGCCTCAGATCGCCTAAATCCCCGATTCCTTTCATGGCATAAGAAATCAGGATGTCACCCGCGGTCGATGCCACGACAATGACCAGAATCGCGCCCCAGGTATATAAGGCCTTCATCGTGGCACCTTGTTGGCGACAGGCTCAGCCGCAGACGGTTTCGGCTCATGGACGGTCATCGCTGGGCCTCCTGCTACGAAGCCCACTCCAGCCGTGATAAGAGCGATGCCAAGCCACCTCGTAAGCGTGACGTTCTCATGCAGGAAGAACTTGGCCATCAAGGCCATCAGAACATAACCGATCGCTGTGGCCGGCAGGACGTAGGTGAGATCGGCCCAGGAGAGCGCAGTCAGGTAGCTGACAAAAAAGAGAATTAGGAGGCAAATACCGCCTACCACCCACGGATTCAGCAGCGCGGAAAACAGTTCGTGAAAGTTCGAGAACGAAATCTGTCCCACGGACTTCATCCCGCGGGACAGGGAGACGTCGCCGAATGACGCAAACAACACGACGCCTGCAAGGACGAGATACTTTCGAAAATTCACTCAGCGGCCCTCAGACGTTCGCGGTTTCGGTCGAAGGCTCAGTTTCGCGCTGATCGGTCGAGGGCGGCGGAGCGGTGTTCCCAGACGTGTGCCGCTTTTCCTGTACCCACTGGTTGCGCTTGGCCCGAAGTGCAAGGAAGGATTTTGCTTCCTTGTAGAGACGTCGGCGTTCCTCTCCATTGAACACGGCTTTTCGCACGATCCTGTAGATCGCCTTCGGACGGAAGTAGTATTCGTCGTAAAAGCGGTGGACCGCTTCCATGACTTCATCGGCCGACAGGTTGGGATACTCAAGGTGCGCCATTTGGTGGCC
This sequence comes from Terriglobales bacterium, assembly GCA_035629075.1. Classification (GTDB taxonomy): domain Bacteria; phylum Acidobacteriota; class Terriglobia; order Terriglobales; family Acidobacteriaceae; genus JAEZPW01. The sequence goes on along the minus strand of DASPIK010000013.1, from coordinate 62,833 downwards.
ACCCTCGTCCACCATCTGCTGATTGCGGACGTAAAAGCCATTGGCGGTGGCGAATTCGTACATTTCCGTACCGGGATATGCGTGCGCAACAGAGACCTGGATAGTCTCGCAGTCGAGTTCCTTGGCGAAGTCGATGGTGCGGCGGATGCTCTCACGCGACTCTCCCGGCAGTCCGAGAATAAAATCAGCGTGAATCTTCAAGCCGAGACTGTGGCAATCTTTTGTGAACTGCCGCGCGCGTTCGACCGTGGCGCCCTTCTTTACATTCTTGAGTACCTGCGGGTCGCCTGACTCGTAGCCCACTATGAGCAAGCGGCACCCGGCATCGCGCATAGCCTTAAGCGTCTCGTAGTCCGTGGTGACGCGCGAGGTGCAGGACCAGGTGAGCTTCAGCGGCTTCAACTTCTCGCAAAGCTCAATGGTTCGTGCCTTCTGAATGTTGAAGGTGTCGTCGTCGAAGAAGAATTCTTTAACGTCCGGCCAGTACTCCTTCGCCTTTGCCATCTCGCGCGCCACGGCATCTGTCGAGCGCTTGCGCCACGCGTGACCACTAAGCGTCTGCGGCCACAGGCAGAACGTACACTGCGCCGGGCACCCACGTGAGGTGTAAAGAGCCACGAACGGGTGCAAGAGAAATGGCACGTTGTAGCGACGAACGTCGATGTCGCGCTTGTACACGTCGGTGACGTCGGGCAGGGAATCGAGATCACTCAGCAACGGGCGGTCGGGATTATGAACGACGGCACCATCCTTGCGGTAAGACACGCCCAGGATCTCGGAAAGCGGCTTTCCTTGTGCGAACTCAACGGTGGCGTAGTCGAACTCTCGCCGAACGACGAAGTCAACGGCTGTAGCTTCTCTTAGGGTCTGTTCCGGCAAAACGGTGACGTGCGGTCCGACGAAAGCAATCTGGAGGCGCGGGTTCGCAGCCTTCATCGCCTCTGCAAGACGAATGTCGCCCGGGAATCCTGGCGTGCTCGTGAAAAGCACGACGAAGTCATAGTCCCTGGTTATCTCGATGGTCTGTTGAGCCGAAACCTTATGCGGAGCAGCGTCCAGCAGGCGTGCGCCGTCGAGCATTCCGGTGGGATACGCGAGCCATACCGGATACCAGTAGGACTCGATCTCGCGCGTCGCCGGCCATCGGGAGCTGGCGCCGCCGTCAAAGTTCTCGAACGACGGAGGATTGAGGAACAGCGTTTTCAGAACTGTCATCGCCGCTAAAATACTAGCACCCCGCTCAGACCCGGAGAAGTTACCCAGAGGCACACAGTAACTGCGGTCGCACTCTAATGCCGTTTTTGCGCCGTTCAAGATCAGGCACACGCCGCCCGCTGAGACGTCTGGGTGGCGAATTTTTCCTGAGCTGCTGCTGACGAGAACTTACTTTCGACTCAGAGCCCAATCTCTGAGCTCTCCCGTCGCACTCATTAGCTGTAGCCGTGCCTTGTCGTATTCGAATGCCGTGTCAAGGTACGTGGCATACTTATCGCTGACGTCAATCCGGGCATTCTCCTCTTCGCGCAGGGTCACCGAACCGGTTTCCATTTTTGCTGAAAGAGTCTCGAGGTTCCCCTGGGCCAGTTCCCATTCGAGTCGCGCGACATCGCGTGCGGCTGCGAGTTGCTGAATGGAACGTTGTAGTTTCAACGTATCGCTGGAAACCTGGTTACGAGCGGCTTGCGCCTCTGCCTGGGCTCGGAGCGCCTCGGCATCTGCCGCCTCTGCGTGTGCCCCCTGTACGCTATTCAGGAAAGGAAAGCGAATGACAACGCCGACAGTTGCATTGTGACGTTCAAAGCGGTTGTAGAACTCTTCGTAGTTATTGAACCTGCTGAGCAGCGCGTATTGGGCAGCGAAGTCGATGCTGGGGAGTAGCCCGCGATGTTCGCCTTTTGCCTGTTGGGCCTTGGCTTTAGCGTGTTCGTCGGCAACTTTCACCGCTGCACTGCTGGCCAGCGCTTTCGCAATTGCATCTTCGTCGGGATTCAGTTCGGGGATGGCGGGCATCGACTCAGGATCAAGATCGACGTTCACCAATGACAGTCCCGTCAACTGTGACAGGTGCTGGCGCAAGACGTCTACGGCTGCCTCGCCTTCGGCAACACGCATGCGTGTGCGTGCCAAATTCAGGCTAGCTCGAGTCAACTCCAACTTGCTGTCGACTCCTTCACTTACGCGCTGCTGGGAAATGAACTGCACTCTCCGGGCCTGATCCGCCTGTTCCTGCAGAGCCTTGATCCGCACCAGGGCTGCGTTCAACTGAGCGTAGGTGATTGCCGTATCCAACAGGGCCTGGCTTCGCTGATCTTCAGTGTTGTGCGTTGTAGCGTTCCATTCGCTGCGGGCCGCGCGAACAAATTCGCGTTGTGAAAAGTTCAATAGTGTGGATTGGGAATTGAAGTTGAAAACCGACGGCGCTGACCCCTCCAAACTCAGGGGGAAACCGCGGCTTGCACCCAGTCCGGAACCTGCAACCACAACAGGGAAGTAGGCATTTCGGGCTTCGCGATAGGCACTGCGGGCTTTCATCTGGTCGGCCAGGGCGATGCCAACGTTCACACTGCGTGCCATCGCCAGTTCGATGGCCCTCTGAAACGTTAGCGTTTCAGCATTCCCCCGTGCGGCAAAGAGCGTCACACAGGCCAAGACCGTTGTCACAAATCTCAAAATCACACGCGACCGCATTATCAGGTCACCTTGGCGAAGATTCGAACTGCCGAGTATAGCAACTTGGCCGTGAGTTGAGGCTTTGCGTGGTGGATGCGGTTGTTCAGTCCCAAGACTCTATGACGGCGACAGGTTGCTCTCACGGCCGAATGCGGTTGGGTTCGGCGCCTGCAGTCGGCGATGGTATTGGCATCCAGAGGTCATGCGAACCGGAAGCAAAGTCCGGGAGTTCGTCTGCGACGCTTCGAGGACGAGGGATGTGGTCTTGCACGGCGTTCTTTGTACCTGCTGGAGCTGTGAAATTGTCGTTGCACATGGCATTGAGTTCTTCCCGGAACTCCGCCTTAAGTCTTTCAAGTTTGGCGTGTCGCTGCATCGTCGTGAGCGCAGCACCGCAGAGCGCCCCCGCAATGAATGCCGACACAAGATAGATGGAGTACATTTCCATGTCTGGTTACCAGAAAGGTTATCGGCAACAAGGCGGCTCATAATTAGTTTCTTCCAGACTCCCCGCGTGACATCACAGGGCCTCGCGCACGATAGGTCTTTCCAGAGGATCGGGTTCTTGGGTCGGAGTTTCGAGAGAGGTACTAAGCCTTCGGAGTCCAGATGTGCCGCCGCTTTGCGTTTACCTGTGCCGAACGCGCTGCTAAAGTAGAGAAGATTTTGGCCTCTTCCCTTAGGGGCTGTGGAAACATTCGAAGGTTTGCGTACGGCGTCCGCCGAACGGAGAAATGATGCACATCACCGTGGTTGGTTCCGGTTATGTAGGCTTAGTAGCTGGCGCGTGTTTCGCCGAACTTGGTCACGAAGTCATTCTCGTTGACAATGACCCCGTCAAGCTGTCGGCTTTGCAGCGAGGTGAGGTGCCTATCCATGAGCAGCACCTGCCGGAGTTGTTGGACCGCCACCGTGGTAAGCGCTTGTCGTTCTCGGACAACACGTCTGAGGCAGTGCGCCTCAGCCAGGCCGTGTTTGTCGCCGTTGGCACTCCACCGATGCACAGCGGAGAGGCGGATCTCTCCTACGTTGAGTGCGTAGCGCGCGACATCGCTGGCGCGGTTTGCGATTACAAGGTCATCGTGGGCAAGAGCACCGTCCCTGTTTATACGAGCCAGTGGGTGCGGAAGGTCATGCTCCTGAATGGCGCTCCCCACGGCTGCTTCGACGTTGCTTCGAACCCGGAGTTCCTTCGCGAGGGAACTGCCGTTGTCGACTTCCTGTATCCCGACCGTATTGTCATCGGATGCGATAACGCTCGCACTGCCAAGGTTCTGGAAGACATATATAAACCGCTGACTGATGGTTCGTATTACCAGAATCCCAACAGAATTGTCGGACCGGCCCGTTACGAACCTCCTGCTCCGATCATTGTGACCAGCACACGCAGTGCCGAGTTGATCAAGCATGCGTCCAATGCTTTTCTGGCCATGAAGATCTCGTTCATCAATGCAGTGGCCAATATTTGCGAGTCTGTTGGCGCCGATGTGGAACAGGTGCGGACTGGAATCGGTACTGATGCCCGTATCGGGCACAGGTTCCTGTACCCGGGAATCGGGTATGGCGGATCGTGCTTTCCGAAGGACCTGTCGGCATTCCGTGCCGTGGCCCGGGAGAACGGGTACGAATTCCGTCTGCTCGACGAGGTCATGCATATCAACGAGGACCAGCGTCAGCGCTTCCTGCGCAAGGTGCGCACCGCCCTTTGGACACTGAAGGGCAAGCAGGTAGGTGTGCTGGGGTTGGCTTTCAAGGACGGCACGGATGATATCCGGGAGTCGCCAGCTATCGCGATCATCGAATCGCTGCTGGCAGAAGGTTGCCGGGTAAAGACGTATGACCCTGCGGCTATGGAGCGTGCTGCGGAGGTGTTGCCTTCGGCTTCGGTAACGTTTGTGGACTCGCCGTACGAGGCAGCAAGTGGTGCCGACGCACTGCTCGTACTTACTGAGTGGCAGGAGTTTAAATCGATCGACTTATCCAGAATTCGCAAAGAACTGCGATATCCCATAGTGATCGATGGACGAAATCTCTTCTCTAGAAGCGACATGCAGAAGCACGGCTTCATCTACTTGAGTATTGGCCGTCCTGACGTGGTGCCGCAGGAAGAGGAACAGAAATTTCGTACAGCCGGCCATCTCGGGGAGATATGAAACTTATGCGCGTACTTGTGACCGGAGCTGCCGGTTTTATTGGTTCACACCTCTGTGATGCTTTGCTCTCGGATGGCCATTCCGTCGTGGGTGTGGATAACCTCATCACTGGCCGTCTTCGCAACCTTGAACATCTGGAGAAGGAACCGCGATTCGAGTTTAAGCATGCGGACATCTGCCAGGCCTTTGACTTCGGCTCGGTGGAGTATGTTTTCCATTTCGCGTGCCCGGCAAGCCCGGTGGACTACATGGTCCACGGCGTAGCGACCCTTCAGGTTGGGTCCGTGGGAACCTTCAACGCTCTTGAGGTTGCACGAAAGTACAACGCCAAGTTTTTCCTAGCGTCCACCTCAGAGTGTTACGGAGATCCGTTTCAACATCCGCAGAAGGAAACCTACTGGGGAAATGTGAATCCGATCGGTCCCCGTTCGGTATACGACGAAGCCAAGCGGTTCTCCGAGGCTGCAACGATGGCCTATCATCGATATTACAAGGTGGACACTCACATCGTCAGGATTTTCAATACTTATGGCCCCCGCTTGCAGTTGAATGATGGCCGGGTAGTGTCGAACTTTATGAAGCAGGCGCTCCGAGGCGAGGATCTGACTGTGTATGGAGACGGCTCTCAGACTCGCAGCTTCTGCTATATAACCGATGAGGTCGAAGGCATCCTTAGGCTGTCGCGTTCGGATGAACACTTTCCTGTTAACATCGGCAACCCCGGCGAGTTCACTATTTTGGAATGTGCGAAGTTGGTGCTGAACGTTACGGGAAGCAGAAGCAAAATCAAGTTCGAGCCACTTCCCGAGGATGACCCAAAGCAGCGCCGACCCGACATCACGAAAGCCAAACAACTGCTCGGATGGGAACCGAAGGTCAGTCTGGAAGAAGGCTTGAACCTATCGCTCGAGTACTTCAAGGAGGCGGTCAGCAGGGAAGCACTTGCCGCGAAGTAACAAGGTTTCGGCGTAGAGAGGGGCTGCGATTGCGAGCCCCTTTTGCTTTTCCCCCTTGCATCAACTGAACCAGAAGGGGCTGTCCAAAAAGCTTTCCTTGCAGTCCTTGCCGATTCGTTTTACTTTTCCGTCCTATGAACTCCACCGAACGGGAGCTGAGTGAGCTGCGTGCTTTGCTCGCGCAAGTAACCGAGCGCGTATACCGCCTCGAGCAGAGGCTGGGCGCACCCGCTGCAACGGCACAGCCAGAGACACCGTCAGTACAACCACCGCCTCGTGCGGTTGAAACGGTAGCGCCACCGCCACCACCACCACCTCCTCCAGAACGGGTACCGTTGGCTGGTTTCGGTGCGGGCACGCGTGGCCCGTCGCAAAGCAGCTTGGGGCGCTCCGACACCCCAGACCTGGAGTCGCGGATCGGCTCGCAGTGGCTGAATCGAATCGGTATCGTCGCGGTACTAATCGGCGTTTCGTATTTTCTAAAGTACGCCTTCGAGAATAACTGGATCGGGCCGGCAGGGCGCATTTCAATCGGTCTGCTGGCCGGCATCGGCGTGGTGCTGTGGAGCGAACGGTTCCGCAGTCGAGGACACCTAGTTTTCTCCTGGTCGCTGAAGGCGGTCGGCATTGGCACGCTGTATCTATCGCTCTGGGCCGCGTTTCAGATCTATCACCTTTTCCCGTCATGGGTCGCTTCCGGCGGTATGGTGCTGGTCACGGCTGCGACGGCAACTCTGGCCATAACGCAAGGCGCTCAGGTGCTCGCTGCGTTCGCACTCATCGGTGGGTTCGCGACGCCGCTACTGCTTTCGACGGGGCAGAACCGCGAAATAGCTTTGTTCTCCTATGTGACTCTGCTCGATGTCGCGGCGCTAACCTTGGTGGCGTATCGCCCATGGCGCCGCCTTCTCATTGGCGCGTTCCTTGGGACCCTACTGCTATACGTCGCTTGGTCCGCCGAATACTACACACGTGCGCAACTGTCGCCGACGATCATCTTCGCAACGGTCTTCTTCGCATTGTTCGCCATAGCCCCACTAGTCGCGAAAAGGCCTGCTGCTGGCGAGGTGTCCCATACGCTTGTATTCCTGCCGCTCTTAAATGCGGGTGTCTATTTCCTTGAGGTTTACGTCATCCTCGACGAGGTAAGCAAGACTGCCACAGCATGGATCGCGGTTGGGCTGGCTGCTCTGTACCTGGCGCTCAGCCGTGAGATCCGCCGGCGATTCGCCTCGGATGAGGCAAGCGCGCGGTTGTTGGCGCTCTTGCACGTTGCGTTGGCTGTTGGCTTCCTTACCACCGCAATCCCTCTGAAACTCGAAACGTACTGGATCACGATCGGGTGGCTCATCGAAGCCGGAGTCCTGCTTTGCGTCGCGTACCGCACGTCCAGCAACTTTCTTAAGGTGCTCTCACTTACGGCGCTAGCACTCGGCGTCGGGCGCCTATTGTTGTTTGACAATTTCCATCCTGCGCACCTGGTGTTCAACCCACGATTCTTCATCTACCTGATAGCTATTGCGGTGCTCGCGTTTGCGGTGAACCTTGCGCGAAAGGCTCCAGAAGATCGGGAGCGGGGTGCTGCCGCTATTGGCCTGGTGTTGATTAATGTGCTCGCGCTCGTCGCCCTCAATCTTGAGGCACACGACTACTTCATGCGCGAGATGGCGGAATTGAGAGCGGCCACCATCGTAGGCGCTCAAGACTGGCGTGAGTTCCGCAACCTCAGCATTGCGCGGGACTTCACGTATTCCGCGATATGGATGGCGTACGGCGCAGCCCTGATGTGGGTTGGATTCTGGAAGCGAAGCGCTTTCCTGCGCTGGCAGGCTTTGATTCTGATTGCTGCCACGATCGTGAAAGTGTTTGTGTTCGATACGTCGCAGCTTGAACGCGGATACCGAATCATCAGCTTCATCGCACTCGGAGTTTTGTTGCTGGTGGTTTCGTTCATATATCAGCGTGACTGGCTGAAGCTGTCCGGATCTGCGCCCAATGCTGAGCCTGACGAAGCCAAAGAAAGGTCAGCGCCCGCATGAAGATCGCCTGCATCGTTGTCGCGCTTGTGCTGGCGCTGGCGGGGACTCCTGCTTTCGGGCCTGCCATCCAGTTTTTCAGTCACGTTCGGGATGTGGCGGTAGAGCGCCCCGAGCGCCAGAATTACGTGGTCGCTGATGGCGAACTCTGGACGCACGGTCGCGCCGATCTTGCCGATGTGCGTCTGTATGCAGATGGTAAGGAAGTCCCTTATGCGCTGACGGAGGAGCGCGCGTCGTGCTGCGCGGCGGAGAAGAAGGCGAAACTCCTGAACCTCGGTATGGCTGGCGGAGCCGTGGAGTTCGTGGTCGAGACTGGAGTTGACGCTCAGTACGACCGCGTGAGTTTGAATTTGAGCGACACCGCACGGGACTTCGTTACGCGAGCGAGGGTTGCGGGGACGAACGACCTGCGCAGGGGGCCATGGACCGAATTCGGCGATCATCCTCTTTACGACTTCTCACGCGAGAAACTTGGGCGCAACTTCGCCATCAACCTGCCCGCGTCGCAGTTTTCGTTCCTGCGTGTGACTATACCCGAGTTGCGGCCGGACCACATCAAGGGTGCGTCGATTGCCCTGGCAGCCGAGCGAAAGGCTCGCTGGACGGAACTGCCTGTGGTAAATGCATCCACGACGCAGGAAAGCCGAAGGACTGTCATCACTTGGACGCAGCAGACCAAGGCTCCGGTCGAGCGCATTCGGTTCGTGGTAGATCCCGCACAGACGAATTTCCGGCGGCATGTGACCATCCAGGGCATACCTGAGGAGCGAGAACAGCGTGAGGTCACAATCGCTGAAGCGGACATTGGCCGTATTCACTATGTTCGCGGTACAAAGACGTTCGATTCGGAAGACCTGAATGTGGACGTGAATGCGCCTTACAAGCGGTTTAAAGTCGTGATCGACAACGGGGACGATCCGCCGCTGCGGCTTCAGGCCGTTCAACCGCTAACGCACGAACGGCGGTTCTACTTCGATCCGCAAGGGAAGCTGAGCCTGCAGCTCTACTACGGCGATGAGAAGCTGAATGCCCCTAAGTACGAGTACGCGAGCCTGTTCCAGCGCGAACCGGAAGCTCCTTCGGCCAGGATGGGGCTTGGTCGGCCTAATTCCGCGTTCACCGGGCGCCCTGACGATCGTCCGTGGACAGAGAGACACGGCTGGGTGTTGTGGGTGGCACTTCTGGTCGCAGTTGCAGGACTGGGTGCGGTTGCGCTCCGGGGACTGCGGACGGAAACAAAGAGAGCCTAGACGCTCGACAACAGCAAGAATATCAGCTCCTTCGCCGGTTTGAACGCAAACGACCCAGGGTGTGCAAGGGCAGACACGCTCACACGCTCGCGCGTATCGACCATCGCGTCCACCGGGCAGCTTCGAACTACCCCACTCAAACCCAGCATCGGGCTTGAATGGGTAGTTCGCGCCCTGCGGGCAACCCAGCCTAGAGCGCCTTCTCGAAGCGCTTTAGTTGTTCGATCACGGCGAACCGAATGTCTCGCTTGTCAGTTGCGGAGATGACTCCCGGCGCCTGGCGGGTCAGGAATTCGATCCCTAACTCCCCGCCGCGCATGAGGAAGTCACAGACAGCAACGCGATAGGTGCGCGTCGGATCGAGCGGCGCTCCGCCGATCCGATAGGTGCTCGTTTCGGCGTCAAACGTTACGTTGGTTGTCTGGAGCCAGCCTCCCTTACCCTTCTGCGCTCGTCCGGCGTTCAGGACCTTTTCCAGCAGGTCGCCCTTAATCTGTACGTCCACCACGTTGCCGCCGAACGGCATCACCCTGATGACATCGTATTGAGTTACTGGCCCGGCGGGAAGTACGTCATCAAACCGGATGGAGCCCGAGTTGTAGATGGAGGCATCCGCACCCGGCACTTCGTTGAGGAAGGCGCGTCCGATGAGTTCGGTCAGGTTCGTGCTTCCGTTTCGCACGCCTGCTTCCCGGCCGTCGAGCAAGACGGGAATATCGGCGACGTGCTGCTTAGGCTCGAACCCCGCCTGACGAAACGCCGCAAAGCCGCGTTCCATCCATTGATCTGCAAGTTTCGCCATGATCGCATCCTCCGGGATAGCCGGAGTGATGGGAACCAACTTCGAGTCGATTGTGAGCTTCTTCGTCTTTATGTCGAAGTGAAGCTTGTGGACATAAGTAGAGCGGAGGTTGGCGTCGGCCTTGAACATGGGCACGGCGTTCGGTCCGCGCCAGAACTGCATATTCTCGTGATCATGACCGCCCAGCAAGAGATCGATCGGCAGCGTCGCGACCAGTTGTTGGTCCTGTTCGTAGCCTTGATGCGTGAGCGCGATCAGCACATCCACCTGTGGACGAAGCAGCTTGACCTGCTCACGGGCGGTCTGCATCGCGTCGCGGTAGCTGACGTAAGGAGCTTTATTGCTGTTGATGGTGACGCCGAAAATGCCGACTTTGATCGAGTTCCCTTTGCGATCCTTAACAGTGAAAATGAGGTGGTCTGGAACACCGGGCCATCGCTCACCAGCGGCGTTGCGCACGTTGGCGGAAGCCCACTTGGCGCGAACCTCCGACATGCGCTCCTTGAATTCGCTCTCCGAGAGATCGAACTCGTGGTTCCCGAAGGTCAGGAAGTCGAGCCCAACCGCATTTAGCAGGTCGACCATGTGCTTGCCCGCCAATCGCTTGCCATCAACCTTGGCACTTGCGATTGCCGATGGGCTAAAGTAGTCACCGGCGAGAATCAGGAAAGTGTTGGGGTTCTCGCGCAAAAGTTGCTTCTTCAATGTCGCCAACCTGGCGATTCCGCCTCCCTTGCCGCCTGCCGCAGGAGTAATGTCATGTACGTCATTCACGTGGACAAGATTGAAGGAGACAGTCTGCGCCGCACATAGGCAAGCGAACGAAAGGAAAATAGCGAGAACCGTGGCGCGGACGCCAGTTTTCATGGAGACATCCCTCGAGATCGCGAGTTGATTTTGAAGGTACTCGCAATGTTAGAAGAAGGTCCCGCGCCAGACAACCAATTCTGGCCTACGCCGGCGTTGCAGACCTACGAGAAAAGAGCGCTTTCGTAAACCTGACCGCGAGCAGGCACCCAACCGTTCGCTGTTCCGCTACTACCGAAACGGTTCTTCCACCTCACTCAGCCAGTCCGGGCGCTTTAGGACTTCGCGAGGCTTGGGACCATCGGCGGGGCCGACAATGCCGTCCTGCTCCATGAGGTCGATCAGGTGCGCAGCGCGGCCGTAGCCGATGCGCAGGCGGCGCTGCAGCAGGGAAGTGCTGGCCTTGCCGAACTCGAGAACGAGTTTGACGGCGTCCTGAAAGAGTTCGTCGTCCTGGCCGTCTTCGAAGTCGCCGCTGTCGTCGCCATTGGCTGCGGCGCGGCTGCCTTCTTCCTTCGGACCTTCGAGGAAGCTCTGCTCGTACTGCGCCTGGGCCTGTCCCTTCCAGAACTCGACCACGGCGGCGATTTCCTTTTCGGCCACGAAGGGCGCGTGCAGACGGATGAGCCTTGCGGAACCCGAGGGTAGGTAGAGCATGTCGCCACGGCCTAGCAGCGACTCGGCTCCGTTACCGTCGAGAATGGTGCGCGAGTCGATCTTGGTGGAGACGCGGAACGACAAGCGCGCGGGGAAGTTCGCCTTGATGAGGCCGGTGATGACATCGACAGATGGGCGCTGGGTGGCGAGCACAAGGTGGATGCCGACGGCGCGGGCCATCTGGGCAAGTCGGGTGATCGACTCTTCGACGTTATTCTGGTCGATCATCATGAGGTCGGCCAACTCGTCGATGATGATGACGATGTAGGGAATGGGGCGCTCGTCGGTCTCGCCGTCTTCGCCGAAGAGGCTTGGGGTCTCGTCAAAGAGGCGGTTGTACTGCTCAATATTACGTACGCCTTTTTCGGCCAGCAGCTTGAGGCGGCGTTCCATTTCGCGGACGGCGTTGCGAAGGGCGTTGGCCGCCAGCTTGGGCTCGGTGATGATGGGGACGTGCAGGTGCGGCACACCATCATAGACGCCAAGTTCGACGCGCTTCGGATCGACGAGGATAAGGCGTACCTGGTCGGGCGTCGCCTTGTACAGCAGCGACATGATGAACGCGTTGATGGCAACGCTCTTGCCGGAGCCGGTCGATCCGGCGACCAGCAGGTGCGGCATAGTCGCGAGATCGGAAACGGTGATGCGCCCGTTGATGTCCTTGCCCATTGCGAAGGTGATCTTGGACTTGGAGTTGCCGAATTCGGGAGCCTCGATGACTTCGCGCAGGCGGATGATCTCGCGGTTGTGGTTCGGGACCTGGATGCCCACGGTGCTCTTGCCGGCCATGCGCTCGATGAGGATGCTCTCAGCGCGCATGGCGAGGCTGAGGTCGTCGTTGAGGCCGACGATTCGGCTGTACTTGATGCCGGCGTCAGGCTTGAACTCGAACGTAGTGACGACGGGGCCGGGGTTGATCTGAGTGATCTGGCCAGTGACGCCGAACTCAGCGCACTTGGAAACTAAAACGTCGGCAAGTTGTCGGAGTTCTTCTTCGTCGATAGCGCTGTGGTCATCAGGCCGCGCCAGTAGGGCGCTGGAAGGCATCTTGTAGCTTCCGGCCACCTTGGGCAGGGTGGTCTTGGCCTTCTGACCGTCATCGGCTCGGTTCGTAATGGCGACGTTGCCGCTTGCGGCTGCGGTGCCATGCTGCGGCGAATTCTCGGACACTTCGAACGGCGGCACGTCGTCTTCGGATATCTGTTCGTCAGTAAGCGTGCGCTCAATGCCGGACCGGGCTGGCGGCGCTGACTCGGATGCAGCGGTCTGTGGCGTGACCCCGCCAGGCTGGGGGCCGGCGCTACCCGCGGGGGCTTGCTTCTTGGGAATGAGTTGAGCGGCCACAACAGGTTGCTTTGCCGCGCGTTTCTTCTCAAGCTCCTTTTGTGCTGCGAGCTTCGCACGCGCTTCACGCCAGTCGGTGAACTTGTTCCAAAGCGCAAAGAGGAAGCTGAAGCGCGTCATGAACCAGAGGCGCAGGGCACCGAAGGAGAACGCCGTGCTGAGATACAGCGCGATCGCGATGATCGCCACGCAAACAATGTAGGCGCCGACGACGTTGAGGTAGTGGATAAGGGCGTCGCCTACAATGCGGCCAATCAAGCCCTCGATAGGAATCGCTTTCGCCCAGTGCCAGCGCCAAGGCAGCAGCGCAAGCAGCGCTGGAATAAAAACCAGGAGGAACCCTGCTCCGACTGCCTTAGCGGCGGGAGACTCGACACTACGTGAAAAGAACCAGCGCACGGACAGCAGTACGATAAAAACCGGCAGCAGAAAGGCCGAGATTCCCGCCATCTGGAACAGCAGATCGGATCCGACCGCGCCCAGAACACCGATCCAGTTATGGGGAGATCGTACATCGGCACCGGGAGCCGCCGTATTCAGCGAAGGGTCGAGCGGCGAATACGAAACGAGTGCGAGCGAAAGGAGGATCGCGGAGACGAACAGCAGGAATCCGACCAGTTCATTCAACCGGCGGTTCTTCGTCGGAGTGAAAGCAGCAGAGAAATACTTCATCGGGTATATCGCAGTTTGCCAGGAATGAACGCGCGCCATACTCAGGCCCTCCTCCGGTCAATGAACCGAACCGGGCCGGGGCACACGACAACCCGAGTCAAAATGCGCGAAGTACACCAGAGCATTCCGATTATGCCAAAAACATGATCGGAAACAATCTAAATCGTTGGTGTCGAAGCAGGTTCCGGAGGCGGCAAGACGGAGCCGTCCCGATCCAAGTCTTTGCTTACTTAACCCCTCATCGCCCACCACAGCACGACCAGTCCGAAGACGATGCGATAGACAGCAAACGGGACGAAGCCCCTGGTTCGGACCCAGCGCATGAACCAAGCGACTACCGCATAAGCAACAATGAAGGAGACGGTGAAACCGATCGCGAGCAGTATCCAGCCATTGGAACTGGTGGGAGCTGCACCGATGGCGCTGCCAGCCTCACCGTGGCGAATGGCCTTGAACAGCGTATATCCAGTGGCGGCAATCATGGTGGGCATAGACAGGAAAAACGAGAACTCCAGTGCTGCCGTTCGCGACATCCGGGCAACCTGCCCGGCGGCGATGGTCGCCATTGATCGTGAAGTGCCCGGGAAGACGGCCGATAGAACCTGGCACAAACCAATCCAGATCGACTGCGGCAAACTCATCTTGTCGATATCTTCCGTACGATTCTGTGGCGTTGAAAAGGCTTGCCGTGCGTACATCACGTCCACGATCCACATCACAATGCCGCCCGCTACAAGGGATCCGGCCATGACATAGAGGTTTTCGAGGTTCTCCCCGATGACCTTCGTGAGTAGGAAAGAAGGGGCCGCAGTGCAGACGAAGGCTATTGCGGTAAGGCTTACAGGGTGTGTAAGCCAGGTTCGGTCGCCTTGTTTGCCCCGGGGGAACGTGGAAAAGAACTCGGCGATTCGCCTGCGGAAGTAGATCGGAAGGCAAAGGATCGCCCCCAACTGAATGACGATCGAGAACATCTTCCAGTATCCGCTGGTCAGAGATACGTTGAAGAAGTCTTCTGCGATACGCAAGTGCGCCGTCGAGCTAACCGGAAGGAATTCAGTCAAGCCTTCGATAATTCCTAGCAGAACAGAAAGCAGGTAGTCGTTCAAAGCTCTCAACCTTGTCGCGATGATGGCAGCAGAGTAACAGTAAACGTGATGGTCGACGCGAGAATGTTCTCCTGTCTCGCGCCGACTCAGCCGTTAAGGACGTTGGGATGGCCCGTCGTCGTCGCTGCTTGAAGTTGCAGCAGCCGTGCCGTAGGTCGGGATTCCTTGGTCGACGAGGAAAACCAATCGCTGCGCCCGTGCGGACCAGTCAACATTATTGGGATACTGGGAAACGGTCTTCTGCGCCAATGCGAGCGCACGAGCTTTGGCCTCATCCGCCTTGTTTGCCTTGTTTTCAGTTCTATAGATCTGGATCAGCGCGGATTGACGCCAAGCTGCCTGGTAGAGGGCTTCAGCCGCTGATGGAGATTGTGGACGCTCGGCGGCGTACTTCTCGTACATCTCGGTTTCTTTCTCCGGGCACTTAGACTCGCCCTTCCAGTCACCGCAGAGCTTGTTATCGATGAGAGCGAATGCGGCCAAGTCGGCCCACTTCGTACCGGCGTACTTCTTCATCACCCTTCTCATCCAATCTTCTTCCATGCCGGTGCGAAGGTACGCATCGCGCTCTTTTGCGGATGGTCTGGACATGACATCGGCCTTTTCGAGCTGCCATCGGATGTCGGCAGCGCGGTAGAGCGCTTCGCCCGCAAGCGGCGATTTCGGAAAATACTCCTCGGTGAAGGCGTATAGCCGCATGGCGTCCTGTGCGGCGCCGCGACGGCCATGACGACGGCTGGCCTCCGCCTCGGAATCTGCCGCCTCGCCGAACAGTATTCGGTCGCCGTTAGGAGTGTTCGCACGCACGACGGCCTGATCCTTCATCCATCCTGTGACGGTGCGTTCTCGGGTGACATCAGCGGTGACGTGGATCCAGTCCCGGCTGCGTTCAAGCACCACAAGCTCACGGCCCCGGTCCATGTTCGCCAGCTTGGCCGATGTGGCGTCCGGCGATATGTGAATGGTCAGGGGAGCAACAGTCACGCCGCGCTCAACTTCCGCCGCATAGGCGAGCGTCGCGCCGGCCAAGAAAGCGATAGTCGCAAGAAGAAAACAAATGCGTCTAGATGTCGTCATCGTGATACTCAGTTCGGCTTTGGGCAGAGTGTGCCTCAGGCACGTCCCTAAAGACAGAATACCGCGAATCTCGTCGAAGTGGTTCGGTAGAGCGATCCTGGTTGGGGCAGGAGTCGATGTCCTTTGATCCGCGCCATCGGTGTGAACGTTAGGGGCGGGTGGTGTACCCGCCCACAATCACTCACTGAACGATTGCAATGCCTTTTGGGCCTGAAATGCGCTTCTACTTGCCAGCCAAGCCGCTGGTTTCAAACAGTTGATCCGATTTCACAATTCGGATGCTGTCGCGGTCGATATTCAGCGGGTACGCCTTCCACTGCTCGTCCTGCTTGAGCATCTGCTGTTTCTCTTCAGAAATCGGTTCGGCGATGTGATACTCCTCGTTGGTCTTTGAGACCACGTTGGTGTTGTTGGCGATGTCACTTGCGAGTTGGTCCGCGTTCTTTTCGTTCGTGACGATGACGTACTTGAGATTCTCCACCTGCAAGTGCTTTTTAATCGCCGCATTCACCTGTTCCGGCGTGACTGCATCGATGCTTTTCAGCATCGAGTCGATGTAACCGCCATTTGTGGTCCCGTAGAACGCGTCGTCAAGTTTGTACCCAAGCTGACGCTCGGTGTTCTCGGCGTAGTTCAGGTACAGTGTGCGCGCCTTCGTTTTCGACTTGGCCACCTGTTCGGGTGTCATGCCGTTCTTGACGAAGCGATCGAATTCCGCCGTCATGGCCTTCATGATGAAGTGCGCGTACTGATGGCCGACCGGACGGATCCAGAGGCTGTAATACTGTGCGTCGCGTGGCGTCCCCGGAGGAGGGAATAGGGAATACGGACGGATCGCGTAGTACTCCATATAGGCATAGTCGCCGTAGTTGTAGCCGCGCGCCTGGCGAATCAGTTGATACAGCAGCGAGAAGTCATCACGGTGCGCACCGAGGTAGGTACTCGCAACAAAGAGCGGCCAGTAGTCCGGATCGCCTCTCTTTACGCTAATCGGAAACCCAGCGTGCAAGCCGGTTGCGATGGCGTTCGGCGTGGTAACGATGAGCACCTGCCGTCCTTTGATACCCTCCGGTTGGAACTTGCGCTGATGTTCCACGGCAGGACCTGTGGGTAGCGCACTCCGCACAAGTTTCAGGATCTGCGGGTCGTTCGTGCTCAGCGCCACAGTCATGTTGCCCGCGGTGTAATACTTCTTGAAGAATGCCGCCAGATCAGCTTTGGTGACCGATTTCAATCCCGCCACTGTCCCGACAGCGAGGTGGTCAAGCGGTGTGCCGGCCAGGACATAGTTGTCGAGCGTCTCGAGACCCAGCATCTCTTGCTGTTCAAACCGCAGTCGCGAAGTGATCTGGGAAAGCGACTCGGTCCGAAGCCGATCGATCTCCTTCTCGTCCCAGAGTGGCTGGTTGAGCATCGGCCTCAGTACCTGGTTGACGAACTGCGGGAAAGCCGACTTCGGTACGGTCGCGGAGATGGTTGTGACCTGCTTGTCGACACGCGCTGAAGGCATGGCAGCGTCACCCCAAGGTCGGGTGATTTCAGCCAGTTTCTCCTTGGTGACCGGGGCCTTCGGGTCTCCAAATCCGGCTTCAACCATGGTATCGGACACCATGGCCGCAACGCCTTCCTTGCCCGCCGGGTCTTCAGCCGAGCCAGCCTGCACCATGATCTTCAGGTGAATCAGCGGGGACGGGGAAGCAATTGTGATGAGGTTTGCGCCAGCACTCGCCTTTGTCCCGGGCGCCTTCTTTGGAGTTTGTGCGCTTAGCGAAAGGCTACAAGCCAGAATTGCCGAAAATACTACGAAATTCCTGGTGATCCTCATTACTTCACCTCCGCTGTTTCGGATTTGGTTTCGCCATACCACATGGTGGCGATCACACGGCGTTGGTCGGTGAAGTTTTTCTTGGCGTAGTTGTCGATGTCGGTGGGCGTGAGCGAATCGATGGCCGCCATCATTTTGTCGATCGTGTTTACATCACGCGTATAGCGGTACGTCGTAGCAAACGCCTCGGCGATGCTGCCGGTCGAATCCAGCGCATGGAGAAAATCGTTGCGGACCTTACTCTTAACGACTTCGAGCGTCGTCGCTGCCTTCGGAGTCTTGGAGAAGGTCTTCAGTTCTTCGATGCCGCTGATCAGGTCGGCCTTGACGTCGTTCGGATAGGCCGTTCCGTCTGTTTTGAATTTCTCCAACAACAGTTCGGTATCGAGCAGCAGCAACCCAGGATCGCTCGATTCGACCGGGAGTGCGAACCCGATGTTGGTTACGGTCTGCTTCTGGTACCGGAGTTTCTGGAAAAGAGGCGCGGACCGGGAAACCAACAACTCTGAAAGGATCTGCGTTACAGCACCATCTTTGGTCCCGGGCACCATCGCCGGAGTATGATAGCCCACCATCACATGAGGCGAAACTTCGGCGTCCCAAGGTACATGAACCGATACTTCCTTGCTGGGTTCCTTTTCGGGCGCGATCTTCGGAACCGGTACAGGCTTCCAGTCGGAGTATCGCTTTTCGATCTCGGGCATCAGCTTAGCGGGATCGACATCACCGACGATGACGAGCGCTACATTGTTTGGCTGGTAGTAGCCTCGGTAGAACTCCCACGCGGCGTCCCACGCATTGGGCATGTTTACCACGTCATCGTAGTAGCCGATCACCGTGTGACCATACGGATGGGTGGGGAAGGCCAGCGGCGAAAGCATCTCGACCATCTTCTCAGTCGGGTCTGAGAAGATGCGTCGATATTCACCGAGCACCGCACCAGCTTCGACCTCGAATGTCTTGCGGTCGACCGACAGATTCTTAAAGCGCGCAGATTCCAGTTCGACCAGGCCGGGAACCTGCTTCTCGCCTCGCATTACGGGGCCGATGAGGTTCGAAGTGAACGTCGTCGGATGGTAGAACGTGATGTCGTAGCTGGTGAACGCGTTGTTGTGCGCCCCCATCTCGCGGACGTGCTCTTCGTAGCCGTTCTTCACGCCGCCATACTGGTGAAGGAACATGACGTGCTCGAAAAGGTGCGCCAGCCCTGTCTTGCCCTTTTGGGTTTCGTTGCGCGAACCCGCGAAGACCGGTGTGGAGTACGTCACCATGTCCTTGAATTCCGGAGTCGGAATGATGATGACGGGCAGGCCGTTAGCCAGTTTGCGTTCATGAATCTGGTAGGGGAAAAACTTGGCAAGCTTAGCCGGGGTGGTAGCCGTCTTAACGCTCGGGCGGGGCTTGGATTTCTGCTCCTGCCCTGCGCTCGTCTGTGGCTTTCCATCCTGCGCGAGCGCGAGTGAGCCCGCAAAGACGACCAACATCGCGGCCAATAACCGCAAAGATTGCGTCATGAGTGCTTTGCTCCTAAATGCCACGCCATCAGGCCTGGCTGCTTGGATCGAGACCTCTAGCCCTTTTCGATACAGACACACTGAACCCTGGTAGGTCAGACGTTTGAAACCGCATTCCGTCACCCGGAGTTAAGGCGAGCAGCGGGTTAAGGATTCGTGAACCGTGCCGCAGGTGTCACTTCAGGCGCACTGCCTTCGATGATTTCCGCCAGCACACCAGGCTCGATATTCCCACCGCTGATGACGGCGACGTGGCGCTTTGCCTTGGGCAACTCGTGCCCGTGGAACAGAAATGCCGCAAACGTAACTGCACCGCTGGGTTCGGCTACGAGCTTAGCGGTCGTGGCCATTCGGCGCACCGCCGCGCGGATCTCTTCTTCAGTGACAGTAACGATGTCATCGACGTACTTGCGGATATGCTCGAAATTTATGGTGCCCAGCGACTGCGTCCGAAGTCCGTCCGCAATGGTTCGGGACACGTCAGCGGCCGAAAACTCGACGATTTTATCCGCACGGAAGCTTGCCTGGGCGTCGGACGCCAACTCCGGTTCAACACCAACGACTTTGACGCCGGGTCGAGAAAGCTTCAGCGCGGTGGCTGTACCGCTGATCAGCCCACCGCCGCCGATCGGGACCAGTAGGACCTCAACGTCAGGCATGTCTTCTGCGATCTCAATGCCTACGGTGCCTGCACCGGCAATGATGCGCTCGTCGTTGTAGGGGGGCACAATCGCGTAACCGTGCTCGGCCGCCAACTCCTCGGCCTTGGCCCTGCGTTCGTGGCTGCCGGGGCCGACCATGACGATTTCAGCGCCATAGGAAGCTGTGCTGTCAACCTTGACCTTCGGGGCGTTGCTCGGCATAACGATTGTGGCCTTTACACCGAGTGCGCGAGCAGCATAGGCAACTCCCTGGGCATGGTTGCCGCTTGAGTACGAAATCACTCCCCGCTGGCGGTCTTCGACTGGAAGACACGAAATCATGTTGTAAGCGCCCCGTAGCTTAAACGAGCCAATCGGCTGAAAGCTTTCCGGCTTGAACCAGAGTTGTCGGGCGTCATTCTGCAAGTGGCACTGGACCAAGGGCGTGCGGGTCGCAATAGCCTTCAGACGAGACTGAGCCTGCTTGAAGTCATCGAGCGTAACCAATCGCACCTCCGTGCAGCGCTGCGGAATGGACATCGATGTTGCTGCCATGGAACCGTCGGGCATGCCGAGCTGAGGCAGCCTCATCGGCGCAACGCTCAGCTTCCTTCATCATGATTGCGATGAACCGCACCAGCTCCAACTTGTCTGACAGCTTCGCAGTCTTGCTTACGTCGACATGGCTGAGAATCGGAGTGACGAGCGATGCTTTCAGGAACCGGGCTGCCACCTCCCGTTCGAGCCACAGAATCTCGGAAGTGGGGATCACCGAATCACCTACCCCGTGCAGCAATAGAACCGACGACCGTAGTTGAGAAAGATTGTTGCTCGGCGACACGCTTGCCATGCTGTTCGCGTGCTTCCGGACTGAGGCCAGCAACTCGTCGGCGAGAGCCTCTTTCTTGTGGGTCAGCAGGAGTTCCATTTTCGCACGTCCGGCCCGACTGAGCTTGGCAGCGGCCCGCCGGGCCGCGTCCGGTTCCTCCCAGAGTTGCAAGCGGAGGGTTTCGCGGGCCTGCTGTACGTCTGCGGGCGAGAAAAAGTCCTCGGGGTGGGAATAGACGAGAACGAGTGCGCCGTATTCGTGCGCTTGAACGGTCTCCACTGTTCCGTCGGGGTGCGGAATCCGATCAGTTGCGAGGAACTCAGAGACTCGTGCCAGATCGTGATGGCCGCCGACGGAAATCACGAAACCGATGTCGGCGCTGGATTTCGCATCGGAAGCTGCGATCAGCGACAAACCTCCGGCGAAGCTCAAGCCCATTACGCCGACCTTCGCGCCTGTGCGCTCGTGTAGCACCTTCGCTGCGGCACGTATGGTCTGAACAGATTTCTCGGTGATGCGGTAGTCCGCGATGTCCTCAAGTTCGGGAGTTAGTACCACGATGCCGCTGGCCGAAATCGCCCTGGAAAATGCCATCAGCCGCGGTTCTTGTATCCCGAGGCGATGGATCCCGTGAACCACAACCATCGCCGGCGGATTCGGGACGCCGCGGGGAATGTACAGCCTGCCAGCTATCGGTGTGGCGCCGTTGGGAATGGACGTCTCGAATTCCTCGACCGGATGGCGATCGTAGTCAGCGAGCTTTCCGTCGCCATGGCCATCGCCAATGCGCTGGAGCAACGCGGCGGCGCGGAGGTACTGCCGGCCCGGCCCGAACACGAGAAAGCCGAGAGCGACGATCAGAACAGCAAGAATGATTACGAGAATATTTACGAGCCGCATCTTATGGCGGTATGTCATGGGGCCCAGCTTGTGAGTGGTAGTAAGGGCCACCTTACCAGAGTAGAAGCTGATTGATAAGCCGAATGTTCTCGGGGCGCATCTTAGGAAAGTTGATCGCCGCACGGAGCTTTACCTGCTCCTCATCACGAAGTGCAACAGCGGCGCTTACGGACGGAGGCGTGCGTGCACACAGCGGAAGTAGTGATCATCGGCGGAGGCATCGTTGGCGCGAGTATCGCTTACCACCTGACTGCGGCTGGATGCCGCGATGTTCTGATCATTGAAAGGGAATCGCATCAGGGCAAAGGTTCAACAGGAAAGAGCATGGGCGGCGTGCGCGCCCAGTTCTCGACAGCCGTGAACATCCGGATGTCGCTCTATTCAATTCCGTTCTATGCAAACTTTGAAGAGCGTCTCGGCTATCCATGCGGGTATCGGCCACAGGGCTACCTTTTTCTGGCTGCGACCAAGCAGCACATGCAGTACCTCTGCGAAAACCAAACGCGACAGAAGGCACTCGGCTTGCAGAATGTATCCATCGTTTCCCGCGAGGAGATTGCGAGCGCGTTTCCCCAACTCCGATCGGATGACATCGTCGGCGGCAGTTTCTGCTCCACAGACGGCTTCGTCGATCCGTACAGCGCGATGAACGGCTTTACATCATGGGCAACGGAACATGGCGCTAAGATATGGCGCTCGACCGAAGTGACCGGTATCGAGGTTGACAGGTACGGAATCGCGGGCGTCGAAACGACTCGAGGACACGTCTCAACCCGAAAACTGGTGAATGCCGCAGGAGCATGGGCGGCACAGATTGCCTCGATGGTGAACATTTGCGTCCCCGTGCAACCGCTGAGGAGAATGCTCGTACCTACCGAACCGTTTGACGGCTATCCAAGATCGGCGCCCATGACCATTGACATGTCAACCGGGTTCCACTTTCGGCCGGAGGGTTTGGGGTTCCTACTGGCGTGGAACGACGGCGAAGAGACGCCCGGATTCAAGTTACAGTTTGACCCAACTTTCTTGGAGAAGATACTTGTACGAGCTGCGGACCGGGTGCCGTGCTTTGAGAACGTCGCAGTAAACCCGAAAAGAGCCTGGGCTGGACTGTACGAGATGTCTCCGGACCACCACAGCATATTGGGACCTGTGGAGGCGTGCCCCGGATTATTCCTGGCGAACGGCTTCAGCGGCCACGGCGTGATGCACGCACCCGCAACTGGAAAGATCGTTTCGGATCTGATCCTGACCGGCACGACGGAAGTGGTCGATCACCGAGTGCTGCGCCTCGAACGTTTTCAGGAAGGCGATCTGGTGCACGAAACAGCGGTGCTGTAAGATTCCCGGCCGGGAAGAACGCTAGACTTCTAGAATCACTGGCATGATCAGCGGCCGTCGCGCGGTATTCTTCACAATGAACCGCTTCAGGTCCTGTCGGATCTTTTCCTTGATCACGCCGTAATCGGCTTTCTCTTCGGTGCTTGATGCTTCGAGCGTGCGCATGACTACGTCGCGCGCCTCGCCGAGAAATCCGTTCTCGCCGAAGCCCGCGAAGCCTCGCATGACGATCTCTGGCGTGGTCTCAACCCGTCCCGTCAGCTTGTTTATGGCGATGATAGGCAACACGAAGCCGTCTTCACTAAGCAGGCGACGATCCTTGATGATAAGATCTTCCACTACCTCGCCCATCGATCCTGAGTCAATGCACACACGGCCCACGTTTACTCGATCCGTCTTGCGGGCTGCAATGCCGTCGAACTCCAGCACGTCGCCGCTCTCGATCATGATTGCGTGACCGACGGCGCCCTTCATGGAAGCGGCGAGTTCGCAGTGAAGTTTGAGCTGCCGATATTCACCGTGAATGGGAATAAAGTACTTCGGCTTGATGAGGTTGATCAGGAGTTTGAGTTCTTCCTGGCTGGCGTGTCCGCTGACGTGCACCGGAGGCTTGGACCCGTCCTCGTAAATGACGTGCGCGTCGCGCCGGAAGAGGTGATCCACCATGCGGTAGATTGGCTTTTCATTGCCGGGGATGATCCTCGAAGACAGCACGACCGTGTCTCCGGCATCGATTTTCGCGTGCTTGTGGCTGTCGACGGCAGCGCGCGAAAGCGCCGACATCGGTTCGCCTTGCGTGCCACTGATCAGGATGCACACGCGATCGGCCGGATAGCTCTTCACGTCGCCGGGATGGATCAGCGTCCCATCAGGAATTTCAATGTATCCGAGGTCCTGAGCGATTTCGGCGGACGAAATCATCGATCGCCCAATCAGCGCGACCTTGCGGTTGTGCTCGTAGGCAATCTCGATCGCTAGCTTGATGCGGTGGATCGACGAAGAAAAGCAGGAGACAAAAATCTTCTGCTTGGCGTGCGAAAACACGTCGTCAAAGCGCGGACGGACAGCGCGTTCACTGGGCGTATAGCCGGGGCGCTCGGCATTGGTAGAGTCCTGCAACAATGCAAGGACGCCTTGCTTGCCGTACTCCGCAAAAGTGTGCAAATCAAAAAGGCGGTTGTCCGTCGGAGTCGGATCGACCTTAAAGTCGCCCGAGTGGATGATCACGCCCAGAGGAGTCGTGATAGCCAACGCCACGCAATCCACCAGACTATGCGTGACCTGGATCGGATGAATGGAAAACGGCCCGATGGTGAACCGCTCGCCGGGTACGATCTCGTTGAGAATGGCGTCGTCGAGAAGCTTGCGTTCGTCGAGTTTGTCCTCGATGTAGGCGAGGGTGAACTCGGTGCCATAAATCGGGACGTTTAGCTCCGATAATATCCAAGGGACAGCCCCGATGTGATCCTCGTGGCCGTGCGTCAGGACGATGGCGCGGACGTGCTCGCGATTCTCGAGCAGGTAGGAGATGTCAGGCACGACGATGTCGACGCCCAGCAACTCTGCTCCGGGAAACATTAATCCGGCGTCAATGACGATGATGTCGTCGCCATAGCGTACCGCCGTGCAATTCATGCCGAACTCGCCGCAACCACCAAGCGGCACGATCTGTAGCTTCTTGTCTGCCATCGAAGAGTTTGATGCTACCACACTGCTTAAGGACGGGCGTTCTGAATCGCAGCAACTCTTGAGGGGACGACACTGAGTGCGCGCGCTACTACGTTCGTCGTACACTGTGATTGATGTCTGAGGAGAAAAAAGGCTGGCTACGACGCAGGGTTGAACAGGCGATTCAGCGCGGACTCACGGACGCCTACAACACTGTCAAGGTCGATCCTGACAAGTTTCTTTTGCAGATGCGTGCGGCATACGGCGTGCCGATCAACAGCTTCCAAGGCGTATATTCCGTGCCGGTTGAGCAACTCGATTCCGTAGCCGCTGAGATCATCCAGGCGGGCATGAAGATGGCGGCAGCCGAAGGTGCGGGGCTCGGGCTTGGAGGAGTTCTTACCATCGTTCCCGATCTTGGAATCCTCTCGGCGATAACGATGCGCACCATTCAGAAGCTAAGTCTCGTGTACGGTTTCGAGTTCAATACGGACGACGAGATCGCCGAACTTTGGGTGGCCGCCGCGAGTGCTGCTGGAGTGGACGTTGGCAGGGAGATCGTTGAAAAGCAGGTCGTGAATCGTTTCGTCCCCAAAGTCATTCACCGAATCGCCGCCCAGGCGAGCGGTGAGGTGGTCGAGAAGTGGGCAGGTCGTGTTATCCCTGTGCTCAGTTCTGCCATAGGCGGCGCCCTAAACTACTACTTTGTACGAAAGTGGGGAGAACGCGCCATGAGTCACTTTCGACAGAAGCACATTCGTATGCGAGAGCAGATGGCTCGCCCACTGATCGAAGGCTGACCGTTCTCCATCGCTGCGCCCGCTAATACCAATCCTGCGACTCCGCGACTACTTTGCCAGCGCTGACTCCACGACGGCCGGGCTTGGTTCGGCCTTCCCGAACTCTCCTTCCCATCGCGCGACAACGCAGCTTGCCAAACAGTTTCCGATCACGTTGACCGACGTACGAGCCATGTCCATGAGTTGGTCAATGCCCAGCAGGATAAACACGGGTTCCGTTGGCAGATTGAACATTCCTACCGTGCCGAGCAGGATCACCAAGGCCGCCCGGGATACGCCTGCAACCCCCTTACTCGTGAGCATGAGTGTCAGCATCATCACGATCTGCTGGCCGAGACTCATGTGTACACCGGCAGCTTGCGCGACAAAAATAGAGGCAAGGGCCAAATACAGCGTGCTGCCATCCAGGTTGAAGCTGTAACCGGTAGGGATGACAAACGAAACGATCTGGCGCGGCACACCGAAGGCCTCCATGGATTCCATGGCGCGCGGCAGGGCGGCTTCTGAACTGCTTGTGCCAAATGCAATCGATACTGGTTCGGCGATCGCCTTAATGAAGCGCTTGATCGGCACGCCGCTGAAGTACGCGATTGGCAGAAGTATGAAAAGCAAAAAGGCAATTAGCGCGAGATAGAGGGTTGCCAGCAACTGGAACAAGTTGACGAGCACACCCATTCCGGTATGCCCAATGGTGTAGGCCATCGCGGCACCCACGCCGAGCGGCGCAAATAGCATGACGATGTTCGTGAACTTGAACATCGTCTCGGCGAGACTTTCAGTGAACGCCAGAATAGGCCGACGCTTGTCCTCACGCACCATGGCCAGCGCTATGCCGAAAATGATGCTAAACACGACAACTTGCAGCACCTGGTTTTCGGCAACCGATTTGGCGATGTTCTCAGGGAAGACGTGCAGGATTGTGTCTGCGACCGTGGGTCGCGCTGCCTGCAAACTCGGGTCAGCCTGCGCCGCAGGCAGTTGAACGCCCACGCCCGCCTTGCTGATGTTGATTGCACCCAAGCCAATGAAAAGCGCGATCGTGGTGACGATCTCGAAGTAGATCAGCGCCTTAACGCCCATACGCCCGATTTTCTTCAGATCCGAATGGGCGGCGATTCCGCTCACCAACGTCGCGAAAAGCAGTGGCGCGATGATGACCTTGATCAGGCGCAGGAACACCTGGCTCACGACACGCAGGTGGTTCGCGACGTTCGGCCAGTCGTGCCCGATTTCACCACCCATGATCATCGCCACAACGATCCAGGTCGTCAGGTTCCGCTTGGCAAACCCGTAGGCTACGAGCGCTGCAATAAACGTCCAACGCGAGGCAAGAAGCACATCATCGGAAATCTGAAAGATACGGAAGTGATTGCCCGCCGAAAGCAAGGCGGCGATCGCCAAAAGCGCCAGGGCCGTGAAGAGGATTCTGGTTTTCATGGGCGCGAGTATTGTATTCAACGCTAAGTTAGGCGGCTACGCAGAAGTGCACGGCCCGTAGCTGAATCAACGCAAAAGATCTTCGAGAGCCGCTCCGCGATCCGTTTTCTCGTCCCGGTACTTGACGATGACCGGTGCATAAAGCGAAAGCCCCCACTCCGCAGCCTTGCCTTTGGCAATCGCACGCGATCCCGGTACGACTACGGCGTTCTCCGGCACGACAAGCGGTTGCTCGGCGGTAGCCCGGTAAATTTCGCCGCGAACCAGATCATAGAGTGGGGTGGAGCGAGTGAGAATGGTGCCCGCACCGAGCACAGCGCGCGCACGGACCTGTGTGCCTTCGTACACCCCGCAGTTCCCGCCCACCAGCACGTCATCTTCGATGATGACAGGCGAGGCATTTACTGGCTCCAGCACTCCTCCTATCTGGGAGGCAGCGCTGAGATGCACTCGTTTACCGATCTGCGCACAAGAACCGACGAGAGCGTGGGAGTCCACCATGGTCTCGTCGTCCACGTACGCGCCCACGTTGATGTACATGGGCGGCATGCAGATGACGGAACGTGCGACATAGGAGCCCAGCCGAGCCGTCGATCCACCGGGGACGACGCGAACTCCATCCTGGACTGTAAAAGTCCGGGCAGGGAACGTGTCTTTATCAACGAACGAAAAAGCGCCGCTCACGCCCATTTCCGTCATCTCGCCGAGGCGAAAGCCCAGCAGAATGCCTTGCTTCACCCAGACATTCGTTTGCCAGATGCCATAGGCTCGTTCGGCGGCTCGTATGTTGCCGGCGGTGAGAGCGTCTCGGAATTGCTCGAAGATTTGGCGGGCACCCGGTTCTTCCTTGGCACGTGCACCAAGCGCAAAAAGTCGTTCGATTTCGGGCCTGAGATCGGTCATTGCGCAGAGTATAACAGCCACTACGCACGCCACCTACGTGGCTCGCTGACGCTTGGACGCACGTCGAACCAATCACTTGCGCGGATTTCGGCATCTCAGCCAGAGATGCCTGATCTTGCTCCTTTGCTCGGGCGCACACTGGTCCTGGTCGCCCACCCAGATGACGAAACCGTCGGTTGCGGAGCACTGCTACAGCGCATGCGGGAGCCGATAGTCGTGTTCGCAACCGACGGCGCGCCAGAAGACGAGTTCTTCTGGAATAAGTACGGCTCTCGCCTGCGGTATGCCCGCGTTAGAGAGGACGAAGCGCGCCGGGCGCTTGCGACGATCGGAGTCTCCGAGGTGAAGTTCCTCGGATCGCAACCGCTACCCTCGGGGGAGGGCATTTGCGATCAGCAGTTGCATGAACACCTCGGAGATGCCTGCGTGCGTTTGACCACCATCATTCGCCGGCATCGCCCTGAAGCCATCCTGACGTTGGCGTATGAGGGGGGGCATCCTGATCACGACGCTTGCGGCATTTTGGGCTTCAGTATGGGCAAACATCATGGGCTGCCAGTCTGGGAGTTTCCTCTGTATCACCGAAATTCGAGAGAGAGCCTGATTTTGCAGCGGTTCGTTATTCCTGACGATTCGTACGAAGCTGTGCTGGAGATCACGCCCGACGAACTTGCGCAAAAGACCCTAATGCTACAGGCGTACGAGTCCCAGCAACCGTTTCTCTCAGAGTTCGACCTCAACCTCGAGCGTTTTCGCCCGCAGCCAATGTACGACTACGCGCAGCCGCCCCACGCAGGGAAGCTGAACTATGAGGTTTGGCAGTGGAATGCGACCGGATCACAAGTGTGCGCTTCCTTTAAAAAGTTCTTGACGGCGTTTTCGGCGGCGAAGAAATGAGCGACGGCAGAGCTCGATCGAGGATTCTGTACGTTTCATACCCGTTATTGCGCGTGAGCGAAACAAGTGCAGGCGGGGCCGAACAGATGCTCTCGGTTCTCGAGCGGCATATGGCCGCTCGCGGGCATTTCACCACTGTGGCTGCCTGCGAAGGGTCGAAAGTGGCTGGCAGACTTCTTGCGACAGGCAAGGAGTGCAGCGAACCAGATCGGTTAGAGCGCCGGAACGCCGAGCACACAACTGCCATCCTGGAGCATGTATGGCGCACGCACGACTGTGGAAATGGGTATGACCTGATCCACGACAAAAGCGGCCATTTCTGGGTACACGCTTCTGCGTTGCCCTTACCCGTTATCGCGACTCTCCACTTGCCCCGGCACTTCTATCGCTCCGACATGGCGCACCTGAGCGCCCCGAACTTGTTCTTCAACTGCGTTTCGCATTCGCAGCAGCGCAACTTCGAAGGGCTGCCCAACTTGCTGGGCGTAGTTGAAAACGGCATTGAGATCGCCAGCTTTCCTTTCGAAAAGCATAAAGACAATTACCTGCTATGGATGGGGCGGATCTGTGAAGAAAAAGGTCCGCACGTCGCTCTTGATTTAGCCGATCGACTGGGAGTGCCGCTGGTGCTGGCTGGGCAGGTATACCCGTTCTCATATCACCAGGAGTACTTCCAGCGCGAGATTGTGCCGCGCCTGGAGAGAGCGCGCACTTTAGTGACTTTCGTTGAGAAGCCCTCAACAGAGTCCAAGCTCAATCTGCTCCGGAAAGCTCGAGCGCTGATTATCCCGACACTGGTAGATGAAACCAGTTCGCTGGTGGCGATGGAAGCCATGGCCTGCGGAACGCCCGTTGTCGCCTTCAGACGCGGCGCCATCCCGGAAGTGGTCAGAGACGACGAGACTGGGTTTGTGGTAGATGGTTTCGACGAAATGGTTACGGCGATGGATCGAGTCAACGAGATCAATCCCGAAACATGTCGCGCGCATGTGGAGGCGAGGTTTTCAGCCGAACGCATGGCTGCGGATTACGAACTGCTTTACGCTCAGGTGCTCCAGCGAAGGGACAGGTCAGCGAATTCTGCGGTAGTGGTAACCCCCTGAGCTTCAGCGAGGGCGAGACGCCCTCGCCGTGTCCCCCCAGAATACAAGACCGCTCAGATCAGTCCCGCGTGTGTTGCTACCGCTGCGAGTTTTTCACGAGTGTCTTTCTTCATGGGGACAAGTGGCAGCCTATACACCTCTTCAATCTTGCCCATCATCGCGAGCACGGCTTTGACCGGCAGCGGGTTGGACTCGATGAAGTTCGCCTCCATAAGCGGCAGATACTTGCGGTGTATGCGCCGAGCGCAGTCCCAGTCATTTGCGAGTGCCGCCCGCGTCATGTCGGCCATCTCGCGGGGGATTTCGTTGGAGGCAACGGAGATCACGCCAACTCCGCCCAACGACATTACTGGCAACGTGATGGCATCGTCACCGGAGAATACAAGAAAATCTTCCGGCACCGCGTTAAACACCTGCGCGATTTGCCCGATGCTGCCGCTGGCCTCCTTGACGCCGACGATGTTCGGGAGTTCGGCAAGGCGAGCCAGCGTCGCGGGTTCGATGTTGGCGCCAGTCCGGCCGGGCACGTTGTACAGGATGATGGGCTTGTCCACGGCTTCGGCAAGAGCCTTGAAGTGCTGGTACTGACCTTCCTGTGTCGGCTTGTTGTAATAAGGCGACGCAGTGAGAATTGCGTCGACTCCCGGCATAGCCGCAACCGCTTTCGCTTTGTCAACTGCATCCTGCGTACTGTTGGAGGTAGCGCCAGCCAGGATAGGCACACGCCCGGCGGCCGTTTCGATCGTTATCGCAATCACACGCAACCATTCATGCCTGTCGAGGGTTGGCGTTTCGCCCGTCGTTCCACAGGGCAGCAGGAAGTCGATGCCAGACTCCACCTGCCAGCTAACAAGGGACCGCAGAGCGTCAGTATCAATCGTGCCGTCTTGATTGAAAGGCGTCACCAGAGCAGTGCCGCAGCCACGTAATTTCATCGCAACAATCCTGGAAGGTTTTTCAAGTTGTAAAGCCGAGGAGTCTTTTCGGACTCCGAAGGCGTTAACGCTTCATCTCGCGAAACACTTCGCGAAAGTCAAAGAAACCTTTCTTGCCGGATAGCCATTCCGCCGCGAGTACGGCGCCCTCGGCGAACCCGCGACGCGATTGAGCTTCGTGTGAGAGTGTGATTCGATCATTCGAAGACTCGAACGTTACAAGGTGTGTCCCAACGACATCGCCTTCGCGCACTGACTGTATCGGCAGTAGCCGGCCCGAGGCGCTGGTCACAACCTCTTTCAGGACTACGGCCGTACCGGAAGGCGCGTCTTTCTTGTGCGTGTGATGAATTTCGGTGATGTGTCCTTCATAACCGTGATTGAGTGCGGCGGCCGCAATGCGGGCAAACTCAAAGAAGAGATTCACACCGATCGAGAAATTCGAACCGTAGATAAACCCGATGCCACTCTCATGAACGAGATGACGGACCGCCGAGATTTCACCGTACCACCCGGTTGTGCCAACGACCATGTTGTTACGGGCGCGCGTGCATGATTCGATGTTGCCGAGTACGGCATCGGGGGTGGTGAAGTCAATCACCACGTCAATATCCTGAAGGCGCTCGGGGACCAGCGCTGCGTTCCCGAGGTTATCGGCGCTACCCAGAACCGTCACGCGGTGACCCCGTTGTTCTGCGACCTCCGCGACGAGCGATCCTGTTTTGCCTCGCCCCAGTAAGAGCAGGTTCATTCAAAGACCTCCGGATCGACGTCGGAGAAGAACTCGTTGTGTAATCGGCGCACGGCTTCGGGCACCTGATCCTCGTCGATCACGAACGTGATGTTAATCTCTGATGCTCCCTGCGAGATCATTCGGACGTTGATGTCCGACAAGGCCGTAAAAATTTTCGCCGCGATTCCCGGTGTCCCACGAATATTTTCGCCCACCAAGCAAACTATCGCTTTCCGACCCTCGTACTTCACGTCCGCCAGGTGTTGCAGATCGGCCGCAATCGCTGGGATTGCCTCGTTGGAATCCACCGTCAACGAAACACTGACCTCGGACGTGGAG
Source organism: Terriglobales bacterium (assembly GCA_035629075.1). Taxonomy (GTDB): domain Bacteria; phylum Acidobacteriota; class Terriglobia; order Terriglobales; family Acidobacteriaceae; genus JAEZPW01. The sequence continues at coordinate 31,435 of DASPIK010000013.1, read as the reverse complement.
ACCACATCGACAGGGCAGCGGTGACGGTCGAAGATGTCGAAGATCGACTTCAAAAAGCCGTGCGCCATGAGCATGCGAGCGGCAACGATGTCGATGACCGTGATGCGTTTCTTTGCGGCAACTGCCTTGAAGACGTTCTTGGAGCGGGGGACGCGTGCCTGGATTCGCGTCCCCTGGTTATTGGGATTGCGGGAATTCAGGACGTAGACCGGGATGTTCTTCTGAATCGCCGGGAGAAGCGTCGCTGGATGCAGCACCTTCGCACCGAAATACGCTAACTCAGCCGCTTCTTCGAAGCTTATGACCTTGATTCTGCGAGCATCCGGACAGAGGTTCGGATCGGTGGTCTTCATGCCGTCCACGTCCGTCCATATCTCAATCTTGTCCGCTTCGAGCGCCGCGCCAATGATGGCGGCCGAGAAGTCCGACCCGCCACGCCCGATCGTCGTAGGCACTCCCCCAGCAGTAGCTCCGATGAAGCCGCCCATCACCGGAACCTGTCCGTCCTCAATGAGCGGGCGCACTCTTCTGTGTACTTCGTGCTCGATCGACTCGAACTGCGGGAGAGCCCGAGTGTGGCTTGAATCGGTGATCATGACCTGCCGAGCATCGACAAGCGCGGCATTGAGCCCATGGCAGCGGAATGCCGCCGTTACCAGTTTGCTCGAAAGCCTTTCACCATACGAAAGCACATTGTCGGTGCTGCGCGGTGTGAGTTCGCCAACTGCAGCGATTCCGCGCAGCAGTTCATCAAGCGCATTGAACTCCGACTCGATTTCGTCGTGCAGCTCCGACACTTGCTCGGAGCCGAGCAAGACCCGGGCCGCCTCGTGGTGGCGCTGGCGCACTCCGCGCGAGACGTCCAGCGCCTTGTCCCGCTCGCCTTCACCTGCAGCACGCGACATGGCAACAAGTGCGTCCGTAACCTTGGCCATGGCGCTTACGACCACGAAAGGGCGCTGAGGAAGCCGCTCGCGCACAATGCATGCCACTCTTCGAATCGCTTTGGCGTCCTCGACGGAAGTACCGCCGAACTTCATTACGATCATCGGGCCTGATTCTCTCCACAGTGTTCCGCCTGTTGCGGACGGGCGGAACCACGGTACGTTCTTCGTCGCTAGTCGAAATAGCCTTGGGCTTTCAATAACTCTGCATTGAGCAGTGCAGCGCCCGCGGCGCCCCGAATTGTGTTGTGCGACAGAACGGTGAACTTCCAGTCCAGCAGACCGCAGGGGCGAAGCCTGCCGATGCTGGATGCCATGCCGCCGCCACGTTCGAGGTCGAAGCGGGGCTGCGGGCGGTCGGGCGCCGCGTCGTAGAACGCTGGCTGTTCGGGAGCGTTGGGCAGTTTAAGTTCTTGTGGCAACGCCCGGAATTCCTTCCACGCCGAAATGATCTCTTCCGCTGTCGCTTTAATCCGGAACTGGATTGACACGGATTCCGTGTGACCATCCTCTACTGGCACGCGGTTGCACTGTGCGCTGATGGAAAACTCTGCCGGCGTAACCTTCCCGTCGTTCAGAGTGCCGAGCAGTTTGCGGGTCTCGGCTTCCATCTTCTCTTCTTCTTTCGCGATGTAGGGAATGACGTTCCCGAGAATGTCCATCGACGCGACTCCAGGGTACCCGGCTCCGCTGATTGCCTGCATCGTAACCACGAACAGTTTCTCGATTCCGAAGCGCTTGTGCAGCGGTGCGAGCGCCAGGACGAGACCAATTGCCGAACAGTTGGGGTTCGTAACCGCGAAACCGCCGGACGTCTTCCGCCACTGCTGATTTCGAACCAGGGCAAGGTGCTCCGGGTTAACCTCTGGAATTACGAGCGGTACGTCCTCGTGCATGCGCAACGCGCTTGAGTTGGACACGACCGCGCACCCAGCCTCGGCGAACTTTGGTTCGAGTTCGGCAGCGATTCCAGCATCCAGCGCAGCGAAGATCACCTTCGGGGCCGTTGCAGGATCTGGGTGAGAGACGTGCATTTTCGCGACTCTGTCGGGGATGGCAGTCTTGAGGCGCCAGCGCGCAGCGTGCGCATAGGTGTGTCCCGCGGATCGTTCAGAAGCGGCGAGCCATGCCACTTCGAACCACGGGTGATGTTCAAGCATTTGGATAAATCTCTGGCCTACGATTCCGGTCGCACCCAGAATCCCTACAGGAATCTTCTTATGCTGCATTTATTAGTAGCTTTCCACGATTGGTATCGGTGTGACCACATCATAAATCAACTCAGCCGAAAGTAGAGTTGTCTCTGTGCAGGTGCATCGTCCTATCCGACCAGGACAATTTTTCTTCATTGCGGCTTCCAGAAAGGTAGTCGAAATAGGCGCGCACCGGTTGGGCAGCTACCTCCGTAACGTGCATCAACTTCGGTGCATGGTTATCGTCATGTGGCGCAGCATAGTGGTTAAAACGAAAACACGACGGACATCGTGCTCGAAAAACTCACACGCGGGGTTCTGCACGTATCATTCGCTGCCGGTCTGTCCTATGTCCGGCCGAATCTACGGGAACGTGTCCGCCTCCTATGGCTGTTTAGGAATTTCAGAATCCTCCCATGCCACGTCTTGCACCCAAGGCAGAAGAAGTGGCTATCAGCCTTGTGTGAAAACAATCGGTTAGAGAAGTACACCAGTTATCTGGACCGCGAAATCGCCTGCCTCATCGGCACGCTCGTACTCGCACAGCCTTCGACGCGGCCTGCGCGCGAAGAACGTCGGCGTGCTCCTCGGCTGCCTATGCACTTCGAAGTGCGTTACGGCGGAGTCGTCGAAGTGGCAGAAAACGCCGACAAAAGCGCCAGAAAGGCCGTCCGGAACGCCTGTAATCACACCACTCCACAAATGTTTGCTGGTGAAGGATGTGACCTGTCAGAGACAGGTATCGCCTTTCTCGGCCAGCAGGTCTTTCCAGTGGGTGCGGAACTAACGGTGCATTTTCGCCTGAGCGCCAGCGCGCGTGAGAGTTGGATTCGTACTCGGGCGACGATACGGAATGTCGACGGAACGCGAATGGGTGGGGAATTCTCGATCATTCATCCACGAGACCGCGCGCAACTCCGCCAATTAACGGCGAACCAGGCAGAGTTGTAGTTTCGCGTCCGTTTCGAAGCGCTACCATTTAACTCAGCGAACGATTTCTTTTGCGTTGGCCCGATCCCTGCTCTAAAACTTACCGGTAAGCCGTAAGACTGGTCGACTTCGATCTGCACCTCGTTGGTGCAGAGAATAACGGAGACATGCGGAACATGCGACTTCGCCTTTGCCGAGCTTCATCCCTGCTGACGTGCCTGCTCATTCTTCTTTTTGCTGTTTCTGCCGCAGCCCAGAATGCACCTCCCGATCTCGATGCGTGGGTGGCGCGGACTATGAAGGAGTTCGAAGTGCCGGGTATTGCCGTTGCCATTGTGAAAGACGGCAAGGTGATGGTCGCCAAAGGCTACGGTGTTCGAAAACTCGGCGAACCCGCCCCGGTCGATGCCGACACGCTTTTCGGGATCGCGTCGAATTCCAAAGCGTTCACGACTGCTGCGCTCGCAATCCTGGTGGACGAAGGCAAGATCAAGTGGGATGACCCCGTAGCCAAGTATCTCCCGAGTTTTGCTACTTACGATGCTTACGTTACCCGGGAGTTGACCGTTCGCGACTTGGTGACCCACCGCAGCGGGTTGGGTTTGGGGGCGGGCGACCTTATGTTCTGGCCCGACACGGATTTTACGCGGGAACAGGTCCTCGCAGGTGCACGGTATATCCGTCCGGAATCGAGCCTGCGCAGCAAATATGCCTACAACAACCTCATGTTCATCGTGGCCGGCGAGGTGGTCCATGCGGTGACTGGGAGGACGTGGGACGACTTCATCCGGGAACGCATTTTTGCTCCGCTCGGCATGAAAGCCAGCCGTATCAGTTCCGTCACTTTCAAGCCCGGCGACAACGTTGCCTGGCCGCATTCTCGAGGGTGGCGCCTGGAAGGAACGCTCACGCCCATCGCCATGACAAAGGACGACACGTGGGCGGCGGCAGCAGGCGTCAAAACAAACGTAACCGACCTTTCGAAGTGGGTGATAGCGCAGTTGAACGCTGGCGCACTGCCTGACGGCAAGAGGCTCTTCAGCGAAGCACAATCAAAGGAGATGTGGGCGCCACATACCATTATCCGGATCACCGAACCGCCCACACCGCTCAAGGCAACGAAGGCTAAGTTCTCGGCTTATGGTCTGGGCTGGACCATGCGTGACTTCCACGGCAAGAAACTGGTTGGTCACGGAGGCGCGCTGACCGGCATGTTGTCGCAGGTTGCGCTGATTCCCGAAGAAAAACTTGGAGTCATCGTGCTGACGAACCAGGAGGAGGGTGGGGCCTTGTCCGCGATCGTCAACCACGTCTTCGATTCCTACCTTGGTCTGGAACCGACCGATTGGGTTACGGCGTACAAGGCTGCACGCGCCGAAACCATGGCGAAAGCACACGCCGCCGAAAAGAAGCAGACGGCGGAGCGCGCCGCCAATACGAGGCCGTCCCTCCCGCTGGCGAATTACGCTGGCGACTATCAGGATCCTTGGTACGGCAAGGCGGTTATCAGCAACGAGAACGGACGTCTCGTGCTACGCATGACCCGTACACCCGCTATGATTGGCGACCTCGAGCACTGGCACTACGATACGTTCAAGGTCGTGTTTCGCGACAAGACGATCCCAGACGCTTTCCTTACGTTCGCGTTGGACAATCAGGGGACGATCGGCCATGTGACGATGGTCCCAACTTCAGATATCGCGGATTTCAGCTTCGACTATCAGGATTTGCTGTTCAAACCGGCGAAAGCAGCTACTGCGGCGGCACAATAGACAAGCAATTTGCAGAAAAGATTGGGGTGAGCCGGAGCTCACCCCAAGGGCCCTTTAGCGATCGTCTAATCGAAAGTACGTCAGTACCCGACTGTGAGTTCCATTTTTTCTCGCGAAACCGGAACGGTTACGCTCAATGATTTCGACGCCGGGTCATATTTCCAGTCTGATAAAAGCCTCGTGCCGAGTTTCACCTCTTTCGGCGCACCCTGGGTACCGTAGATCGTGAGGGCTACCTGTTTCCACCACGGAACAAACGACCCGGTAGGCGCCGACATGTCAACTTGTATCGATTTTGGGGTCAAGTCACACGTGAAGCGCTGACGGAAAAATTGGCCTTTACGGTACTCGAAACTCTTGCCGTCATCGGCATAGACCGTCCCGTTGCAGTTCGAACCGGGATAAACGCGCAATTCAAGTGGACCGTTGGGAGTCTCTTCCGTTGATTGAACTAGCGGCTGATGTGGAATGATGGCACCCGCCCGCACGAACACAGGCATTTCCCCGAGCGATGGCTCCGCCGTTAGCCTCGTCCCGCCGCCAGGCGTTCTAGCTGGAGAAGCGGGATGTTCAACGCGCAGACCTGTCCAATAGTCGTACCAGTCGCCTTTGGGCAACACGATCGGATATGGGTCGAGCATCTCTGTCAATTTGGGCGCGACCAGCAGACCCGGGCCGAACATGAACTGAGTGCCAATGGTGGCCACGTCCTGCTCCTTAGGAAACTCCAGGAATAGCGGGCGCATGACGGGTGTGCCAGTGCGTGAACTTTCCTCGAAAAGTGTGTAGATGTACGGCAGCAGCCGGTATCGGGCTTCGATGAACCGGCGGCGGATCGCCTCGTGCTCGGGGCCGTGGACCCATGGTTCCTGGTCGCGAGTACCAAAGGCAGTGTGATTACGGAAGAGCGGCGTGAATGCTCCGACCTGCATCCAGCGGGTGAGCAAGTCGGCAGTCGGACTGCCATCGAAGCCGCCCACGTCATTCCCGACAAACGTATAACCCGACAGACCAAGGCTCAGCAGGGTTGGCAATGTCATGCCGTAGTGTGACCACGTGGCCTGGTTGTCTCCGGTCCACGTTGCCGCGTAGCGCTGGCTGCCGGCAAATGCCGCACGCGTCAGAACGAACGGCCGCGAGTCGGGCTGAAGCTTCAGCAGACCATCGTAGGTGGCGTGGACATTCTCGTGGCCAACTACGTTGTGGATCTCGCGATGACTGGTCTTGCGCTCACCGCCCCCGGATACGTCCACGCGATGAACTGTATCGAGCGGCATCGTTTTTGTCGGAGTCTCGAAAATGGCGGGCTCGTTCATGTCGTTCCAGATACCACGCACACCCATGCCGACGAGTTCGCGGTAGAGGGTTCCGAACCAGCGACGCGTAGCTTCGCGCGTGAAGTCCGGGAAGACACTGGGCCCGGGCCAGACCGGAGCGACGTAGGTGGACCCGTCAGGATCCTTGAGAAAATGATCACCCGCTGCGCCTTCCTCAAACGGGCGGTAACCTTTCCGGTTCGCCAGATGCAAATCAACGATCGTAACGACCTTAAGGTTCTGCTGAGCTAGGTCGCCGACCATTTTGGCGAAATCAGGAAAGTACTCCTTGTTGAGCGTGAACGGAGTGAAGCGATCGAGGTAATGAATGTCGAGGTAGATGACGTCAGCAGGAATCTTACGTTTGCGGAGCTCCGAAGCGATCCGGCGAACGCGTGATTCCGGATAGTAACTGTAGCGCGACTGTTGAAACCCGAGCGCAAATAGCGGCGGCAACGGCATGCGTCCCGTCAGAGCCGTGTAGTCCGATATGACCTGCTTCGGATCAGGACCGTAGAAAAAGTAGTAATCGAGGTCACCACCGTCCGATCCGAACGAAAGATAGTCACGAGACTGTTTGCCGAAATCGAAGCTGCTGCGCCACGTATTGTCGAGGAATACCCCGTATGCCGCCCCACCGCGCATTCCGATGAAGAAGGGAATCGATTTGTAGACAGGATCGGTGCCTTGCTGCCAGCCGAAAGCGTCCATATTCCACATCGTGAATGCGGAATCGCGATGGTCGAGCGGCCCTGCCTTATCTCCGAGGCCGAAGTAGTGCTCGTCCGCAGGCATTGACTTGTAGACGCGAAACTCAGAGCCGTTCCAAACGACTGGATAATTCGGGTGATCCTGCAACATCACCTTGTTGTCCGGCGAAAGAAACACTACTCGCGCCGAAGCCTTTTCCACGCGCACTATCAACTTGCCCGTGCTGAACTCAATCGCATCAGCAGATTCTTTCGGGTTTGTCGAAGGCGCGGTGAATCCAGTGTTTTCTACGACCGCAAAAGAGTCGCGTTTGGGCAGGGAATCTCCCTTCGCGTAGCGAACCCGAACCACCGATGGACTTAACGCCGTTACGCGAACTGTCGCGCCTGAAGTGCGCAGTTCGATCCCACCTGGTACATGGGTGACGCTGTTGACATCGCCGACGGACTGCCATTGGGAAAGCAGGGGCGTCGCGGACATGAGAACGAGGAGAACCGCCGTTGCGATCTTCATAGGAACTCTGAACGTATATGCGTTGATCCGGCCTATGTCAACGGCTGTAGAGTGATTCGCGCCGGCTCCAGCAATCAATCGAAGTAGCTCTCGGTCATAGCGTCCACTTCGCTCGTCTCTATAGACAAGGAACGACCGCTCATAATGCCCAGTATAAGAGTAACCAGAGACACGCCTGTCAAAAGCGCAACGCAAGCGGGCCATCCACCCCACTGCCAGAACCACGCCGGAACAGTCGCACCCAAGCTTCCACCGATGTAGTAGAACGTGACGTATAAACCAGCGGCCGAAGAACGTGCCCGACCCGCAACACGGCCAGTCTGAACTGTGGCTGCCGACTGCGAAACGAATACTCCCGACGAGAAGAACGCTAGCCCGGCTACGACGACGGGCAGGTAGTGGACAAGCGTCAGCAGTAGTCCCGCAACGCTCATCCCCAAAGCGAGCAGGGCAGTGTTCCGGAAACCACGTCGGTCTAGAAACTTTCCGGCGAGCGGTGTAACGATCAAGCCGAGAAGGTAAACGAAGAAGATGCTTCCCAGTGCTGCGGGGCTGAGATTGAACGGTGGCGCTGCCAGATAGAAGTTTGCGTATGTGAAAACACCCACCAGCGACAGCAATACGCAAAACCCCATTCCGAACACGGCCAGCAGGCGAGGATTGTGCAGGTGCTCCCATGCAACTTGCAGTGAATGCGATACGCCTTGGGCACGAACGAAGTTCTGAGCTTTGGGAAGCCACTGACGAACGGCGATTGCACCCAAAAGGTTGATAACGCCGAGCACAACGAAAGTCGATCGCCAATGCCAGTGAGCGGCGATCACTCCAGCTAGAAAGCGTCCAAGAAATCCACCGAAAACTGTCCCCGTCACGTAAGCCGCCATCACAGACCCGACACGGTCCGGGAATTCCTCGTTGATATAGGCCATCATCACAGTGATGATCCCGGGCACAAACAAGCCTTGGGCGAAGCGCCAGAGGATCAACGCAGTGAGTGAGTTTGACGTGGCGGCGAGGAACGTCGGCACACTTAGCGCGAACAGTGCCGGGACGATCACCTTCTTTCGTCCGACGCTCTCAGCGAAGAGCCCGACCACCGGAGCCATAAGGGCGACCGCGAGCGTCACGGCGCCGACGGTGAGGCTCACCTCCACCTCCGACGCGCCGTAGACCCGCTGCAAAAAGGGAAGTAGGGGCTGCGTGCAATAGACGTTCAGGAATGTGCACGCGCCGGCGATAATGGCGGCGATTACGGCGACGTCCAGCTTGTTTTTGGACCCGGTGCGCTCGGGCACACTAGGCGCGGTGGCAATGCTCATTCTCTACGTTCTCTTGGCAAGGCGGCACTGGCGCGCCGTCACACCCTTCAGGGCAACGCTACCAGGCACTCTACTACTTGCGTCTGTGCAAAGCTGCGGCCAACATCACATGCATTGGGTTGCGAGCTAAAGTGCGGCAGCCGATTCCTTCAATAACTCCCAAGTACGCACAACGTCGTCTCGCGTGGTGCCCAGATTGCCTATGGCGATGCGCAGGACGTATTGGCCTTTAAGCGCCGTGTGCGATAGGAACACCTCGCCGGTCGCGTTGACGCGCTCCAGCAGGGCCTTGTTCTGCTCGTCCGAACCCTTGAACCGGAAGCAAACGACCGAAAACGGAGCGGGGGCGACACGCTCGAACCGCTGATCGGCATCGATCCACATTGCAAATTCCTGCGCCCACTGAATGTGGTTGCGAAGCAGATGCTGAATGCCCTCGCGCCCGAAATACCGCATGACGAACCAGAGTTTGAGCGAACGAAAACGGCGGCCAAGCGGTACGCCGTAGTCCATTAAGTTAATAGCTTTGGGATCTTCAGCGGGCCGCAGGTACTCTGGGACAAGCGAGAATGCACGTCGCAGGATGTCGGGCCGCCGGGTGTAGAAAGCGCTCAGATCAACCGGCGTGAACATCCATTTGTGGGGATTCATCACAAGTGAATGCGCTCGTTCTGCCCCGGCAAGGATGTGCCTATATTCCGGTAATATCGCTGCGGAACCGGCGTAAGCTGCATCGATGTGAAACCATAGGCCATACTTTTCCGCGACATCGGCTATTTCGCTTACGGGATCGACGCTGGTCGTCGAAGTGGTTCCCACAGTGGCAACTACACAGAAGGGCTTCAGGCCAGTAGCCAGATCCGCCTCGATAGCCTGAAACAGCAGGTCGGGACGCATCCGAAACTCTTCGTCAGTGGCGATTTTCCTTACGTTCTTTTGTCCGAGGCCAATAGCAATGGCACCCTTTTCAACCGACGAATGCGATTGTTCAGAGGTGTAGACAACCAGGTTGGGCTGGCTACCGTTTTCGCGGAACTGGGGCGCAGCCATCTCGCGTGCTGCCGCGATGGCGTGCATTGTACTGACCGATGCTGTGTCGTAAATGATGCCGAAGAAGCCTTCAGGTAACCCGAGCCACTGCCGGAGCCAGCCCATCGCAACCTTTTCAAGCTCCGCTACAGCAGGCGACGTGATCCAATGCAGGCCGTTTGTGTTGAGAGCAGCGGACAGCATTTCGGCAACGATGGCCGGTGTCGACCCAGTACAGGCGAAGTATGCGAGAAAGCGGGGATGGTTCCAATGCGTGACGGCCGGCACGACTTTCTGTTGGAAGTCGTCGAGAATGGTGTCAAACGACTCACCGCCGTCAGGAGCTGCCGCGGGTAGCGCATCGATCAGATCTCCCGGCTTGACTCGAGGCAAAACAGGGTACTCGCGCGCATGCTCAAGGTACGAGGCGATCCATTCCACGGCTTCGTGGCCAGCGCGGCGAAAGTCTTCAACGTACTCTGCAAATTCAAGGCCGGGGCGAAGAGATGTCCCGTCCACTCGATTGTCGGTGGCCATCGCTGTCTCCAGTTCGAGGTGAAGAAAAATTGTACACGCGCCAAGAGGAGATCAAGTTGGCGAATTGTTGGTGGGAACTGGCGTCGGTGGGCAGACTCGAACTGCCGACCTACCGCTTAGGAGGCGGTTGCTCTATCCAACTGAGCTACACCGACGCTACCAAAAGGTTAGCACAGTTTCGGAATGCAATCTGCCGCAAGAATCAGGAGCGGTACGGGGCAAATATCGCCGCGGCATGCGCGGCGGGCCCAATCCGGGAAGAACATCGCGCTTGCACCCGCCGACCTCGATTCGGTGTAAGATTTCCGTGCTTGCGCACGTGTTTGTGCGTGTGACAGGAACGAACTTCGGCCGCGCCGGCGTTCGAGCCCTGGCGGACGCCGGTTGCTTCGCTGCTAAGGGAGGCTGCTATGCCGGTGAGGAAGTTAAAAGAGTTCCTCGATAGCCAGAACATCCACTACTCATCCATCCCCCACTCAACGGCTTACACGGCGCAGGGTATCGCGGCCGTTACTCATATTTCGGGAAAAGAACTCGCTAAGACAGTAATCGTCAAGCTCGACAATGAACTCGCCATGGCAGTATTGCCAGCTTCTCAGCAGGTAGACATGGACATGCTGAAAGCTGCCACTGGGGCCAAATCAGCCGCCACAGCGAGCGAACGCGAATTTCGGGAGAAGTTTCCGGACTGCGAAACCGGAGCGATGCCTCCGTTTGGCAATCTGTACAACATGAAAGTCTTTGTCGAAGAGAGCCTCACGAAGGACCGCGAGATCGCGTTCAACGCAGGGTCGCACAACGAACTGATCCGCCTTGCGTTCGTGGATTATCTGCGTGCGGTGAATCCCACTGTGCTGAAATTTGGAACAGTACGGACTGCAAGAGCTGCCTAGTGCCACGTTGTACCTGCGTCCCAAATACGAAAGGCGCGACCTGGTCGCGCCTTTCGCCCTTACCTTTCGCCCCGGAACATAGGACGACGAAATTTTCAATCAAAGATCATGATTGCAGCGGCAATAACCGTGGTCCAGAGTCCCCTTTTGTCGCCTACAGCGGACTGCGTGAAGTTCATGGTTCGAACGATCTTGTTCGAGAGGCGGTAAACCTCCTTCTTCTCGTCCCATGACTTATCAGGATCAAAATCGATACCGAGAGTAGTGGCCAGCATTTCAGCCGCGAGTTCTTCAGCATAGTCACCGGCAGTGTCGTCCGTTTCGCCGAACGAGTGGTGCTCGCTCAGGTAGCCATAGGTGCCACGGTCAGCGGGCAGCGCTACGCCGATACTGGACGCGACCAGTCGGTGAGGTTCACGGGTTGAGTTTTCTGCGACAACTGCGAAGACCACTTCGCCAGGGCTGATGTGCTTCAGTCCTTCTTTGCGAGGTATGATCTTGCAATTTGGGGGGAAAATCGATGATACGCGTACCAAGTTTTGTGCGGCGATTCCCGCATCGCGCAGCGCCAACTCAAAGGAGGTCAAGCGTTCTTTGTGTTTCCCGACGCCCTTTGTGAAAAAGATGCGCTTGGGAACCATATTTGTCGACAATTCATCATCCTCCGGAGCGAGGGGATCCCTCTTCGCTTTTTTATAACATTTATTTTTCGTTTGGCGAGGATAAATTGCGACTCGGAAGCCTGTTTGCTTGTAGTAAGCCAGCCTGTTCCAAACTACTGCTCACGCAGCGCGCTTCAGCTTTGTAGCCTCACAGGCGGATTGGCGTCAGCCGCCGGTCCGCATTGCCCCCATCCCTACGGGCTTGAGTTTCACAGCGATGTCTATGAAGGCCAGAGCGGCACGGCTGAGGGCCTTATCTTTTCGGAAAACCAAGGCCAGGTCTCGGCGGATGTGAGCATCGGAGATGGGCAGGGCAATCAACGTACCTGCTCGAAGCTCATCAGCGATATTGGATCGCGCGATAAACCCGATCCCAACGCCTGCGGCGACGAAGCGCTTCATCAGTTCGCTCGAATCGAGTTCCATCGAGACGGTTGGCTTTAGCCGCCGCTCGTGGAAAAGGGTGTCTATTGCGTCCCGAGTGCGCCCGATCTTCGGAAGCAAGAGGGGATACGCTGCGACTTCCGCGATCTCCACGGCATCCTTTTGGCCTAGCTCGTGTCCGGGCATCGCAATAACAGCCAATTCATCCCGATGGACCGGAACCACAGTCATGCGGTTATCCGTTATAGGAAGCGATACGACCCCAAAATCAACACTGTTGTCGACAATCGAGTCTAGGATACGTGCTCGCTCCGCCCGGGTGATGCTGACCGCGACGTCTGGGTACTGGCGCTTGAACTGAGCAAATACCTCCGGGAGGATGTGGAGGCATGTCGCCTCGTTGGCGCCGACAACGATTTCACCCCGAGGTATCCTCTCCATCTCCGCCACATTCGTCAGAACCACTCTCCGGGCTTCGATTGCCTCTTCAGCGTACTTCTGAAACAGTTTGCCCGGCGCGGTCAGGGCGACCTTGCCACCTGAACGGTCGAAAAGTTTGGCTCCTACCTCTTCTTCGAGCGCTCGAATCTGAGACGAAATTGCAGGCTGGGTGCGGAAGCGCTTCTCGGCAGCACGCGAGAAGCTGCTGTGTCGCGCTACTTCGAGAAAGGTCTCAAGTTGATCGAAGTCCATACGTTCCGCCCACACACTGACCACCAAGCCTGACACCATCCTACTCTCGAAAGCGGTCTGATGGGGACTCGCACTCCCGGCATAACCGAATCTTATCGGACCGATAAAAACAATCGATTTCCGTTCGGCTTCAGCTCTCCTTATTCTGAAACTGCAGGCGAGATAATCACAGCGGGTACTAGCCTCTCGCCACGTGGTAGTCATGCTGTTCCCAAGGCGCCGTGTTTTGCCGCCATTCCACTGCGTATAAGTCGTGGCATAAGGAGATTGTTTTCATGGCAGATGTTAAAGCGGTAATGGAGTTCATTAAGAAGAACGGTGTCAAATTGCTCGATTTACGGTTCACCGACCTTCCCGGACTCTGGCACCACATTTCTTATCCGATTGAGCAACTGAGCGAGGAGTCGTTCCAGGAGGGTTTCGGAATGGACGGATCCTCGATCCGCGGGTGGGCCGCTATCCATGAGAGCGACATGCTGCTCATTCCGGATGCCTCGTGGTTTATGCTTGATCCGTTCACCGAGGTTCCGACCATGGTGATGATCGCGGACGTAATCGACCCTGTCACAAAGCAGCGCTACGACCGTGATCCCCGCTATATCGCGAAGAAGGCAGAGATGTACCTCGGCTCTACCGGACTTGCCGATACCGCGTTTTTTGGCGCTGAGGCCGAGTTCTTTATCTTCGATAACGTTCGCTTCGATCAGCGCGAGCAGCACGGCTTCTACTTTATCGACGCCGAAGAGGGACGCTGGAACTCAGGCCGCAAGGAAGATAACCTCGGTTATCGCCCCCGCTACAAAGAAGGTTACTTCCCGGTACCGCCGACGGATCACTACCAGGATCTCCGCAGCGAGATGACGCTGATGATGCAGAGCTGCGGGCTTAAGGTGGAGTGCCACCACCACGAAGTCGCCACCGGCGGCCAGACCGAAATCGACATCAAGTACGACGCGCTCGTTCCCTCGGCCGACCACATGATGCTGTACAAGTACATCGTCCGAAACGTCGCGAATCAGTACGGCAAGACGGTGACTTTTATGCCCAAACCCCTGTTTCAGGACAACGGCAGCGGCATGCACGTTCACCAGTCGCTTTGGAAAGAAGGGAAGCCGCTGTTCGCCGGAGACGGCTATGCGGGTTTGTCGCAGAGTGCTTTGTGGTACATCGGTGGCTTGATCAAGCACGGTCCCGCTCTCTCGGCCATCATTGCTCCGACCACGAACTCCTATAAGCGGCTTGTGCCAGGATTTGAAGCTCCGGTGAATCTCGCCTACTCCCGCCGGAACCGCTCTGCCGCCTGTCGCATTCCGATGTATTCGGCTTCACCGAAAGCGAAGCGCATCGAATTCCGTCCTCCGGATCCAAGCTGTAATCCCTACCTGGCGTTCGCAGCGCTAATGATGGCGGGGTTGGACGGCATCGAGAACAAGATCGACCCGGGCCAGCCGCTGGACAAGGACATCTACGATCTGGGGCCGGAGGAGCTCGCAAACGTGCCCTCCATGCCGGGTTCGCTCGAAGACGCGTTGGACGCTCTGGAAGCGGATCACCAGTTCTTGCTCAAAGGGGATGTGTTCACGGAAGAACTGCTGAACACCTACATCGATTACAAGAGAAAGAAGGAAGTGACGGAAGTGAAGCTGCGGCCACATCCGTATGAGTTCGCGCTGTACTACGACATCTAAACAGGCTCGTCGTCTCCGTGGCGAGGCAAACCATAAGAGCCCGGCAAACGCCGGGCTTTTGTGCGTCTAGACGGCTGCGGCGGCGCAGTTGTTGTCGAGCATCGAGGAGATCCGTGCCAGCAACTCACGTGGCGGGACTGGCTTGGCCAGAATTTCGAACGTGTACCCCTGCTGACGAGCGGAGGCAAGCAGGTCATGAGTAGCAGCGTGTCCGGACAGCAACAGCACTCGGCAGTTCGGATTGCTGGAGCGGATCCTTATTGCGAGTTCGATACCGTTCATAATCGGCATAACAACGTCGCAAATGACAAGGGCTGGCTGATGAGTAGAGATGAAATTCAGAGCCTCACGAGCATCATAGACCGCAGTCGGCTCGTACCCGGCATATCGCATGATTTTGACCAGCGTGTCTGCGAGTGCGGGCTCGTCATCCACGACTAGAATTCGCTTTGACATCACATTGACCTCGATCCGACTTCCAAAAGTTCTGCGCTGATATCAGAAGAGACAGGCAAGGAGACCGTGAATACAGTCCCTTTCCCGACTCGGCTCCGAGCTCGTATGCGACCGCCATGACGTGTGACGATCTCATTTACGACCCATAGCCCGAGCCCGGTTCCGATTGTGTCTTTGGTCGTGAAGAATGGTTCGAAAATCCTCTTCAGGTGTTCAGGAGCGATTCCGCTCCCGTTATCGGCGAAGGTTAAATGCACTCGGCGAGTTCCGTTGGTGCAGGGTGCTGGCGTTATACGGACAGCGATCTTCCCCCCGTGGTCGACCGCGTCGATGGAGTTGCTGATGAAGTTAGACACGATTTGACGGATCTCGCCTGCAATCGCCTCGATTGCCGGTACCCGATCGCCGTACAACTTCTCCACGGCGATGTTCTTGCTCCGTAGCTTTGGCGCAAACAAGTCCAGAACGCCATTTACGAGTTCGGGTGTGTCCACCGGCGCGGGTGCCGCGTTGCCGCGATAAAAGCCGAGCGCCTGCCGCGTGATGTGGGCCACACGCTCAAGTTCCGTCGATGCCAAGTCCAGCGTTTGCCGCGTATCTGCCGAGAGTGCCGGGTCGAGTGCAGCCAGGAAGACCGCGTTGGTTATAGTCTCGAGCGGATTGTTGATCTCATGAGCGATGGTAGCGGCCATGCGACCAACCGTAGCGAGTTTCTCCGTCTGCAGGAGTGCCTGCTCCGTACGCTTCCGATCAGTCACATCGACGAACGTGCCGATACAGCCTCGCACCTGACCAGAGGCATCTCGCAATGGGCTTGACCGCCCCCAGATCGTGATTCGCTTGCCACTTGGCATGACTACGTCCAGCTCCCCCTGGACGTCAACGCCGTGCGTTACCGAATACTGCATCGGGAGTTCTTCGGGTGTGAGTTCCACTCCCTCACGGAAGAAACGCCTATGTTGCAGGGCGGGTCCGGATGCCGAGACATTTTCTCCAGAACGAGCTTCGTAGAACTGGTTCGCCATGCGATTTCCAGTGATGTCTTTGCACTGCGGATCATGTGCGACCCAGATTGCGACGGGCGCTACGTCCATCAACTTTTCGACTTCCTCGGCACGCTGACGCAACTGCTCCTCAAGTCGCTTCCGGTCCGTCAGGTCGAAGTTGATTCCGAGACATCTTCGCGGCTCTCCGTTTTCGTAAAAGATGCGAGCTTTCGCAAATAGCCAATGTAAGCTGCCGTCGTCCCAAACCACTCGAAACTCTTGCACGTACTCAGTGCGGCCTTCCGCGATCCAAGCACGAATCTCATTCGGAACCCTCTCGCGGTCCTCCGGATGAATGCGGGCGAAAATCGCATCGGCGCTGGCGTCTGGACGAGCGCCTTTGAATCCAAAAAGAACTTCTTGTTGCCCAAACCAGGCAACGGTATTCGACTCCAGATCCCAGTCCCACGCTCCCATTCGGGCCGCTTCGAACGACAGCCGCAGGCGCTCCTCACTATCGCGCAATCCGGCATTCGCCTCACGCTCTGCCCGGATCGCCGCGTCGCGCTGGTGCAATGCCTCGCGCAGTTGCCTTTCGCTTTCTGCAAGCGATTCCATCGCCCTTTGGCGATCGGCCATCATGGCCGCTGCCACCAAAGAACAGATGGTGGCGGTTGTCATGAAGACCTGCAGTTCTATGAACCTGATGTGGAGAGTCTCATAACCGAGCGCAAATCGCCCTAGGCCATGGGCGGTGCCGAGCAGAACCAGTCCGGTAAGTACGACCGATGCGAGGGTCGCTCCGACTGTTCCAAAACGAAGTGCGACCCAGACCAGAAGAGGGAACAGGATGAAGGGCGCAACAAAGCGAATCGAACCCGCATTTTTGTAGCTGCTGAAGGCGAGTAGTACGGTCGCGATCAGACAGACTGCTACAACGAGGGATTCAGCCCACACTCCGGGTAGCGCCTTCCTGACGAACCGCTTGATTTCTCCCCACTCGGCGGCGAGCGGTGCGACGGTCAGAATGCCCCACGCGTTCGACAGGAACCAGATCACCCAGGCGTCGCCGAAAGATGCGTACCCGAACCCAGCCACAACGGTCGCACCAGCTAGAGCGCCGACGGAGTTCGCTAACCCGGCCCCCACTACCATCAGCATGACGACATTGCGCAACTCGTCAAATCGAATGTGGGCCCCCAACATTTTCCTGAGCGCAAGCGAACCTACTACTCCGCCTACGCAGTTGGCCACCGAAAAGGCGATGCTGGGGAACAAGGGGACACCGGAGAACCAGTTCCCGCCAACGCTGGCGACGAAAACGGCTACGCAGGCTGGCAAAATGGCCCAGGCTGGAACGGAGAGTAGTCCGAAAAGAAGAACTCCGGCGGCCGGCCACACCGGAGCCAAGATTTCAGGGGGAATGACGAAAAACCGCGCCCCCAATGAAGTAGCCAGAAAAGAGAATGCGAGCACCGCAATGCGCACGCTGGTTCGTGACGCATTCAGGGTTCTGGTGCGCTCAGGCGCAAGTTCCGGGGCGGGAGTGCTGTACATGCGTGATATATGCCGACCTAAGGGACACACGAATGTTGCAACAGCATGGCCGCAAGCACCTCAGGTCAGCAATAAGCTAATATTTAACTAGTACAGAGTAGCACAGATAGGTGAGTTACCGGGGGCCCTCGGGTGAAAGACCCTACTTACGGCCACGTGCTCCCGCCGCCGACCGAACCGGGGGCTCCGGACGTCGCTGGGCCAGCAGCGACTTCAGTTCTTCGGGGAGGGAAACGCTATTTGTTCCTTTCAGATACAGCGCATCCACGCCAGCGACTTTCCACTCGGATGCGGGAACTGGAAACGCCGTCAGGATAACAATGGTCGGCCGGGGTGTCAGACGGTTCGCTGCACGTACGACATCGAATCGGGCCAGAGGCGACTCCATGCGCAAGTCGGTCAGGACTACATCGAATTCGGAACTTGTCAGCTTCGAGATAGCTTCCTGGGCTGAGCTTGCCGTATCGATCGCAAAGCCGTGCATACCCAGAACCGCGCTGAGCAGCTTGAGAATTGCATCTTCGTCATCGACCAGCAGCGCCTTGAACATGGAATAAACGCCTATTCTGCCACCTTAACGGCGTTTCGGTCCGTCGAATACTGGGTACGTCCCGAAAGGGCATCAACAGTGGCGTCCTTTAGGGCGATGTTGATCCGGTCAACCGCTTCTTGAGCCGTCTTCATGGAATCAGCATCTCCGGTTTTCTGTATGGCAAGGCACAAAGGGAAGACCGCGTTTCTTATGTGATGATTCAGTTCGGCCACGATCGCCGCTCGCTCGATCGAATTCTGATAGTGAATCTCCTCCTGCCGCAACTGAATGCCCAGGCAAACGATGATAGCCGTGAGCGCTGCAATGAAGTCACCGACCGCAACATGAAGCATGATGGTGCGGTCCAAAGGAATGGTTGCGATGTGCACCCCGGCCGAAACGACACCGACCAGGAGGCCACAGAAGATTGCGACCGCGATTTTCCCGAGCCTGCTGGACCCCTGCGCCATAAATCACCATTCCCATCCCCCCGAGATCATAGGGGTGTGCTGATCCAGTCTCAATAAGCCATCTACCCTATGGTGCGAGACGATTGAACATGCACCAAACTGGTTAACTCCTAAGGCTGAGACGAAACGGGAACAACCATGTGAATCGGGTCCCTTTTTGCCGCGCCTTTATACCCCAACCTGCGTTCGTTTGCACGCAAGAATGTTGGGCGCTGCATGCGACGCTGGTTCCGCTAAGCCTCTTGATCGCCGTGCTATGCTCACTCTTTTAGGGAGCACGTGGCGATCGAATCGCGTTTCGAACAAACAGAACTCGAAAACCTCATGTCGGGTGTCGAGTTGCAGGACAGGCAACGTGCGCACCTGAACGTTGCCCGGATTGCCCCTCGCGTTCCTAAGGGACTGCTGGATAGCCTGCCAGCTTTGCTTCCCGATCTGCCGGACCCAGACTCTGTCATTAACCTGCTCGAACGCTATTCCGAACATGCGGGTCCAGAACTGCTTCGGCTGCTCGATAAGCAGCGCCCGCTCCTGCACCATGTTCTTGCCGTCTTCGGATATTCGCCGTGGCTTGGCGAAACCCTCATCCAGGATCCCGACATGGTCTATGCGCTCGCACGAGACCGGAACATCGGGATGTCGCATTCCCGTGAGGACTATTCCGAACTGTTTGCCCGGTTCAGTTCCCGAGCGATGGAATCCGACCCGGCGCCCCTGCTCGCGCGGTTCAAGCGACGAGAGTATGTGCGCATCATGTTGCGCGATGTACTCGGCATCGCCACCCTCGCCGAGACGACCGCTGAAATCTCGTCACTTTCCGACGTCCTGATTCAGGAAGCTTTGCGTGAAACAGATTCCACGCTGCGTAATCGCTATGGCGCTCCGCAGCACGTTGATGCTGACGGACGACTGGTGGATACCCCGTTCACGGTGCTCGCGCTCGGCAAGTTAGGCGGTAACGAGCTCAACTACAGTTCGGACGTGGATTTGATGTTCATTCACGGCGATGGCGAAGAGCCGCCCACGGCGTCGATTTCGAATCACGAGTACTTCGTCAGGCTCGCCCAGCAAGTGACGGAGCTTCTTGGGCGCATGACGCGTTATGGCGCCACATTCCGCATTGACCTGAGGCTCCGGCCGCAGGGCGGAGAAGGCGATCCTGCCGTCGCACTTACCCATGCGGTCAACTACTACTCGCAACGAGCACGCGACTGGGAGCTACAGGCCCTCATCAAGGTCCGACACGCGGCAGGCGACCAAGCACTAGCGCGGCGGTTCATCCGGACCGTGCAGCCGTATGTTTATACGCAGGCAGTCAATTTCGCCGCCATTGACACTGCGCTTGCCTCGCGCGAAAAGATGCTGTCCAAGCGCGTTGGAAAAAGCGGCGGTGTGGACATCAAGACCGACCGCGGGGGCATTCGCGATATCGAGTTCCTGGTGCAATGCCTTCAACGCGTATACGGCGGTACCGAGCTATGGTTGCGCTCGGGTGGCACGTTGTTCTCGTTGGCGAAGCTCCATGACAAAGGGCACATCTCTGGACGCGAGTTTCACCAGCTCACAACGGCTTACGAGTTCTTGAGGAAGGTGGAGCATCGGCTGCAATTACGTCGCGGCCAGCAAACCCATCAGTTGCCGACCTCGGAATCGGAGCTGCGAATTCTGGGTCGGTCCGTTGGCGGTGGCGCCGAGGCGCAAGTCTTGGGTCCGCATGAAATCGAGATGGCTATTCGCGAACGAATGGCCGCGGTCACGGAGATCTACACGCGGATCATTCACCATCAGCAAATCCAGCACGAAAAGGCTTCCGCGCATCAAGACTTTCGACTGATTGGTAACGAGGCGATAGTCGGATCTGAAAACCAGCGCTATTTTCTCGAGCGGCTTGCGAACGACTCACCTCAGCTTTATGCCTTGGCTGGACGGACGGATCTCGGCCTGCATACACGCCGCAATCTACATAGGTTCCTGGCTGCAGCATTCTCTGACGCGCATCGGTATGCGATGGTCGTTCGCAATCCTGGGGCTGTAGAAAAAGCTTTAGGGATCTTCTCCGCAAGCGACTACCTGACGGACATCCTAATTCGCCACCCGGAGGAGGTCAGAGTACTCGAAGACCTTGGCAATCAAGGGATCACTGCAGCGAGCAGCCTCTTCGGAGGGGATAGCGAGCCTGAAGACGCCGGGGTCGATCCAGTTCTCGATTACCTTTCCGCTTCGGCAGAGACTTACGACGAAAAGCTTGCGATCCTGCGACGCCATTACCGCAGTAGTGCGTTTCGGATCGCGGCCCGCGATGTGATCGCAGGGCGATGCATTTACTCCTCGCTGGCTGATGCGACAAGATTGGCCGACCAGTCTATTTCTGCCGCGTTCGCGATTTCCGATGCTCCGCCTCAGCTCGCGCTGCTGGCTCTCGGACGCCTTGGTACACGCGAGGCCGATCTGCTGTCCGACGCCGATCTAATCTTCGTGCGGGACGAAGGACTCGATGCATCGTTCGCGACCGCCAAGGCGAGCCAAATCGTAGAAATCCTTTCGGCGTATACGCGGGAGGGAACCGTCTTGCCCGTCGATACACGACTTCGTCCGAACGGGACGGAAGGCGAATTGGTGGTCACGCCGGCACGACTTTCCGAGTACTTCGCGACAACGGCGCAGCCCTGGGAAGCTCTCACCTACACAAAACTGCGCAGAGTGGCGGGAAGCGAAGTCGTATCTCACCAGGCAAAAGCCGCTGTTGCGCAGTTGTGCGCTCGCTACTCACGGGAAGAAGGGTTCGCGTCTGCGGTGCGAGAAATAAGAACTCGGTTGGAGAAAAGCGAGACTGACGGGAGAAACCTTAAAACCGGCCCCGGCGGCATGTACGATCTCGACTACATAGTCGGCTATCTGCTCGTTCGGTACGGATGTGAAGACGAACGCGGTACTCTGCGCGATTGCATACGAAGACAAGCCGCCTTGGGTCGAATTTCGGAACGCGATGCCGCTGTGCTGGAGGAGGCGGCCCGACTGCTCCGAACCGTTGAACACGCCATCCGACTCGTGATGGGAAAAGCTCGCAAGAGTCTCCCGCCTGCCGGTTCGACTCGGCAGGCAGTCGAAGAAATTGCGGCCGCGTCGCTTGGCCAGGATCGTGGATACCGGGATCTCGAGGCCGTTATGCAGCGCACATTCCTCAGCGTCAGGGAAATCTATAATCGCGTGGTCACGTAATTGGGCCATTGAATGATGTTAAGTTACTCGCGGTTTCCTCCGTTTGTCCTATTCGTTTTGGTCAGGCGAATACGTCTGTGTTCGTCAGAGACAGCGGGGAACGAGAGTACAATCTGCGGCAGTGGGGCCGCCACTCGGCTTGTGGGAGCCGGAGTTGCTTTGTGGCTGGGGTACTTTCAACAGGTAAGGGAAAGCTAAATTTCGTCATGCGCGTTGATCGGCGAACGCCGCAGGGCGCATCGCGGGCGCATTTCTGTTGGACTAATTGATCATTTCGCTGACTACTTGCGGAGGTGTTAGATGGCGGAGTCTTACAACGGTCTTCCGGTTCCGGCTGAAGGTCAGAGGATCAACTACAACTACGGCAAGTACGATGTCCCGGACAACCCGATCATTCCTTTCATCGAGGGCGACGGTACGGGACGCGACATCTGGAAAGCTTCTGTTCGCGTATTCGATGCGGCCGTAGAGAAAGCGTATCGCGGCAGGCGAAAAGTCGTTTGGTACGAGATATTCGCCGGCGAAAAAGCTATGGCGAAGTTCAATTCGTGGCTCCCAGACGGCACGATCGAAGCCATGAAGAGTTTGCGCGTCGGCATCAAGGGGCCGCTCACCACGCCTGTTGGCGGGGGCATTCGTTCGCTGAACGTAGCGCTGCGCCAGATCCTCGATCTTTACGCCTGCGTCCGACCGGTGAAGTGGTATGGTGCACCCTCGCCGGTGAAGCGTCCCGACCGCATGAACCTCATAATCTTCCGCGAGAATACCGAGGATGTTTATGCCGGAATCGAATGGCAACAGGGGACAGAGAAGGTTAAGAAGCTGATCGAGTTTCTCAACAATGAGATGCTGGCTGGCACCGGCAAGAAGGTGCGTGAAGATTCTGGCGTGGGTATAAAACCCATTTCCGTTACAGGTACAACTCGACTGGTGCGCCGCGCCATTCAGCATGCCCTTGAGAAAGGCTTGAAATCAGTCACGCTGGTCCATAAGGGTAACATCCAGAAGTTCACCGAGGGAGCCTTCCGCCAGTGGGGTTATGACGTCGCCGTAACCGAGTTCCGTGACAATGTCGTGACCGAGCGCGAAAGCTGGATTCTCGATAACAAGGACAGGAATCCGGACATTACCGTTGAGCAAAACGCTCACATGATCGAGCCTGGACTTGAGTTTGCCACGCCAGAATTTCGCGAGACGATTTACAAGGAAGTTCGCGACTGCCTCGAGTCCATCTACGCAACTCACGGAAACGGTGGGTGGAAGAACAAGTTGTTGATTAACGACCGTATTGCCGACTCTATCTTTCAGCAGGTGGTGACCCGGGCGGACGAATACCAGGTTCTGGCCACGCCAAACCTGAACGGCGACTACATCTCCGACGCGTGTGCAGCCCAAATCGGCGGCCTGGGCATCGCCCCCGGGGCCAACATCGGGGACGGCTATGCAATGTTCGAGGCGACCCACGGCACGGCTCCGAAATACGCCGACCTCGACGTCATCAATCCGGGTTCAGTGATGCTGTCAGGCGCTATGATGTTCGACTTTCTCGGCTGGTCGGAAGCCGCCAGGTTGATTGAGGACGGAATTCGAAAGACCATCGACCAGAAGAAGGTCACATACGACTTCCATCGACTGATGGAAGGAGCGACGAAGGTGAAGTGCAGTGAGTTCGGAGACTACATAATCAAGAACATGGACGCTGCCTCAGCCGCAGTGAAGTAGTAAACTGGTTCGTTCCGAAGATCGAGGGCCGCAGTCCTGTGATGCGGTCCTCTTTGCGCGCAAGCTGGCCCCGTGTCGTTGAGACCGCGCGCAGGCCGCTGTGCAACCTGTGAAAGGACCATAGATGCGTAAGAAAGTAACGGTCGTAGGGTCGGGAAATGTGGGCGCGACAGCTGCGCACTGGCTGGCAGCCAACGAGTTAGCTGATGTCGTGCTCGTTGACATTATGGAAGGCGTTCCCGAGGGCAAAGCGCTAGATCTGCTCGAGGCCATGCCGATCGCCAAGAAAGACTCCTTCATCATTGGCGGCCAGGATTATGCGCTCACCGCGAACTCCGATATCGTGATTATCACGGCTGGCGTGCCCCGAAAGCCGGGCATGAGCCGCGATGACCTGCTCAATATCAATCACAAAATCATGAGCGATGTTGTGGGCAAAGTCGTGAAGTACTCGCCCAACTCCATCCTCATCATCGTCTCGAATCCGCTGGACGCGATGGCTCAGGCTGCCTACAAGCTCAGCGGCTTCCCGCGTAATCGCGTCATCGGCATGGCCGGTGTGCTCGACTCCGCTCGCTTCCGTGCTTTCATTGCGATGGAACTCAAGGTCAGCGTCGAGAACGTTACCGCCTTCGTGCTGGGTGGGCACGGCGACACCATGGTGCCGTTGCCGCGTTACTCCACTGTTGCCGGCATCCCGATCACCGAATTGATGGATAAGGACACGGTCGATCGCCTCGTCCAGCGCACTCGGGACGGCGGCGCCGAGATCGTGAAGTACCTCAAGACCGGCAGCGCTTATTACGCTCCTTCCGCAGCGGCAGTCGAGATGGCTGAAGCCATCCTCAAAGACAAGAAGAAGATTCTGCCCTGCGCCGCTTACCTTGAAGGCGAGTATGGGATCAACGGTCTGTACGTTGGCGTGCCCTGCAAGTTGGGCGCGAACGGGCTGGAGCAGGTGATCCAAATCAAGCTCACCCCCGAAGAGCAGGCTGCGCTCGAGAGGAGCGCCGGCGCGGTAAAGGAACTCGTGGCTGTCATCGGCGTTTAAGGCACACGGTAAGCGAAAGAAGAAATCCCGCTCGAGACTGAGCGGGATTTTGTTTGGTGTGCCAGACCTATTCTGTGTCAAACCACTTGACGAAAATGGCTAGTGATTCAGACAAGTTCAGAGCGCCGCATGCAATGTTGAACTGGGTTTTGTCGATCCAGTACTGAATCCAGTCGTCTTCGCTCCGCTCGATTGAAACGCGATCAAGGGTGGCTGCAGCCTTCCTTGTACCATGCAAGTCGATGCAAACGCGCCACCCCGGGTTATCGAGAGTTTCGAGCGATACTCCGTAGGCATGCTCCCATTCGCCGTCACACTGAGCCGCGTACCACGCTCGAAGTCCGACAGTGACATCGGTGTACGCTCCAATCTACATTCGCTCGATGCTGACTGCTTCCACTACCACATCCTCATTCGGCTTGTCCTGTCGGTTCCTCGGCACATTAGCGATCTTTTCAACGACGTCCTGCCCCTCGATCACTTCGCCAAAGATCGTATGATTGCCGGTTAGCCACGGCGTTGGTGCGACTGTAATGAAGAACTGCGAGCCGTTCGTATTCGGCCCGGCATTCGCCATCGCCAGTTTCCCCGGTTTGTCGAACTTGTATGGAGAGCCTTTAGTCTCGTCTTCGAACTGATAGCCCGGACCGCCCATCCCGGTGCCGCTCGGGTCCCCACCCTGAATCATGAAGTTCGGAATGACTCGATGGAAGATAGTGCCGTTGTAAAGCGGTGTACCTGAACCCTTCTTGCCGCTGACGCGATCACTCCAATCCCGCTTGCCCTCGGCGAGGTCGACAAAGTTTTGCACCGTCTTGGGGGCCTCTGCTTCAAACAATCGGCAGACGATCTGTCCTTCGCTGGTCTTGAACACCGCATAGGTTCCGGGCTGACGTTCGGCCATTCTTCGATCCTTTCATCGTACGGCTTCTCGCCTCGGTGCGATTTGATAAGGTGGAACGCACGTTCGGCGGCAAAGAGCTAGTTTACATAAGTGCGAGGTCGACTGCCTCAATAGCCGAAGCACCCGGGGCAACAGCTAAAGTCAGGTTTTTTCCGCGGCTAAGAGCGACGACAAAAAGGCGCGCCATCCCAACGCGCGCCTTCCATGAACTCAAGACGTCAGCTATCCTCGCGGCCCTTTAGTCGCCGGCTTCGCCACAGGCGCGGTCTGGCCGGGTTTCACAATCGTCACATGGGAGATCCTCACCGGCTTGAACGGCTTGTCGTTCGGATCACGCGGCACATTGGCGATCTTCTTTATCACCGTCAGGGGACCGCACTGGCCGAAGATCGTGTGGCGACCATTCAGGTGCGGAGTAGGAACGTCGGTAATGAAGAACTGCGAACCGTTCGTATTCGGTCCGGAGTTCGCCATGGCGAGTCGTCCCGGACGGTCGAAGCGAAGATCGCTGAACTCGTCCTTGAAGCTGTAACCGGGGTCACCCGCGCCGTTACCCATCGGATCGCCGCCCTGAATCATGAACCCGGGAATGACACGGTGAAAAATGGTTCCATCGTAAAGCGGCGTGTTGCGCTTCTTCGCTTTGGATACCGGGTTGGTCCATTCTTTTGTGCCGGTGGCGAGTCCGATGAAATTGTCCACGGTCATCGGAGCTTTGTCCGGGAACAGCGTGCAAGTGATCTGTCCGGCAGTGGTATCAATAATCGCCTTAGGAGAGTTCGACGTCGGTGCCGCGGAGTTGCCCGGGGCAGCTTTCGTAGCCGGCTTCGTCTGTGCCGTGCCCGAAACAGCAATTAGACTCAATAAAACAAGAAACGCTAGCCTACGCATCGTGGCTCCTTCTGCATGAGTTTCCACTAAACGCAGAATTGTGGCAGACCCGTGGCGGAAAGGGAAGTGCGCGTTACGGCCATGCGCGCGCTCTCGTCTCGCCTGATTTCTGCTGTTCTTGTACAGTTGTCTGTAGGAAAGACAAGGGCTCACAGATGAAGATCGGCGTACTTGCGTTGCAGGGCGACTTCGACGCGCACCGTAAACGTCTCGAAGAATTGGGTGCTGAAGTCGTTTTGGTGAAGAAACCTGAACAACTGGATGAGATCGACGGACTCATTATCCCTGGGGGCGAGTCTTCGGCCTTCCTCAGGCTGCTTGGTGAGAAAGGGTTCCAAAAGCTGAGCGACTTCGTACACACGAAACCGACGTTCGGCACGTGCGCCGGGTGCATCATGCTGGCGGCGGAGGTTGAAAACCCCGAGCAGAAGGGCTTGAATGCACTCGACATCCGTGTGCGCCGCAACGCCTACGGCCGTCAAGTGGATAGCACCATACTCAACCTAGAAACCGCGTTACCCGGCGGTCCGCTTGAGATGGTTTACATTCGCGCACCGCGTATCGAGTCGGTCGGAGAAACTGTTGATGTGCTCGCGCAGCGCGACGGCCATCCTGTACTGGTCAGACAAGGAAAGGCGTTAGCCGCTACTTTCCATCCGGAACTCTC
Organism: Terriglobales bacterium; assembly: GCA_035629075.1. Taxonomy (GTDB): domain Bacteria; phylum Acidobacteriota; class Terriglobia; order Terriglobales; family Acidobacteriaceae; genus JAEZPW01. Next base: position 4,396 of record DASPIK010000013.1, on the reverse strand, counting down.
CGACGACAAGCGCGTGCACGAGTATTTCTTGGACGTCGTAAGAAGCACAAAGTAGAAATCCGGGCGGCAGGCGTGCGCTGCTCGCCGCCCTGTATCACACGCCTGTCGTGCCAGCTACCAACCGTTTCTCCTCCGCAGCTCGGTTATGTGGGCAACGTGATGGCGTCCGTGCCACGCGTAGAGGGCGAGAGTGAAGTCGAGACTCATGATTCCACGCTCCGGGTGCTGAAACCTGCGTGCCCAGCCAGTATCAGACATCGCCCGCATCATCAAGACCCAGCGCTTATGCAGATTGTCGAGCAAGCTTACCGAAAGCTCGGCTGGCGCGGTCCGCGCATCCGGGAGGTCGGCCCACAAAGCCTCGTCGTAGGGCTTGATAGTTGGTTCGTCTTCCGTCAGGGCTAGTTTGAAACGCACGTAGGCATTCACGTGACTGTCGAACATATGATGAACAACCTGCCGAACAGTCCAACCGCCCTCTCGATAGGGCGTATCAAGTTGCGCGTCAGAGAGTCCCACCAGCGCCTTTCTCAGTTTCTCAGGAGCTTCGGCAATCTCCGAGATGAACTCATGCCGGTGCTGGTCTGACATTCCGCTCGGCGGTTGGAACCTGCCTATGGGATACCGCGGGTCTGGGGCGATGGTGGATGTCGTGCTCACTCGTCCTCCTCTGGCTGACAGCCGTGATCCAAAACCTGAGGAATAAAAGATACTCCGTGCGAGGGTTCCTGTTCAAAGACGCTGCGCAACGGCAACTCTGGGCATCGGCTATACTTTCGGGAGTATGTCAGTGGGTTCTGAAAAGACGTTTTTCATTGAGACTTTTGGCTGCCAGATGAACTTTCACGATTCCGAGAAAGTCATTGGCACGCTCATCTCCCAGGGCTATCGCCGGGTCGAGTCCATCGAAGATGCCGACCTCATCCTGTACAACACATGCTCCATCCGCGATAAGGCCGAGCAGCGCGTCTTCCACCGTCTCGCGGATTTCAAGAAACTGAAGGACCAAGGCAAAAAGTTTGGCGTGCTCGGTTGCGTAGCACAGCAGGAAGGGCAGCACATTTTTGAACGCGCACCTCACGTGGACTTGGTCTGCGGCTCCGCGTCGTACCGGAATCTGCCCCAGATGCTGGTGCAGCTTGAAGCAGGGAAGCGCGCGACAGGGTTGGATGACCGGCAGACAGAGCAGACCTTCGAGACGGAGTTCACAGCGCGCTCAAACGCGCACCGCGGCTATATAACCATCATTGAGGGATGCGACAAGTTTTGTGCCTACTGCGTCGTCCCTTATACCCGGGGCAAAGAGCGCAGCCGAACCTCAGACTCCGTGCTGGCCGAAGCGCGAAAGATGGCCGACCAAGGCTATACGGACGTGCAACTGCTCGGGCAAAACGTTAACAGTTACCGCGATCCCACTGAAAAGAAGACCTTTGCTGAACTACTTGCGGCCGTCGGCCACATTAATGGACTGAAGCGAGTGCGTTTCACAACATCGCATCCGCGCGACTTTACCAAGGAGATCGTTCAGGCAATTGACAATGTACCCGCGCTCTGCGATCACGTCCATCTGCCCGTCCAGAGCGGTTCAACCCGGGTACTTTCGGCCATGGCTCGAGAATACAGCCGCGAGGAGTACCTGGAGCGTATCTCGTGGATGCACTCAGCCAAGCGCGACATCAGCATAACAACGGACATCATCGTCGGCTTCCCGGGAGAAACCGAAGGGGAATTCGAAGAAACACTGTCGCTGCTGGACGCAGTCCGGTACGACTCGATGTTTTCCTTCAAGTATTCGCCTCGGCCGAACACGCCGGCCATTGCGTATCCGGATAGCATTCCGGACGACCAAAAGTCACGCCGGCTGGCTGCGCTCAATGCTCGCCAGAAGGAAATATCCCAGTCAAACAACAAACGCCACCTTGGCGCCACAGTTGAAGCAATGGTTGAAGGGTATAACGACGTCCGTAAACAGTGGATCGGGCGCACGTCTCAAAATAAGGTTGTAAACTTCATGACGCCAGACGGTATCAAACTTGAACAGGGACAATACGTCGCCGTAGCGGTAACCTCGACGTACCCCAACAGCTTGGCCGGCGAGCTGGACACTAGCCACTAGGCGCGAAGCGGGACCGTGGAGGTCGCGATGGAAGTCGAAATGAAGATCCGGGGCTTGATGATGGACCCGGTCACAAACATGCCCATCGTGGTTTTGAAGGACGTTAGCAGCGATACCGTCCTGCCGATCTGGGTTGGAATCTACGAAGCAAACGCGATCGCCTTAGAGATCGAGAAGATCACCACGCCGCGTCCGATGACTCACGACCTCATCAAGAATGTTCTGGCAGGTCTCGACGCGCGCGTTCACAAGGTCGTCGTAAATGAGTTGCGCGACGACACCTTCTTCGCGATCATTTGGCTTGAACGCCAGGGGAGCATCATCAGCATCGATTCGCGTCCGTCAGACGCGCTGGCGCTGGCCCTCCGGGTGGATTGTCCGATCTTCGTGGAGGACGAGGTTTTGAAATCGTCGAAACTTGCGAGTACTGTTTCGGATCGGGTTTCCAGCGAAGAACTCCGCAAGTGGCTTGAAGGCCTTAACGACGAAGACCTCGGCCGCTACAAGATGTAGCTATGCAATGTTTGCGGATTGCACGATTTGATGATTGGGTGACTTGGAACTCTGGAGCGTAACAAACGGGTCGCTAAGCCCAATCATCAAATCGTCAAATCGATAAATCATCCAATCTCAGTTCATGGATCCAGCCGAACAGCTTCAGAGACTCGACATCGCCGGATTTGAGATTCAGACCTTCGATCGATTTCCACGATCGGTCGGCGTGCTGCGGGATGGCTGCATCGCGCTACTCGATGTTACGCCCAACGGACTGCGCATGATCGGCACACCCGGCTGGCGCATGGGTGAAGTCATGGGGGTGCTGACCGAAGTGGAAGGCCGCCAGGTGTTCCAGTCCAAGTCGGAGATCGTAGAGGCGACACCCGAGCGCTTAGAATCGCTTCGAAGGTTCCGCGCCGACTTGGAAAACCAGCTCACGCCTTCTGCATAGTGAGCTTCAGCAGCCTAACTATTTGATTCCCGAGCAGTAGCATTAGTCAATGTCGGAACTCGAATAAGTTGGCACCACGCGAATTGACGTATGCCGAATTCGCTAGCACCGCTGAGTCGAATATCGTGGCACCTTCCGATGAAAAGCACGCAAATCGTGGCGCCATCCGAAACGGATTCTCAGAAGAGAGGTCCTCGCTGGCTAGAGGATGAAGTTCAGCCGATATTCCGCAACTCTTTCAGTGTCTTCTTGAAGAATGGCGGAATCCAAATTGTGGCCCAATTGGCAATAGTGCGCCAGTGGTCGCCTTCAGGCTTCTGAAGTTGGGCTCGGTAACATTTTGTGCCCCTGTAGTGCTCAACAATCCGGTACTCACCGCATAAGAACCCACTTACTGCGTCGATATACCTTCGGACGCGGTCTGGTTTCGTACACGGGAAGAACTCGATATGAAAATGTCCAACTGAGAAACCCAGCTCGTCACCGTTTTGCAGACATAGCCAAACTTCGTGAGCGAGCCCGGACTGAACCGGCATGGTTATGCTGATTTCAACTGGTTCGCCATGATTCTCGACCATGTTGAGCGACGGGAACCGCCTCCCAATTTCCTCAAACGCGCTTCTTGCGACGGCTTCGGTATCAAGAGTGGCCATGCCTAGACTCTGCTTGTACGTTTGTTTCTGACCAAGGTTGTCGACTACAGCCCATACCATAGCGTATTCCGGAGCAGCCGGATAGGACCTGTGGTACAACATTCAGCTTGGAACTGAAGCCCGATAATCAGCTCCTTATGAAACTCACCCCAGACGAGTTGGCGGAGCGGATGGTTCGGGAGATCGTCGCCCTGCTACTGGCTAGAACCAGCAAGTTCATTACGTGTCCACTGCAAACCCGAATCCGTCCGGGTCTAACAACACTTAGAGACCTCACATATCAGGTGCTTGCGCAGAATCCTGACCTTGTTGGCACTGACCGCGCTGTTTGGACGGAGGAAGAAGGTGGATTCTACTGTCGTCGGTCATCAAGGATCACACGGGAGTTGCCGCGTTCACGAAGGATCCGCGATCGTCGACGACTTGGGTATCGACTAAAGCCTCGCGGGCCAGGAAAATCTCCAGTCTCACTTTCTAAATTTAGATCTCAGTTTTCCGAGTTCCGAGCCTGCGACTTTTGCACACCCGCAACTTTGTTTTACATAATATCTGTTATCGGACACTGTATCGGTTATACACAGGGTATCCACAACGCGGCTGCTGCGAGCGTTAATCCAGTTGGAATTGAGAATCTCCAGAAGATGTGGGAATCATCGTCCGCCGTTGGGGGTGGCCGCG
>DASPIK010000012.1:0-40594 GCA_035629075.1 Terriglobales bacterium | reverse complement strand
GGTGAAGGTCCTAAGCACCTGATCCCCCCGGGGCACAGCTATTTCATGCCGGGGTGTGATGTGCAACGTGTTTTTCTAGATGTCAGGAGAGGAATAATATGCAGAGATGCTCGATGTCAGCTCTGCGCACCGGGCTTGATGTCAACGGCACGTCCGTCCTTATATTTAATCTGAAGAGGGTTCCCGCCGTTCGGATAGTTGACGGTCTTCTCCGTGCCACGGCCGGCCTCGGGCGTGCCCATGCCCACAGCGAACGAGGCCTGAATTTCGTTCATACCCGGCTTGACCTCATGCTTCTCGATGGCGTCCCAAACTTCCTTCGACCAGTGCTTGTACAGCTCCCGGGGGTCTTGCAAGAAGAACATTTCGTCGATGTTGATCTGGAAACTGCCGCCCTGTTCGGCACCCATAGGGACAGCGTATTGCCTGGAGTCCTTGCTGAATATTGCGAGCATCTGTTTTGTACCCGGATCGCCAGGGGTTCCGTGCATCACGACATCGGTGAACTCGACTTTCTCGATGGGGCCCAGCAAACCGGCTTCACGCTCCAGGTCGGCGCGTTTCCTGGCGGCGTCGTACGGGTAGTAGAAATAGCGGTACCCCTCTTTTACCCAAACAGGTCGCTTCGTGATTTCGCGAGCGGAAGCCAGATCGTAGGCATAGAGTTTCTTGGCACTGACGTAGTAGTCGGGACTAATCGACTGCTCCTGCCGGGTCTCAGGGGGACGGTTCGCTTGATGCCGTTGGTAGGCGATGTAACCAACGCGTACGGCCGCGACCACAATGGCGATCAAAAGAGTGACCTGCACAAGCTTGCGTTTTTCGGCTGTCATGTCTCTTTCTCCTCACTAACGCCTCACTCGAAGAAGCAACGACTACTCCGTTGGATGCACAGCGGTCGAGTTGCCCGGTAAGGTGTATTCCCTTCCCACTTAGGTCTTTCTCTCCATTCTTTCGGGCCGACGAAAGCAGGATACTTCACTCACCTTAACCCCAAACCAATCGAGTTCGCGAAACTCCTCGGCACTCAATAAAAAATCCTGGGGGAAACGGTGCAGGGGAGGGAAGGCGAAGTCAGTTGGCGAAACTCCCCGACGGCACGATACCGGCGGGGAGTTTCATCAGCATGCTCGGCTTTGCTGTTTTCAGCGGCGTCACAGCGTCGCCATCCCGTGGAGATGCAAGGGCCTATTTTTTACATTCGCAGATTATTCGTACTGCTGATTGCCCTCTGCCTGGTTTCGTTCGCAACCGAAAGTGCGGCTCAGGATATCGCGCCAACGCGCGCGAGCGCGAACCCATACGACTCTGAGTTCCAGCAGCTACGTGCTGATTTCGCTCACTCCAGCGCTCCACAGCAGGCTGTGCTACTGGCGCGTGCACTTGAATTGCGCGAATACGTTGACAACGCTGGAAACGTGCGGGACTGGCTAGCCGGAGTCGTTGGCAACGATTCCCTTCACGCCCTCGTTCGTGATCACGCCAGGGCTTACTTGGCGATGGTCGACGTGAGCACGCGGAACCTGCTCTCGGCGGAGCAAAGGTTCGCCGAGCTTGGGTATGTCCGCGACTGGAAGATTGCGGGCCCTTTCGGGATGGCGGATGCCGGCGATGCCCAAATAGCGAACGCTGACCGCAATTGCCAAAACGAGGCTCTGGCCGGATCTGTCACTGCAGGAAACTGGCGGCACGTTGGGCTTGGTCCGCAGGCGTCGCTCGATCTGTCGAACTTCATTTCACAGCGAGAGAACGCCGTGGTGTACGCCGCTGCATGCGTACACGCGACGTCTGCGCAAGTGGTCGCGCTTCGCCTAAGTGCCGATTCCGAAGTATCTGCCTTTGTAAATGGGAAGCCCGTGCTTGCACATCAGCAGGCAACCGGGTTCAGCTTCGACCAGCACGCCGCGGCGGTTTCGCTCGTGCCCGGCCGGAACTCGATTGTGCTGAGGCTTTCCTCGAAAGTTGACGGGCCCTGGCGGGCTGCAGCACGCATCACGGGGGTGAAAGGCGGCGGAAGAATCCTGAAGGGTTCGGTTGTGCAAGCCCAGAGTGACGAGATTTCTGAAGCGCAACTGGCTGGCGCAACAGTACGCGTCGACGATCTCGTTGATATGGCCGCCGACAGTGTCAAAGCGGATAAGGGCTCAGCAGAGAAGCTCGAGACTTTGGGTCTTATCGAACTCATTTACGGGCGGGGGGATGCGTATGAGCACCTGCTGGCGGCAGCTAAAGCTCAACCGAGCGCAAAACGGTGGCTCGCCGTTGCCAGCGCATGTACGGAAAGCTCGTGTGTTCTGGATGCGCTTACGGCGGCTTTGCGCATTGACTCATCGAATGCGAACGTCAAAGTTGCACTCGCCGACTACTACTTGGGACGAAACCAACTCGAAAAAACTCGCGACCTGCTGCGAGAAGCCGTCAAACTGGCACCGGGTGATTTCGTTTCACGGAATCGCCTGGTCGATGTGTACATTGCTGCCGGGTTGAACGGCCGGGCGCTTGAAGAAGCCCGCGCGCTGCAGGCCTCGTATTCGCAACCGTTGTGGGTACGGAAAAAGCTGGCGGCACGTTACGCAGACCTGGGTCTTTTGGAAGAAGCCTTGTCATTGGCGAAAGGCGTACTGCGCGACAGCTTCGACGACTCAAGTCAGCGTGACCTTCTGGCTCGCATCTACAAACGCCGCCTTGATCGGGCAGGGCTGGAACAGGCTTATCGCGAAGAGCTCATGTTGAACCCGCATGACGCTGGTGCGCTTGCCAGTCTGGCAGAAATTCAGTTCGCAACCGGGGAGCCCGCCACAGCCGAAGCGAAGATGCAGCAGGCGCTCGAAATCAACGACGGCAATGATGAGCTTCGCGAACGTTACGCAAACCTACTCGACCGCGCTGGTCGGTCTGAAGCTGCTCAAACCGAACTCGCGCGTGCCGTCGAATTGAATCCTTACCTCGACAATGCGAGGCGCAGGCTTGAACTCGCTGGCGGAAATCAGCGGGACAGTGAACAGTCGCACCTGGAGGACCCTGCGAAGCTGGCGGCAGATGCGGATTGCACGGCGAACTCGGCCGATACTAATGCAGTGGGACTCGCGGACGTGCGCATTGAGCGCATGTACGCAAATGGACTGAGCGCGGTTCGTGTGCAGCAGGTGCTGTGCATTGCCACCGAACAGGGAGCGCGCGATTACGCCTCGCGATCGGTACAGTACTCGCCGGCTTCGCAGCAGCTTCGCATTCTTCATGCGCGCGTCTACAAGAGGAATGGGCGTGTGCTGGAAGGTGTGGAAGGCCGGGAGACCGGGGTAGCTGATACCGCGGTCGCGATGTACTACGACGTGCGCTCGCGTGAGGTGCGGTATCCCGGTCTGGAGAAGGGGGACGTCGTCGAGCTCGATTATCGGATTATGCCCACGACGAATTCGAATCCTTATGGGGATTATTTCGCCAGCCTGGTGTTTTTTTGTCACAACCTGCCGCAATCCGTGAAGCGGTATGTGCTCATCGCCCCAAGCGACCGCAAACTGAACGTAGTCGAAGCACGAATGGCGGTGCGGGCGGCGGTGACGCATGATGCCGGTCAAACAATCTATCGATGGGAATCCCGAAACGTCCCGGCGCTGCTGAATGAGCCGCGGGGGCCGGCGGTAACGGAAACCGCACCGTATGTGCATGTTTCGACCTTCAGATCATGGGAAGAAATCGGGCGCTGGTACGCGGACTTGGTCCGCCCTCAGTTCGCGCTGGATGCCACCCTGCGCGAAGTCTCGGCGCGGCTGACTACCAAAAAGATGTCCGAAATCGAGAAAATCAATGCGGTTCACCAGTTCGTGTTGCGCAACACGCACTACGTCGCCCTCGAGTTCGGGATCTACAGCTACAAGCCGTATCCAGTCGCCCAGACGTATGCCCGCCGCTTTGGTGATTGCAAAGACAAGGCAAGCCTGATGATCGCCCTGCTGCGCCAAGCTGGCATTGAAGCGAACCTCGCCCTGGTACGCACGCGCAAGCTGGGTGAAATCGATCCGCGATCGACCTCCATTGTGGTGTTTGACCACGCCATCGTCTATGTTCCCAAGTGGGACCTGTGGCTCGACGGGACGGCGGAGTACGCGGGCTCACGTGAGCTTCCGCTGGCGGATCAGGGAGCGATGGCGCTCGTTGTTGGACTGAACGGAAGCTCAACTCTGCGCCGAATTCCCAATACTGAACCTGAGGACAACTTCACGCGCCGCACGGTTCGCGCGCGGGTTACGGGTGGCGGGACGGTCGAGTTTGCGGGAACCGCTTACACTCGCGGCGAAGAGGCTCCTGGCCTTCGTCGTGAATACGAAATACCCGAGCGCCGTCGGGACTTCTTTCGCAGCAGCCTCGCCGAGGTCCTGCCCAGCGTGCGCGTTGACGACGTTCGAGTCGATGGCGCCAACGACCTGGAGCGGGATGTGCACGTAGACTTTCGCGGCACTCTCGACACGTTCGCGGGAAAATCGGTGATATCGCTCTCGCCGTCTTGGATGAAGCGCTTTTACGTGCAAACACTTGCGCCGGTTGCCATCCGGCAGCAGGACCTTTTGCTGCCCGCACCGTGGATCACGGAAGAAGAGTTGCGCTTCGAGTTGCCGGCAGGTGCCTCTATCACCTCCGTACCGAGTGACACCAACCTCGCTACTCCTTTTGGTTCGGCTAGCATTCGATATGAGAAGCAGGGACGTGAACTGATCGTGTCCACGTCGGTGCGTTTCAGCAAATTGCGCATCACGCCAGCCGAATACGGCGCATTCCGTCAGTTCTGCCGAGATCTGGAGCGGGCCTTCCGGCAGGAAGCGAAGGTAAAACTGCGCGGATGAAGACTGACCCCACATTCAGACGTTTCCTTTTAGCCATTGTCCTTACGCTTGCGGCCGTTACGACGCTTTCGGCCGCCACGTCGACGGCGCAACGAAAGGGATCCGTGCGGTCGCGCACTGCTCAGGCACTCGAGAACGCGATCGTTCGCCAGGCTGCTCAGGGAGCTGAAGCTCTGTTCGTACGCTCGGATTTGCAAGGGGCCAGGGCCGCAGCTTCTTCTGTACTCAGATCCAGAGCTATCGCTGAGAGGAAATTACCGGCGCTCCGGCAGGCCAGGCTCAATGCTTTGTTCGTCGAGATGGAGGCTGCCGCGCTGCAAGGCGATACGTCTTCCGTGCTGGACAGTGCCATGTCCATTGTGGAACTGTCGAGCACCGGAGATCCGCGCGCAGAAATCGCGGCGGCTCGCATTCTCGATTTGTCTGCGAATTCGTCAGATTTTCGCGGCCTTGTGCCGCGTATCCAGAAAGCACTCGCTGCGCGGTCAGCGCAGTCCAGTAATTTGCGTGCTTCGCTGATCACTGCGGCGGCCGACGGACTCAGCGGCGTTTCCATGATCGATCTCACGCGCGATGCAGGACTACTTACCGATTGGCGGGTGGTCGGACCTTTCGGCAAGTACCCCAACCTGGCTTTCGACCAGACTTGGGCTCCGGAACGCGACGGAATGTCGCAATCCGTTTATGGCGGAGTAACGGCAGAGCGGTTCCAATTCGCGACCGGCACCTTCGAATTGGCCGACTACGTCCCGAGTACTGGTGTAATGTATGCGGCTTCCGAAGTGACCACACCAGAAAGCGGCGCGTGGATCTTGCGTGTAGAGAGCCCGGGGTCGTTGCAAGTCTTTGTCGATGGCGTCTTGGCTTTGTCCAAGGATGACCGGTTCCACGCGACACCGGAACTGGTATGGAAGTCTGTGCAACTTTCGGCCGGCACGCATCGCGTGATGGTGAAGTTCCTTCCGACTGCCGCGCCTTTCCGCGTTGCGGTTTTGCAGACCTCGAACACCGGCGACGGGCTAGAACCTGTAATGCCGCCAATCATGCTGGAGTACGTGAGTGCCGCTCGGGCTTATTGGTCGGGAGACTACGGCAGCGCCATTGAACAGCTCACGCGCCTCCGTGGCGAGCACGATTCGGCTTCGGTCAACTATTTGCTGGCTCAGGCATGGGCCAACACCGATGACTCTTTCGCCGAACGCCGTGCACTTCTGGAGGCCACGCTCAGGCTCGCCCCAACCGCCTCGGCTGCGGAGTACGAGCTGGCACTGAAGGACTATTCCGACAACAACCCGGATGACGCGTTAGCGCGCGCAAGACGGATCGTAGGGTCACAACCGCGATTCGAACCTGCCGTGCGACTCCTGGCGAAAACCGCCAGCGCACTCAACTGGCACGCCGAAGCCACAAAGGCGCACAATATCGCGGTGGACCTGCATCCGTCCTGCTCCGTGGTGCAGCAATCGTCCGCTTTCTTCTCATCCATTGCCGATTACGCGAGTGCCGCACCGCTGGAAGCAAGACTCGAAGGCTGCGCCCCGGCTTCGCTTGCGTGGGCCGAAACTCTTGCCAAAGCGGGTCAACATCAGGAGGCTGCTGCAGCCGCACAAAGGGTAGTGGATCATTACCCGCTCGACCGGGCGGCACACGCGATGCTTGTTCGCGAACTGCTGATGGCAGGCAGACGTGATGAGGCTAACACGGTCGCCAGACAGCTTTCGGCGCTCGCGCCCAATTCAACACAGTTCCGGCGAATGGTCGAGTCGCTCTCTGCCGCCCGCGCATGGAGTGAGAACACCCCTCCGGCAGCGATCGGCTTCGCCGATTCCCAGGAGTTCTTCACGCCTTACCGCCGCGATGGGATTGCGATCATCAAGCAAACGTCTGAGCGACACTTTTCGGGCGGTCCGGCTGTGACCCTGCTGCATGATCGAGTCGCTCAATTGCGGCCAGATGGGGGCGTGTCCCTCTATGTGCACAAGACCACGCGAGTGCTCAACCGGGACGGCATTTTGATTTACGGCGAGGTGTCTTTGCCGCCGAGCGCCAGCGTACTTGAGCTTCGCACAATCAAAGTTGACGGCACAATCGCGGAACCCGAATTCAATCAGCACAAGGCGACCATCTCAATGCCGGCGCTCAGTCCTGGCGATGCGATCGATATGGAATACGTCGTCCGATATCCCGAGACAGGTCTCGACGAGCACTCGGACGCGTTTCAGTTCACCTTTGGATCGTTTGCCGCGCCGATGCTGTACTCGCGCTTCGTGGTGCTCACCCCATCCAACGCGCGCGTTGAGTTTGCTCCTTTCGGCGATGTGCCCGCTGTGCGTGTCAGAGACACCGCGGGTGTTGTCGCACGCGTTTGGGAAAGAAACGATATCGCTCAGTCAACTCCCGAGGTTTCTACGCCACGATCGGGAGTCTTGCCTGAGGTTCGCATGTACCCGGTGGCGGGTGGTTGGGCGGACGTACGTGAGTTTTATCGAAACGCGTTCATTGAAGCCACGCGTGTTGGGACTCGGGTGACGTCTGTTGCCGAATCGATTACCGGCACTAGTGATGAGGCTAGATTGCGTTCGGCGTACAGACTGGTTACCTCGCGCATACATTCCGTTCGAACCGATTACTCGTCCGGCGAATTTGCTAGTGCGGAATCCACGCTGGCCGCGTACACCGGGAGCCGCACTGCTGCGCTCCTAGCGCTGTCTAGTGCGATGGGAATTTCCGCCGACGTGCTTATGACGCGCGAGGCCGGATCACCCCCTCCGGTCGTCGCTAACCGACAGGCATACAGCCGTCCTTTGATTGTGTTTCACTGCAAAGAAGGTACGGGCACGCGCAAGGTCGTGATTGATGCCGAAAACGAAGGAATCGGTTTTGGCGGCATTGCCGCTCGGATCGAGCCAAAAGATGCACTGCTTGTTTCGCTTGATGGCGGGCGGGCGCAGAACAGCGCCCTAATTGCGGCGGTACCTGCAGCTATCCTGGACGAGCGCAGCGTTGCTGATGCGGATGTCACCTTTGACGAAGCTGGAAACCTAAGTGCACGCGTAACTATCCGGATGGGAGCGGCGCGAAGCGCGCAGATGCGCTCCATTCTCGCCGGCATTGAGCCGAACGGAAGAAAGCACTTTTTCGAGCAACTCGCGATGCGAATTTTTCCTGGTGCGGCGGATGCACAAGGCGAGGTCCGCAACGAGACTGATTCTGATCATCCCTTGGAGATCGTGCTGACTTGCCGTGCCCCACATTTCGCAAACTTCTCGGCGCAAACGGCCGATCTCGATCAACTCGTGCCTGCACTAGGCCTGCGAAAAATGTACGTGCAGGGGGGCTCTCGCCGGTCGCCGCTTTATGTCGACACGCCTTTGATTGAAACAGCTACGTTCCGAGTCACGCTGCCACCGAGTATGCGATTCGCTGCGTTAGCAGGAAACGTGACGGAGTCGAACGATTTCGGCAGCTACTCGGTGACGTTCCGGGAGCGAACAGAGAATTCGGTCGAGATCCGGCGCGAGTTTACGATACCCGTGCAGGTGATTCAGCCAGGCAGATTTGAGCTATTCAGCCGATTCGCACGGCTGATCGACGATGCGGAGCGCCAACGTTTGCTGGTGGGACGAAGGCAGGTGACAGCGGCGACGGCCGCCCGTTAGGAGCGGCCGCCAAACCGCACTTATGAACCGTACTCGGAACTAATCTCGTGGTAGGCGGCGGCACTTCTCTGGGCCGCCTGCTCGGCGAAACGCTCTGCGATCTGGGACAAGGTCTGGAAGATTTGGACGCCTCGCGTGACGTACTCCGGAGCGTTCTCCCAAACCGCCTCGAACTTGTCCGGGTACTCCGCCGCCAAGACTGCTAAACCAACAGTGCTCGCCGCAACAGCAGCCGGACGACGTCCAGTGAGGAACAAGATGGCGCCCGCCCCCAGGGAACCGAAGATCAGCGCCCGCTTCCAATTCGTCATTCGTTCTTCTCCATTGATGTCGGACTGTGGCGCCCGAGCCAAGGTGGTTAGAGGAGCCGCTGGGGCGGTTCGTTGTCCGGCAAGTCGGATGTCGCAATGGTTACCTTTTTGGAAACCCAGAGTTGTTTGTGCCGTAAGTTCGGTGTAGCGTATACCGCCATGCTGGCTACCAAACTGACTGTCGAAGTAGTTCAGGCCGAAGTTGCCCGTTTCTGGAGCGCCTTCACATCGAAATCAGTCGATGCCGTGGAAGATTTCTACGCTCAGGAATCAACCGTGTTCGGTACGACCAGTAGTCGCCCCGAACCAGGGAGGCTCGCCGCTATTCGACGGCAACGTGAGTACTTTCACCCCCAGACGACACTTCGAGTTCAGACCAGCCCTGTCGAGGTGTATATGCTCGGCGAGTTCGCCGCGATCGCGACCTATACGTTCCAGTTCCACGCGAGCAGGGCGAAGATCGGTGTCGAAAAATCAAGCGAGGAGCATGTTATCCACGGGCGAGCGACCCAAATATTCGCCGTGGACACAGACGACCGGCCCCGTATCTTCCATGAGCACCTGTCTGTGATTCACAAGGTTTAGTCGTGACACTCAACTGCGCTCGATCGATCTGAGAGTCGTCGCTAACATTCCCGCTGCACTCGGTTAACCTGCACGGTATAATGTTTCTCGAGCGCGCCCGTAGCTCAGCTGGATAGAGCGAATGCCTCCGGAGCATTAGGTCGGGAGTTCGAATCTCTCCGGGCGCGCCAGATCCCGGACCGGCAAGCCCCCTCCGTCCATTTCCCACATACGCCTGAACTAGCAACGGGCAACGACTCTCTGCTCATCTGACCTGCTGCCGGGGTCTCTGCTGAATTGCAGCGACGATCAGAACGATACGTAAGGAGCCGAAAGCCATGATCGTCATTATGAAAATATTCTTACGGGCCAAAACGGGGGCATCAATCCGATCAAGCGTGGCCAGCGCGGGAGCGATTGAAAGGACGGCACGCGGTTGGCTTGCCACGATTGCAATTATCGGCTTGTTATTAGGTTCACAAGGCTGCGGGGACTTCTTCACTGATCCTGAGCTCACCAGTATCACGTTGAGTCCGACGTCGCCGCTTTTGGCGATCGGCAACACACAGCAACTGACCGCTACCGGCAATTTTGACGACGACAGCACGTCAGACGTCACGAGGTCGGTAACCTGGACGACATCGGACAATGCGATTGCACAGGTGAACACAGAAGGGCTAGTGACCGGGGTGGCTGCGGGAACGGCGACGATCACCGCGACCTCGAACAGCATTACTGGTACAGCCACGGTGACTGTCACGGCTGCGACCGTACAGTCCATCGCCGTCACGCCTTCGACGTCGACTATCACATCCGGTCAGACGCAGGCATTTACCGCGACCGCGACGCTGACGGACTCCACGACGCTGAACCTGACGAACTCCGTCACGTGGCGTTCGTCTGACACGAATGTGGCAACGATCAGCAGTTCCGGCATTGCGACTGCACAAACCGTGACGTCAACCGTTACGACGAACATAACGGCGACTTCCGGGAATGTGACCAGCAATGCGGCAGTGCTGACTGTGAATCCCTGAAGAATCAGCTGCGCTTTTTTTCTGAACCTCTCAAGTTTCGTGCTTCGATGCCGATTGTTGAGGCAGCGGGTCTCCCATCAGGAGGCGTTGGAGTTGGGCAGAAGGCGCAGTCAGCGAGTTCCTTTCGAATCGTCGGTGAGAATCTACGGCACGGATTCAGACGGCAGGGCTTTCACCCGCCTCGCATCCACTGTCAACCTGAGTGCGACTGGCGTTCGTGTCTCCGGCATTCACGTTCGGTTGAGCGTCGGAGATGTCCTGGGGGTTCAGTCCCGTGCGGAGAAGGCGCGCTACGAGGTCGTGTGGATCGGCAGCCTCGCCTCTGTCAGGGCGGGTGAACTGGGCCTGCGGTGCCTTGAGCCCCAGAAGTGGATTTGGAAGGTGAATCCGCCAGGAGTTGCGGAGGACAACTACGAACCTCCACCGAAAAGAAACGATCGCAGGCGGAGTCCCCGTTTTTCCTGCGACTTTGGTGTAGAGGTCAGGACGAGCCCTGATGTTGCGGGCGCCTACGCCCGGTGTACAGACATTAGCAGCGGTGGCTGTTACGTGGAAACCTGGTCGCCGCAACCAGTTGGCGCAGTTCTGACACTCATCGCGAGGGTTCGCAACGGAGAGTTGCGAGCAGTGGCGACGGTGCGCGCGATGCATCCGGCGTTCGGCATGGGCTTGCAGTTCCTTCGAGTTGAGGACCCGGAACTGCTTAAGAAGCTGCTTGATGAGGTCTCTCGCGTTACGGCACCCAGAGTCGCAAGCGACTCTACCCTACAGTCACAAACCGAAGCACTGCTGTCAGACAACAACGCGGTTCCCGGTCAACTTCTCCATGCAGAACCTGGTAGCGGGATGTTGAACGCGAAAGAAGAGGAGCAGCCCTGCCGCGTACTAGTCGCGGAGGACAGTCGATTTTTGCGGAATGCATACGGCCACTTTCTTGCAAAATCCGGCTTCAAGGTGATGCTGGCAGCCGATGGCGAGGCGATGCTACGCATGGCTGTATCGGAACTGCCCGACGTGATCGTATTGGATCTGCTCATGCCCAGAATGGGCGGCGTAGATGCGCTGAAACTGCTGAAACATGATCCGGCAACTTCGGAGATTCCGGTGGTTGTCATAAGCGGACTTTCGCAGAGTAATGAACAGAAGCTGATTTCGGCCGGAGCACACTGCTACTTCGAGAAGATGCACGCCGGGCCGGAGTCCCTTCCCAACATCATCAGACGCGCGCTTGGCTCGATGCAGCCGCGAGGGGCCGCGTCGTCATCACGGCATGAGGTAATGTGAGCCTAGGAGATGGTCACCCGATCTAACTGAACGCCGAACTTAAGACGTGTTGTCGACCTAGGCTGCGTGCGCGTCCGCCGAAACACGTCGCTGGGACTCCGCAGCTGGAAGGAAGATGGAAAACACGGATCCAGTCCTAGAGCCTTTTTGGGTGCTGCGGACGCGAATGGTTCCGCCGTGCTTCTCAACTATCTCTCGAGTGACCCATAACCCCAACCCGGTACCTATATCTTTCTTTGTCGAGAAGAACGGTTCGAAGATGCGGGCGAGAGTTTTGCAGTCGATGCCAGCACCATTGTCTGCAACGATGATACGAACACCTGGAGCATTGGAATTGCTTCGGTGTCGAGTTTCGTAAGCGTGTACCCTGACGCGTCCATCGCTCGGGCAAGCGTCAAGCGCATTCGAGATGAGATTGGCGAGAACTTGGCGAATCTCACCCTGCGCCGCTTTGACCGTTATTTCAGGTTCGCACTCAACCGTTATCTGAACGCCGCGTCTTTGTGCCCTGCGGGAGTAAAGTCGGACTGCGGTCTGGATCACATCACAGAGCGCGAAACTTACAGGCGATGAGCCATCTCGATAGAAACCCAGAGTTTGTCGCGCGATTTCAGACACCCTTGCGAGTTCCTGATCCGCTAAAGCCAGATACTCCAGGACGGGGTGCCCGGGTTCAACTCCTCGCTGAGCCAGGTATAGCAGGTTGATCACTGCTTCGAGCGGGTTATTGATTTCGTGGGCGATGGTTGCAGCCAATCGACCAGCTGCGGCGAGCTTCTCGGACCTGAGTAGAGCCTGTTGAGCGACTTTAGCGTCGTGAACGTCGGTGGACGACCCGAACCACTTCGTTATCAGGCCCCTGCTGTCACGAAGCGGGACGGCCCTAGACAGATGCCAGCGATACTCTCCGTCACCTTTGCGATGCAACCGGCACTCTACTTCGTAGGGCTCGCCGGTTGCAATGGATCTTGACCACTGTTCTACACACTTTGGAAGGTCGTCAGCATGCAAAGCGGCCTGCCAACCATGCCCTCGAGTCTGATCGAGAGTGAAACCTGTGTAGTCGAACCAGCGCCGGTTGTAATAGTCATGCAAACCGTCTGGACGCGCAGTCCATACGATTTGCGGGATGAACTCCGCGAGAAATCGAAACTTGCTCTCGCTTTGTTCCAGTGCTAACTGCGCCGCAGCCTTCGCTTGTATCTCGCGTCCAAGCTGGCTAATTTTCTCGTTCAGCACAAGGAACCGATTCAATGTTTGTTCCTTGGGAGTCACTTTCAGGACGATGAGGCGTCCCTTTGGCCTTGAGTCCGGCTGAACGAGGCGGCCCTCGCAGCGAGTAGGGACAGGCTTACTGTCCACGGACCAGTTGAGAACTCCTATAGTTGGACTGGCACTGCGTGAACAGAGTCGAAGGTAGTGTCCTACGTTAGTGGGAGCATCGGTTAAACACTGCTGAATGTTCTTGCCGACGAGTTCTTCAGAGCCAGTATCGAGTAAGATCGAAGCCGCTCGGTTCGCGCCCATGATCGTCCCGTCGGGCGAGAGAAGCAACAACGCGTCAGAGACCACATCTCCGATTTGCTCGAAAGAGAATCGCATCAGCTATTCGGTCCGAAAGTACTCTCGTCCACCGGCCGTTTTTGCCTCCTGCGTCGGCTTAAGATAGACGACCACGCGACAACCACTCGATCCGCCTGCGATAGTCTCTTGTAGCTCAACTTTCGCATAGCCCAAGTTCTCCGCAGCGATTGCTCCAAAAACGTTCGACGTCATCATGCACATCGAAGGCCGTCCGACAACCTTGTCACCGAAGGGACAGGCACGGTTCCCAAGTACGATGTGCTCTTCGCTCTCCTCAATGATGTAAAAGTCGCCTTGTATGCGACGCTTCAGATCCAGCAGCACCTCGGCGACTTGACATCGATCCAAGCGATTCACCTGGAGCGCGGTCCGGTACTTCATGTTGATCTCATCGCCAATTCTCTGCCCAACAACACTGATAAATCCCGAAGCCTCTTCGAGACCAACAACATCTTGCAAAGTGCCTGAAAGTTCGCGTATCAACGTTCGCAAGAACAGGTCCCGCTCCAGTTCGAGGCGCGTGTTTGCTATCGCGGTCGATGCTTCCTGAGACGTGTTACGTTCAGACATGGTGAGCTCTGGCCGCATACTGCGGCTTTCTCGAACCCGATGGGATGTTCGCGAGGGCTCAAGGATTAGCTGTTTTGATTGCCCCTTGGGGTACGAAGTTGCACCGAAAGCGCGGCAGCATACCATCCTCACAGACGCTATTCGGCGCGCGCAGCTCGGTGCAACTCACCCTCTAGAGCCTAGTGTGGAACGCCGATATTGACGTTCTGCTGGACGCGATAAAGATTGCCGTCCGTGTCCCACGCCTGGAACGTCAGGATATGAGTGCCCCTAGCCTCTGTAGTCGTGGACTGGTAAAGCGTGGGTCCATTTGATTCAGCGATTAACCTCGCGTCCAAGTACACCTTGATTGCGGTGATCGGCTTGGGATTGTTGAGGATCTGCGCCTTCACGGTGAAGGATGCCCCGACAAACTCATCTGGCATGGGGCCCTCCACGACAAAACCTGGCGAGCAGGGGTTGTTCCCTTTTGGAGGACAGCTATGGGCGTCGTATGTCGATCTCACCGTCTTGGTTGAAGCGAAACGGTGACCGGTGGAGTCGTACGCGACGACGGTGATTCGGTGTGTGCCGGGACCGCTTGGAAATACCCCGGTGCTCAGGTAGTGGTAGCCCTGCTGGCCCGTCTGCAACTTTCCATCAACGTACACCTGCATCGCCGTGATCCTGGTGTGGCCTTTTGCAGTCGCGGAGACTGGGATGCCGCTTTGCTGCAGGCTATTCGCGGGTGGGACGCAGAAATTGATGCCCGGTGACGCTGGCACACTGCACAGCAGAGGATAACCATATCCCACAACCGTGAAGCTGATCTTCGACTGAAGCAGGTTGCCACTGGTGTCCCACGCGTTGACGACGAGGTTATGGAATCCGTTGCGGAGTGCTCCGTCGTAAAGGACAACCCCGGTCTGGTACGGCTCCCCCTCGAACATTTTCTTGCCGTTGTCGTAGATGATGAACTTGTAAATAGCGCCTGAGCGCGGCGTTGAATTCACCTGAATGGCGGGCAAGTAGGCGACCGTGGAGTTTGCAGTGGGCGCACAGATCCGTACACCTGGAGTCGAAGGGGCACTACACTGAGCAAGTACTTTCCGTGGAATACAAACGACAGAGGCAACTAGTACCAGGAGCATGCACAACATCCGGAACATGGGACACCGTCCTTTAACGTGCTAATCAGGACCGTCGCAATCCGGCAGCCACATGCCATCCGTCGTTCCCTCTCTAAATATTTGAGAAGAAACACAGTGACTGTGTAAATCAGTGCACAATTGCGGCACTTACTTGCAGTAATGAAGATTCCAAGTAGCTCCTGCCTCTTACTGCGGTGAAAAAACGGGGATGGGGTAGAGGTGTGAGAGCGGCTGGCAAGCAGCCGCTCCCTTTCGGGCTGGCCTGATCGATCGACTAAACGTTGGCCTTGTGATGGCACTCGGTGCACTTTGTTGGCGCCTTGCTGCTCGCAGTCACTCCCTTTTTGTGACAGTCGATGCAAAGTCCCGAAGTGGACGTCGGGTTGTGAAAGGCCGCTTGATACCTGGTCTTCATAGGCGGCGTCGCCGTTTTGGTGTGGCAGTCTGCGCAAAGCTGGACCGCCGCTTTAGAGGGCTTTTCGGGCTTCGAAACATGGTGGCAAACGTCGCACTTGATGTTGCGATCTTTCGCGTGCGCGTTGTGCAGGAACTTCACCCCGCCCATTGGCCCGCCCTTCATCATGATGACATCGCTCGGTGCCTTCGCTTGTGCGAATGCGGTGGATGCGACGGCTGCAACAATCATGCAAAGCAAAACTGCGAAAACTAGATGAGACTTTCTCATACCGCTCTCCTCGCCGGATATTTGTTTCCTGTCTTCATCGATACCTGCACCGTTCAAAGCAGGCCCGACGTTGTCCACTACTGGCCTTTTAGGCAAGCTGATTATGCAGCAGCATGCCTATATTAGGAACCCAGGTATTTACAACATGTTCCTGTTCATCGGAAGGAATACGAGGATGCCCTGTTCTGGACAAAACTCCTCTGGCGTTTCACACATCCGAATGCCGTGTCGCCATTGAGTTCAGTTCGCAGACCAGGTGCGGCGAGCCCGCATGGCTGGTAGAGTATCCGTCTTATGGATCCCGCTGATCTGATTGCGGTGATTGGTGGCGGACCGGCCGGTGCCCTTGCGGCCGAGATTCTCGCGCGTCACGGCAAGAAGGTAGTTGTATTCGATGAGAAGCTCGCATGGGAAAAGCCTTGCGGCGGCGGGATTACGCAAAAAGCGCTCAATCAGTATGAGTTTCTAAAAGACGCTGCGATCGAGCGGAACATGGTGGGCACCTGCGAGTTCATCAGCCCCGCCGGACGCCGCACTACCGTTCCGCTGAATCAGCCGATAGCAATCTTTTCGAGACGGGTGCTGAATGGCATGCTCCTGGAGCGCGCTCGCGCGGCGGGCGCCGAACTCCGTTGTGAGCGCGTCGTGAATATCGCAGGCTCCGGCGGCAATTTTTCGGTTCGAACTCCCAGCACATCTTTACAAGCGGCTTTTGTCGTGATCGCCGCCGGAGCGCGAAACCCGTTCCGCGCACAATTCTACGAACCGTTTGCGGCTTCCGACCTGATGGCCACGGTCGGTTACTACATTCCCGGCAGTAGTTCCTCTTTGCAGGTTCGCTTTGTCAAGGGCCTCGACGGCTACATCTGGACCTTTCCTCGCCGCGACCACTATTCGGCGGGTATCTGCGGGAGAATGACCGAAGTCCCGACTTCTGAGCTACGCCGCCATCTTGAAAGGTTTTTGGCAGAGGAAAAGCTGCCTCTCGATGAGGCCAGAATATACGCGCACGTGTTGCCAGCACCTCGCGCTTCGACCCTGCGGAGCATTCAACCGGTCGGCGATGGCTGGGCAATGATCGGCGATGCTGCCGGCTACGTTGACCCGATCACCGGTGAAGGCTTGTATTACGCGCTCCGCTCCGCCGATCTGCTCGCACAGGCATTGCTCGCCGACCGACCTGAGAGTTATCGCGACCTCGTGGAGCGCGACTTCTTACCCGAACTGATCGAAGGCGCCCAGTACGCAGAGCGCTTTTATCACGGAACCTTTCTGGGTGAGCATATCCTCGAGCGCATCGTGCAGTTCGCTGAGGAGAGTGAAAGATTTCGACTGCTGCTATGCGATCTTTTCTCCGGAGCGCAAGGCTACATTGGTCTCCGCGCCCGCGCATCCCGCACGCTCCCGCGCATGCTGCGGGAGTTCGTCATCAGCGTGGGGGGAAGGTACTCATTCAAGAGTGCCTAGGGAAAAGTCTCCGGCGCACCCGAACGGGTCGCGAAAGACAAAGCCCCGGGGATGTC
This sequence comes from Terriglobales bacterium, assembly GCA_035629075.1. GTDB lineage: Bacteria > Acidobacteriota > Terriglobia > Terriglobales > Acidobacteriaceae > JAEZPW01. The sequence continues at coordinate 23,406 of DASPIK010000012.1, read as the reverse complement.
CGGGGCTTCGGTTAGTCCAATTGGATGAGCTAAATTCAGCGCTTTGTCGCCGTACTTAGTTGCACCAGATCCGTCTTCTCGATTCCGTGCACCTGCTTGTTGTACTCGTCGATCTTGCCTGAGTAGTTCATCGAGCAAAACTTCGGTCCACACATGGAGCAGAAGTGGGCTTCCTTGTACTGCTCGTCGGGCAGCGTTTCGTCGTGCATGGCGCGAGCCGTTTCCGGATCGAGCGAAAGCTCAAACTGCTTCTCCCAATCGAACTTATACCGAGCATCGCTCAGAGCGTTATCGCGATCCTGCGCGCCTGGGCGATGGCGCGCCACGTCGGCCGCATGCGCCGCGATTTTGTAGGCTATGATGCCGTCCTTCACGTCTTTTTCGTTCGGTAGGCCGAGGTGTTCTTTCGGCGTCACGTAGCAGAGCATTGAGGCTCCGTACCAGCCGATCATGGCTGCACCGATTGCAGAAGTGATGTGATCGTAGCCGGGGGCGATATCCGTTACCAGCGGTCCAAGCGTGTAGAACGGGGCTCCGAAGCACCACTCGACTTCCTTGTCCACCTGCTCCTTGATCTTGTCGAGCGGGACGTGACCCGGACCCTCGATCATAGTTTGCACGTCGTATTTCCATGCGCGGGCGGTCAGTTCACCCAGTGTCCGCAATTCCGCGAACTGCGCTTCATCACTGGCGTCGGCGATCGAGCCGGGGCGCAGGCCGTCGCCCAGGGAGAACGATACGTCGTATTTCTGGAAGATCTTGCAGATGTCGTCGAAGCGCTCGTACAGGAAATTCTGCTTGCGGTGGTGCGCCATCCACTGGGCCATGATGGCTCCGCCGCGGCTCACGATTCCGGTGACGCGCTTGGAGACCAAAGGCAGATACTGGATCAGTACGCCGGCATGAATCGTCATGTAGTCCACGCCCTGCGCTGCCTGTTCCTCGATCACTTCAAGCATCAAGTCGGCAGTCAGGTCTTCCAGTCGGCGAACTCGCGCTATCGCCTCGTAAATCGGCACGGTGCCCACGGGCACGGGTGAGTGCCTAAGGATTGCCTCTCGGATCTGGTGAATATCGCCACCCGTGGAGAGATCCATGACGGTGTCGGCGCCGTAGTGGACCGCGGTGTGCAGCTTCTTCAGTTCCTCATCGACATTCGAGGTTACGGCAGAATTGCCGATGTTGGCGTTGATCTTACATTTCGACGCCACGCCGATGGCCATGGGTTCCAGTTCAGGATGGTTGATGTTGGCCGGGATGATCATGCGTCCGGCAGCAACTTCGTCGCGCACCAACTCGGGCGTGATCCTCTCGCGCTGTGCGACGTACGTCATCTCATCGGTGATGACGCCCTTGCGCGCATAGTGCATCTGCGAAAAATTGCTATCGGAGCTTCTGGCAGCCTCTGCCCGTCGCCTGTCTATCCACTCTGCGCGGGGTTTCTGGATCCAGCTGCTCGCCCCTGTGCCGTTTCCAGCACCGTTCTTTCCATTCTTGGGGTCCATGACTTGTACCTTCCCGTGATCGAAAACAATGATTATACCCTCGCCAGGTCAGCCGCAATCCGCATGAAAACACTGCAACTCTGACGTTGTTCTCGCATCACAAGATGTTGCGGCAACTTGACCGGGGTTAACGCCCCACTTTAGAGTCTCCGCAAGGTCTTCTGCCGGCTGCAAATCGCGTCGCGGCGGCACGATGTGGGGAAATCCGAATGTCCGATTCCAGAAGCAAGTATCTACGCTTCGGCGTTGCCATTGCCATCATTGTCGTGTCTCTCGGTTACCTCGCCTGGACCGGCGTGCAGGAGAGCAAGAGCTATTACGTAACGATCCAGGAGTTGCAAAAGATGGACAACAGCCGCTACACGAAGCGGCTGCGTGTTGCCGGGAACGTTGTGCCGGGAACTATCAAGCGCACGGGCACGCGCGTGGAGTTTCAACTGAAGGAAAACGAACTCACGCTGCCCATCGTTTACATCGGCACGGAAGCTCCACCAGATACGTTTAAGGACGATTCCCAGGCGCTTGCGGAAGGCCAGTTCGGGCGTGACGGGGTATTCCATGCCAAGCAATTGCAGGCCAAGTGCGCCTCCAAATACGCGCCGAAACAGGAAGGCGCACCAGACGGGACGCCTTCACAAAAGCCTGCAACCGAACCCAGCGTCCCCGCCGTGGAAAAGGCACAGGCGAAGACCTCAGCGATGCCCAAGTGAGTCGCTACGAACTGCTGAACGAGAAAACCAATCCGGCTGACATTGCGTTCGATTCGGCTGGCGCACCCGACCCCGGGCACGCCACATATGCTACGCCCGCAATTACTCTCGATTCGGTCACAAGGCATTTCGGTCGATTTGCCGCATTGCGAGGGGTAAGCGCGAATTTCAGCAGCGGTCGGCTCTACACCGTCTTGGGCGACAACGGCGCTGGAAAATCCACTCTCCTCCGTATCATTGCGGGCCTTCTTCAACCGACGCGCGGCAGAGTCGAAGTTCTCGGAACGACGAATCTGAAATCTGTTCGTCCGTGGATCGGATACATGGGGCATGCTTCCCTTCTCTACGACGAACTGGACGCGATGGAGAACCTTCGCTACTTCGCCGGCCTTTACGGAATCTTGGGCAACGATGGGCTTTGTGCGCGCGCGATGACCACCGTTGGTCTCGAGCCAGCGCTCAAACGACGCGTGGGGCAGTACTCACAGGGCATGCGCCAGCGGCTTTCGCTCGCCCGCGCAGTGCTGCACGATCCGAAACTTCTGCTGCTCGACGAACCTTTCTCAAACGTGGATGTAGCGTCCGCACACGAGATGGTTCGCCTGCTCGGCGCAATGCGAGATAACGGCAAGACCGTTTTTCTCGTCACGCACCAGCCATCTTTGCTCGAGGGAACAGCGGACGAATTCATTCATATGACGGCGGGCCGAATCGACCAGCGTGATACACGAGACCGTTCGGGCGATCCGCAGACAGGCATGGATCCACGGCCTAGAACCGAGGCGCGCCGATGAGCACGCTCAGCGCGGTTCTCCGCTCCACACTGGCCAAAGACCTGCGCATGGAATGGCGCTCGAAGGACGCGATCAATTCCATGCTGTTCTTTGCGTTGCTGGTCGTCGTCATTTTCAGTTTTTCGTTCAGTCCTACGGCAGAAGAGTCGCGACAGATCGCAGGCGGTCTTATCTGGGTAGCGTTTCTGTTCGCCGCCGTTGTAGCGTTGAACCAGACGTGGGCGCGCGAGCTGCGAAATCAGGTACTTGATGCTTACCGGGTATCTCCCGCACCGGCCAATTCGTTGTTCCTTGCCAAGGCAATTGGGAACTTCATCTTTGTTGGCGTGCTGGAAGTCCTGATGGCACCGCTCTTTGTTGTCTTCTACAACCTGCGTCCGGTCGGGCCGGCGTGGCAACTTGGGCTGGTGGGCGCACTGGCGACGTGGGCGCTAGTGGTGAACGGCACGTTTTTCGCCGCAATGTCGATTCGCACACGCAGCCGCGAGGTCATGCTGCCGCTGATTCTGTTTCCAATTTCGATTCCTGCGTTGCTGGCCATGGTCGAATCGACGACGGCCATCCTGACGGGCGATGCGTCACCCGTCTTCTGGATCAATCTGCTCGCGGTCTATGACGTCGTGTTTACGACCGCGTGCCTTCTGCTGTTTGAGACGGTGTTGAACGCCGAATAGCTATGCGTACGAAACTTACGATTCTTGGTCTGATAGCGCTCGCTCTGCTCAGTTATGGGCTTTACCAGGCACTTGTCGCTGCTCCGACCGAGCAGACCATGGGCGATGTACAGCGTATCTTCTACTACCACGTGCCGTCGGCATGGACGGCATTCCTGCTGTTCTTCTGCAACTTCATTGCTTCGGCCATCTATCTGCTAAACCGCAGCCAACGATCTGATGCGTTCGCGCTGGCTACCGCCGAGGTCGGAGTCGTCTTCTGCACGGTGGTGCTGGTGACCGGGCCGATCTGGGCGAAGCCCGTATGGGGCATCTGGTGGACTTGGGACGCACGACTGACAACCACCCTGATTTTGTGGTTGATCTACGTCAGCTATCTGATGTTGCGCCGCTACTCGAGCGGAGGACAGACGCCGGTGCTCGCGGCAGCGCTCGCCATCTTCGGCTTCATTGACGTACCGATCGTCTATTTCTCAATACGATATTTTCGGACGCAGCACCCGCAACCGGTGATTGCCGGTGCTGAAGGCTCCGGTATCGATCCGCTGATGATGAAAGCGCTGATGATTAACTGGCTAGCTTTCATCGTGTTCGGAGCCATCGTGGTCTGGCTACGTTACAAGCTCGAACGAGCGCGCCAGCAGGTTGAGGAAGCACACGCCTTGCGGGAAGAACAATCATTGGAACAACCACGGGTCGACAAGCCAGCAGTCGATGCAAGAGCTTCCTGATCACGAGGAAAACATGAAGTTTCTATACGCCGCTTACGCCGCCACATGGATCATCCACATCGTTTATCTCGTCTATCTCAGCCGCGGTTATGCGAGGGTACGAGAAGAAGCCCGTGAGTTGCAGCAGGGACGTTCACGCTCGACTGACTAGCTAGAGAGAAGTCAGAGTCCGGCTTGGGATTGCGACGTTTTACACTGTTTCCATGAAGCCCGAGACCAGCGCGACGCTTAAGGTGATTGCGGTCGGCTGTTTCATCATTTTCTTAGTGTTTCTTGGACTTTCCGCGCCTTTCTACCTCCGGCAGCGGAGCATCTTGAAGAACTGGCCGACAACGCAGGCTAAGGTTGAGTCGGCGGATATCACTACTGTCCAAAGCAATCGCGGCAGGCAGCACGTCGCCCGCTTCCTTGTGATGTATAAAGTCGGCGACAGGGTGATCACGACGTTGGTTAAATCAGACCACGCGGACAGAAATCGGGGTCGCGCTGAGGAATGGCTGAGGCGATTCAGTCCGGGGAGCACAGTCACGATTGCCTACAACCCCGAACAACCGGACCTGGTTCGCCTCGATCCCGGCTACAATCGCTACTTTTTCGCAGTCCCGTTGTTCATCACGAAAGTTGGTCTGCTTTTTGCCGCGGTAGCTCTCGTTTTGTTCTGGATCGCTCGCCGCGCCGACGCTCCTTACAGGCAGGCGTCGCCACAAGGACTTGCGGGCTCCAACTAGCCTGTATGCGTGGGTCAGCGTGGGCTGTGGGAACTCCCAAAGCCCGTGCCTGACTCATCCTTCGCGCAACTTCCGGAAGACCATTTGATCGCTGACAAGGAAGTTGACCAGCGAACACGTGCCGATAGCGATCATGTTGGCGAGAATGTAGTGAACCTCGAAGTGCTCCACCAACATTCGCATGAGCAGCAGGTTACCGAGGATCGAGATTAACCCTGTACTGAGATTGAACCTCGCCAAGCGTGAAAACATGTCGCGACGCGATCCGGTGCACCGTTCGGTCCAAGTGAACCGCTCATGCCACAAGAAATTGTGAAGAACCGCTGTTTCAACGGCGACTGCCGTTGCCAGCAGATAATGAAGCCCGAGGGCGCTCTTTAGAATGCTAAGCGCGACCAGTTGGACGACGATGCCTATCGCGCCAACGAAGTTGAACTTGAACCACCGCACCACGGTTGTTTCCCAGCTATCGAAAGCGAACCGTGAACTCACGGAAGGCGCTCCTCGCGGTAAAGTGTTCGTGTGTTCCTGACGAAGGATATCAACATAATCAGCAACATGCCAAGCGTTCCCACCACGCCGCCCACGTCGAACAAAAGATACCGGTTACCAAGTACCACCGGGTGGAACAGAACAACAACGTTGCCTATGGCGAGCAAGATGCGAAGTTCCGTTGGGCTCCACTTGAAGTGCGACAAGCGAAAAGATCCCAAAGTGTAGGTCGCCAGGTAGACCTCGATCGACAGCAAGAGGAACGCAATCAATAGCGCAACCGCGATGGTCGGGCTCATCAGCCCCGAAAAACCCAGGCCTCCGAACAAGACAGCGGTACCCAGAGAATCCGTTACGTGGTCCACGTAAAATCCGTACCGCGGTCGTAGCCGACTTCTCACACGGGCCAGAGTTCCATCGAGGCTATCGCCAAACCAATTCACGAACAGAAACAAAGTTGCGAGCAGAACGGCATACTTGTTCCAGCGAGCTAGCGCGTATGACACGCCGGTCAGAACCATTCCGAGCGATCCAATAATCGTAAGGTGATCGGAGTTGATCCATCGCGGCATTCGTTGCGCTATCCAAACGAGCGCTCGCTTCTCCCCTGACGCAAGCAGGCTCTCCTGCTTTCGCCTGGCATCTTTGAAATGTGAACCCGACTGCATGACTGCTTCGTAAGTGTCCATTCCTCGTCTCCTAAGCGGGGGTTTCGGCTGTCGAGGGCGAGAATGGATGACTCGGGACTTCGTAACAATGCAGCCGGGATAAAACGGGTGACGTGCCGAGGTAATCACGCAAAGCATTGAAAGTACGAGTTCAAGCGCGCATGATCACTCGGAAGTGCTGAAGGTGGGACCTTTCATTCGAATAGAGAAAGCGGTTGAGAGAACCCGGCCACGTCAGTCGAGGTCTGAAATCCGCTTAGGTTCTGTGCTCTGCTTGTCGAGGTCTGAAAAGCGCTTGAGTCCTGAATTGTGCAGGGAGGCTTCCTCGGGCGTGGGCGCGTTCCTCCTGAAGTGCCGAATTACCACCTCATCTTCTGCTAAATCGTCAGGTTCAGAAGAACGGGGCTGCCTTGACGCTTGCTTCGTGCTTCGTTTCCGCAGCTCGAGTTCATCTACCTTCTGAGCACCGGAAGCGTCGTTTGAGCCGCCAGGTGAACGGCCCGCCGAATCCCCAGAACTGAAGCGAGCAGCGGCAGGACGAACGGTGCCGGCTCCGGCAGGGACACTCGCTGTGGGTTCAGCTTCGTTGAGCCCGGGCAGCGTAACTCCGCCGAACGGAATCTCCTGCTGCAGCTCGGATTGATTGGTGATCGCAGCTGGGAGCGGCGACACCGGCCCGCGAGTGGCCAATCGCCACGCCAGCATCAGCAGTATCGCGAATACCGAGCCTACGATCACAGCGGCGCGCCATTCTTTGGCTCTCGCACGCCTCATTGGGCTGGCGGTGCCGGCAGACACAACGGGACGCCCGCTGGTCGCCTTTCGCCGGGCGATATGGGTCGGTTCGCCAAGGTTCCGATGCCCCTCTCCACTGGCTGACGCGGAAGGGCTGACAGGCTGATCTTTCCAGGCGGGATCCTGCGGGATAACCGTAGCCTCAACCTTCGCATTTATGGGGTTGATGAAAGGCACGCTGTCCTGAACCTCGGCAGGTTCGTGGATCAGGTCTACGCCTTCCTGCTGCGGGAGGTCATGGCCGGTTCCCGCCGCGTCGACCGCGAGGCTCCCGGCATGTAAAGGGGGCGGCTCATGGGCGAACTTCTGCCGATCGGAATCCGCTCTTTCGAGCGCGCTTATGCGTTCAGCCTCTTCAATCCGCAACCGTTCTGCTTGAGCAACCGCGCGTGCGGCTTGTTCCTGCCGCACGCGTTCGCGCTGCAGGCGCCGGGCCTCTCTCATGTTGGCCCGCTGTTCCCAGAGAGCCTTGGCGAGCAAATCCCTCTTGTTCTGCAAGCCGGCCGCAACACCGTTGACGGTGTCCTCAATGGTTGGCACAGCCATGGACTGCCGTGCGCTGACGGGCTCGGAATCGAGCTTTCGGTGCGAACCAAAGGATCCGGCCGCGATGTAAACGTCGGCGTCGGTGTCGTTTACTAAGCTGGCGGTGCGTGAAAGCGCCACATCGGGCCTGATCTTTTCCAGAACGATCTCAAGATCGACGGGACTAGAGCAGGTTTCGCTGGGAGAGACCGTCTGGACGATGAACCCGCGCGCTCGTAGTTGTTCCACCACTGGGAGGGCGTCTGCGGCGGAATGCGTGATGATTCGAGCAATCGGCATTCGCGAGTCCTTGCACGGTGAGTGCTCCAGTGCTTAGACGCATTTGGGGAAGGACGGGTGGCCAGAGTAGCGAGGCTGTTGAGTGCAGAATCAGTCCAAAGCAACGGACTTGCTTTCGGCGAAACGGGCCCCAATCACCGCTTGCGTTTTTCTTTCCAGATCCTCATAGGCAGCTTCAAGTTCGTCCTGGAGAACTTGGCGTTGACTTCCCGCAAGAGTTCGGTCGAGGAATTGCTCTAGAACGACGCAGTATTTATGCGCTTCCATAAAGCGCTGAATGGCCGACATCATGAAGAGACATTCTGCCAACCGCATCTGGCTTTGAAAATCCTCCGAAAGCCTTAGCCAGCACCGGGCGAATGCTCTAACTCTGTCCGCACAGCCGCCTTAACACGCAGTTTGGACTGCACCTATTGTGGTGCAACCGAGCGACGCCACTTGCCATGCAGCCAGATCAGGATCCCAATGCCGCACAGTTCCAGAGGTCCCTGCTGAAGCGGTAAGGTGTAAAGCGCGTCTGGATTACTGGTGACTCCATGTGCGGCCCAGATGATTCCGGCCGCGGCGATAAGGCTGCCGATGCGTTCTTCCGTGTGTATTCTCACGCGCGCAATGTATCACGGCATTTCGAACGGAGGCAGATGACCGAAGGAGATGCCCAAGAAGACGTTGAACGAGAGTCACGCCGCTGACGCGCGCGACTTCGCTGCTTCCGACAAAGTTATTTCCGCTCAAGGACCCGCTTGACGGCTTTCACGATGTGCCGAGATGTAAGACCGTACTTTTCCAGCAGTTCGTCAGGCGTGGCGGATTCGGCATACGTATCCGCGATTCCGACGAACTCCATGGGAACGGGGTGAAGATTGGCGACGGCACGCGCGACGACCGAGCCAAGCCCGCCGTCCAGCACATGCTCTTCTGCGGTTACGATCGCGCCACACTCGCGGGCGGCAGAATCGATCGCCTGCGAATCGAGTGGTTTTAACGTGTGCATGTCCAGCACACGAGCGCTGATGCCCTCCTGTTCTAGCTGCGATTTCGCGAGCAGGGCTTGGCCCACCTCGAGGCCGCAGGCAACGATCGCAACATCTTTGCCTTGGCCGTGAACTTTTGCTTTGCCTATCTCGAAATCGTCTTCGGCACTGTAGATAATCGGAACCTTTGGACGGCCTGTACGCATGTAGCATGGCCCTACGTGTTCTGCCATGCGATGGACAAGTGCCCGGGTACAGAACTCATCTGATGGAGACAGCACCACGAATCCGGGCAAGGCGCACATGAGAGCATAGTCCTCAATCGACATTTGGCTCGGGCCGTCCTCGCCTATCGAGATGCCACCGTGTGAACCGACAAATTTTGCATTCACATGCGGGTACGCGATGGACATTCGCAACTGATCGTATCCCTTGTCGCAAAGGAAGACGGCAAAAGACGAGGCAAATGGAATCTTTCCGCTAAGTGCCAGACCGCCAGCTATACCGACCATGTTCGCTTCAGCGATACCGACAGTGAAGAACCTGTCAGGGAATTCCTTGCCGAACTTCACGCTGTAGGTCGATTTTGCAAGATCGGCGTCAAGCACGACGAGTTCCGGGTGCGTGCGACCAACTTCTGCAAGAGCTTGTCCGTAGGCTTCGCGGGTGGCCATCCCGAGCTTGTATTCGAACTTGGTGTTTACGTCGGTTTTCAAGGGATCCTCCGGATCACGCCAGCTACGCTTCGAGTTCTCGGACAGCCGCTTCCGCCTGGTCCTCTTTGGGGGCGGTGCCATGCCACTCGATTTTGTTTTCCATGAACGAGACGCCCTTACCCTTGATCGTCTTCGCGATGATGGCGGTCGGCTTACCTTCCTTGCCTGAGCGCGCCTCTTGTAAGGCTGGGATTATCTGCTTGAAATCGTGACCGTCGATCTGGAGAGCGTGCCAGTTGAATGCCTTGAACTTGTCGGCCAAGGGGGCAGGGTCGACGATATCCTTTACCCAGCCATCAAGCTGCTGCCGGTTGTAATCCACGATGAGGGTCAGGTTCGACAGCCTGTGATGTCCGGCGAACATCGCGGCTTCCCAGATTTGCCCTTCCTGGATTTCACCGTCCCCGGTCATGACGAAAGTTTGATAATCGCGGCCATCCAGGTTCGCAGCCATAGCCATTCCGATTCCTATCGAGAGTCCCTGACCTAGAGAACCGGTCGAGGCATCGAGTATCGGCATCATGCGTTTATCCGGGTGGCCCTGGAGTGGGGACCCAAGCTTGCGGAGGGTGCCGAGCAGCGCTTTGTCTATGTAGCCTGCTTCCGCAAGCACCGCGTAAAGACCGGGCGCGCCGTGCCCCTTCGAGAGGACAAAGCGATCACGATCGGGAGATTGCGGGTGCTTGGGGTCGTTGCGCATTACACGGAAGTACAGACCTATAAGCACGTCCACTTCGGAGAGAGACCCGCCGGGGTGCCCGCTTCCCGCTGCGCCGATCATCTTGACAATGTCGATGCGCATGCGCGTAGCCAATGTCTTAAGGTCGTCAGTGGAGTCGATCCCGGTAGCGGTCATGGTTCCGTTCGATGCTCTGACTGCGGTTTGAGGAGCAGTCCTGTCGAAGTACGATGGGTGGGGAGTCTCGACCAGAGGACGACCAGGGATGGGTCAGGATGCCGGGGACTGGACCGGCGCCGTAGGCGGACCGACTCTCTTCGCGGAAGCATTAGGCGCAACCAGCAGTCGCGCTTCGGCAGGGGTGGAGTCCTCGTTTGTCCACCGCTTCAGCATCGGTAATGCTTCGTTCGCCGACTTTTCACCGGCCGCGATCAGGTCAGAAGCCTTGTCAAAGCCGTCGTAGCTGAAGCCTTGTACATCAGGCTGAAGTATGAGGTCGGCCTGCGATTGCCAGATTTCGCACATGCGCTGTTGGGCGATTGAGAAGCACTGGCCAATTACGTCGAAGATATGCCGTGGCCCTTTCAGGTTCACCCAATGTGCGCTCAGGTACACGGCAACAACGCGTTCGGCACCGAGCTCCCGGACCGGCGCCGTCGGAACGGGGTGGGCCAACATACCGTCTATAAGCAGACGCCCATCGACATTCACGGGGAGAAACATCCCCGGATACGCGCAACTCGCTCGAACGGCGTCCACCAGCGATCCCGATTTCAGGACAACGGCTTCGCCAGTCGAGAAGTCGGTGGCGCTGACCGCCAACGGAATCCTAAGCTCCTCAAAGGTACGCACCTTCAGGAATTTCTCGAGGAAGCGCGCCATCCTGTCATTGCTGGCGAAACCGAAGCGGGAAACCGTCCACCGCGCAAAATCCCGGAAACGCACGAGATAGGCAATCTCTTCAAGTTCCTTTGCCGAGATTCCGCTACAGTACGCAGCCCCGATCAGCGAGCCAACGCTGGTTCCGGCAATGCAATCAATGGGAATTCGGTGCTCTTCGAGGACTTTGAGGACGCCGATGTGGGCTAAGCCACGTGCAAACCCGCCACCCAGTGCTAAACCGACGGCGGGGCGCTTGGGTGCCGGAGCGGCAGAGGAGGATCTCAGTCGCGCAAATTCACGGCCGAACGCGCGTACCGAACGAACGACTTGGGAAAGCTTGCTCAACCTGATTGGCCCGGATCCCAGAACCCGGCAAGATCCCAGAGGCCCTGTATATACGATGCCAAATTCCGCACCTTTGCTGACCCGGAACAAAAAACGGCTTTGCGTCTGGGGTGTTCCTCTGCTTCAATCGTCCTCTTAAGCACACATTGAGGGTCAACAGAGGTCTGGTTGATGGAACGTGAGTTTTCAGCGGGCGGGGTAGTGATCCACTACGCAGACGAGCGCTGGTGGGTGGCTGTAATCGAGCCGCGGCGCTCCAACCAGGAGAAGAAGAACTCAAAGCGCGTCCTGGCCCTCCCCAAGGGATTGATCGATCCGGGCGAAAAACCAGCCGATACTGCGGTGCGCGAAGTCCGCGAGGAAACCGGCATTCACGCTGACCTGGTTTCCAAACTGCACGACATCAAGTACGTCTATGTGCGTTCCTGGGGCGATAAACAGCGCGTTTTCAAGGTGGTTAGCTTCTTCCTGCTGCGCTATCGATCCGGCAAGATCGGCGACATAACACCGGAAATGCGAGTCGAGGTGGAGCAAGCTGAATGGGTGCCTCTCGAAGAGGCCGACAAGCGACTGAGCTACCCAGGTGAAAAGCAGGTAGCTCGTCTCGCCCGTGAATACGTTGCTACGAATCCACAGCCGATCCGTCAAGACAGTTTGTCTTGAATGGAACACCAGAGCGGACCGAATCACAGAAAGGCCGTCGGGTTCATCAAAGCAGTCCCAAAAAGGGAAAGAGATAAGTGCCCAATTGATAAGAAGTTTTTTCACAAAAAGTTATTGACGTGAGTAGTTGCACCACTTACCATCGAAACAACTTAATAAGGCGCACGTCGTTGCCATCCTCACCCCACATCTAATACGACGTGCGCCGCTTACTTTTTGGGCGCTTTTTCGGCTTTCAAAGTCATTCCTTTCAGCCTCACAGCTAACCGCAGGTAAGAAAATCCGCATCTCAGCAGAACGGTGCCCCTCGCTAAAAGCTGGCAGTTCCCTGCCTTTCAACAGCCACCTTCCTGAAGATCGAAAGCCATGAAACGTATCGATAAAGTGACAGTTCTAGGTGCCGGGACGATGGGCGCGCGCATTGCCGCGCACCTGGCCAACGCCGGGGTTTCGTCGTTTCTGCTGGATATGGTGCCGCCAGATGCCGACGGCGAGGCACGCAATCAGATTGCAAAGGCAGGCCTTGAAGCCGCCAGAAAGTCCAAACCGGCCGCTTTCTTCGAGCCCTCGTTAGCCAAGTTTGTGACGGTAGGAAACTTCGATGACCACCTCAACTTCGTCGCCGAATCCGACTGGGTGATCGAGGCCATAGTCGAGGACCTCGAGATCAAGCGCAACCTGCTGAAAAGGATCGAGTCGGTCCGCAAGCCGGGAGCTGTGGTTACGACGAACACGAGCGGTCTGCCGGTCGGGAAGATCGCTGAGGGCTTTTCTCCCGAATTCCGCCGCAACTGGTTCGGCACCCACTTTTTCAACCCGCCACGTTACATGCGCCTGTTGGAGATCATTCCCACGCCGGAGACAGACCAGGCTGCCGTCGATCTGATCTCGCATTTCTGCGATGTTCGCCTCGGCAAAGGCATTGTTGTCGCGAAAGATACTCCAAACTTCATCGCCAACCGGATCGGCACGTTCTCGGTACTGAACGTCATACGCCTCATGCAGGAGATGGACCTCAGCATCGAGGAAGTGGATGCTCTGACGGGCACAGCTGTGGGTTGGCCGAAGTCCGCAACGTTCCGCACCATCGACATGGTGGGATTGGACATTCTTGGACATGTCGTTCGCAACATGACGACGAATGTTCACGACGAACGCAGCGACCTCAAGCTTCCTAACTTCTTTGCACAGATGCTGGAGCGCAAGTGGTTCGGCGACAAGACCAAAGGCGGCTTTTATAAGAAGCACAAGACGGCGGATGGCGAGGAACGTCTCGGTCTGGACTGGAAGACCCTCGAGTACCGCCCAAAGCAGAAAGCTAAGTTCGCTGCCCTCGACATGGCCAAGACGGTCGATAGCACGCCTCAACGGCTGAAGATGCTATTGGGTCTCGACGGCTCAGGACCGGCGAAGGGCGACAAGGCCGGGCAGTTCATGTGGACTGCGCTGAGCGAGCTGTGGACCTATGCGGCGAACCGCATCGGGGAGATCGCCGACTCCGTTGTGGAGATCGACCGGGCGATGCGGCTGGGCTTCAACTGGGAGCTCGGCCCGTTTGAGTTGTGGGACGCGGCAGGTGTCGAGCCCACCGTCGAGCGCATGAAGAAAGAGGGCAGGCCGGTTTCGCCCAAAGTGGAGGAACTCCTGAACTCGGGCGCGAAATCGTGGTACGAGGACATTCCGCACGCAGCTTCGGGCAAAGGCTACTTCTGTTTCTGCAACGACACTTATCGCGAAGTCCAAGTCCCTGCCGGCGTCTGGTCAGTAGAGGTAGCGAAGAAATCCAACGGGGTGGTAAAGAGCAATGCGGGGGCTTCGCTAATCGATATCGGTGATGGCGTGGCCTGCATCGAGTTCCATTCCAAGATGAATACGATCGGCGCCGACATCATCCAGCTTGTGACGCAGACCATGAAGCCGGGCGGGCCGGGTGACGATTTCGAGGCGTTCGTAATTACCAACGACGCACAACACTTCTCTGCCGGTGCGAACCTAATGCTGCTGCTCATGGCCATCCAGGAGCAGGAGTGGGACGACATCGACATGATGATCACCGCGTTCCAGGGCATGACGCAGGCGGTGAAGTTCTCGCCGAAGCCGGTTGTCGTGGCGCCGTTCGGGATGGCGCTGGGCGGCGGATGCGAAGTGACGATCCCCGCTGCGGCCCGTCAGGCCTACGCCGAGTTGTACATGGGCTTCGCGGAACCGGGCGTCGGATTGCTGCCTGCGGGCGGCGGCTGCAAAGAGATGGTGTTGCGGGCTGTCGATGCCGCTCAGTCCATTCGTCCGGATGGCCGAGGCGAGTCCGTCGAGATGATGGAAGCCATCAAGAAGGCGTTCGAGACCATCGCACTGGCCAAGATTTCCACTTCGGCGTTCGAGGCCCGCAGCCTGGGGTTGCTGCTCCCGACGGACCAAGTCACCATGAACCGCGACCGCGTCCTGAACGACGCAAAGGAGCGCGCACTCGAACTAGCGCGTGCAGGTTACAAGCCTCCGCGGCCGCGGTCGGACATTCCGGCTCCCGGCGAGGGTATTCTCGCCGCGCTGAAGCTCGGAATCCACATCATGCGTGAAGGCGAGTACATCACCGACCACGAGGTGAAGATCGGAATGAAGGTCGCCGAGGTGCTCTGTGGCGGCAACGTCACGCCCGGAACTCCAGTCAGCGAACAGTACTTCCTGGACCTCGAGCGCGAAGGATTCAAGTCTCTCTGCGGCGAACGCAAAACGCAGGAGCGAATTCAGCACACGCTGAAAACGGGGAAACCGCTGAGGAACTGAGCTGTACCGGTGGGCACGTGTTCTGGGTTGCGGTGTCCCGGTGAAGGCACGCTGCAGAGTCAAAACGAAGCATTATTCATCCAAACATTCGACCGAAGAACGCAACGCTGACTGATTCGTATCGAAAGAGACAACAGGAGTAGCAATGGCACGCGAGGTAGTGATCGCGAGTGCCGTCCGCACGGCGGTCGGCAAAGCATACAAAGGAACACTGCGGGCGACGCGGCCTGACGAGTTGGCCGCGACTGCCATTAAGGGCGCGCTCGAACGCATACCACAACTCGACACGCGCGAGATCGAAGACGTGATCATCGGCTGTGCGATGCCGGAAGCAGAACAGGGCATGAACGTTGCGCGAATCGCTTCCCTGCGCGCCGACTTGCCTGTCGAATGTTCCGCGATGACCATCAATCGCTTCTGCTCGTCGGGCTTGCAGTCGATTGCAATCGCAGCCGAGCGCATTATGGCCGGCGCAATGGACGTCGCTGTGGCCGGTGGAACCGAGTCGATGACCATGATTCCCATGGGCGGGCACAAGATCGCGCCCAACCCGTGGCTGGTCGAGAAGTACCCGGACGCTTATCTCTCGATGGGTTTGACGGCCGAGCGACTGGCCAAGCGATACGGGATTACGCGCGAGAAGGCCGACGAATTCTCGCTGCGCTCGCACCAGAAGGCAGTCGCAGCTATCCAGGCCGGACACTTCGAAGATGAGATCGTGCCGGTGATGGTCACCTTCTCATCTCCGAACGGCGCGTCTGCGACATCTGCGCGCAGCGGGGCGGCAGCCAAACTCGCTCGCAAGGAGATGATTTTCAAAGTCGATGAAGGCCCCCGCGCCGACACCACGCTGGACGCACTGGCGTCGCTGAAACCTGCTTTTCACATGCACGGAACCGTCACCGCAGGCAATTCGTCACAAATGTCCGACGGCGCCGCTGCCGCAGTGGTCATGTCCGCCGAGCGAGCGAAAGCACTTGGGATCAAGCCTCTCGCCCGCTATGTGGCTTTCGCGACCGCAGGCTACAAGCCAGAGGAGATGGGTTTGGGACCGGTGTACGCCATTCCGAAGGCGCTGAAGATGGCAGGGCTCAAACTGTCCGACATAGATGTAATCGAACTCAACGAGGCCTTCGCGGCCCAATCGCTCGCAGTGATCGAAGCAGCAGAACTGGACATGAGTCGCATCAACCCCAATGGTGGTGCAGTTGCTCTGGGACATCCTCTGGGCTGCACAGGAGCGAAGTTGACCGCGACTGTCATTCGCGAGTTAAAACGACGCAATGGACGCTACGGCATCGTGACCATGTGCGTTGGCGGCGGCATGGGCGCAGCAGGGATATTCGAAAACATTCAATAGAGATCGCAACACAAGGTCACTTGGGAACGCAGGTTCGGGTCACGCACTGATAGAACGGAATAGAGGTGAGTATGGCGACGGTAACAACGGCAGTCCCCAACAAAAAAGTTGCGGGTGGCGCTTTTCTGCTGGAAGAGCGCGAAGTAAACGAAGTCTTCACCCCTGAAGACCTGACAGATGAGCACAAGCAGATCGCGCAGACGACGGAAGAGTTCGCCAACAACGAAATCGTCCCGAACATCGACAAAATCGAGCACAAAGACTGGCCGCTGACACGTGAACTGATCCGCAAGGCCAGCGAACTTGGCCTCACGTCGGTCGACATCCCCGAGCAGTACGGCGGCATGGAACTCGACAAAGTGACCTCGTGCGTGATCGCTGACCGGATCGCGAAGAGCGGTTCGTTCAGCGTATCGATCGCTGCGCACACCGGCATCGGCACACTGCCGATCGTGTATTTCGGCACCGAGGAGCAAAAGAAGAAGTACCTGCCCAAGTTTGCATCAGGCGAGTGGATTAGCGCTTATGCGCTCTCCGAATCTTCTTCCGCTTCCGACGCGATGAATCCCCGCACTAAGGCTGTCTTGTCACCGGACGGCAAGCACTACGTTCTGAACGGCGAAAAAATGTGGATCACCAACGCCAGCTTCGCGGACGTGTTCATCGTGTTCGCGAAGGTGGACGGCGAAAAGTTCACCGCGTTCATCATCGACAGGAACTCTCCCGGATTTGCAGTTGGCGCCGAAGAGCATAAGCTCGGGATCCGCGGATCGTCCACCTGCCCGCTGATCCTGAGCGACTGCATGGTTCCGGTCGAAAACGTGCTCGGAGAGATCGGGAAGGGACACCACATCGCGTTCAACATCCTGAACGTGGGCCGCTTCAAGTTGGGCGCGATGGCCGTGGGTGGCGCGCGCAACTCGCTGCAGGAAGCCATTGCCTACGCAAAACAGCGTAAGGCGTTCGGAAAGACCATCTCGGAGTTTGGCATGATCCGCGAGAAGATCGCCGACATGGCCGCGGAGATTTTCACCGGCGAAAGCATGGTTTATCGCACGGTCGGAATGATGGACGTGGCCCTGGCCGATGTGGACAAGTCGACCACGGATTCGATGGCGCTGGTGCGCAAGGCTATCGAGGAATACGCCGTCGAGTGCTCCATAATCAAGGTCTGGGGCTCAGAGATGCTTGATCATGTCGTCGATGAAACCGTGCAGATCTTCGGCGGCTACGGTTTCGTTGAGGAGTATCCGGCAGAGCGCGCCTATCGTGATTCTCGTGTGAACCGCATTTTTGAAGGCACGAACGAAATCAACCGCATGATCATTACCGGCTGGCTGCTGAAGCGCGCGATGACTGGTCAGCTCCCGCTGATGCCGGCAATCAAGAAAGTCATGGACGAGGTCATGTCACCCACCATGGCCGAAGTGCCGGAAGGGCCGCTCGGCGCTGAACGTGCACTCATCGCTAACGCAAAGAAAATCGGACTTCTGGTTGCCGGCGCAGCTTCGCAGAAGTACATGCAGGCGATCGCCGACCAGCAGGAAGTGATGGGTGCCCTGGCGGACATCATCATCGAAACGTTCGCGATGGAGTCGGCCGTGTTACGCGCGCAGAAGATCGCGACAACGCGGGGCGAAGCGGCGGCGAAACTGCCGATCGCCATGGCACAGGTCTACGTTGAAAAGGCCATGAACACGATTGAGGCGCGTGCCAAGCGTCTGATCGCCGCGGTCGCCGAAGGTGACATGCTGCGGACGCAGATGGCGATCCTGCGGCGCCTGCTTAAGTACGAGCCATATAACACCATCGTTCTGCGACAGCAGATTGCCGCTAAGCTGATCGAGACCGGCAAGTACGCGGTGGCGTAGGTTCAACGTTTGGTTTCTAAGGTTTCGGATCAGGTATGTAATCGGGGTCAGATACATGAGAGCCGTCTTTGGGGCGGCTCTCAATTTATGGAGGAAAGATGCGAGCTTCAAAAGTTGTTGTGTATTTCGTTTGCGCCGTTTTCGCCGTGACAGTAGTTATGTTCGCGCAGACCAGCGGAACATCGAGTCAGGCCGGCAGTGCAGGCACTCAGAGTGGCGCTTCCGAAAGTCAGGCGTCGGGAACGGCTGGCCAAGCGAGCGGCGAACACGCGCAGCCCCAGACCGGCGCCGCCAAAAAGCCGGCAAGTCCGCGAGGGCAAGCGACCTTTACGTTCGACGATGGCAAAAAGATCAGCGTCGACTACGGGCGTCCGTACATGAGAAACCGCAAGATCATGGGTGGACTTGTCCCCTACGGAAAGATCTGGCGCACCGGCGCTAACGAGGCTACTTCGTTCGAGAGCGAAGCGGCTCTGAACATCGGCGGCACGACCGTTCCGGCTGGCAAATACACTTTGTTCACGCTGCCTGGCGAGAACGAGTGGCAGTTGATCATCAACAAGCAGACCGGCCAGTGGGGGACTGAGTATTCGCAGGGGCAGGACGTGGCACGCATTCCAATGAAAGTGCAGAAGTTAGACGCACCAGTGGACCAGTTCACCGTTTCCTTCGATAAGCGCGGCCCGAATGCCGGCGTCATGAAGTTGGAATGGGAGAACATTTCGGCAACGGTCGATTTCACTGAAGCGAATCAGTAACCTGCATATCGGGGACACATCTAATGTCCTTATGGCGATAGAAACTAAGAATGCTCTGGCCAGCGCCTCTTCGGCCTACCTTCGGTCAGCAATGCACCAGCCGATCCGCTGGCACGAATGGGGGAACGAAGCTTTCGCCGCCGCCCAGCGCGACGGCAAACCGATACTCCTAGACATCGGTGCGGTCTGGTGCCATTGGTGTCACGTGATGGACCGCGAGTCGTACGAAAGCCCTGAACTGGCCAGCATTATCAACGACAACTTCGTTCCTGTGAAGGTGGACCGCGATGAGCGGCCTGATGTGGATAGTCGCTATCAGGCCGCCGTTCAGGCGATCAGTGGTCAGGGTGGCTGGCCGTTGACAGTATTCCTGACGCCCGACGGCCGTCCGTTTTACGGCGGGACTTATTTTCCTCCGGACGACCATCTGGGCCGTCCCGGTTTTAAGCGCGTCCTTCGGGCCATCTCGGAGGCCTATCGCCATAAGCACGGAGAGGTCATCGAGTCTGCTGACAACGTGATGGCCTTTATTTCGCAAGCGGAGGCGTTCACGACCGGAGCCGGTCAACTGAACGACGATGTTGTGAACCACATTGTCGAATCTGCCCGGTCCATGTTTGACGCCCAGAATGGCGGGTTCGGAACAGCTCCGAAGTTCCCGCACCCGTCGGCCATCGACCTGCTGGTACATCAGTGCGCACAAACCGGCGATCCGGGTTTGCGGGAAATCGTGGTCACCACGCTTACTCGCATGGCGCAGGGCGGTGTTTACGATCAGATTGGCGGCGGCTTCCATCGCTATTCGGTCGATGAACGCTGGATTGTGCCGCATTTCGAAAAGATGTCGTACGACAACTCGGAGCTGCTGAAGAACTATGTCCATGCATTTCAGGCCACTGGCG
This sequence comes from Terriglobales bacterium, assembly GCA_035629075.1. Taxonomy (GTDB): domain Bacteria; phylum Acidobacteriota; class Terriglobia; order Terriglobales; family Acidobacteriaceae; genus JAEZPW01. Next base: position 3,550 of record DASPIK010000012.1, on the reverse strand, counting down.
CTCCGTTCTTCGCCGATGTTGCACGAGACATCATTCGCTGGATGGATAACGTACTCTCCGATCGCGAACGCGGCGGCTTTTACGCCTCCCAGGACGCTGACATATCGCTTGACGATGACGGTGACTATTTCACGTGGACTCGATCAGAAGCGCGACAAGTGCTCACTGACGAAGAATTCTCCGTCGCCTCGCTGCACTACGACATCGGCGAGACCGGAGAAATGCACCACAATCATTTCAAGAACGTCCTGTTCGTGAGTCTGCCCGTAGATCAGGTGGCCGCCCGCCTCAGCATGGATTCGTCACGGGTCGGCACTTTACTTGAGTCGGCCAAGCGAAAGATGTACGAAGCACGCCTGGGGCGGCCCACTCCGTATGTCGATAAGACGGTTTACGTGGGCTGGAATGCACTGTGTGCATCGGCGTATCTTGAAGCCGCCCGTGTATTATCGCTCGATCACGCTCGGCACTTCGCCCTGCGGTCGCTCGATCGCATTCTCTCACACGGGTGGAACCCTGAGCGTGGACTTGCGCACGTTCTGGCGTACTCCGACCCTGCTGCAGATCATCGCTATGTTCCCGGCATGCTGGACGACTACGCCTTCACGGTACTCGCGTGTCTCGATGCCTACGAGACGACTTCGGACATGACATATTTTCATTTCGCCGATCGCATCGCGAATACGATGGTCGAGCGCTTCTTCGATACCGAGTCCGGAGGGTTTTTCGACACTCCTGTCAGCGACGACGCGATTGGTGCGCTAGTCGCTCGGCGAAAACCGCTACAGGACTCACCGACTCCCGCGGGGAATCCGAGTGCGGCGATCTCTCTCATGCGCCTGTTCAGCTACACGAATGACGAAGGCTACCGTGATCGCGCGAAGCGCACTCTCGAACTCTTCGCTTCGACTGCTGAACAATACGGGCTATTTGCCGCAACGTATGGCGTGGCGGTGCTCTGGCTCAAGCAACCACACACGCAAGTGGTAATCGTCGGCAACGATGACAAAGCGCGGCAACTTTATGAAGAAGCTGTTGCGCCTTTCTCCTTCCTGAAATCCGTGCTCCACCTGGCGGACAATGAAACTGCGCCCCAGTATCTTCCTCCAGCGCTCCGCGAGACGCTCCCGAACTTGCCCGAAGTTCGAGAAGGTAAGACGGTAGCCGTAACCTGTTCAGGATTCACGTGCCGACCGCCCGTCAGCGACACTCAGGAACTCGCACGGCAGTTGCGCGACATCATCACCGGCCGGCAAGAACAAAGTGCGGCAGACTGAGCATCGCACATCAAAGCGCACGGCAATCTACCTCAGAAAATTTGGTGGAAGACAGCCAGGTAACAAAAAAGCCCGGCGCCGGCCGGGCTTTGCATGTTTCTAACAACCTCAGTACGCTTCGTCGATCAGTTCGATTACGTGCTTCACGCGCATCGGCAGGCCGGCACGCTGAACACCGGCGCGCAACTGCAACATGCAGCCTACGTTCGAGGACGCAATGACTTGCGCACCAGTGGTCGCGATGTCCTGCATCTTCTCATCAAGGATTTTCATCGACAGTTCGTTCTCGGTGACGTTGTACGTTCCGGCGCTCCCGCAGCACGAGTCCGCTCTGGGCATCTCGATCAACTCGGCTCCGATGATGCGCAGCAGTTCGCGCGGCGCGGAGCGCACTTTCTGGCCGTGAGCGAGGTGGCATGAGTCCTGATAAGTAACCTTCAGTCTTACCGGCCGCGCAGGCTGCCTTAATCCGATCTCCGCAAGGTACTCGTTGATGTCGCGAACCTTAGACACAAACTGCTTAGCTTTGTCGGCGTAATCCGGGTCATGCTCAAGCCACTCGCCGTACTCCTTCAGCGCCGCTCCGCAGCCCCCGGCATTGTTCACGACCGCATCGAATTCGTCGCGCAGCAAGCCATCGATGTTCTTTCGCGCAAGGTCTCGCGCTTCGTCGAGATAACCCGCGTGGGCGGCCAAGGCGCCGCAGCATGTCTGCTCCCGAGGCACAACGACCTCTACTCCATTCTTTTGCAGCACTCGAATGGTGGCCCGGTGCAGTTCGGCGAAGGACACATTCGCGATACAACCGGCCAGCAGAGCCACTCTTGCCCTTCGGACGCCGACAGCGGGGAAAACTTCGCCTAATTCTTTGTAGAAGAAGTGACGATCGATCTTCGGCGAGAGAGCTTCGATCTGCTTCAACCCGAGCAGTCTCAGGATACCGGTCGCACGCACGACCTTTTGCACGCCCGAAGCCTGGTAAAGCCACAACACGCGCGCAAGCCGCGCGGTCAGTACGGGATTCGGTAGTAGCGATCGGTAAAACCAGTTCCGCAGTTTTTCCACCGGCCACGAACGCTTGTATGTGTGCTGTATCTCTGCTCGGGTGCGTTCCAGGATGCGCCCATACTGCACGCCTGACGGACACGCGGTTTCACACGCACGGCATCCCAGGCATCGATCAATGTGCAATACGAATGATTCACCAAGTGAAAGCCTTCCAGCATCGACCTGCAGCACCTGGTAGATTCGCCCGCGGGGCGAATCCATTTCCGTACCGAGAACTCGATACGTCGGGCACTGGTTCAGGCACAGTCCGCAATGAATGCAGCGGGCATACAGATCCCAAGTAGGACGATCCGGGGTCGTGAACTGCGTACCCGCCGCGCACGTGTTTGCGGTTTCGCCGATGCTCACAGCAGGAACCTCCCTCTGTTGAGTATCCTGCCGGGATCCAAGGCGCGTTTGACGGTACGCATAGCTTCCATGTCGGTTGGTGTTTCGCCCCAAACGTTAATCATGCCCTTCAGCGCCACCGGGCAGCGAGTCACAACCGCGGCACCCTCCTTCGGCAACACCCGTCTAATCTCTTTTACGACCGCAGAATAGGCGGTGGGTTTCGGCTGTTCCTTGATGGGGAGAAATCCTATGCTGACTGGACCCGCAGCACGCCCGGCAGCAGCCATAAACAACCCATGTTCGGAGGCGATGGTTTCTGCCGCCCCCAAGATCGGTGCGACTTCACTCATTGGGGTGCTTACTTCAAGCAGCATCGCCGTCGAATGCGTGGCTACGATACTCGTCGGGAAGTCCGCGAGCGATCGCCATAGCCTGCGTTCCTCTTCTCCGCCCAGTTCGGTTGTCACGGCGCCACCGAGTTCCGTGCGATAGCGCCCGAGTACGGCATCGCTGCCACCGGCACGCAAAACAACGTGCCAGCAGCCACCGTGAATCATCGCGCTCAGGTAGCCCTCCGCGAGCGGAGAAACGATCTCCAGGGCCAATGGCGTTAACGGCGAACGAAGCACCACGTCACGGAAACGGATAGACTCCTGAACCGTCCCAAATGCTGCAACAAACGTGCGAAACTGCTTCGGCGAAGGAAATACCTTGAAGTTCGCGCTGGTTATAACCGCAAGCGTCCCATAGCTACCAACGAGCAACTTCATCAGGTCGTAACCAGCAACGTTCTTTACGACCTGGCCGCCAGCTTTCGCAACAGTGCCATCCGCTGTCACAAACCTCACCCCAACGCAGAAGTCCCGAGGTCCTCC
>DASPIK010000011.1:0-2829 GCA_035629075.1 Terriglobales bacterium | reverse complement strand
TTGTCCTCAGCCGGGCGAGCCCTTCGATGCAGGCAAGCACAAGCCGCTGGTCAAGCTGGGGTCCGAGGACAACATGCGGACCGTTGTCCGCACCGAGCAGAAGGGCTATGAGATAAACGGCCGTGTCATCCGGCCGGCATTCGTTCTTACGCGTTAAGGAGAATTGAATTGATTCGGCATCGCCGCACTGCCGGCGCAATCCTGATGTCTGAAACGGACCGCGCACGCATTCATGACTTGCTCGCCGACGGCGCCCGGCGTTTATCGCCTGTGAGGGCGCTCCTGGAACAGAAGCTTGAGCTCGCGACGGTCGTCCGGTCCGACCAGATACCGTCCGACGTCGTCACACTCAACTCCCGGATCCGCGTGCTCGATTCGGCGGCCGATGCCGAATACGGCTTCCGGCTGGTGATCCCGGGCACAACGAGTTGCATCGGCGACGTCTCCATCCTCGCTCCCGTCGGTGCGGCCGCGCTCGGCTTGAGGTCGGGACAGGAAATTTTCTGGTACGGCAGGTCGGGACGCAAGGTCAACCTGCGCATCCTGGACATCGTGTACCAGCCCGAAGCGATGGGGCAATATCACTTATAGCACGGTACGCTCGGTCGGCCGGAACAGCTTGTTGAGTTATTTAAGAATGCATCTACGTTGCCTACCAGCGGATCCGCCATAATCCGCCGCCAGTGCACTTTCCGCAGTGGTGCAGGGTTCTCCAATCCTGGTTTCCCAGCAGTCGCGCGAGTCCCTTCTTCGCCTTTTCCGCTTTGCTTGCATCTTGCCATGAGGAGTGGCCGCAGTCCGTCACGCGGACGAAGACATCATAACTCGATGTGCTGTGCGTCTTTTTATAGAAACGCACATCTCCAGCTTCCGGGGAAGCTTCGTCGTCAATGCCAGATGGGATGTCGGTGACGTCATCACCCTGAACCTGCGTATTGTGATTAAGGGCATACTCCGCAGCTTGCGCACGGCTACTCCAATTTCGGACCTCCCTCTGAAGTTCTTCTACCTGAGCACGAAGTTGTTCGTTGTCGTCCAAGAACAGTCTGGCCATCTTAAGTTCTTCACTATTCGCTGTCGCCTTTTCCTCCAATTCGCGTAGTTGCCGACGAGAGACGTGACTATGAACCTGCTTGATCTCTTGCGGCGGTTCGACTGCGAGTGCCGCAACTGACATAACGATTTTGCGAACGGTAGACCGAAACCGGAGCGCGCCTTTTCCATCATGATCGTGCGACAAGAGTGCCGATGCGGTCCACACTGTGCTTCGAAATTGCACCTCGCCTTCAGTTCGCGTGTTATTCGGCCAGTACAAGCGAATCGCTCCCATATAGCACGAGTTACGCTTTCCGAGTCTTTCTGTGAGCGACCACGTGGCTGTATCGCCTATGATCACCACTCGGGCCAGCCCCGCCAGGTCGTAGGCGAGTTGCTCCGCAATTCTGGGCCAAACTGGCTCTCCTTCATTTTCAGATACTACGATTATCGGTAGCGCGCGCGTTGTGGAGGTGATGTCGTTGGCCAACTTCAGAGCATCGCTCTCGTCAGTAACGACGACTGGTACTGGTGAGGGCAATCTTTCCCCCGCAAACTCCCAGTTCAGCTCCAGTTCCAAAAGACGCCGGACAAGCCGCGGGCACCGTGCATCCGTAACTATTGGCGCAATGATATTTGTCACGTTGTGTACCATTTGCGCGACGTAGACGGCGACCTTGGTGCCAGTTGTGACCACTGAAACCGAGGTGGTAAAGATCTGGCCGCCCTTCGAAAGCTCTTCAAGCCTAACTTCTATCAGGCCGGCGTCCTCGCTCTTTAGTTCGGAACGACTGAATGAACCGCTTTCGCCAGGAGTGACCGAAGTGAATGTGCCTGTCTTGTCTCTCGGATTAGTAACACCTTTTTCAGAAAGCCATTCATCGATTGTGGCGACCGTGAGCCTTTGGGTCTCTTGAAATCCTTCTTCGGTTGACTGGTTGGCAACGAGAAGGTAATTGCAAAGCGTCTGCATAGTGATTGTTGAGCCTCTTTATAGTTGAAAAGCAGGCCGCTTCTGGATGGTTGGCGCGAAGTACAAAGTTTCGCGCGACGGAAGTAGACCGCATCGCTAACGCTGACGAAATCGCGGTAACGGCGAAATCGGCAAGCATGAGTGATCAGGGTTTTAGGCGAAAATAAACGATGAATATTGCCAGCGGGAAAGCGTTACGGCAATACTGAATTTATGGGAGATGTGAAAGATCGCATCTGCCGTGATGTGGAATGCTGTGACAGTCGTCGTGACCGGTGGGAATTAGAGTGCTTACTCAATTGAACTTCGTCGCGGGTCACTGCCCTGCCGCGCTTCGCGATGGCACCGGCTGGTTCGTGGCCTATGGTCAATCGACGGGCACATTCCGGCTCTCGTCTACTACTCTTCAAAGGGATATGCGTGCTACGAAACCTCCAGGTCGCGGCACCGGTGCAAGGAACGCAGAAGTGGAGTTTGCGCGCCTCTGCCTCATGGGTTGCGAAACCTCATATCAGGCCAAGCGCGCTCCCTTCCGGTACGCGGTCGGCGTACTGCCGGTCCATTCCTTGAATGCGCGGCAGAAAGCAGCCGGGTTTGCAAATCCGAGGTCGAGCGCCAGCGCGGAGACCGCCGTGTCCGAATGCGTCAGCCGATGGATGGCGATGTCGCGCCGCACCGCATCCTTGACCATCTGGAAATGCACGCCCTCTTCCGCGAACTTTCTGTTCAGCGTGCGAACCGAAAGATGAAAAGCCGCCGCAAGGTCCCCGATCGCCGGGGACAGGTGCATGCGCCGTTCAAGATACTCGCGCGTGCGGGCG
>DASPIK010000010.1:0-129715 GCA_035629075.1 Terriglobales bacterium | reverse complement strand
CGAACCACCGTAGTAGGTTGAAGCATCCGTCGAAAAGCCTACATTGAACTCTTTCTCGGTGTAGCTGTGGACCGGAACCGCTTCGAACGTCGTCTGGCCGGACGCCGCGACGTGCAGAGTCCAGTCGACTCGGCATTTGTGCGAAGGTTCGCCCGATGATTCATCGCGTCGACTCGCGACCACCCGCACGTTCGCCTCGATGTACGCTTGCGCTCCGGTCTTCGAAACGAGCGTGGCGCTTCGTTTCGTTTGCGGCTGTTGCTGGCAGGCGAAGACTCCGATGTAGGCGCGCGGCGGGTCTTGCGCCAATGCAAGAAATGGCATCAGTAACAACACGGAAGCGAGCAGGCCTTTTGCGCAGGTCATGTGTATCGGAAAGCGAGCTTTCGCCGATCAGGATACCCGAATGTCCGTTCTTGAACTCACCCCGCCGTAGATATCCCGTCGTTGCTTCGTAAAGTAGCGCGGATGTCATCGAACATACCCGGACAGGGGCTATGATGAGCGCTCCCGGAACGGAGGCAGAACGATGGGCCACAGCACGGTTGGATTCGTGGTGATCGTGATCCTGTACGCGGTGGTCGGGGTCATGGCGGCAGTGGGCACAATCTGCATCATCAGAAGAAAACTCGCCGGCAGGGCAGAGCAGATGTTTTACGCGCTGTTCCTCATCATGATCGCCGCGTTCTATCTCGCTTTCACGGCTTACTTCGGAGTTGCGACCGCCTGGCGGCTGGAGACGGCTGTGGTCGTGGCGTTTGGAGCGATAGGCCTGCTGGGAATTCGCGTACCCGTCGCGCTGATCGCCGGGTACGCCGTGCACGGACTCTGGGACCTGCTGCACGAATTTCAAGCGCATGGGCTGTACTCAGCGTTCGAGCCGGGCCAGTTGACCGCGATCCCACTAGCGTACGGTTTCTTTTGTGTAGCTTACGATTTGTGCGTGGCGGCGTATGTCTACAAGCGGCGCCAGGATTGGAGTGCAGCGTGGAAGGCCCTGGCGCAGTAAGGATGCGGAGGGCCCAAGAGTTTTTAAAATGAAACAGCAATCAGACGTAGTGTAGACGGTTGTGGCACGCCCATGTATCATCGATGGCCGCGCAGCAGCTCTGTTCTTTAAAGGTGACCTGAAAGGAAGGATTGCAACCAAAACATCATGCGTACACATGGTCTAACTCGTATTGTTTCTTTGTCAGCTTGGTGCGACAACGCATCTCATCGATTCACGAGGACTAGTGTTGACGAGTATCTATGATGGTGCGCCGAAGCCAGTGACTCGATTTGGGCAGAGAGTCGGCGAGGCTTCTCGAGTACGGGGCAAGTCGTGCGTGCCCCCCAAGGCAAAACTGACCAGTGCCGTTTTCATCGAGGATTTGAATTCTCCGCGTTTCCAGCGAGCTCAGGTTGGTCGTCCTGTTTCGAACACTTCGCATACCTTGTTCCGTCTGGTGGATGTGGATGGGGTGGCACTTACTGTCCGGTCGACAACTGGAGCATCGACACCGAGAATTCAGTGTGCGAGAACGGAGTCTCTGAAAGAGCACTGATCTGTAACGAGGGCCAGGTTGGCTGTCTCACCTTCGACATTTGTCAAAACTTTAACGGTTGCTGGTAAGGAGAATGATTATGCACCCTCGTTGGATTTTGCTGCTCATCCTAGTTGCAGGTTGCACATTTGTGCATTCGCAAACAATCGGCGATTCGAGTGAACCGTTTCGAACTACCAAAACGGAAAAAGTTTCTGGCGATCTGTTTGCTCCTTGGAAGCCCCTTCCAAAGTTGGATAAACGATACGTCATCCAGCGCGAACGCGAAGTGGCCGGACCCAATGTGCCCAATCTTTTTGTGCAAGATGTAGCAGGCACAAATCCTGTGTCGGCGACGATCTGGTTTCCGAATTCGCGGCGGGTTGTTCTGCTGGATGCTTCCGTAACCGAGAGCGGATCGATTCTGGCTTCCGGTTACTCAGTCCATGAGGATGGGAGGATTGCCCATTTCATAGCAAGAACGGATCAGGCGGGCAAGGTAGAACAGGTGATTCGTACAACTCCGTTCGTTGCCGATAATGTGTGTTCAACGAACGATGGTGGCGTTTGGGCGTTTGGTCATGATCGCGACGTGGAGAACAAAGTTACACAACACGACTACACGATATTGCGTAAGTTTACTTTCGAAAATGGAGAAGATGTCAGCTTCCTGAAAAAGTCCGATTTTCCGGGGCGCTTCGCAGTTTGGATGAATGGTGGAACCAGCAAGCCCTTCTATATGCGCTGCACACGAGACAAGGTGGCTGTTTACTCTGGCATGGCCGGCGAATACATCGAGTTGCGCCTTCCGACAATGAAAGTTCACCGCTGGAGACTTCCTGACCTCGGAAATGCACAGATGACCGGTTTTGCGGTGACAAAGTCAGGTATTGCTCACGCGAGCTTCAATAGTGCCGCCAGCAAGGAAGGTATGCTGGGGATTTTTCGATTACATACGGACGACGCCACGGGACTCGCCAGTTGGGTGCCAATTCCTGGGAGCATCAAGAAGTACGGGGAGCCGGACGCTATCAATGTTTTGCTAGGCACCGAGGGTGACGATCTGGTTTTCTTGTACGCTGGCGATTATTCGACACTGCATTGGGGTTCTCTCCGATAGCGATTGCTCGTCAGCCCGCGATCATTGTTCCGTTCGACCCTGCCGGAGCATGCACCGCACCGGACCCACCCTAGCGCCGAACATCACGGCGCGAGGGTGGGGCACCATCGGCGAATCGGCATCACAACTGAACGCTTGCGCGAACTCAACCCCGAGCCGACGCCGAGCAAAACTAAATCGCAGACGCATTCGCTTCTGAGTGCCCGGCTGGTATCCTTTACACATCCCGAGCTGTCAAGGATTGCCATGAAACGATTTCTCTTGTCTCTAGTTACGTGTGCCTTGCTTCTGGCGAGTGCCTCCGCAGATGAAGGCATGTGGATGCCGAAACAGCTTCCCGACATCGGCAGCAAGCTGAAGGCCGCTGGCCTTGAGCTCGATCCGAAGACGATGACGCAGCTCACCGAGTTCCCAATGAACGCCATCGTGAGCCTGGGCGGATGCACGGCGTCTTTCGTCTCACCGCAGGGCCTGGTGGTCACGAACCATCACTGCGCCTACGGCAGCATTCAGTACAACTCGACTGTGCAGAAGAACCTGCTGCGCGACGGATTCCTGGCCAAGACGCTGGCCGAAGAACTTCCGGCCGCGCCCGGCAGCCGCGTGTTCGTCACCGTTGACGTCCAGAACGTGACCGACAAGGTCATCGACCCGAAGACGGCCAAGCTGACCGGTAAAGACCGCACGACCGCGATCGAAACGAACCAGAAGTCGGTTGTTGCGACTTGCGAAAAAGACGCCGGGCATCGCTGCACAGTGGCAAGCTTCTACGGCGGTCTTGAGTACTACCTGATCAAGCAGCTCGAAATCCGCGACGTGCGCCTGGTGCACAATCCGCCGGAGAGCGTGGGCAAGTTCGGCGGCGACACCGACAACTGGATGTGGCCGCGTCATACGGGCGACTACAGCTTCTATCGCGCCTACGTGGGCAAAGATGGCAAGCCTGCCGACTACTCGCCCGAGAACGTTCCCTATCGCCCCAAGCACTACCTGAAAGTCGCCGCGCAGGGTGTGAAAGAGGGCGACTTCGTGATGGTTACCGGCTATCCGGGACGCACGAACCGTCACCGTCTGCCGTCGGAGGTTGATTTCACGTTTGGTTGGAACTACCCGGCTTTCGTGAAGGCCTCTGGCGAGCAACTGGCAATCATCGAACGCGAGACCAAGGGGCGCGACGCGGCGGCCATCTCTTATGCGAGCACCGTGGCAGGCATCAACAACTACTACAAGAACCGCCAGGGCATGCTTGACAGCTACAAGGGCTCCGACTTGCTTGCGCGCAAGCAGGCCGCGTTCAACGCCCTGAAGGCGTGGGTTAACGCGGACAAGGCGCGCCAGGCGCAGTACGGCTCCGACATCGCTGCCATCGAGAGCCTGATCGCCGAGCGCGACGCGATCACGAAGCGCGAATTCCTGCTGGGCTATACGTCGCCGCGCTTGCTCGACAGCGCCCGGACGCTGTACGAGTTCGCGACCCAGAAAGCCGAGCCCGATGACATGAAGCGCAAGATCGGGTTCCAGCAGCGCGATTGGCCGCGACTGCGCGCCGCTCTCGAAGCCATCGACAAGCGCTACGACGAGCAGGTAGACAAGTCGCTTGCGCGGCACTTCCTGGCGCAGTATCTGAGCCTGCCCGCTGCTGATCAGAATGCGGCGTACGTGAGTGCTCTCGGGCTGAAGCCGGGCATGAGCGAAGCCGAAATCGGCGCGCAACTGGACAAGCTATATGCCGGAAGCAAGTTGGCCGACAAGGCAACGCGCATGGCATGGTTTGATCGCGACGCCGCGGCGTTCAAGGCGAGTGACGACACATTCATCAAAGCGGCCGTTGCTCTGGCCGACGACACCAAGCGCCTGGACGATCGTGATCGCGACCTTTCGGGCAAAATCCAGCAGGCGTATGCCAACTACATGAAGGCGCTCATCGCCTATCGCAACAGCAAGGGCGAGGCGGTCTATCCCGACGCGAACAGCACCCTGCGCGTAACCTACGGCAAGGTCGCTGGCCGTACCGACGGCAACGCCGACGGCACTGCCTGGACGCCCTTCACGACTCTACGAGGCATTACGGCGAAGTACACGGGCAAGGGCGAATTCGACGCGCCTGCCACGCAGTTGGCCGCGATCAAGGAGAAGAAGTTCGGCAAGTACGGCGTAGCTTCGCTCGACTCCGTACCCGTGAACTACCTCGCTACGCTGGACATCACCGGCGGCAACTCCGGATCGCCCGTGCTGAACAGCCGCGCGGAACTGGTCGGACTGGCATTCGATGGAACGCTGGACTCGGTCATCTCAGACTGGGACTTCAACCCGGCCACCACGCGCACCATCGCTTGCGACGTCCGTTACATGCTGTGGCAGATGGAAGTTGTTGACCACGCAACGAACGTCGTCAACGAACTGCGCGGCACTAACGTCGATCAGCCTGGGAAGTAGTCGAGTAATAGAAAAGCAGTGCAGCAGGGCCGGTGTTAATCGCCGGCCCTGTTTTTATTTCCCTTCGCGCGATATTCGAAACACAATAGTCGGGAACTTCAGCAAATCAAGCAATCGAGGTCCGAACCGTGATGTGGATCAAAAGAGCGGCAGTCGTCGTGTCTTTGTTAGTCGGCTGTGCAGGGGCTATGTTGGCACAGGCACCGAGGCCAGACGAACGCGGTCCTATCGTTTTGGTGAACGTCGATCATCGCAAAACGACGACGCTGAACGGCGAATGGCGCACGATCGTCGACCCTTACGCCACCGGACTTTTTGATTTCCACGGCAGGGTTCGCAAAGACGGCTACTTCCTCAACCAAAGAAAAGAAGAAATCGATGGGCCACTAGAGTACGACTTCCAGAAATCAGCGACGTTGCGGGTGCCGGGTGACTGGAACACGCAGCGCGAGTCGCTGTTCCTGTACGAGGGCGTGGTGTGGTATCAGAAGGACTTCGATTACCAACCCAAGCCGGGATGGCGCGTTTTCTTTCATGTCGGAGCAGCGAATTATCGCTCGTTCGTATGGGTCAACGGCATGAAAGCGTGCGAGCACGAAGGCGGCTTTACGGCGTTCGACTGTGAGATCACGAACCTCGTGCGCCACGGAGGCAATTTCGTAGTGGTCGCGGTGGATTCGACCCGTCTCGCGGATGGTGCACCGACAACGCAGACCGACTGGTGGAACTATGGCGGCCTCACGAGAGACGTGTCGCTGGTCGAGGTGCCAGAACGCTTCATCGATGACTACAGCCTGCAACTGAAGCGCGGCACCAAGACTGAGATTGAGGGCTGGGTGCACGTGGACGGCGCAGAGCCCGGCACCGCGGTTACGGTGACGATCCCTGAGCAGCGTGTCAGCCAGACGAGCAAGGTGGAAGCCGATGGTCGCGCCAGATTCCAACTGCACGCTGCGAACCTTGAGCTGTGGTCGCCGGAGAAGCCAAAGCTTTACAAGCTGGAAGTCAGCGCCGGCGACGACAAGCTTGAAGACGAAGTCGGTTTCCGAACGATAGAGGTGCGCGGCACGCAAATTCTGCTGAACGGCAAACCCATTTTTCTTCGCGGCATTTCGGTGCACGCTGAGGCTCCGTATCGCACAGGACGCGCCTATTCGGATCAGGATGCGAAAACTTTGCTCGGATGGGTTCAGGAACTTGGCGGCAACTTCGTGCGTCTGGCTCACTATCCGCACGACGAGCGCATGACTCGGTGGGCCGACCGCATGGGGGTGCTGATCTGGTCGGAGATACCGGTCTACTGGGCCTGCCAGTTCGACAATCCGGCGGTACTTGCAAAGGCAAAGCAACAGCTTGAAGAGATGATCAGCAGGGACCGCAACAAGGCGTCGGTCGTCCTGTGGTCGGTGGCGAACGAGACTCCTGCCAGTGCAGCACGGACTGCATTCCTTGAGACACTCGTGGCACGCACGCGCGAGTTGGATCCTTCGCGACTGGTTACAGCGGCACTTTTGGTCTGGGGTGAAAAAGGCAAGAAAATCGTGAACGATCCACTCGGCAAGTCGCTCGATGTGATCGGAATCAACGAGTACATCGGCTGGTATGAACAAACACCCGAAGCTGCGGATCGAACCGAATGGGACATTCGTGTCGACAAACCGGTCATCGTTAGCGAATTTGGTGGCGACGCGAAGTTCGGTTTGCACGGCGCCCCCTCACAGCGCTGGACTGAGGAATACCAGGCCAACATCTACGAGCACCAACTTGCGATGATCAATCGCATTCCCCAGGTGCGAGGCTTGAGTCCCTGGATCTTGATGGATTTCCGCTCGCCTCGTCGCCCGCTGCCCGGTGTGCAGGATTTCTTCAATCGCAAAGGCCTGCTCTCCGATCAAGGCGATAAAAAGAAAGCGTTCTTCGTTCTTCAGAAAGCATACAAGGAACGCACCGTCGGCAAAGCTGAGTAGAGCGTCTTGAATGGACCGGCACACGAGCGTGTGTGCCGGTTTTTTTGCAGTGATTCTCGACTCACAGTTCGGCTTCGATGGCGGCTTTGAAGGTGTTGAAACGATTGCGCGCCGGAATCATCTTGCCTCTGATTTCGCAATTTCAGGTGAGCAAGTTGGCGCACATCTTTCCCTTTGCAGTAGGGGTCGGCTGGGGCTACCATTCCACCAGCTAGGAGCAACTATGAAGAACGTTTTGTGCGTTGTCCTGGTGCTGTTGCCCACCTTCGTTTTCGCCGCCCTGGATACCCCCAACCCAGCCGACTACACCATTGACGTGCGCATAGTATCCTCCCGCCTTGAACCGCTCTGCGGCCGAGCATTGGGGGGAGATTCAGCGTGCTTAGGCCCGCAACGCCTGAGTGTCGTCATCGATGGAAAGAAATACGAACTCGCCGGCGGCAGCTACCGCGCCAATGGCGGCTCCAACAAAGGACTGCTCGTCCTGGGCACTTACAAAGCGAGAGTCGTCAGGGAAGAACAGAAATCGCAGTTCGAATTCTTCCGCGATTACGAGTTCCTCCTCCCGGACAAGACTACGAGGCCATTCACGCTGGTGGGCATCTCGGAGTGACATCAAAGCGGTAAAGGGTGCGTTTCAGTTGCGACCTGAGTAGTGCCACACCTGATGCCGTGCCACTTCCGTGCCAGGTGTGCTGGATTAAGGACTGGCCTATTTCCGCGCGAACCGCGCACCCTGCGGATTTCCTTTTCTCAGTCACCAGCAAGCCACCAGAGACAACCTCAACTTCTCACCTTCTCATCGCGTCATAGTAGTTGGCCCGAAACTAACATTGGAGACCATCCATGCATTTCACCCAAGCACTAGTGCGACCCAACTTGCGTCTGTGCTTCCTCGGGGTAGTGCTTGCGGCAACTTCCGCCTGGGCACAACAGCCAATCACGCCCCCCGAGCAGAGTCCATCGAACCCGAACACAACGCAACAGAGTTCTCCTCCAAAGCAAACCACTCAGGAGCCGCAGCCGACACCTGCTCCCGGTGCTGCATCGGCACCGACGGACCGTGCCGAAGTGCAGCATGGTCGCGGCTTGGTACCGCGGGCGTGGAATATCTTGCGGGCTGGCGCGAGAGACGAAAACAAGGACCAGCGTGCCGCCGCCGTTCGCGTACTGGGCCTTATCCCTCGCGACACGCGATCCCGCAGAACAGCCGAGCGCGCGCTTTCCGACAAAGAAGCGGAGGTGCGTGCAGCGGCAGCGGCGGCGCTTGGAAAAATGGGAGCCAAGACGTCCAGGGCCAGGTTGCGCCGGGCACTCAACGATAAGGATTCTGAGGTTGTGCTTGCCGCAGCAAGCTCATTACGCATGCTGGGCGACCGTGATGCATACCGGGTGTACTACGCGGTGCTGACCGGCAAGATGAAATCAGGCCAGGGTCTGCTGGAAGAGCAACAGGAGATGCTGAAGGACCCGAAAAAGATGGCGCTGTTCGGGTTCGAACAGGGGATCGGCTACATCCCGTTTGCTGGCATCGGCTATCGTGCTTTCAAGGTCCTCACGAAGGACGACTCTTCACCGGTCCGCGCCGCAGCCGCGAAGGTGCTGGCACAAGATCCGGACCCGCGTTCGCGCGAGGCACTAGTGGAGGCCGCGACCACCGACGATAGCTGGATTGTACGGGCTGCCGCGCTCG
This sequence comes from Terriglobales bacterium, assembly GCA_035629075.1. Taxonomy (GTDB): domain Bacteria; phylum Acidobacteriota; class Terriglobia; order Terriglobales; family Acidobacteriaceae; genus JAEZPW01. Next base: position 120,973 of record DASPIK010000010.1, on the reverse strand, counting down.
ACGCCCTCGCTCACCGAGGCGATGGATCGGTGCTGCCCAAGATCGCCCCTGCTCTTTCCGATGACAAAGACGAGGTACGCTTCACTGCCGCCGCTACGATCATTCGACTCTCGCAGGCAGAGCGAAAACCCAAGAGAACGCCACCGAACCAGCGATGAGTGCCCAACTCTCGTTGCAAGCTCCGCATCAGTTCGGGCTAAGGAACTTGCCAATGCGGAACTTTCTGCGTGATAACGGGCTCTCCCTCGTTCTGGTGTTCTTCTTCATCGCCTTTTGGGCAGCCCAGAGTGCGGTGGGCACTTACAAATACAACAATGACCAGCAGCAACATGGACGAGCGCCGGTAACGTATGCAGAGTATCTCCGCTCGGGAGCGTTTTGGGAAGCCACAGCGGAGAACTGGGAAAGCGAGTTTCTGCAGATGTTCGCCTACGTACTTCTGACTGGTTTTCTGATCCAGAAAGGGTCGGCAGAGTCCAAGTCGCCCGACTCCGAAGAGGAGACGACCACTCCGGAGGAGCTGCAACCCGGCCTAGTTCGACGTGGAGGATGGGCGCTTAAGTTCTATGAGCATTCGCTCTCGCTTACATTTCTTGCGCTCTTCCTGATCTCCTTCGTTGTGCACGGAATCGGTGGGGTTCGGGAGTACAACCAGGAGCAGGCGGAACATGGACAACCGGGAGTGAGCCTGCTCGGCTACTTCGTAACTGCGCAGTTCTGGTTTGAGTCGTTCCAGAACTGGCAGAGCGAGTTTCTCGCTGTCCTCGCGATGGTGGTGTTGTCGATCTGGCTGCGCGAAAAGGACTCGCCGGAATCAAAACGTGTCGATGCTCCTCACTCGGAGCCTGGGGCTTAGTGCGCGGTGCCGCACTCAAGCTAGAAGCTGGGCACCGCTTGAAGCATCCGCACCTGCCAGCGATCCGCCGCAGGCGTCATCAGGACAAGGTAGTTGATGGTGGCGTTTTCCGTGTGAACAACTGAATTGCCGTCGAGCACCTGAATCTCGACCTGGGCGGTATCGCGCAACTGCAGCGCCGAACCTTCCTGCGAGTAGAAGACGGCCTGCAACTTGTGTCCGCGATCGACCCAGCGTGCGCGAGTGTTCTCACGTTTCTGCGACTCAATTGCCTGCGTGATTTCGTCTATTGCGTAGCCAACGAACATGCCCGCGAGCAAGTCGGGGCGATTCTGTTCGCGCGCGGCCGTCATGGCTTCCCACGCCCTGCCATAGTCGCGGACGATCGCCTGCTCCGTCGTGTCTTCAATCTGTCGCGGACCGACACCCGCGACGTTCAACTGGACCCGCGAATCGTTATCGTTCGCGGCGAGAGCGTTGTTCGATAGCGAGAACATCCATGCTGCCAAGGCTGTCAACACCAGCAACAGGAGAGCGAATCGCAGAGTTCCAGCAGGCAGCCGCTTCATCGCCCACCTCCCCACCGAATTTCGTTGCCAACTACTACGCCCGATGCGACTGAGATTGTCGCGCGTTCGGCGGGCGGAAGTTCGGCGCGTGCGACGCCCCGCTTGATTCGCGCATCAACAGTGCTCTTCCCGTTCCCGTCAACCTGCGTAAACGTCACGATCGTGCCATCGGGAACGGCATTTCCTGAACAGTCGCGAATCGGATCGGTCTCCACGAGGATGCCGTTCTTCGACGGCTTTGCCCTCATGCGCAGATTGCACGGCTCGGTCGCGACCTGCTGCACGACGCGCTTGGTAGCGACAACGTTTCCGATGGCCGCTGTGAACTGAGCCGGGCCTTCACGCCTGCCCGAAGGCATGCGTACCCAGGCAACACCGTCTTTGGAAGTCGTCGTTCGCGTTTCAGCCGCGGTTCCCGGGACAGCCAGTTCAAACTTCACTGGAGTCGGCGCCGTGACGAGGTTGTCGTACCGATCCATCACGAACGCGGTACCGCTCACCGCGTCTGGCCGGGCCGCCGGCACGCGCGAAGGCTGCGCGAGGAACGCCACATTAGAGGGAGCGTCAGCGGTCACGAAGAACGCCGCCGAAGCGTCGCCGCCTTCAAGCACCACGATGTAGCGCCCAGCGCGGCGTAGTTCCTCACCCTTTAACATGAACTGCTCGCCCAGTCGTACCTGATGCCGCGACACATGGCTCGGACCGGCCAGTATCAGCGTGGCTTCTCCACTGCCGCCGGTTCTGACGCTCAGGTCTTTTCCTGCGACCACTTGCTTTGGGACGCTGATTTCCGCCGCCCGCACGTGTGCAGCGGAGAGCGCGAGCGCGGCCAGCATGAGCACAACACTTCTAGTCCTCATGGCTATTGTCCAGGCCTCGCGATGCTGTAATGGTTGACCGTGACTCGGTAGCTCTGCACGTTGGGCGCAACGTCTTGCCGAACGGCAATCTCGAAGGGCTGCGGTGTCATCGGCAACAGCGCTTTGTCAACGTACGCGTCGTTCACCCAGATCACCTTGCCGTTGTTGTCGTAGTACGTCGCGAGCACGTGGGGAATGTTCACCGTCTGCCCGCTCTGGTTGATCAACTCGCCGCGCAACACTTTCTTCGCACCGTCAGTCACGAGTTGCTGATGCAACACGCCGATGGTCGGATCGGCCGATGCACTCACCAGCATCGAGTTCGGCTGCATCCGCACGCTCTTCACGTTCTTCAACTGGATCCCAGGAAAGTCGATGCGAAATGGAGATATCTCTTTCGGGAGCAGAGTGTGCGACATCTTGTCGAAGCTGGTTTCTTCTCCGATCACCGAGCCGTCTGTTCCAACCAGCGACGCATTAACCGTCACAAAGCCGGGAACCGTATCCTCGTTGACGATCTCGCCCATGATCACTGTGCCGCCATCTTTCTCGACCGCGTTCATGGACGTAATTCGCACTTTCGGAGCATCGACGTTCTGAGCGCCCCAATCTTCGTTTTCGCCGCGAGCCACGACGTCCCACCGGAGATAGTTCACCGGAATCACCTGCGGCGGAACTTTCGGCTGCCTCTGCACGGGCCACACGACTTTCCACTCCGCGCCTTCGCGGACCACCTTTAGATCGCGCGAGTCCCTGAGCGGGCCGACGGCGCTGGAGTAGGAAAGCGCTGTGCGAACGAGTGCTTCATTCGCGTTGTGGTGCAGAACGGCCGTGTCCACTTTATCGAGCGACGAGTACGTGCGCAGGCTGCCGTTGCGTCCGGCGAGTTCGCTTTCGAAGTCGCTACGGTTCACATCCTTCGAGTTCGCCACGAAGCGAAACGCTCCCGCCCAGTCACGCGCCTTGGCATGATCGAAGAGCGAGTGAACGGCACCTTCAGGAGTATTGGGGCGAGACTGACTCATCCGCATGGTGCCGACCGCGACGAAGACAACCGTGAGTACGATGACGACGATAGGCAGTACGCGCTTCATCGTTACTTCGCCTCCCGCGCATAGATCTGGCCGCTCGCAGTTGCCGGGAACTCAAGGTGTTCCGCGATACGACGCCTCTCTGGCAACAACAGGATCACGAGGATAGCCAAGATGCTGGACCCGATCGGCAATATGCCCCACAGCACGCCTTGCCACGCGGGAGGCTTCTGTCCGAACGCCATCGGACGTGCCGGTGGCACATCTTCTTTCGTCCACAGCGTAATGATCCCGTTGTTGTACTGCTCGACGGGACGCCATCCGGCGAACGCAAGCAGGGGCTCATAGTAGCGGTCGCGCACGAATATGTACTTTAGTCCGTACTGGTTCGCGTGCTTCAGCACAGCCCGCAGCGACTCCATGCCGTTTGCGCCGTAATACTTGGAGCTCGACAACTGCGCCGAGCCATACTTGGTCATCTCTGGCAAGAGACGGGCCGAGTTGTACTCACCGTCAACACTGCTGGCGTTCGCATAAATGCCCACCTTCGACATCTGGCTGCCAAAGCCTAGCGTCAGGTAGCGGAAGCGATCGTGGCCATCGCGGTTCAGAAAGTCGATTACAGGCTGAACATCAAGTTGGCCGATGTTGTACGGGTGCCAGTTCAGCCACCCGAGCGCAACGCCGCACGACACCACTGCAAGCACAAACAACGCGACGGCACCTTTGCGGTCAAAACGGTCCACGATCTTCACCGCAAGCAACGCGACTATCGGCAGCGCCAGCAGCGTAGCCCAGAAGTTGAAGCGCTCGAACGTGAGTACGTCGAACGCTCGACCAAGCAACCACCGTGGGACCGGCGTGGTCCCGCCAAGCCCGAAGAGGAACGTTAACCAGAAACCGAAGAACAGCGGCCGCAACCGTCGATCCGCGGCACCTTTCCAGAACACCCAAGGCAACGCAAGAATCATGGTGCCGAACGGAACCACCCAGAAGTTCACGCCCCACTCGGGAGACACTAGGAAGTTGTTGCGGCTCGCGTGCGGAATGGGCATCTGCTTGATCGGGTTCTCGAGCAGAGAGAGGAAATAAGGAGCAAGAACGATCGCGATGCCCACGGCAGTGACGACCCCGAACCCAACTGCTCGCAAAACCACTGCGAACGAGGAACTGCCGTCCTCCCTCCGATCCATTACTGCCAGCCACAGCACTGGCAAAGCGAACAGCACAGCTCCAAATAGCAGGGTAACGTGGTGAGCAGCGGCGGCGGCCAGGCAGAGCACCGCACCCTTGATTAGGGCTCTACCCTTTCCATTCCTGGACCACTCGTAGAAGTATGGCAGCGCGTTGAGGTAAAGAGGTGCCGCCATGGTGGTCGAAAGCTGACCTGATTGGTACACCAGGAACGAAAGCGATCCGAGCAGCACGCTGCCTAACGCCGCATAGCTTGCTGCGCGTTCTCCAACCCAGAGTTTCGCAAACCGGTACATGCCGACGGGCAAAAGAATGATCGCGATACCCTGAACGATCGCATAAGCCAAGGGCAAGCTCAGGCCGAGTTTAGCGAACAGCGCCATCCACTGGTGCTGCAACGGTGGATATGTGGTTTGAGAGAACCCGGTGAACCACTTTTCATTCCACGGGTTGAACCAGTGCTGCGCGTAGTGTGCGGCAAAGAACTGATGGAAGTAAGCGTCGTAAGAGCCGTTCGGCAACTGCATCAGGAGCAGCGGCAGGTGCACGGCAATTGCGAGCAGCATGATTGCCGCCAAAGGAATTGACCGACCAGATTGTGCCGGCGGCGACGTTGCGGCGTATCCGTAAGCTTGGCTTGGAGAGCCGATGACGCTCAAAGTGATCCTCCGATTCCGAGCCCCCGTGGAACGGCTTTGCGCAACTCACGATCCCGAGCGGGAGTTCCGGGTCCCCGTTTGGCGCGCTTTACCAAGTCTTGCGCTGCTGGGGCGGTAGGCACGACAGCAGTTTGGATTCCCAATCGGGCGAGGTGGTTTGCTTTTGCGCATGCGCACCAAATCTCCCGGAACTGGCACGGCGCGGCGCGGCACAGTGACATACGATGCCCACGGTGAGAATCTCGATACCGCAAACGAGCAACAAAGAAAACGTGAGAATCTCGAGACTGCCGAATTTCTGCGGAATTGCATCTCTCCCACTTGGAAACGCGCTTGCGACTACAACTCGCGAAACGTCATACAGCGCACGAGTCCGTCAGTGAAAAAGTTTCTTCGACAAGTAACACTTTGTGGCGTCTGTCTCACAGCTGCGCTGAGTGCGGCTGCTCAGGAGTTTGAGATCAACGGTGGGCAGGCGCCTGCGCAGGCACAACAGCCTGCTCAGCCAGGCTCCAAGTCGGGCAGTAAGGCGACTGCGGCTCCAGGCTCCGGAGGATTCGGCTGGGGTAGCAGCATCGAAGTGGGACGTTTCGGTCGCGCCGCGGAAGACGCGCTGGCCCGGGGCAACTACGCAGCAGCCGCCGACTTTGCTCAACGAGGTACTAGAGCCGCTCCGCAGAATGGTCGCCTGTGGTTCCTCCTTGGCTACAGTTCGCGGTTGGCTGGTCGCACAAAGACGTCCGTTGATGCTTACCGTCGCGGACTTCAACTGGAACCCGGGTCGGTTGAAGGACTGTCGGGCCTCGCGCAGACCTACATGCGCATGGGTCGTGCTGACGAAGCAAAAAGGCTGTTGCTGCAGGTCATCGCCGCAAACCCCCGGCGCACCAATGACTTGATGATGGCAGGTGAGTTGTTCCTGCAATCGGGCGACTACGAACGTGCCTCTAGTTTGCTGGAGCGTGCTGAAAATCAGCAACCGAACTCTCACGCCGAGGTTCTGCTCGCGCAAACGTACATGAAAATGAAGCGCCCGGACCTGGCGAAGGGCATGCTTGAACGTGCCAAGCGGCGTGCTCCAGGAAATGCGGACGTTTTTCGGGCTGTAGCCAACTACTACCGCGAAGAGCGCGATTACGCAAATGCGATCGAAACCCTGAAACAGGTACCAAATAAGACGCCGGAACTTCTCGCGGAGCTTGGCTATACGTACGAAGTTTCCGGGATGAAGAAGGAATCGGCTGATACTTACGTGAAGGCCGCAAACGCCGCTCCGACAAACATAACGATGCAGTTGGGAGCTGCCGGCGCACTTACCCGGGTTGCGGATGTCCCCGAAGCCGAGAAGTACCTGCAGAGAGCGGAAGCAATCGACTCTAAGCACTACCGCCTGCACGCAATCCGGGCCGACATCGCGCGGACTCAGCGGCGCACGGAAGACGCGATCCGGGAGTATAACCTAGCGTTGGCCAACATGCCCGAGAGCGTCCCCGAAGGCATCCTCTATCCCATTCAGCTAAGGCTCAATTTATCCGAGCAATATCGTGACGCTGGCAATCAGACCGAAGCTACTAATCAGATCCAAGCTGCGGAAAGTGAGATCAAGAAGTTCCAGATTGAGGGCCCTGCACGGGCTGAGTTCCTGCGGCTACGCGCTTCAATCGAGGCCGCGGCCAACAATTTCAATGCGGCGGAGAACGACCTGAAAGAAGCACGCCGAATAGACCCGAGCAACCTGAACATCACGATCCAATACGCGGCGATGCTGTGGCGCATGAAACGCGGCGATGACGCGCGCCGACTCTACGCAGAGGCATTGAGCCAGGATCCGCGGAATCGTTACGCCCTGGAGTCGCTGGGGTATCTTGCGCGCGAAAACGGCGACAACAAAACTGCCGAAGAGTTCTTCCTTAAGCTCCAGCAGGCCTATCCGAACGATTACGTTGCTTACGTGGCACTCGGTGACCTCTATACCGATGAGCAGCAGTTCGACAAGGCTCAGGCGAACTATGAGCGTGGATACATGTTCGCACCCGCCAATCCCCTGATCATTGCCGGAGGCGCGAACGCGGCTATCGAGGCATACCAGATTCCGCTTGCCGGCAAATGGCTTGAACGCGCGAAAGGAGAAGTTGCAGAGAGCCCGCTCGTACTGGTCGAGCGCGAACGCTACCTCTTTCACACCGGAAACTTTCTGGAATCGGCACGCGTAGGTGAACGCGCCATTAAGGCGTTACCGAGCAACCGTGACGCGAACGTGTATCTCGCCTACAACTATTACAACTTGGGCCGCTTCGACGAAGCCTTGCGCCTGGTGCGCGAGAAAGCCCTCGTGCTTCCCAGAGAGCCGAATTTCCCGCTGCTTGCCGGCCATATTCAAAAGCAGACGCAGTTACTCTCGGGAGCCGTAGACGACTATACGCAGGCGATCCAACTCGATCCCAACATGGTCGAGGCCTACATCAATCGCGGATACGTGCTCAACGACTTGCAGAACGCCGAGCAGGCGGCCGAGGACTTCAATCATGTCCTCAAGCTTCAGCCCAAGAACGGCGTTGCGCATCTTGGACTTGCGTTCAGTTATCTCGAGTTGCGCAAAGGCAAGCTGGCGCTGGAGCATGCCGACGAGGCGCAGAAGTTGATCGGCGAGTCGGGTTCGACGCACTTGGCGCGCGCAACCGCCTATCGCCAGATGCGTCTGCTGGCCGAGGCCGAGGCGGAGTATCGCGCCGCGTTGAAATACGCACCGGACGACCTATCTCTCCACCTTTCGCTCGCTGACACCCTGTATCACCTGCGCAGATACCAGGACTCGCTCTCTGCCCTAAACAGCGCTCTTCGCCTCTCGCCCGACGATGCCTTCATTTACGCGCAGATGGCGCATGCCCACGCGCAGCTCGGCCGTCGAAATGAAACGCTTCGATACGTTCGCGCAGCGGAGCAGCAGGAACCGGATTCTTCCGGCATCCTGCTTGCCACCGGTGATGCCCTGTTGGCCTTGGGCGAGGAACAGGCCGCTATGGACCGCTTTGCCCGGGCGCTGGATGCTCCTGACGCGAACCGGGTCGATGCGCGTCTGCAGATCGCAAAGCTGTTCGCGCAACAAGGCAAGTGGGACGACGCACGTCAACAGATCTCGCTCGCGTTTGCGGAGTCACGCATTGGCGAGGCATCGCCCGTCACGGCCGACAACCTGATTCAAGCCGCTAACCTCTTCTTGGGCATGCACGACTTCGACCTCTCAGAACGCCATTTCGAGATGGCGCGTGCAGCCGGCGCTGCTGACCAGGTTGTGGCAATCGGGTTGGCTAATGCTTACCTCGCGAAGGGCGAAACCCAGAGTGCCGAAACGCAACTGACGAGCCTCGGCAACCAGGCTGAACTGGTGAGCGACTACGACTACAACATGGCCATGGCGAACATGTATCGGCAGCGGCACGAAGACCTTCGCGCACTCACAATGTTCGCCCGCGCAAATGAACTTTCCGGCCAAGATGACACTGCCTCTCGCAATCTGCAGGAAATGGCCGGCGAGGAAGGGATTCGGGTAAGCCAGAAAGTCAGCCTTGCCTCCGAACTTCAGGTTGCGCCGATCTTCGAGGATTCAACGATCTATATCACCGACGCCCGGCTCTTCGGAAACCCATTGCCACCTCCGCGCTCCTCCATAGAAACGCGCTGGACGAACCTGTACCGCGTGCACCAGGACGGCGTTCCGACCATCAGCGGATACTTCCAACTGCGAAATGCGCGGGGCGACATTTCTATTCCAGCGACAGGGCGTATCGCCGAACGAAACACCTACGACTATGCGTTCAACGGCGCTCTGAATCCTGTGTTGCGAGTCGGCGGCAATTCGTTCCAGTTCAATACGGGATTACAGGCCACGCTCCGCCGCGATCGCAGTTCGCCGCTGGACATGAACCAGAACCTGTTTCGCCAGTTTGTATATATGACCAGCAATTCGCTGGGAAACTGGCTGACGGTTCGCGGCAGTCTGATCCACGAGTCCGGTCCGTTTACCGAGCAAGACCTGCACTCCAGGGAATTCGTCGGGAACATCGAGTTCACCGTTGGACGTCCTTGGGGAAAGAACGCCTTGATCACAGGTTACTCCGGACGTGACCTGAGGTTCAGCGGAACCGGCAGAATCGCGGCTGGCCCGTTTGCGCTTTCGCGCGAGTTCTTCACAACCTCCACCTATTTCGGTTTTCAGCGCAAGTTCAGCAAGAACTTCAAGCTGACGGTGCTCGGAGAATATCTGCGTACTTGGCGCGTGCAGGAACAGGACTGGTCGAACGCTCAGATGATGCGTCCTGCTGCCGATTTCGAATACCGAGTCAACAAACGCTGGACTGTCAACGGCACGTTCTCCTGGTCGCGCGGACAAGGATTCCATTCGTATGACAACGTGCAGAGTGGTGTGCTCATCTCTTATGTGAAGCCCCTGCGAAGGCTTTTGAACGACGGCAATGGCGCGCTACCGATCGAGTATCCGCTCCGCTTTTCGTTCGGACTTCAGCAGGAAACGTTCTACAACTTCGCTGGCCGCGGGCAAGCGATGTTTCGTCCCATCGTGCGCTTGACGCTCTTCTAGAGCCAGGGGACCCAATGAAAATTTGTTTGATCTCCGCGTTTCCGCCAAGCAGGCGTCTCCTCAACGAGTACGGTTATCACATAGCAGACGAGTTGCAGCGGCATTCATTGCTCAGCGTTACCGTGCTTGGCGACGTGATGGAAACCGCCACGCCCGAACTCGACGGCTTCGATGTCGTCCGCTGCTGGGAACTCAACAAGACCATCAATCACCGGCGTATTTTCAAGGCACTTCGAGACATCAAGCCTGATGTCGTATGGTTCAACCTGGTCTTTTCCAGTTTTGGGAATGCGAACAATCCGCTGGCCGCGTTTTCGGGCTTAACGCTCCCTGCGGCAACGCGCATGGCCGGCTACTACACGCACGTGACTCTGCACCACCTGATGGATCACGTTGACCTGAAGGACTCAGGGATCAAGCACGCACGACTCTATCGCGCTGCCGGCTACTTCGCTACTCGCGCGGTGCTGATGGCAAACTCCGTATCCGTATTGCTGCCAGCATATCGCCGCACGCTGATGCAGAAATATCACGGCGAGAACGTGCATTTTAGGGCGCACGGCATACTGTCAAGCCGTCCTGAATTTCCCGACCTCTCTCTGCGCGGCAACCCTGAGCATCACATCCTTGTCTTTGGCAAATGGGGTACTTATAAGCGCCTTGAGTTGTTACTCCAGGCATTCGAGTCGATATCGGCTCGAATGCCGAACATCAAGCTTGTTATCGCGGGCGGCAACCATCCGATGGCGCCCGGCTATGTGGAATCCGTACGTGAAAGGTTCGGTGGTAACCCCAAGATTGAGTTCACAGGCTACGTAGAGGAAGAAGACATTGCGCCGCTCTTCCGAACGGCGAGCGTACTTGTGATGCCGTACTCATCGGCAACCGGCGCCAGCGGCGTGGCTCACCTTGGCTGCGAATACGGCGTTCCTATCATCTCGGCCGATATCCCTGACTTCCGCGGTATGGCTGAAGACGAAGGGCTGGCCATCGAGTTCTACCGCACGGGCAATGCCGAGGACATGGCGACGAAAATCATGGATCTGCTGCGGTCGCCGGATCGCCAGAGAGAAATGGCAGAGCGAAACTTCTCCGCGGCGTTGCGCATGACCATGCCGCAGATCATTCAGCAGTACGTCCGCACGTTCAACCTGCACCAGCGAGCCAGGGCGATGCAGCCGATCGCGAGGTATCGTCGAATTCCCGGATGGGTGCCGTCTCGTTCCATGCTCTTTCGCGCTGCTGCGCAGAGGTGGTCGGCATGGATGTAAGAGCGATCGCAATCGTCGCTTCGCGTGATGTCAGTCCCGACGGCTTCGCGGGGGTGCCTACCGCCTTTCTCGATCTCCTCGGGCGCTCCGTCCTCCAGCGTGCCGTCGATAGGCTCCGCAGCTTCGGTATCGACGACATTACCGTCATCTCGGAATACGGATCGGTTCCGACGATCCAGGGCGTTCGATGGGTGAGTGCATTGGGACAATCTGCCTGGAGACTTGCGAACAAAGCTTTTGCTGAGATCGCCCAAAGCGGCGCCGAGTCGGTGTTGCTAACGCACGTTGGTCCCTACGCCGAGATCGACTACGAGGATCTTGTGCAATTCCACCTTGACCAAGGTAGCCGTGTAACGGCAGTCATCGAACCCGACAGCGAGTTGACAGGCACGTTCGTACTCAACCCTACGCGTCGCAATGACGCCGCTTACCTGTTTCGCCACCAACTGAGAACGTCGCGGTTGCCGCACTCCTATTACGAGTTCAACGGTTACTTCAATCCACTCTCCACCGCTGCCGATTTGAGACGCCTGGCGGTCGATGCCTTCTGCGGAAATGCTGAGTTGGAGCCCGACGGAATTGAAGTCAAGCCGGGGGTGTGGGCGGCTCCCACGGCGAGAATACATAAACGCGCGCGTGTACTCGCCCCTTCATATATAGGCGCGCATGCTCGCGTACGCGCTGCCGCTGTCGTCACGCGTTGCAGCGTGCTGGAGCATCACGCGCACGTCGATTGCGGTACGGTTGTCGACAACGCCACACTGCTGCCGAACACCTCTATCGGCGCAGGGCTTGATGTCGCTCATTCCGTCGTCGGTTCAAGGCGCTTGTTCCATCTAGGTCGAAACGTGGAGGTTGAGATCGCAGACCCCAAGCTGGTGGGAACGGTGTCAAATGCACCACTCCGCCTTGTTGGGCACCTTGCATCACTTGCGAGTTTTCTCCCGGCGCAGGTTGTCCGCGGAATCGTCAAGCGCGGACGCGACGGGCAGCCGATCTCCGTGCCAGAGGCTGTGCAGGCGCCCTCACCTGCCCTCAAGAGCGCAACAGACGAATCTTTCTCTCCGAACCTGATCATTGCGAGGCGATATGGAAACGAGTAGGCCGGTGGTGGTGAAGCACATGCCCGAACGGGTAAACGTCAAGCAAGCCCGGGTGTTCCTGCGTGACGTGGAGCCGCTGATCACTTCTGACCGGCCGCAGATCGTTTTCGACCTCTCGTCAGTCAAGCAACTGGACGCCGCCGGAGTCGACATGCTGTTGCAGTGCATGTCTGAGGTGATGAAGCGCGATGGCGATTTGAAGCTGGCCGCACTGTCACCGCATGCGGCTGTCATTCTGGAACTTACGCGCACCGACCGTTTGTTCGAGATTTACGAGACCACGGCCGACGCAGTGCGGAGCTTCAGTCATTTCATCCCAGCCGCTATGCGACATCAGCCATTCGGCCTGTCATCAAGCGGAAGTTCAACCGCTGGTTCCGCGCAACCCACCGGCGTCGGGCCTCGGCACGGGGGAGTTCCGGACGTCGCAGCATGAGTTTGCCCACCGAAGCATCGCCTCGACAGGAACACGTGCAATGGCGCTCGTTCCTCGGTGTCATGCGCCTGGAGAGGACCCATGCGCAGATCCTCGGCGGCAGCATCGTTATGCTGTTCGGCTCAGGGCTGGTGAGCGCTCTCAATTTCGGCTACAACGTAGCGGTCGCACGACTGCTTGGTCCCGCTGCTTTCGGTCATGCCGCTGCCGTAGTTACGCTGCTCATGCTGGTCTCGGCCATCACCCTGGCTTTCCAGCTTGTCTGCGCCAAGTTCGTAGCCAAAAACGAAACCACCGGACAGAAGTCGTCGGTCTATGCCACCTTGCGACGGCGAGCGTGGGTTGTGGGTGTAGCGCTCGGATCGCTGCTCATAATCTCGAGTACCACGGTGGCGCGGTATCTGAACCTGCCATCGCCATCGCTCGTCGTCTGGCTGGCTCTGGGAATTGCCTTCTACATTCCTCTTGGCGTGAAGCGCGGCGGGCTGCAGGGCATGTGCAAGTTCCGCATGCTGACCGCAAATTTCGTGCTCGAAGCCGTAGTTCGTTTCGTGGGTGCGATCATTCTCATTCAGTTCGGCCTTCAGGTGACGGGCGCTGTATGTGCCGTCGCACTCTCGGTCGTGCTTGCCTATATCCTGCCACGTACCCCAAGGGAGTTGGACAGTCCGCCTGAAGCTGAACTTCCGGCTTCATTCCGCGAGGGAATGCAGGCGATCGTGTTCTTCGTCGGTCAGGTCATCATCAACAACATCGACATCCTGCTCGTAAAACATTTCTTCAATTCGGAGATGGCCGGGTTGTATGCGGCCGTGGCGCTTGTTGGAAGAGTGCTCTACTTCTTCTCGTGGTCCGTGGTAAGTGCTATGTTTCCGATCACAGCGAGCGCTAAGCAGCAGAACGAAACCGCATCTGTCGTTCTGGTGCCGCTTGGAATTGTGTTTTCGATCTCGCTGGTCTTTACGTTGGCACTGGGGATGTTTCCAGATCTGGTGTTGCGAACGGTTTTCGGACCGGGCTTCCATGCAGAAGGCCGCGGACTCGACTCGTTGCTCTTGCTGTATGCGGCTGCTACCGGGTTGTACTCGCTTTCCGTAGTGCTGATGGCGTACGAGATGTCGCGCAAACTTGCTAACAGCGGCTGGGTGCAACTGGGGTTCAGCGGAGCAATCGTGCTCGGAATCGGGATGTTCCACTCCAGCTTGCACCAGGTCGTCACTGTCCAGATCGTTTTGATGGCCGTACTGCTGATTAGCTCGGCGCTGCCGTTTCTTCGCCTTCGCAAGTTGGCGTTCGCACAGGCTGATTCCCTTTTGCCTGCTTTCCCTGTCCTGGCGCCCACACCGTCGGTACATTCTGCTGTTCTGGCCGGCAGCGAGATCACTGTTCCCAGGATGAAGCGACTGCGCCCGGTTACCGAGGCCGAGGTGATAGCCGAGTTCCTGAAAAACGAGTTCCATCACCCGGAGTTCGACCGGGATCGTGACCGCTTTGAACGGTGGGTCAAGAAGGCCAACACAACAAGCGAAGCAGAGAATGCTCTTCGTCGTGCGCTCCTCTTCCGCCGCCGAGAGACGATGTGGCGAGAGTTGCCGAATGATACAGAGTGGTGGGAAGTCGAACTCACGCGACACGACCTGGATCGCATACAGGTATTCCCTCGCGCTCAGTGGCGCAAGCTGGCATCCGGCAGTTTCCGCCTGATCGACATTGTCCAGCGAATCCGGGAGGGGAAGGTCCGGAACGGTTCACGCACAAGCACGTTCGTATCGAAACTCGTTGAACTCGGCGAACGCCTGCAAGCAGAGGACAAGCGCACCGCGATCCTGCTGATCGGGGTAGACGAATCGCAGCCACTGACGGTAATCGAAGGCAATCACCGCATGACCGCCGCGACGTTGGTGTCACCCGAACTGACGCTCGGCAGCTTTCGATACGTCTGCGGCTTCTCATCTCAGATGACCAACTGTTGTTGGTACCAGACAAATTTGACCACGCTGTGGCGATATGCAAGGAACCGGGCAAAGATCCTGATGTACGACCGTGAAGCAGAGATCGCTCGCCTTGTCGGACATCACGATCCGAAGAGTGGATCCACACCGGCAGAGCCCGGTGCCGAATCGCACCGCGACGAGTTCGTTCGCAAAGAGGCTTCGTAGCCTCGGAGAGTAGTCCAATGAAAAAGTCGTTAACCAAGTTACTGATTGTTGCAGTTGCAGTGGTGTGCTGTGGCATACCAGAGTTCGTGCAGGCGCAGGCGGTTCCGCAGCAGCCGACAACTGTGCAACAGCAGACTGCAGCCGAAGAGCCACAGCAAAGCGCATCGCCACAGCAGCCCGCTACCGCGAACCCGGCACCTGCTTCCGGCACTCCGTCGGAGAACGCAGGACCAGCTCAGCAGAACACATCGCCCGGTATGGTGGATCCATCGAAGGGGCCACTGGCACCTGTACCGTCCAACAGCCAGCAGCTTCCGAATGCGCCCAGCAGCACGCAGGAGCAGCCCGGAAGTGCGACGCCCGAACAAACTCAACCGCTACAGACGCCTTCACAGCCGCTAGGAGCCGCCGCGGCGCAGACGGGACCGACTGCCGGGGGTGCAGCGTCCAAACCGGCCGGCAATGCCATAGCGCCCGCAAAGCAGCGCCAGGTTCGCTCGTTACTAATCAAGCTTGGTGCCATTGCGGCGGCCGGTATCGCCATCGGTACTGTAGTCGCGTTGTCGAAAGGGTCGAGTAGTACGCCGCCGGGAACGACCGCAACTCCACAGCAGCCGAGGTGAGTGGACTCGTACGACGGAGCCAGGATGGCAAATTCCAGCGGCGGACCTTACATCATCTCGTTTTCCGGGCTGGACGGCTCCGGGAAGAGCACGCAAATCGCGAACCTTCGGGAGGCACTCGCGGCATGGCGATGCGAAACCAAGCTGCTCGCCTTCTGGGATGATGTGGTAGTGCTCACCCGCTATCGGGAAGGGTTCGTTCACAGGGTCTACAAGAGTGAGCCAGGAATCGGTTCGCCGGAGAAACCCGTCAATCGCCGGGACAAGAACGTTCGCGCCTGGTATCTCACTATCGCGCGGCACGTCCTGTACTTTCTCGATGCCTTAAATCTCCGTCTTGTGTTGACACGCGCTCGCCGGTGCAATCCAGACGTCATCGTGATGGACCGCTACATTTACGACGAGCTTGCAAACCTGCCGCTCTCGAATCCGATCAGCCGCGCGTTCGTCAAGCTGGTCTGTGCCATAGCACCACGGCCTGATGTTGCGTTTCTTCTGGATGCCGATCCACACGCCGCTCGCGCGCGCAAACCTGAGTACCCGGTTCAATTCATGCGCGAATGTCGCAGCTGGTATCACCGCCTGGCCGCAGCACTCCGCACAATGACGGTAATTCCACCAATGCCGTTGGAGGATGCGCAGCGCGAAGTTGTAACCGCGGTTGCACAGGTGCTGCGCAAGTCTGTCTCCCCTAACCTCACAGGACCACGCATTGAACTTGGCAAGAGTGCCTAAGCGACCGTCCCGGATCGCGCGGCGATGTTCAAGCACACGGCACAGCAATGCGGTATTTCAACGTGCCAGTACGCGTGCGCAACCGCATTTTTGTTGACTGCAACACACTCCCGGCAATCTCGCCAGCAACGAAGGGCATCTACGCTGATGAGCATACTTCAAAGCCGCGCGACGCTCGGTAGTGAACGACCACGAGAGACGCGGCAGACTATCGGAGCTTCTTGATGCGCATCGCCGTGGTGGGGTCAGGTTACGTGGGGTTGGTCGCCGGCGCATGTTTTGCTGAACTGGGCCATGAGGTCATCGTTGTCGACAACGACGCCGCGAAGGTGGCCGCTCTCAAAAGTGGGGAAACTCCGATACACGAAAAGTTTCTTCCTGAATTGCTTGCAAGGCATGGCGGTCGAAGTCTCAGTTTTACCGAGGACCTGGCCGAAGCGGTCAGGCAGTCCGTCGCAATATTCATTGCAGTGGGCACGCCGCCCACCGACGATGGCGAAGCGGACCTCTCGTACGTGGAATCGGTCGCGCGGAGCATCGCGAGTTGCATCGACAGCTACAAGGTGGTCGTTGAGAAGAGCACGGTTCCGGTCTACACGAGTGACTGGATTCGCAAGATCATGCTTCTGAACGGAGCGCCTGCCGAGTTGTTCGACGTGGCGTCCAATCCAGAGTTCCTGCGAGAGGGCACGGCGGTCACGGACTTCCTCTATCCCGATCGCATCGTCCTTGGAGCGGACACGGAACGCTGTGCAGAAGTTCTCCGTACGGCGTACGCCCCACTCGTTTCCGGCGAGTACTACAAGTGCGTCAACGCTGTACCCAGGCCTGACAACAGCCGGTCTCTTCCGCAACTCATCCGTACAAGCGCCAAAAGTGCCGAACTGATCAAGCACGCCTCAAACGCCTTTCTGGCAATGAAGATATCCTTCATCAACGCCGTCGCGAGCATCTGCGAATCCGTCGGCGCCGATGTGCAACAAGTTTGCGAGGGTATCGGTTCGGATTCGCGCATCGGTCCGCGTTTCCTCTCACCCGGCGTTGGCTACGGCGGGTCCTGCTTCCCAAAAGACCTCACCGCCTTTCGCGCTGTGGCGCGCGATTGCGGCTACGAGTTCCGGCTGCTCGACGAAGTCATTCGTATAAACGAGAGCCAGCGCCTTCGATTCCTGCGCAAGGTTCGGAAAGCTCTCTGGACACTCAAGGGCAAGCGCCTTGCTGTGCTTGGGCTGGCCTTCAAGGGCGGCACAGATGATATTCGGGAGTCACCGGCGGTGTCGATTCTTACATCACTGCTGCGCGAGGGCTGCGAGATAGTCACATACGATCCGGCAGCAATGGACAGGGCAGCCGAGGTGCTGAATGGGTCCGTGACTTACGCGAAATCTGCTTACGAAGCGGCCAACCGCGCCGACGCCCTTCTGATTCTGACGGATTGGGAGGAGTTTTCGGCGCTGGACCTGGACCGTGTTCATGCTGCCCTTCGGTATCCAATCGTGATTGACGGGCGCAATCTATACGATCCCGAACAGATGGCCGATCACGGGTTGATCTACTACAGCGTCGGCCGGCCAGACGTCGCGCCTCGTACCAGGGTTCAGAGACCAACTCTGAACGCAGCCTAGGAGAGATTTCCGGATATCTAGCTCGCGAGTCCGTTGCGCGAGTCGTTTTCAGTAACGGATCGTACGGCTGATCCGGCAACTCAGTTCCGGCCCAGACGGCGGGACGCATGCGATACCCCGAAACACGGAGATTCCGGGGACGCATGAAACACTCGGAATCTTCGGGAACTTCAAGCATGGGTCCCTCAATTCGTCGCCAAGTGACCATATCAGTCGTCGTGCCCATCTTCAACGAAGAGGAGGTACTCGACGCTCTTCACTCCGCTGTCGTCAACGTGCTCGAGGAAGTCGGCGAACCTTGGGAGATTGTTTACGTAAATGATGGCAGCACGGATGCGTCCGCTGAAAAGCTGCTTGCCTTACAAGCGCTCAACCCGGGTGTAACCGTTGTCGAACTTTCCCGAAACTGGGGACACCAGCCTGCCCTTACGGCTGGTTTGCAGGTCGCTCGCGGCGAAGCAGTCGTCCTGATGGACGGAGATTTTCAGGATCCTCCCGAAGTGATACCGGACTTCGTCGAAGCATGGCGTCGCGGAGCGGAAGTAGTGATCGCGCAGCGCCGAACTCGCAAGGAAACCGGCTTTCGTCGCGTTTTTTATCCGCTGTTCTACAAGTTCATGGGCTTTCTGTCGGACTACCCGATTCCGCTGAATGCTGGCATTTTCGGCCTGCTCGATCGCCGGGTTGTGAATGCCATCGTTTCGCTCAGCGAAAGCAATCGGTATCTTCCCGGGATGCGCGCCTGGGTTGGGTTCAAGACAGAGGTCGTCTTCTATGACCGCCACGAACGTGCCGCAGGGCGCCCGAAGCAGACGTTCTTCAGACTGCTCAAGTACGGCTTGGACGCCATCTTCAGCTTCAGCTACAAGCCGCTACGACTAAGCCTTGTGTTGGGCTTAGCGACCGCAACCTTCGCACTTCTCTACGCGGTGACGCTAGTCGGTTCGAGAATGATGGGGCTACAACTCTTTGGTCCAGTGGTGTGGGGCTACACCAGCACCATAGTCAGTGTGCTCTTCGTTGGCGGCATACAACTGATATGCCTGGGCATCCTCGGCGAATACATCGGACGAATATACGACGAGGTGAAGCAACGGCCCCTTTATATTGTCCGCGAAATCCACTCGGACGCGGAAAGCATGGGCCTTATCGAAGAACACAAGGCGAAGGTTCCAACACCGATCAAAAACCGCATAGCCGCATAACGCAACTCCGTCCATCTCGTGTCACCAAACAAAACGGCACGCCCTTGAGGACGTGCTGTTTTGCCGAGCGAGGGGAGAACTTCAGGTCTACCAGTAGGTCAGCTTTACGTTATCCAGCCAGACAGAGTAGTCGTGCATCGCATAATCTCCGTCCATCTGGAAGGCGACGTTAATCTCGTTGGCGCCGCTGGCGATAGAGTAGTAGCTACGATTGATGTAGTATTTTTTGCCGTTCAAAGTGATCGAGACGAAAGTCACTTTGCCTGAGCTGTCGTGTACGAACTCTTCGACCAGGTGATTCCACGTGTACGCGGGTGGAACTGAGCACGGTACACCAGTTCCTCGCCAATCCTTGGCGATGCCATCCCACACTTCCCACTGACGGTGGTTGCGTATGTCGCACTGCGTACCCATGATGTACTTCTTGCCGTTGAAGGAGTGATTAACGTCGAACTCGAGCGCCTGCGCGTATTGCGGCGTCTTGACATAGAAGTACAGGTCGTAGACGAAGCGCCTCGCGGTGCTGTTGGCACCCAACTGTCTCCACCAGAGCGCGTCAGAGTATGGGATATCGCCGCCAATCCAGAACTGCGTGGAGTTGCCGTCCATGGAAGGACTGGTTCTGCCTTGCGACATGCCGTACTTCGCCACCGGTCCGTTGGCGCCGATTCCGGCGCAGACTGTGCAATGCTGCCATCCGCTCATCTGCTCAATGTCGTTGAAGGTTCGCGAACCCGACGTACCCGAAGAACCGGCGACAGTGATGCTACGGCTCGTCTGCATCACCGCCCCGGTGCTGTCCCAGGCCTTCACTACCACGTAGTGGCCACCAGTCGACAAGGGGATATAAGCATCAATCCTGTTGGAGGAAGTGGAATGAGCAGTGTTTCCGTCCACATACACTTTCATGCCGGTGATGGGATAGGAGGAGGATGCCGAAGCAACAACGTGTACCGGAGAGGAAACCGTCGAGCCGTTTGCGGGAGAGCTTACTGTAACCCCGGCGAAGGCCATCGCGCCCGTCGCCAGGATGAATGTAATAATCCGCAGGGCTTTACCCATGTACTGCACCGTTTCGCGTCGTGAATTGTTTTTCATCAAGTGCCCAAAGACTACGTGGCACAGAACTCTGGCTGCAGCAGGCATAGCTCCTAGGGCTTCCTAGGTTTTAGCCCTAGCGGGAGTTAAGGGCGCTGGCGTAAACCCCAGCCCCGTGCGGCTGACCAGCTCAAATCACCTACGCCGGAAGATGCTGACTAGAAAAGAAAAACCACGCCGCATGAGCAGCGTGGTCTCAGGTTGTTCAACCTTAAAAGAGAAAAGGCAGCGTTCTTCCCCGAATACGGAGCTCAGGCTCCCTGAGGTCTTTCTCGGAGACTTCCAGCCCCCGCACGGGGAGCGATCGGTCGCAGAACTTTCAAGGAACAGTGATGCTGAGCGATGACTTGTACACCGCACCCATTGAATCCCACGCCTGAACAACGACGTTGTGCGTTCCGAGGGCCATCTTCAAGGAGGTATCAAGATACGCGGCGTTCACGGTGTAGGCGCTTACGCCGTTCACGTAAATCCTCATGGCAGTGATCGGGTCTTTCGAAGTCGCAGATGCGATGAAACGCACCGGTGACCCGACTTTCGTCCCGTGCCGAGGCGACTTCACCACCACGCCGTACGTCGTGACCGGGGCCGAAATCGTAATCGTTTGCGCCAAAGTCGATGACGCACCGGAGTTATCGGTCGCCGTTGCTTTGATCATGAACGTGCCGGTCCTGCTGTAAGCATGAGAGGCCGTCTCCGAATACGCCACGAAGCCGTCTCCGAAGTCGATGGTGTAGCGGGCCACCGTGCCGTCCAGATCCTTCGTGCCCGCCATATATACCGTGACCGGCGTCCCCGTCGTCGTCGACGTTGGATTCACACTGAGAGACACCACCGGAGCTTTGTTCACGGCTACAGTGATGGTCATCGCTGTCTTATAGACAAGGCCAGTGTTGTCCCACGCCTGCACCACGATGTTGTGCGCTCCGGAGCCCATACTTATCGACGTATCGACGGCATCGCTATACGCCGTATAAGCACTTACCCCGTCGACGTAGACCCGCATCGAGGTGATCCTGTTCCCCGTGTTCGCCGTAGCAGACGCCACGAACCTGACGGGTGATCCCACCGTCGCTCCAGGGGCCGGAGAACTTACGGTCACGCTGCCCTGCACGACTGGGGCAACGGTCACAGTCGCCGTGGCGTTTGCGGTTGCGCCGAGGTTGTCCTGAACGATCCCAGTCACCGTGTAAGTACCCGCCGATTGATAGGTGTGGGACGCCGTGGTTGCGTTCACGACCGTGCCATCGCCGAAGTTGATTGTGGACGACGCGATCGAACCATCGGCATCGGAGGACGCTGCCGTGGAAGCCGTCACGGTGACCGGCGCGATTCCTGACGCTGGCGACACGGAGATGTACGCGAGGGGCGGCTTGTTCGCCACTACCGAGACGGTCGCCGACTTCGTCGCAGAGACGTTCAAGCTATTCGTAACGGTTGCCGTGATCGTATATGTGCCCGGCCACGTGTAAGTGTGCGAGGCCGTCGTGGCGCTCGCAACCGTGCCGTCGCCAAAATCGATCGTGCTGGACGTGATCGTGCCCGATGGAGTCGTCGATCCCGCTGTTGACGACGTAACTGTCACCGGCGCGATACCCGAGGTGGGCGTCACGTTCAGGACAACAGTCGGTTCGGGCGCGTATACCGAATAGCTCACGCCGCGCGACATTTTGTTCGTCATCGAAGGTTTCGCGACCGCCTTCACAAACAGCGTGTAGTTTCCGGGAGCAAGGCCGAACTGCGCCAAATTCACCGATCTCAGGCCTGTCGAAACTTCCACCAGCGGCATCAGGTTCTCGCCATCCTCGGAAACATAAACGGTGTAATGATCGATCGTGTTTTCGTAGCCGTTGATGGACCATGAAAGCCTGTCGCCTGCCACGCTGGCCGAAATCGCCACACAGTTCTCAATGCCCGTTTCGATCTCCGTGCCTTCCTCGTAATCGTTCCAGGTCACGATCTGCATGGCTTCGAGTTGGCGCGAACTCGAATAGTGCCTCCCGACTTCCTGCCAGGTGTTCAGCCACGTCTGGCCACAGTTCTGGTTCATGATTCGGTTCAGCGACCACGCCGCGAGAGTGTCGTTGAACCCTTTGTACGTGGTTCCGAACGTGCGCTTGCCGGGGTACTTTTGCGCGGTGACGTAGAAGTTGTAGAGGTAGGACTGCTTCCAGTCATTCGGGTCGCTGGTGTTGATCATCACCCAACTGAACGCGCCAGCAGTTGTCGGGTGCGTATATCCGCCGGAGTTCTGGAAGATGAACAGCGGATTGCCGGGTACGTTCGCTTTCACGTAGTCCCAGTTGATCGTGTACCTCTCCAGCCCGAAAAAGAACACCACCGGCTGGCCGTTGAACTTCATGTAAGCCGGCGAGCCTTGGTATGTGTTGTAGATGTATGTCAGATCCGAGATGAGCTTCTTGTTGAGATCGCAACCAAATGTCTGCGAACAGCTCAGCAGCGCGCCCTTGTCTTCCATGATGGCGAACTTGAATCGCAACCCGGGCAGCGTCTCGGCGTAACGCATCATCAACTGCGTGCCTATGTCGTCATGCTTGCCGGGGCCGTACCAATCTACGATCGTCCCATCCAGACCCCGGCTTACGTGATCATCGATTTGCCTTTGCACCTGTGCCGGATCGGCGGAATTGTACCCAACCTGCATGTGGTTCGACGGGCCGAACCAATGCATGATGTTGGTATAAATTTTCGTGGTCGCGCCGGGGTAAAGCAGCGTGCGCGTAGGCACCTTGCTAACGTTGCCGGGTGCAACGTTTCCAATCGACTGCGCCTTGAATGTTGAAGCCGCGCTCGTGTTATTCGAGGTTTCCGCGGTCAAAGTTGTGGTTGGCGTCACCCTCAGGGGTGCCGCGCTGACATGAGAAAACAACGAACTGGCCAGTACAACCGCGGTACATGCGGCAAACCCGACGAAGGCGCGCAAGCGACCACCTCTGCTCTCTGGGGGAGCAGGTACTCTGCTTGCACTATTCTTTCAACCTGAACCTCTTAGCCCAATCGGATTAAGTACTAAGAAACCCCGTTCGAGGGTACAGGCCCGCTACGGCATTTAGTAACCATTACTGAATTGCTAACAGGCGCGAAGCGCGAGCCGGGAGGCGTCTGGCATTCTCGGCCAGGTTTCAAGCGTTTCAGAGTTTCAAACTTCAGTCGAATCGGGCTAGCTGGTTGGTCAAAGTGCAGTTCGGGCTCAGCATTTGGTTCACTTTTTCGCCGCTATCACCCTCGGGATTCCCTGCAGATCGGGGATGGCGTGCACATCGCGCCAGTCCTTTAGTAGTTCCTGCACTGCCGCCGATTGCGTATATCCGATCTCCATCAACAGCCAGCCGCCGTCTATTAGCCGCGCGTTTGCCTGCGGTATCAACCGGCGGATCGTGTCGAGCCCATCGAGACCGGCGAAGACGGCCATGCGCGGCTCGAACTTCTTCACTTCCCGCTGCACTCGGTCCTCTTCCCCTTCGCCCACGTACGGCGGATTCGACACGACAAAATCAAACTGCGGACGTTCGTCGAAGGCCGTCAGCAAATCCGAGCACGTAAAGCGGACTCGGTCGGTCAACTGCAACCGTGCCGCATTCGCCCGTGCAACTTCCAGCGCCTCACCAGACAAGTCCACCGCGTGCACCTCGGCCTGCGGCAACTCGTGCGCCAGCGCCAACGCGATTGCTCCCGACCCCGTCCCCACATCGACGATTCTCGGTCGCCCGCCTGCACCCGAATCTCGCACCAGTCTCAGCACCGCTTCGACAACGTGCTCGGTTTCAGGCCGGGGAATCAGGACCGCCGGACTGACAAGGAAGTCCAACCCCCAGAACTCCTGGTGTCCGGTGATGTACTGCGAGGGAACGCCGCGAGCGCGCTGATCCAATGCCTCACGGTAGCGCGCCACTTCGTCTTCGCTCAAGTCGCGCTCCGGATGCGCGTACAGATACGCCCGGTCCACCTCCAACGTGAACATCAGCAACACTTCGGCGTTGAGCCTCGGCGAACCGACGCTGTTCGATTCGAGATACTCGAGCGCGGAAAAAAGAGCTTCTTTCAGCAGCATGGTCGAGCGCAGCTTACCAAAAATGCGCACCAGAACCTAAATCGCCTTCATTGCCTTTCACTCATACTGATTACTTCTTCTCTTCCACGCTCCCTTGAACTGATAAATCACTTCCGCGCGGAAAAAGTAGCTGTTATTCGCGCCGGTGTAGAAATCGCCTGCAAAGATCCGCTCGAGCGTTATGTGACCCTTCACGCTTGGGCTGATCGTGTAGTCCATTCTCGCGGTGGCGTATTCGCCCCGGCGCTTGCCCCTACCGAACATCGAAGATGCGCCCGGATAGGGATGGAACGCGTCCATGTGATACCAAGCACCTTTGAACCCGATTGGCTTCCACGGGCTGAACCCGACCTCCACCTGGGTCATGCGGTTATTCGTCCAGTAGCCCAGACCCTTTTCCTTCCACGCGGTGTACATGTACGTGTCGCCCCACTTGCCCGTGCGCCCAAAGATCGGGTCCCAGCCCTCGACCTTGGCCGTACTCGGGTCGTCGCCCGAGAAAGCCCAATACCCGCCTTGCACGTAGGGCTTCCATTTTCGGTTCCAAGTCTTTTTCACGTAGGCGTAACCAGCCCAGCCACGCACCGCGTTCGTCGGATGCTGTGCGCCCCACTGAACTGCCCCCTCCGTGGCGAACGTGAAGTCTCGAGGCAGGCGTCTGACGAGCCTCGCTCCGCCCGTGTTCACATGCCGGTCCGGTGCATACGCCGCATTCGTTACGGGCAGGCGGTTGTGAACTTCCTTCTTGTAGAAGTAATACGCGTCCACGTCAGTGTTGCTGTGGTTGCGATCGCTGTAATACAAGCCGATTGCCTGGTCGTCCCAGTCGTTCAGGAACCTGTGCTGATCGTTGATGCCTGGAAGCATTCGGTCCTGCTTCGGGTTCAAGATGCCGATCAGCTCGAACTCTGATTTCCTTACCTTGTAACTGATGTTGACTGCGTTGAAGTACGTGCTGCGGGAACCGTCTCCTGCCGTCCCATCGAAGAGGATGAAGCCTTCTCCGCGAACCAGGTTCTGCCGGCCAATCCTCATCGTCAGGCCGGGAACGAACGTGCGTTTGATATCCAAGTACAAGCTCTCAAACACTACCTCGTCACCACTGAACTTGAGGTCCGGGTTCGACTGCTTCTTGTACTCATCAACCAGACCCACAAAGAAATCCACATTCTTCGAAACGGGGATGTTCATCCATGCGCGCGACCGGAATCGCACCTGTTGCCTCGCGTCGGCCAGACCGTCCGAAAGATCCATCACGTTGTTCCACGTTTCCGACCGCACCCGCTGCTCGAAGCCGTACTCGAAGACAGTTTCAAGCCTGGGCTCGTCGGCAGCGATGGCCGCACTGCCACCCGGAAGTGGTGTTGCTACAGTCGCGACCGGCAGCACCGGTGTCGGTTTTGCAGTGCCATCCGAGGTCACGCTATTCGAGTCTTCAGCCCGTGCCGTCATGGCGAAAAACAACAAAAGTGCTACCGATAGCCGCAGCGAGAGCCGCATGTCGGCCTCCTTTGCCCCCAAAATCATGTGGAAACAGCAGCTTACCTTATAATCCGGAGAATCCTCATTCGAAGTTCTTATGGCGACTGCTGGTCGGGCTGATAGCTAGAACCGTCATCGTTGGTGAGCTCTTCCCCTCCGACCCGAGCTGGATGTAAAGTTGCGCATCGTGGAGGTGCTCCATGCCCGCAAGCATGATCAGGCTCGCCAGCGCCCCAAAGCTGTTTATCGGCATTCTCTCCTTGATTCTTCTCGTGTCCTGCGGTGGGAACGGCGTCACTCCAAGCGGCCCGGCGGATCAGACCTACGCCCACACTGGCACGCTCGTTTCAGTTCTCAAGGTCAGCCCTCAATTCCACACGATGTCGCTGCAGATGAAGATAAAGGTCAAGTCGCTCAGCCTCAGTCTGGCGGCGCACCTATCAACGCGGCTCACCCCCTCGATGTCCTCGAGGAGTTCTCGCAATACTCCGACTTCTCCACCCTGTTTGACAGTGGTGCCATGGTCCCCATTGGCACGTACTCGCAAGTGACTCTCGCCTTCTCCTCGCCCCGATTTACCGTGCTCGACACGTCCAACACGCCGCCGCAGCCAGTCGCGCTCACTCCTGTCCTGGGGACATCGGAAGTGACCGTACCGATCACTCCCGCACTCCAGATCCGTGAGTCAAGCGCTTCTGCCATCATCATCAAGCTTGATCTTTGGAGTTCCCTGGAGCACACACCACAAGGCGCATACACGGGCAAGATCACGCCTTCGGTTGTCGTGACCGCTGACAACGCACCTGGAAGCACGTTGCCGCTGGACGAAGTCCACGGCGTGGTGTTCAGCGTAAGTACCGACAGCTGGATGTTACGTAGCTTCAACATCGGTTTGGAAAACGCACCTTTCGGCGGCCCACATATCGTCCAGGTGGATGGTCAGTCAAAGTTCTTGGGTGTCAGCCGTCTCGAAGATCTGAAGAAGGGTCATTTCGTCGACATCCGGGGTGCCGTGTCGAACCAGGGGTCACTCTACGCCGGTGAAGTTCAGGCCGAAGCCTTGAACGACGCGACGCAAAACAAGGCCGCGTTTCTCGGATTGGTCACATCCGTTTCGCCGGGCAGCCTGACCCTGTTCGTTCGCGAAGAGGCGCCGATGCTCACTAACCTCGACGCAACCGGCACAGTCGTGCTAGCCACGTGGTCCCCTGGCGTCCAGTTCGGAGTCGCGACGGCGCAGAGTGCGCTCCAGTTACCTTTTTCTGCGGAGAATCTGCTCGCCGGACAGCACATCGCCGTACACGGCACAGCGCATCCGGGTTCACCGGCAACCGTCGACGCAACCACAATGACGCTGCGGCGACAGGCTGTCCTCATCTCAGGAGCTTATGACTTCGTGATCGCGTCCGACGACAAGACCGGCGGCTTCAGTGCGGATCTGAAAGAGGTGGGAACGGGACGCGGTGTGCCCATCACCGTGATTACGGGCAGTTCGACAACTTTCATCAACATCCGCAATCTTCGTGACATCTTTGCGCTCGATGGCATGTCGATCAAGGGCCTTCTCTACTGGCAGCCGCACGCCGGCAGCCTAAACGGAAAGTCCTGGCCTGCGGGTTCTCGCGTGCTCGTCGCCGAGCAGATCACAAGGATCGCCGTATAGCCCAAACTGAAAGGCCTGCGCATCGGCAGGCCTCAGCAAGTGACGCCGACTGCGGCGAGGGCATCTCGGCTCTCGCCATCCTCACGACAGTCGTGTACAGACGGCCTTAGTCTCCGTGTACATCTCCAGCGCGTCATGTCCCATCTCGCGGCCCCAGCCCGACTGCTTGTAGCCGCCGAAAGGCATAGCCGCGTCAAATATGTTGTAGCAGTTGATCCACACCGTTCCAGCGCGCAACTCCGCCGCAATGGTGTTTGCTTTTCCGATGTCCTTCGACCATACCGCTGCTGCCAGTCCATACACCGTGTCGTTAGCACGTGGCAAAAGTTCCTCCGGATCTGAGAACGGCATTGCCGTCACAACCGGCCCGAATATCTCCTCCTGCACCACCTTCATCCTCTCGTTTGTGTTGACCAAAACGGTTGGTTCGACGAAGTAGCCCTTCTCGCCGTAGCGTCCTCCGCCGCAGACGGCCTGCGCGCCTTCCTGCTTGCCGGCGTCGAGATATCCGCACACGCGTTCGAGTTGCTCCTGCGAAACCAGAGGTCCCATGTCGCTATCCGAACGCATGCCGGGGCCGACTTTGATCTTCTTCGCATGTGCCGCCACGCCATCGACCACTTTGTCGAACAGCTTGTTATGAACATACAGGCGTGACCCGGCACAGCAGCACTGGCCGTGATTGAAGAAGATCGCACTTGCCGCTCCGGGAACGGCAACATCCAGGTCGGCATCGTCGAGCACGATATTCGGCGACTTGCCGCCAAGTTCGAGCGACACCTTCTTCAGGTTTCCAGCAGCCGCCTGCAGGATGAGTTTTCCCACTTCGGTTGATCCGGTGAACGCCACTTTGTCTACGTCCGGATGCGCTGCGAGCGGCGCGCCCGCCGTTTCGCCGTAACCCGGCACGATGTTGACGACGCCTTCCGGGAATCCAGCTTCCAGGATGAGTTCACCCAAGCGAAGTGCCGACAATGGCGTTTGTTCCGCCGGCTTCAGCACCACGGTGCAACCCGTAGCCAGCGCTGGACCGAGCTTCCAGGCGGCCATCAGCAATGGGAAGTTCCACGGAATGATCTGTCCGACCACGCCTACCGGTTCGCGCAAGGTATACGCCAGATAGCGCGCGCCCGGCGTGTACGGAACCGATAATGGAATGGTGTTGCCCTCAATCTTCGTGGCCCATCCCGCCATATAGCGGAACAGATCCACCGCAAGCGGGACGTCGGCCACGCGGGCGACCCCAAGAGGTTTGCCGTTGTCCAGGCTCTCGAGTTGCGCGAATTCCTCCAGGTTGCGTTCGAGCAGGTCGGCAAGCTTCCAGATGAGCCTGCCGCGCTCAGAAGCAGTCATCTTGCGCCATGGCCCGTGGTCAAACGCGTTGCGGGCCGACTTTACGGCGCGGTTGATGTCTTCCCATCCACCCTCGGCGATCTGCGCCAGCACTTCTCCTGTAGCTGGATCATAGGTGGGAAAGGTCTTGCCGGACGCGGAGTCAACCCAGCGTCCTCCGATCAGCATTTTTCGGGGAACCGATACGAAGCCCGCCACTCGGGCATCTGGCTTGATTGTTGCTGCTGTGGACATAGTTCTCCTCATGCGCGCACGCGGCGAACGCGTGCGGAAAAAGAAAACGGATTGCCGATGTGTCTCCTCACACCGCGCACCCACCCCTGAGCACACGATGTCCACCGGCACGAACTGAGTCCTGATAGGGCCCGCGGACGCGGACCGAGCTGCCATCCTCACATGAGCAGCGCGCGAGATAGTACCACAACTCCAGAGCGTCACGCCGGAAGGAGGCCGAAAGCAGTCGTCAGCCCGAAGCGCAGCATGGACCACAGGCACTTGTTGTCTCGAGAGCAGCCTGGCCCACAGCAGTTGCCATCCGTACCGCCGAGTCACCCGGCATTCGTGATCCCGAGGCGCGGCGTCGTCCAGCATTTGTCATCCCGAGCGCAGCGAGGGATCCCTACCGTCACCTCAACGTTCCGCAGTTGTGCACAAAAGAAAAGGGGCTGGTCAAAAGCCAGCCCTCTAATACCGAATCGAAATCGTCAAGTCATCAAATCATGGAATCATCAAATCTCGTCAACCAATCGCGACCGCTTCCGCCTTCAGTTTCTCTGCCTGGTAGTACGTGATAAGCGCGTCGATGAACGGCTGTAGTTTGCCGTCCATAACTTCGGTGAGCTGATGAATCGTGAGGCCGATGCGATGATCGGTTACGCGATTCTGCGGGAAGTTATAAGTGCGGATCTTCTCGCTGCGGTCACCGCTTCCCACCATTGCCTTGCGCTCTTTCGCGAGCGCCTCGTGCTGCTTCTGCTGCTCGACCTCGTAGAGTCGCGCGCGCAGCACGCGCATGCCCTTTTCGCGGTTCTTGATTTGCGACTTCTCGTCTTGGCAGCTCACCACGGTGTTCGTTGGAATGTGGGTGATGCGCACGGCCGAGTAAGTCGTGTTCACAGACTGCCCACCCGGCCCAGACGAGCAGAACGTATCGATCTTCAGGTCCTTCGGGTCAATCTTGATATCGACGTCTTCGGCTTCGGGCAGCACGGCAACCGTTACGGCCGACGTGTGTACGCGCCCCTGCTGTTCTGTTGCCGGGACGCGCTGCACGCGATGCACTCCGCTCTCGTACTTGAGGCGCGAATAAGCACCGTGACCTTCGATAATGGCGATGACTTCCTTCAGCCCGCCAACCCCCGACTCCGACGTGGACAGGACTTCCATGCGCCAGCGTTGCGTTTCTGCGTAACGTGCGTACATGCGGAAGATCTCAGCCGCGAACAGCGTGGCTTCGTCTCCGCCCGTGCCGGCACGAATTTCAAGCACAACGTTCTTGTCGTCGTTCGGGTCCTTGGGCAGCAGCAGCACCTTGAGTTCCTGCTCGCAGTCGCCCAGCCGTTGCTCGGAACGCTCCAGCTCTTCCTGCGCATAGGCCCGCATGTCCGGATCGGTTTCGGACTCGAGCAGGGCGCGGCTGTCGGCGATGCTCTGTTTCACGCTCTTGTATTCGCGATAGCGCTCCACCACGGGCGCGATTTCGCTGTGCGCCTTGGCCGTCTTCTGATACTTGCCGGAATCGGTCATGATCTCCGGCGAGGCCAGCGCCTGCGTGAGTTCCTCGTACTTAGCTTCGATTTGGTCTAACCGGTCAAACATGGAAGTTCTCAGTTCTCGGCTCTCGTTGGAGCCGGAGTTCCCCATAACCTGGGGTGCCCCATCCTTCGCCCGTCCTAGGCGAAACGGTGGGTCTTTGATCCTCGTGCGTGATTCTATTGTAAGCGGAACAGAGTGGAGGCGTGCGGACGCACGCAGGGTCCTGCTAATGGAAGAATGTCTGAGAACTGACCACTACGAACTGATAGCGCTTCTTCATGCCAACACCATTTCCCCGCCGCGCTGCTTCTCGATTTCCATCGAAGCATTAAGCGCAACGATTGCGCATTCCACCTGGTCGTCAGCCGGAGGCTGCGTCGTAATCCTCTGCAACCAGAGCCCTGGAGCCGTGAGCGCCGTGAACAGCATCGATCCGAATCCTACGGACTTCCCACTGTTCAGCGCCTTGGCCCTAGCCTTAGCCGCGAAGCGAATAATCTCGTACGACAGGCCCGCGATCACCGGCAGCAGCACGATCCGGATCGCAAACCGCGACCAGAATGTATGCACCGGAACCAGCGTGTAAACCACGATCGAGATCAGCATCACGGTCATGAGGAAGCTGGTGCCGCAGCGCGGGTGGAATGTCGAAAACTTCTGCGCATTCGGGATCGTGAGCTGGTCGCCCGACTCGAACGCGAACACCGTCTTGTGCTCGGCCCCGTGGTATTCGTAAACCCGCCGCAGGTCCTTCCAAAGTGACGTCGACCAGATGAACAGCAGGAACAGCAGAATGCGAATGATGCCGTCAACCACGTTGAACGCGATCTGGCTGTCGAATATCGGATTCAGGTTTTTCAATTCCGTCGCCGCCAGCAGCGGCAGGAACTTATACATAAAGATGAAAAACCCGAGAGAGATGACGATGTTCAGCGCCATCAGCCAGCCGCTGAGCTGTAACTTCTCTTCCGGTTTGGTATCGGGTTGCGCCTCGTCCAGCGCAACGTTCGCGGAGAACTTCAGCGCGCGGAAGCCGAGCTTCATCGCGTGCCCCATGGTCACGACGCCCCGCAGCACCGGCCAGCCCATCCACTTATGCTTTTCCGAGGGCCGATCCAGCGGTTCCGAATGAGTAGCCACTTCGCCCGAAGGCTTGCGCACGGCAATGCCCCATGCATGAGGAGAGCGCATCATGACGCCCTCAAGCACGGCCTGCCCGCCTACCAGCGTTTCTTCACCGCTCTCCAGCGCCGGCACGAGCTGAAGCGCCGCCAAAAAACGCAGATTTTTCCGCCACTTAAACATGCAGAGTATTAGATGATGCCCGTTAACCAGGTGATACACGTATTGTACGACATCCAGCAGCCATCCCGCCGGGAAACCTATCACGGCTGGAGGGCCGCTCTATGCCTCGCGTCGTTTCTTCAATCGCCGATTCTCCCGAACGGGACTCCCCCGGTTCCCCTGCGTCCGCGTGTCCTCTACGATAGGTTTCCCCACCCCGGCATCTCAGTAAGAGAATGCAGGCTTTTGCTCAAACTGCCGAAGCGATCGCGGCCACAACCAAGAAGCTCGAAAAGGTTCGCCTCCTGGCGGACTACTTTCGTTCGCGCAGCGTAGAAGAATCCGCCATTTCAGCCGTCTTCTTCTCAGGACGCCCCTTCCCGGCCTACGAAGAAACCACCCTTCAGGTCGGAGGCCGCCTGCTCTGGCACGTCGTCGCTGAACTCTCCGGCCAGTCCGGTGACGCGCTCAGCGCCGCTTACCGCCGCTACGGAGACCTCGGCGCCGCTGCATTCGATGTTCTCTCCGTCCCCGTATTCAGCCCTGCTGCGGCGTTCGCCCGTCCTACACACGATGTGCCGCAGTCTTCTCCGGAACGAGAGGGCGCAAAAGACCAGAATGCGAATTTGAGTGACTCATCCGGTTCCTCTTCTTCCTCTGCAGTACAAGCGCGGATCACCGTGCTCGAAGCCGCTCACGCCTTCCGCGCCATTGCCGCAGCCCGGGGTGTGGCGGCCAAGGCTCACTCACTTCGCGATCTGCTCAGTCGAGCAACGCCGCTCGAAGCCAAGTACCTGATCAAGATCATGACCGGCGAGCTGCGTATCGGCTTGAAAGAGAGCCTGGTCGAGGAGGCCATTGCCGTTGCTTACGGCGACCCGGTGCGGCAAGTTCAGCGCGCCAACATGATGCTCGGCGATATCGGCCAGACGCTCCGCCTCGCCGCCGAGCACCGCCTCTCGGAAGCCCGCATGCGCCTGCTGCACCCCATCGGCTTTATGCTCGCCAGTCCTGTCGAGACCTCCACCGAGGCCTTCGAGTTCTTTCACTACGCGCAGATCGAAGACAAGTACGACGGAATTCGCGCCCAGGCACACGTGGCCCACGGTGACGTCCGCCTGTTTTCGCGCACGTTCGACGAAATCAGCGAGTCATTCCCTGAGTTGCTCGATCCGCTGGCGGCATTCCCCGACGTGATCTTCGACGGCGAAATACTCGCCTGGGACTTCACCGGCGAAAACTTCGGCCGCGCCCTGCCCTTCACCGCCCTTCAACAGCGCCTCGGCCGCAAACGCCCAACAGCAAAAATCCAGCGCGACTTCCCGGTAGCCTACGTTGTTTTCGACGTCCTCTACGCTCGCGGCGACCTAGTCATCGACAGGCCGCTTCAGGAACGCACAAAGCTGCTCAACGAACTCTTCCTCTCGCCGCAGTTCCTGCAAGCTGGCATTAAACGCACGCGCAAGCTCCGGCCTTACGAAGATCACCAGCACAAGTTCGACTTCGACGCGCCTCCTGAATCTGCCGACGATGCACAACTCGTCCAGGACAGATCATCCGTTCATCCGCTCATGCGTTCATCCGATCTTTCGTCCGATCACCCGTCCATGCAGTCATCCGCTCACAAGTCCTTGATCATTCGCGCGCCGGTGCTTCACGCCGACTCGCCGCGCCATCTTGCCGAGATGTTCGACAGCGCGCAGGCCCGCGGCAACGAAGGCCTGATGATTAAGGATATGCAGTCGCCTTACACGCCCGGGCGGCGCGGCAAATCGTGGCTGAAGTTGAAGCGGGAACTAGCAACGCTCGACGTTGTCGTAACCGCCGTTGAGCCTGGTCACGGCAAGCGCGCCGGCATCTTGAGCGACTACACGTTCGCGGTGCGCGATAAATCGTCTGAATGGGGTACTGTGCCCCGTCCTACTCCGGTCTCGACAGAAACGTCCAGCACGCTCCCCCGCACGCCTTCCGGCGAACCGCTGCTCAATATCGGCAAGGCCTATACCGGCCTCACCGACGCCGAGATCTTGAAGATGTCGGAATGGTTTGAACAGCACACGGTCCAAGACGATGGATGGGTGCGGCAGGTGGAACCGAAGATCGTGATCGAAGTGGCATTCAACGCCATCATGCGCGGCGACCGCCATAACAGCGGTTATGCACTGCGCTTCCCCCGCATCGTTCGCCTTCGGCCCGACAAATCACCCGATGAGGCTGACACCCTTGACCGCGTGCGCGAGATCTACGAACGGCAGCGCGAATTACCACAGACAGCATAAAGACAAGTCATCCTGAGCGGAGCGAAGGATCTATGCATTTTGTGTTTGCGTTACGAAGATGCTGAAGGAAACTCTGCCCTCACAGCAGTTGCCAAATTCCGCGAATCGGTGACGCGAAGCCAGATTGCCCGATTTCCATCAAATCATCCAACCAATCAATTCAATCAATCTTTCCTCGCCACCACATTGAATGTTTGCGCGCCGCCCTTGCCATCCTTGTTTGCGATCACGACAACGTCCCACGGCCCGGCCATCGTGAACTTCCCCTTGCCTTCGTATATGCCCTGGCCATTATCTATGAGTGACACGATGTTTTTCCCCATGTCGTGCCCCTTCATCTTCAGGTCGGCCTCGACCTTGGCTCCGGGCATCGGCTTGCCGGAGTCGTCCTGCAGGCTGACACGAAACACGGTTTCCTGTCCGTACTTCGGCTGCGCGGGCTCCGTTGTAAACGCCATATCCCAAGGCGAAGGCGGCAGCGGCTCGGTCTGTGCAGCGGTGCCGTGCCCATGAGGTTTTCCGCTGCAGCCGATCAATGAAAGAGTTGTGATTAGCCCAGTTGCTAGTAAGACAGCCGCGAACAGAAAACCGAATCGCTTATTCATGCCGAATACGCTCCGCTTGTTGATTTAAGAGTGCTTCAACAGTGGTGTGGGACGGGGGCTGTGCCCCGTCCGACGCCTGGTATAGCAAAACGGGCCAGCCCCGCCCATAGACTCAATGTTGATTTCCGTTCCGCCGCTGCCCCGTGTGGCCGTTCAAGGGCACCACGCATCCGTGGGCCTCCTCGCACACTTCATGCTCGAACTGCAGCGTTGTGTGTTCGATATTGAATCCGGTTCGCAATGTCTCTTTCACATTGCGCAGGATGTGTTCGCTTTCGGACGGAGGAATGTCCGCAATGATCACGTGTGACGACAGTGCGTGCATGTTCGATCCGATCGTCCACACGTGTAGGTCGTGCACGTCGCGAACTCCGGGCACTGCTGCAATCGCGTCGGCGATCTTCTCCAGCTCCATGCCCGTCGGAGTGCCTTCCAACAGTATGTTCAGCGTTTCACGAATGATGCCGAACGAAGACCACAGGATCAGCGCGCCGATGCCGAACGACAGCGCCGAGTCGATCCACTGCTGTCCCGTGTAGACGATCACCCAGCCGCCCACAATGACCGCCGCCGTCGAGAGCGTGTCACCGATCTCGTGCAGAAAAGCGCTGCGAATGTTGACGTCGCGGTGCCCAGCCCAGAGCATCAGTGCGATGAAGCCGTTCAGGAGTACACCGACTCCTGCAACCCAGATCATCGTCCCGGCGTGGATGTCCTGCGGATGCTTCAGCCGCTCAAAAGCCTCGTAGAAGATGTAGAACGCGATCAGCACCAGCGTAGCCGAATTGATGAACGCGGCCAGGACTCCCGCGCGACTGTAGCCGTAAGTCTTCGTTGCGCTCGGCGGTCGCGCTTCCAGGTACACGGCAAAAAGCGAGAGAAGCAGTGCCAGAAAGTCCGAAACGTTGTGAGCAGCTTCGGAAAGCAGAGCCAGCGAATTTGACTTCAGGCCTGCGATCACCAGCACGAGAATGTAGGCCGATGTGAGTACCAGCGAGATCCGCAGGACGCGCGCCTTCCTGCGCGGATCTGTGTGCCCGTGCTCGTGACCATCCCCATGAGCATGCGCGTGCATATCGACAGTCTAAGTGATAGAGGAACCAGCCTTCAACGGGCCTAAAGGGAGCGTGGGACGGGAAAAGAGAACATTCTCGGGCGCTCGAATGAATAAGTTGGGCAGCTTCGTCTGACCACCCCTACCCCCGCCCTCGCATCACATCCGTAACAGCAATTCGTATCAACCGCGCTTCTTCGTCAAGGGCATGTCGCCCAATCTCTGGCAAACAACACCGAGGGAGTATACCGACCATGAAGCATCCTTTTGTTCTCACATTGGCGTTGGCGGCTGCAACAACATTCGCTGCTGGCCAAATGACCCCGGGCGGAGCGCCTCAGCGGCCCAGCGACATGGGCGTGCAGACCGGCCAGCCAGGCATGGGGCAGCCCGGTACGGGCCAGCAGCACCCGGATCACATCCCCGGCGTGGGTGAGCCCGGCATGAGCGGCGGGCAGACCGGCATCGACGACCAGGTTCGGCAGCAGCAGACCAGCAATGCTCCCACTGTGGACGACAGCACGCTGCAGCAACAACTTCAGCAACAGTTTTCCGCACGCAGCGAATTCAACAACGTCCAGGTAAGTGTCGAGAACGGCGTGGCCACCCTGAGCGGCTCAGTCGCCAGCAAAGACGACCGCAAGCAGGCCAAGAAAATGGCGAAGTCTCTTCAGGGTGTGCGCAGCGTTCGCGAGAATCTCACGGTTCGTCCCGGCGGGGCCAGCGCCGCCAACACGTCTGATTCTGCTCCTGTAAGCGGAAGCTCAGGCACGGCGGAACAACAGAGCAACACCGCCGGGAGCATCTCCGGCAACACAGCGGCCGAGGCTGGAACAGCAACCGGAACTAGCGCTATGGGGCAGGCCGGATCAAGCACAAGCACAGCGCCCAGCACCAGTCCGAGCACATCACCCAGCACCTCAAGCAGCACATCCAGCACCCCAAGCGGACAGACGAGCAGCAGTTCCAGCAGCACTGACCCAAGCGCACAATCGAGCACCTCGTCCGGCACAGTAGGACAGACCGGCAGCACCTCTACCACAACTTCGACGACATCCACTACCACTTCCTCAACTCAGAGTGCGGAGCCTGGAACGATGGGTTCGGCTCCGATAACCGCGCCCGGTGGCGTCTCTGCTTCGCAGGGTGTCTCCACTCCGAGCGGCACATCTGGTCAGACCAGCGGCACCACTGGCGGCGTGAGCGGTCAAACCACCGGTACTACGGGCGGCGTCAGCGGTCAGACCACCACCGGCATGCAGTCGGGCACGACCGGCTCCGTGGGTAGCAGCACAGGAACGTCGGGTATCTCCGGAACTTCTTCGGGCATCGGCTCCGGTCAGTCTGGTACCACCGGGACCTCGGGCCAGACGGGGACGAGCGGAACTCAGTCCGGCACGACCGGACAGACTTCTACTGGCTCGATGGGCACCACCGATAGCACCACGTCCGGTGACGTGAGCACGGCTGACGCCTCTTCGCTTCAGGGCCAGATCCAGACGGCCCTTCGCAACGATGCAAGCCTCGCTAATCAGAACATCAACGTTGTCGTGACCGACACCCAGATCCAGTTGTCGGGCACGGTTCTGACTGGCAAGGAAAGGCAGACCGCAAAGCGCATCGCTGAGTCTTATGCTGGTGGCCGTAAAGTAGTCGACAACCTCACCGTCAGCGGCCGCGGCTCCGGAGCCAGCGCAGGAATGCCCGGCTCTTCAGACACCAGCGGCAGCACTTCGGGGACGACTGGTTCGTCCGGTTCGATGGGCACTACCGGGTCGACCACCGGGACCACCCCAGGCAGCACCGGCACCGGCACCAGCCAGCAGCCTTCCACGCCGCAGACCACGCCTCCACCGCAGCGGTAACACAACGTGGATCGAACATCAGGGCGGCCTCGCGGTCGCCCTTTTCTTTGCGCCGCAGAACGATCGTTTTTATTTCCCCTCGCGCCTATCACTCACCTTTCCCCTTTTGGAGTTCCATCGTTTGGAAAGTAGCGACGGTGAGCGCGGCACGCTTTCCCGGCCGCCGACCTCCTGTGATAATTGCGCTCGCTTGTGAGGAGATGCCTGTGAAACTTGCAACCCTCGTCACCGCGGTGGTCTTGGCGTTTTGCCTCCATTCCGCCGCCCAGCTAAGAGACTCGTCTGCGTCGCCAGCCAGCTTTGTCGAAGTCGCCGACGACCAGGTCGTGCTCAAGAAAGACCTCCAGCTTGTGCTGCGCTCCAAACAGGTCGTCTCGTCGCAAAAGAACAAGGTCGGCGACGTTCTGGAATTCGAAGTTATTCGCCCGGTCGTGGCAGGCAATCTGGTCGTGATCGCCAAGGGAGCACCCGCGATTGCCAAACTCGAGATCTCTGAGCGTGCCGGTCGCCTGGGCAAGGGCGGCGTGCTTCGCCTCAACTTCGAGAGCGTTCAACTCGTTACGGGACACAAGGTGCCCATCATCTCCCACGTCAACCTCGACGCCGGCAACTCGGTTGACTTGGATCGTGCCGCCATGATGGGCTTCGGTGCCGTCTTGCTTGGCAGTATGCGACGTGGCGAGGAAGCCACAATTCCAAAGGGCATTCGTATCCCTGCGTGGATGGTCGATGACATCAACGTCAAAACCGCGGAGTTGGCAGCGCATCAGCCACCGCCGCCGCAGCCGCGCACTGACGTCGCATACATCTACCTGTTCATGGACGCGGTTCCGGGTCCGCCATTCGAAGTGAAGTTCATGGTCGGCGAAGCTCATTACTTCTTGCTGCCGGAACTCGCGGTACGCATCGAACTGCCGCCCGGCAATTACTGGCTTCGCACCGGCAAAGCTGCCAAAAACGAGAAGATCGCCAAAGCCAAGCCCGCCGACCTGTTCCACGTTGCTCTCAAGGGAGGCGAGAGCTACTACGTCACTTACGGCGAAGACAAAGCCGATAAGAAGAACTTCCTGATCCGCACTCTCCCGCCGGCCGAAGCCGAAGAGCACATCGAAAAATCCGAAGTCCTCTGGGACTACTCACTAGCAAACCACTCCCCCGAAACGCTTCGCAACCTGCAAGCGCAACCTGTCAACCGATGATCACCGTGACCGTCCAAATTTATCTTCTTACGCCAACCCCAAAACGGGTAAGTGGATAGAAGTTCTTGTTATGCCAACTACCACGTTGTGCGTGGCTGGAGCTACACTGTTTCGCTGAATTGGAGGAATCGATGCGGATTGCGTTTCTCTGCTCGTTGTTGGTCGCCGCTCTTACCTGCGTTGCTCAACAACCTAATCCCCAAGCCTGTTCTGTGGCTCTGAACGGAACGGTTAACACGACTCGATGGTGATTTGGCGGCCAGGCAACTGCGGATCGCGATAGGGGAAGCAACTTACAGTGCAGATGTATTTCGTCCGATTGGCAACAACGGTGCTCTGCCGGCGCTCATGTTTGCACATGCCACCATCGTAGTAGATGAGCGAAAGATAGACCTTACCCCCTTCGCCAGAGCTGTTGCACGCGCCGGTTCCGTAACCGTTCTAGTGAATCGCGACTTGAAGTGGGTTCCCTTTCAGCCCACAGCGGAAGCTGATACAGCAGTGTACCAATGCGTGTACGACTGGTTAGTCACAAATGAGCCAGTGAATGGGAGACATATTGGCTGGGCAGGTCCGGGGCCGCTGGTGTTGCGGCACTCTGGTCAAAGCAGACCGACTCCAAGGTTTGATCTGAATTACGGCACGCTTGGTCCAGCAGAAACGGTCAATACGGAGAGGATGATGACGGTCGCCGGACAGTTGGAACTGAGTCGGTTTCTCCGTCAGAAACAGGTCATGGGCATTTCAGAGATTAGCGCGGAGTGGCTGCAAGCCGTGAATAGTCACTCTGCGGAATAAGCAAGTTGGCGACATATCGGCCTTTATTACGTCAAAGACGAATGCTCTCGCACGATTGATAGCTGTAGACAATTCGTTTACCACTTACTATCCAGAGTGCCCGGAGAATGAGCTATAAGCCCTGTTTTGTCCAATAATCGTGGAACTTGGCTGAGAATCGCGTAAGGTGTGCAAGACCGAAGTTTTGGGGGTACACACGTTGGCAAACGACGAACTGGTCAAGGTGCATTTCGACCTGCCGGAACCGGACATGGGCGTAAGCGGCGAATCGCTTTGGGCGGCTCCTCTCGGGGAGAATCTCTACGAGCTAAGAAATTCGCCTTGGAACGCTCGCAACGTCAACTGGCTTGATGTGGTGGAGGCAATCCCCGAATCTGACGACCAGTGGCCGGAGTTCGTGAGGGTTCATAAAAGAAGCGGTCACAGAACGATTCACCTCTACATTCTCGACGCAGGACAAGGTCGCAGGGATGAGATTTTGCAGCATTGCAACGAACTGGGTGCGACTTATGAAGGCATGAACGACAGGATGTATGCTCTGGACTTCGCGCCCGACATCGATATCAGCTCGACAGTTGAATACGTCAAATCGCTTCAAGAACAAGGGGTTGCGGATTGGCGAATTAACGACTGTGATTGAGTAACCCGCGATACGTGTCGGTAAATCGGCTTATATCCACCCATCCAGAGTAGGGGCCAACCATGAAGAAAGGAACTAAGCAGTTTGTTTCCGGATACACCTGCCACTGCGGCGAGCGAGTCGGAATATTTGGCCCGCAGAAGGGCATCGACTCGCCACCCAAGAAGTTGCGGTGCCACTGCTCTAAAGGACACGAGCGAGTGATTCGGATAGACGATATTTATGAGGGCACTCTGGAGCTTGATAGCTGGGAAGTTACGGACTAACTAGTACCTGTCCGTGAATCCGCTTCCGTACAATCCCGTTTCGGGATACTCGGAAGTTATGTTGATGCGCACGAGACATGCCTTATGGCTGATTGGAAACCAGCAACGGTTGGTGAGGTTCGGACGATTGTCGCGAAGGACTTGCTAAGCTGCGATGCTGCGCAAAAAGCGACATTCAAAAGGTACGCTGTAGAACCGTTCTGTGCGCCTATCGTCCGGTACGGCAAGACGGAGAGCGTCGTAGTAGTAGCCCGAAGACGTAATGAAGTCATGTACTACGAGGATGTTGAAGAGGGCTTCAACGTTTCGCCGATCTCATGCGACGGCCAGATTCTCGAACATTGGTGCAATCAAGACGAGTTGCGGTGGGCTCTCAATGCCTGGATTTGGGGAAGAGGGCTTCACGCGCGGCTGAGACCGGCTCAGCCTTTGAATTAAACCCCTCGCTCCAGGTCTAGCAGTCGGCGCTTGATGTCCAGGCCGCCACCGTAACCGCAGAGCGTGCCGTTCGCAGCCACCACCCGATGACATGGAACGATGATCGGTATCGGATTGCAGTGGTTCGCCATGCCCACGGCCCGGAACGCCTGTGGGTTCCCGACCGTCCGCGCGATCTCCGCATACGACCGCGTCTCGCCATAAGGTATGTCGAGCAGCGCATGCCAGCACTGCAACTGGAAGTCGGTTCCCCGAAGGTCGAGAGGGACTGAGAACTCCCTACGCGTTCCGGCGAAATAGGCCTTCAGTTGCTCCGCGCATTCGCGAGTGTAATTGGCGTCCTCAACGTACTGAAACTTACCAGGGCGCTGTGGCGGGAAGTCGTGGCCGGGGAACTCGATCGCAACTACACCTGTTCGAGAGGCAACAAGTGTGAGTACACCGATAGGCGAGTCGGTGCGACTGAAGAAGAGCGTTTCCTGGGTCAGCGGGCTGCGCACAAAGATAGGTTACCAGAGCGAATCGGCGACGTAGGTCAGCATGAAGGCTTTGATGTCATGCGCAAATTGAGTCGTCGGTCTGCACGCGGTACTTGCAGCACTTTTCGTGAGCCCGTTCCCATAACCGGACCACGGCCAAGTTCCTGCTGAATGCCCGGCCTCCGCACCTCAAGCATTCCACGCGCCCGAGCTCAGCATGGTAAACGAAATCTGACGGTTCAACTCGGCCAACCGGTATTCGGTCAAGTCGGTCGATCCCTTGCTGCATGTCTTACATCATTTCGCGCGATCTTCCGCTCCGAAATGCCTCCCTTATCGCGAAGGTGAGTTGAGTTACCGACCTCTTGAAGACACGGTCGCCGCGTTTCTGCAGCGCCGATCTTCGTTCGTAGAATGCGCGCCGAGTGTGCTCCAATCAGCAGAAATTCGCAATAGGAAAAGCACATATTTTTGCGCTTTCGGGCAAAGAAAAAAAACTCCCCGCCCAAAGGACGGGGAGCCTGGGGAAATGCCCTGGGGGAGGGCTATTTGTGGCGCACTTGAGTCATGCTCACGTCACGCACACCTTAACCGCTTGAATCGTTACCGCTGGGGCGGCGTCTGCTGCGCAGGCTGCTGGGCCGGCGTTGCCGGCTGCGACATGCCAGGCTGCTGGTACTGCTGACCCTGAGCCGTAGGCGCACCGGTCGTGGTCCCCGCTACGCCACCCTCGGTGGACGTGGCCGGAGCAACGTTCTGCGCCGACAACTGCTCGAGATCGTTCTTCAGCAGGCTGATCTCAACGCGGCCACCGGTCGTGCGACGAGGCTTGGAGCCATCGGCTGCGACCTGACGCGGCGCATTGCCCATGCCCAGCGTGTAGATACGGAAAACCGGGATCTCGTGCTCGATTACCAAGTAGCGAACGACGGCATCGGCCATCCGCTGCGAGTTCTCGATTGCAGCCTGACCGCGGCCCGACGAGAAGCCCTGAACTTCGATCACGTAGCCCCTCTGGTTCTTCAGCGGCTCGGCCATCTGGTCAAGAGCCTCTTTTGCCTTCTGGCTCAGCACCGACTGGCCGGCGCGGAAGCGAATCTCGGTCTGCGTAACCGGCTTATACTGGTCGATGTTGGTGACAACCTGCTCAACCGTGGTGAGCCGCGTAGAGGCCTGCTGTGCCGTCTGGTTCGCCATCTGGGCGCGATTCCCCGCCTCAACTGCATGCTGGTCAGCCTGCGTCGCCTTGGCATCAGCCATCCGGATGCCTTCCTGCGCTCGCTGGTCAACATCGGAGATCGCCCTGGAGTTTTTCGCGCTAAGTTCATCGAGCTCGTTGACACGGTTGCGGATCGGACTCATCTGCCGCTGCACGTACTTCTTGCGCGCGAAGGGATTCAGTTTGCCCCAGAAGCCTTCTCTCGTGTCTGGCTGGAGCGGCTGACGTGCTTCCATGCCCGTCTGGTCACCCTGTCCCTGCTGGGTCGTGGCCTGCTGCTGCATCGTCTGGCTAGACGAGGCGGCAGGCTGCTGGGTGTTCTGATCGTTGCTTGTCTGCTGCGCCGCAGCCGGAACCGCCATCGCCGCGGCCAATGCCAGCGCCATCCATGTCTGTTTCTTCATTACCTAATTCCTCCGGGCTCCCCGGCGCGATCCCACGCGCTGGGCATGAATTCTGGTTAACTTAATTCCGGTGAGCTTCAACGGCCGGCAACTCGACTCGCCGAACGTGCTCCACGCCTATCCCTAGAACAACTCGAGTGCCAAACTCTTACCTCGCCTTCCGCCCCGTAAGTCATTGATTCTGCTAAGCACTATCTTTGCTGTCCAGAGCAGAC
Source organism: Terriglobales bacterium (assembly GCA_035629075.1). Classification (GTDB taxonomy): domain Bacteria; phylum Acidobacteriota; class Terriglobia; order Terriglobales; family Acidobacteriaceae; genus JAEZPW01. Next base: position 77,882 of record DASPIK010000010.1, on the reverse strand, counting down.
CGCGTAGGAAAGGCGACTGCCGAGTAATTTTGTCGCCTGTTCTCTGTGCCGAAGCCTCTGAAACAGGTGATGCAGCCGCAGCCGGATGGGTGGCGTTCTGGCCCGCTCGTCATCCGTGAACGCAGGTCCCCAGTCCACTCCGAAGCCCCGTCGCGGCCCGACGGTCCCAAAGTGGAAAAACTTCTTGCTTCGGGCAGAATGTAAGTCTCTGACCAGCAACTCTCATTCAGGAACTCTCGTCCAATAGAACAAGCGAAAAGCTGTCCACTCGTGGACCGCAGCCGGATCCAGAAGTCCCCCCAGAAAAGATGAAGCTTTGTGCCCGCCCCGCAGTCGCGGGCGCATTCAGGAGATGGTGCATGAAACGCGGAGTGCTGAGTCTGCTATTGGCACTTGTGGTTGCCGTCGCCGCGCCGTTGTTGGCGCAAAACAATCCCGATACCGCAGTCTGGACAGACAAGAACAACTATGTCCCCGGAGACATCGTCACGGTGACTGGCATGGGCTTCCAGCCCGGCGAGGTCGTGAATCTCGTATTCCGTGTGGATGGCCGTGAAGATCGCACTTCCACCGCGACAGCAGACGAGAACGGCGGTTTCATCAACACCGCGTTCTCCCCTGACGGACTGGATCTGGATCAGACGATTAAGTTGATCGCAACGGGCACCACGTCCGGATTCGAAGCGGTCAATTATTTCCTGGACGGGCCTAACGATCCTCCCTCCTGCGATAACGGGACAAATTCGTTCACTGTAGATGGCTCTGTTGCTTCGAGTTCCGGCAGGGTATTCAAGACGATTCAGGAGGCGATCACTTCCCTGCCGGACGTTGGTCCGTGCACTGTCAATATCAAAGCCGGAATTTACAACGAGAGCGTCACCATCTCTGGGGAGAATGTGAACGCAAACTCCAGTCAAGCCGTGACAATCCGGCGCGACCCCTCAGCGCCCTTTGGGACGGTCATAGTGAAGTCGATCAGGACCTCTGGCCAGAATAAGAACGCGATCGATATCTCGAGCTCGAAGTTCATCACAGTGCAGGGATTGAAGATCACCGAGGGGAAAGATGCAGGTGTAGGAATTCGGGGCGGTTCCTCCGATATCACGATCGCAGCCAATGACCTAAACGGCAATACGAACGGCGTCACGATTAACAGCAACCAGCAACAGCCTCGTATCTACGTCGTGAACAACGTCATTCACAACAACTCAAGTGATGCTGTTTTGGTTGACATGCCTAACGCGGCCCGTTCGTTCGTCGTGAACAACACCATTCAGTCTAACGGTGGTCGTGGAATCCAGGTTGCTGGTGCGTCTTCCGTTGCCCTCGTAAACAACCTCATTGTTGGCAATGCCGGCTATGGTCTCCAAAAGACAGGGGGATCAAACAATCCGGCGTTGCACAACAACATGTTCTACGCGAACGCGTCAGGCGACATCGGCGGTTCCGTCCTGGACTCCTCAGACTCGGGCAACTACGTCACGCTCTCCTCCTCAGCTCCCGGCATCATCGGTTGCACGTTCAACGACTGTCTCTCGACGCACGCTCTCAGTGAAATTGTTGACGCCACCGGCCATCTCGCTTCGGGTTCACCGGCGGCAGACAAAGGACTGAATAGCTTTGTCGACGGGGTTCAGCGAGTACCGGCCATTGACATCGATGGCGATGCGCGCCCCGTCAACAACACCGTTGATATCGGTGCCGACGAGCGTCCGCTCTCCGATCCGCCACCTGCCCCGGTGATTACTGGCCACCCCGACGATCCAACGAACCAGACCACCGCCACCTTCACCTTCAGCGAGAGCGAAGCTACGGCGACGCTGGACTGCGACATCGACAACCTCGGTTTCACTCCGTGCTCCAGCCCCAAGACTTACCCGGGGCTCGCCGACGGCTCACATACGTTCACGGTCCGCGCAACGAATGCCGCTGGCAGCAGTACCGCGCAATACATGTGGTTGATCGATACGGCTTCGCCGTCCAGTTCCGCCTCTGTGACCGCTGGAACCGAAGGATCTAACGGCTGGTACAAGAGCGATGTAACCGTGACGATCACGGCCAGCAAAAATAACGGCACGATCAAGCAGATTGTTTACAGCATCAACAGCGGTTCCGCCGTCACCGTGCCGGGCAGCACCGCTGTAGTGAACGTCACCACCGAAGGATCCACCACCATCACATTCCATTCCGTTGACACTGTCGGAAACCTCGAAGCCGACAACACTTTCACGGTCAAAATCGACAAGACAGCCCCAACGGCGACCCTGGCGATTACGCACGGCACACAGGGCTCGAACGGCTGGTACACGAGCAACGTCACGCTGCACGCCACCGGCACAGACGCGAACGGAGTGACGTGCGATGAAGACTTCGTGGTTTCGGACGAAACAGCCGGTCAAGAGTACAAGCTGACCTGTACGGACGAGGCTGGTTGGTCCACGCAGACGAACGGAATCACCATCAAGCTGGACAAAACCGGACCTTCCGCCGAAATGGCGATCACCGCGGGAACACCTGGTGCGAACGGCTGGTACACCAGCGATGTCACGATCCACACATCAGGCACTGACAACATCAGCAGCCCAGTAACCTGCACGGCCGATCAGTTCCAGACCGCTGAAACGACAGGCACGGAGTTCACCGGATCATGCACCAACGATGCCGGCCTGACGACCAACGCGTCCCCGTTCACGGTCAAACTGGACAAGACGGCGCCAACCGGTGTGGCAGTCGCAGTCACTGCAGGCACCCTGGGCAACAACAACTGGTACACGAGCGACGTCACGGTCACTACGTCGGGCAACGATTCAATCAGCGGCGTCACGTGCACTGACATTCAGACTTTCTCGACAGAAACTGCCGGTCAGGAAGTCTCAGGCACTTGCACCAACGGTGCAGGATTGAAGGCTGATGCCACTCCCATAACAATCAAGTTAGACAAAACTGGGCCATCCGCCGCGCTGGCTGTATCGGCGGGAACACCGGGCGCGAACGGCTGGTATGTCAGCGATGTGACCGTGCATGCATCGGGCTCTGACTCCATCAGCAGCCCCGTTACCTGCACGGCCGATCAGTTCCAGACCACCGAGACGACGGGGACTTCTTTTGCCGGCTCATGCACGAACGATGCCGGCCTGACGACCAATGCAACACCGCTTACCGTCAAGGTCGACAAGACGGCTCCGGCCGGAGTCGCGCTAGCGGTCACCTCTGGCACCCTGGGCAACAATGGCTGGTACGTTTCGAATGTCGAACTGACAACTTCGGGCCTGGAAAACATCAGCACGCCGCTCACCTGCACGGCTGTTCAGTCCGTCACGACCGACACCACAGGTGCCACCTTCAATGGACAGTGCACAAACGACGCAGGGTTAACGGCAAGCGCCGCCGCGCTGATCATCAAGCGTGACGCGACTGCACCAACCCTCAGCCCGTTAGTCTCTCCGAACCCGGTTGTTCTCAACGGCAGCGCCACCGCATCCGCCGGAGCGCTCGACGCCACCTCGGGAATCGCATCCTCCGCTTGCAACTCGCTGGTGCTGACCTCCGTTGGCCCAAAGACGGTCAGTTGCAACGCAACCGACAATGCGGGCAATACTGCCAGTGCCTCGGCCACTTACTCCGTGATCTACTCCCCTGCCGGCACTGCCTGCCTTGGAGATCTTGGACACACCATTCTTCAGCCGGTAGATGCTGACGGGAGCAGCGTGTTCAAGCAGAAGAGCACGGTCCCCGCTAAATTCAGGGTCTGCGACGCGACGGGTGCCTCAATTGGAAGTGCCGGTGTCGTGACTTCCTTCCGGCTGATTGGAACGATCGCTGGAACAGTGAGTCAGACTGTGGACGAGGCTGTGGTTTCCACCACTCCCGACGCCAACTTCCGATGGGATCCAATGGCCGCCCAGTGGATCTTCAACATGAACACGAAGAACCTCGTCGCCAACACGACCTACCTTTACAGGGTCACGTTGAACGACGGCACACCCATCGACTTCAGATTCGGACTCAAGTAGCCGGACAAAAATCACCTTGGGCCCCGTCCAAGTTCGCCTTGGACGGGGTTTTTACATGAACCTCAGTATGCTCGTCGCCATCCAACATCGCATGCGCAAGTCTGCACCGCTTCTCCTGCTGCTGCTCGCGATTACGGCCTGCTCGAACGGTAACGGCGGCTCGGAACAGGGCAGCAACGCAGCCCCTCCCGCGCCTGCTCCGTCCTCGGTGGCCGGTTCTGAGCTGCCTCGCCTCAGACTGCCCGAAGGTTTTCGCATCAGCGTGTTTGCCGAAGCACCCGAGGCGCGCATGATGACGTGGACGCCTGGAGGCGTGCTGCTGGTGGCCGAAAGCGGCGAGGGTGCGGTGGTTGCGCTTCCGGACCCGCAGCGCACCGGCAGGGCGACCCGCGCCGTGAATGTCTTGACGGGGCAACGACGTCCCCACGGGCTCGCTTTTCACGACGGCAAACTTTTTGTCGCCAACGAAAACCAGGTCCTGCGCTATGACTGGAACGAGTCGCAACTGCGCGCCTCAAATCCGCAGAGGCTCGCCGACCTGCCTTCAGGGCGCGGTCACAGTACGCGGACCCTCGTCTTCGGCAATGGCAAGCTCTACGTCTCGAGCGGTTCAAGCTGCAACGTCTGCGTCGAGAAAGACCCGGCCCGCGCCGCGGTGCTGGAAATGAACCCGGACGGTTCAGCAAGCCGAGTATTTGCGCGCGGCCTTCGCAACGCAGTGGGCCTGGTCTGGAATGACAGAACCGGCACCGTTTGGGCAAGCGAGAACGGCACCGACAACCTTGGCGACGATCTTCCTCCCGAAGAGATCAACGACCTCGGCAAGACCGGCGGCGATTTCGGCTGGCCCTACTGCTACGGCAATCGAGTGCCCGACAGGAAGTTCGGCGGTGACGAAAACCGGTGCCAGTCAACCATCCCTGCCAAAGTCGAGATGCAGGCACACTCGGCGCCACTCGGCCTCGCTATCAACAACGGCAACATGTTCCCCGTCGACTATCGCGGAGACATGTTCGTTGCATTTCACGGCTCCTGGAACCGTTCCATCCCGACCGGGTACAAGGTGGTGCGCATCCACTTGAACGCGAATGGCGAGCCGGAGAGCGGAGCGCAGGACTTCATCACCGGATGGCTGCCGCCAGGAGCGCGCAACAACGATGACGTCTCGGGACGCCCTGTCGGCGTACTATTCGGACCCGATGGCGCCATGTACGTCAGCGACGACGGAGCCGGATTGATTTATCGCGTCACGTATGGAAAGTAAGAAGGCTCTTGGCTGTTGGTGTTTGGTTTCAGTAGCCAGGTTCGTCGTGAATTGCGGAAGCGTATAGCGCTGTTGGCAGTTAGCTCTTGGCTGTTAAAAGGCGTTGCTACCTCTTGGCGCCTGTTTTTAGCGCTGCTTCAGCTAACCGCAACAGCGCCTTACCCACTACTGTTTCGTGAAATCACAAATCCCATTCACCTTCTGTGCGGGTGGCGTGGGCGGCGTTGCCCACGGCGGATTCCTGAAGTCGAAGAACTCGGTCATGTCGGGCATGCTTCGATCACGCTCCGTTAGCGGGGGTATTTCCCAGCGCGTCTCGATGAACTTCAAAATCGCCGTGAAGTCCATCGGCGTGTGCGACACGTAATGCTTCTTGGCAAAGGGCGAGACGATGAAGTTCGGCACCCGGAACCCGGTGATGTTGAAATCGAAGTTTGAGCAGGGCTGACCGAAGCAGTCCTTAACGGGATCGAGATCCCTGGGCTTGATTCCGTCCGGGTTGACGACCGAGATCGGCGGCACGTGATCGAAAGCTCCGCCGCCCTCGTCAAAGGTCCAGAAGAACACGCTGTCCTTCCACGACGGACTATTCATGAGCGCGTTGATGATCCTCGCCGTCCAGGCAGCTCCGCTTTGGACGCGAATGGCCTGCTCTGGCGGCACGGGAACGCCAACTCCGGGATTATTCGTCGGGTGTTCGTCCCGCCCCGTGGACATACCGGTTTCGATAAATGCCACAGCCGGCAACGTGCCGTTCGCCACATCGCTGAAATATTCGTCGATTGGCACAATCTTCGCGCGGCGAGCGAGGTCGTTTGAGTCCGTGAAGAAGTTGAAGAACGTCCAGTTATTGATCCCCCAGTCCGAAACATAAATTTTCCAGCTCACGCCCTTTTCGTCCAGCGCGCGCCAGATCGTCTTCGCATTCAATTGGGTTATGGTGCTGGAGTCGGGATGCACGAGTCCCTGCGATGTGCCCGCGTGAAAGTACATCCGGTTGGCAGAGGTTCGCGTCGCCACCGGCGAGAAGAACATGTCAGCCATAGCGAACTGCGAAGCCACGAAGTAGTAATAGTTAAGGTCGTTCTCGTCGAAATACCCCATTGCGCGATGGCCATCCTTATCGGCCAGCACCTGGTAGAACTGCGACAGACCATACGCGACGGTCACAAATCCGTTCATTGGCGATCCCGGTCCAGCCGCCGCAGGGTTCTCCAGATTCATCTGCTTGTGGCTTTCGGCCCAGTCGGGCGTGAGGTCTTCCGTGCAGATCGATCCTGTATGGTAGGGCGCGATCGCTTGCCCAGTCGCAGGGGAGATGTTGTTGGTTGCCATCTTGGCTGCGTCCGGATCGCTACCGTCCTTGATTTTTCCGTCGCTGCTGTTGATCGGGATGTTGTTGCGCCGGCGGTAGTCCGTCATTGCCCAGAAGTAGCTGTCGAACGACCGGTTCTCCTGCATCATCGCGAGCACGTGATTAACGGCGCGAATATCGGAACCGGTTTGGCCTCCACCGTTCCCCGGTGGATTGCTCGGATTGCCGCTTGAACTGCTACCGCCGCAACCGGTCAGCAGCACCAGGAACAGACAGACTGACAGCGTTAACACCGAACGAGACGAAGATGGCATGGGTTTTTTTACTCCGGGTCGTGCCCACTCACGCGTTGTTCATAGGACGCGCCCATGCAGCAGCGATGTTGCCCAGAGTTGAACAACAGCCGCGATTTTGCTGCGGTTGTCGCTGCTTGAACACCGCTTGTACTCCCGTCGGCTCGCCGGCGCGGCGCCATCACGACTCCATCGCTCACGACTCCCGGGTACTCTCGTCTAACCAGTTCAAGGACAGGAAGGGGTTCGTGTGCCCAGGTACTCTTGTCTTTCGCTCGGCCTGATATAAACTGCGATTTCTCATTCCATATCAACGAGGAACTATGCGTCTTCTGAAATTGTGCGCGTTTGTACTCGCCTTTGCCGGACTTGCGCTAGCGCAGGCGGGCAATGCGAACGCCGGCACCCAGACGTTCGAAGTCAAAGCTCTGGACAAGTCGGTCGATCCTTGCGTCAACTTCTACAAGTTCGCCTGCGGCAGTTGGATGGCGAACAACCCGATTCCCGGCGACAAGACACGATGGGGGCGCTTCGATGAACTAGCCGAGCGCAACCGTGTTGTTTTGCACGACATTCTTGAGACCTACTCCAAGCCGGGCACAAAGCGCGATGCCATCCAGCAGAAGGTCGGCGACTACTATGCCGCTTGCATGGACGAGAAGGCCGTAAACGCTGCCGGGGCGAAACCACTCCAGGCGGGCTTGCAGCGCATCAACGCCATCAAGAACCGCAGCGAACTCATGGCCGAAGTCGCCCACCTCTATAAGGAGGGCGTCGGCACGCTGTTTGGCTTCGGGGCTGCGGCCGACCTGCACGACGCCCGCATAACGATCGCTCACGTAGGCGATGGTGGCATTTCGCTGCCGGATCGCGAGTACTATCTGAAGGAAGACGCCAAGTCGAAGGAAACGCAGCAGCGCTACGTCGCCCACGTGCAGAAGATGTTCGAACTCTCGGGTGAGAAACCGGAAGCCGCCGCGGCGCTGGCCGCCAAGGTGATGGCTGTTGAAACCGAACTGGCCAAGGCCAACATGGACCGCGTCGCCCGCCGCGACCCGCGCAATCGCGACCACAAGATGACCGTGGCCGAACTGGACAAGATCGCGCCGAACTTCGAGATCAATAAGTTCTTCGTCGGCACTGGAGCGCCGAAGTTCACCGACTTGAACGTCGCAAACCCCGAATTCTTCAAGGCTATCAACAAGGCTCTGGAGACGGTCCCTCTCGAAGACTGGAAGACTTATCTTCGCTGGAAGTATGTACGTTCCATGTCGTCCATGCTCTCCGACGCATTCGTTCAGGAAAACTTCAATTTCTGGAACAAGTACCTGCGCGGCCAGAAGGAACTGGAAGCGCGTTGGAAGCGCTGCACCCAGTACACTGACGGCGCCCTCGGCGAAGCGCTCGGCCAGCTTTATGTGGCCAAGAACTTCCCGCCCGAAGCCAAGCAACGCACACTTGAACTCGTCAACGGCATCGAGCACGCAATGGGTGCCGACCTCAAGACGCTGACCTGGATGAGCGACGAAACAAAGAAGAAGGGCGAGGAAAAGCTCGCAAAGGTCACCAACAAGATCGGCTACCCGGACAGGTGGCGCGACTACAGCTCCGTCAAAATCCTGCCCAATGACTTCGTCGGCAACACGCAGCGCGCAGACGAATTCGAAGTGCGCCGCCAGCTAAATAAAATCGGAAAGCCCGTTGATAAGCTGGAATGGAGCATGACGCCTCCGACCGTCAACGCTTACTACAGCCCGTCACAGAACAACATCAACTTCCCGGCTGGCATCCTGCAGGTTCCGTTCTACCATGCAACGCGCGATGATGCCGTGAACTACGGCGGAATCGGCGCTGTCATCGGCCATGAACTCACCCACGGCTTCGACGATCAGGGTGCCAAGTTCGACGGCGACGGCAACCTCAAGAGCTGGTGGACCGACACCGACAAGGCCGAGTTCGAACAGCGTACCAACTGCCTCGTGCAGCAGTACGAGCAGTACTCGCCTGTCGAAGGGGTGAAGCTCAACGGTAAGCTGACCCTGGGCGAGAACACTTCCGATAACGGCGGCGTCCTGTTGGCTTACATGGCCATGCAGGAACGCAAGAAGAACAAACCCGAAGCGATCCTTCCTGAAATGGAAGGTTTCACGCCGGAGCAGCGCTTCTTCCTCGGCTGGGCACAGGTCTGGTGCCAGAACGTAACGCCGGAAACCGCCCGCGTGCTCGCCGTCACCGACCCGCACTCGCCGGGAGAGTTCCGCGTCAACGGCGTGGTTGTGAACTCCGAGGCGTTCCAGAAGGCGTTCAGCTGCAAGGCTGGCCAGCCGATGGTCAGTGCAAACGCCTGCCGCGTTTGGTAAGTCTGAACCGAAGTAAAAAGAAGGGGCCGGGTCACAGTGACCCGGCCTTTTAGCTTTGGAGCGATACTTTACTACTGCTTACGAGCGAGTGCATTTTCGTACGCCGAACCGGAGGTGTTACGGCGCACGCAATCGAAGCCCTTACCTACCGGAGCCCCACTTGGCCTAGCAGCGCCTGTGCGACCCGCACAGCCGGCTGCAATCTCCCGTTCGACCAGAGGTACAGGCCCACAAAAACACCCATCGACGCGCAAAACATGATGAACTCGACCGGTATGAAGGATAAGGTTCCGTTGGCCCTGCGCGCTGTCGGCCTTATTGCCGCACGCGGTTCTTCCCGCTCAGCGACGGCCAGGCGTTGCAGTGCCAACTGTGCCGAATCCGTCTCCAGCCCCGGGAATACGCGAACGTTGACCTCAGGTGCGTACATACACAGCCCCCTCGGCATGAAAATTGTTTCTTTGACGCAGATACTTACATACCCAATGTTTCGGCTGTAAGTGACTTTCTCGTCACTCGGAACCGATGGGACCGACTCGTGATTACAGCACCTGCCGAAAGTTACTTAAACGCTGTCTCACAGCGTCAACACTCCTCACCCCACATCGACACCTTTCGTGCCGATGGCCCGATGGCCGATGGCCCGATAGCTCAAATGGCCCGATCGCCCGATTACCCGGTTCTTCAATTCTCCTTTCAAGACTCGTCGAAGCACGGTAACCTTTCTGGCTATGACCCCGGCGCCAATCAATGCGATCGACGCGGTGAAGCCTGCCATGAACCGCGTACGAGCAGTACTGTTTCAGCCGTTTCGACTGGGAATCTGGTTGCGGTTTGCCTTCCTGGCCTTTTTCACCGGAGAGATGTCGAACGGCGGCGGCGTGCCTAGCGGGAATTTCGGAGGCAGCGCGCCGTCACAGTCGGGCTCTTCGCAGGGATTCGCTGCCGCGCCATTCACATGGCCCCCGCTGGAGAAGGTGTTGCCTTGGATTCTTCTCGCGGCCGTCATCTTTGTTGTGGTCTACCTGCTGTTCCTCTACGTATCTAGCGTGCTCCGGTTCGTTCTCTTTGAGGGCGTCATTACCGGACAACCCCGCATTCGTCAGGGCTGGCGGCGTTGGAAGCTTCACGGAAACGCCTTGTTCCTGTGGCAGCTTGTGTTCACGCTCATCATGCTGGGGATCTACGCAATCTTCTTTGGTCTTCCGGTGCTTGCGGCTTGGCGTGCGGGCGTGTTCAGAGCTCCGCGCGAACATCTCCTCCTGCTCATTCTGGGCGGGACAGTATTAGTAGGACTCGCGATCATCGTTATTCTTGCCGGATTGCTGATCTGGGTGCTCACGAAAGATTTCGTTGTCCCGATGATGGCGGCCGAGGGAATCAGCCCAATGGAGGGATGGCGCAGGCTGATACTCGCTCTCCGCGCGCAAAAAGGAAGCTATGCCGGGTATGTGGGATTCAAGATCGTGTTGGCCATGGCCGCCGGCATCATCGTCGCTATCATCAGCCTGGCATTGATCGTCATATTGGTGGTTCCCGCTGTCTTGATCGCGGTTGCGCTCGGCATCTTCGGAGCCGGTGGCAGCATTGCCTGGAGTGCCTTCACTGTCACCATGCTGATCCTGTTCGTCGTCATCGCCTTCGCGCTGATGATCACTGTCATGGCGACCCTATCCGTGCCGATCGCCGTCTTCTTCCAGTCCTACGCACTGCACTTCTTCGCGCCGCGATACGAACCTTTGGCAGCAATGATGTGGCCAACGCCTCCGCCGGCGGAAATTGGATGATTCAATGATTCTACGATTTGATGATTGACGAGCAGGCGCGACTTAGCTGCCACTCGGATAGACATCCGGCCATTGATGAACATGAAACTATTGGAATGGCTGTTTCCAGGCGATCAACTCGAAGTTCTGCGCGAAATGATCACGCTATTTGTGCTCTTTGTGGTTATTACGCGGTGGCGAGCTGAGATATACGATCGACTCGGGCTGGGTAGCATCGTGTTCTTCACCGAACAAAAATTCCAGACGATTTTCGGCAACAGAAACGAAACCGCGCAGACCCGAACTAAGTCGCGCGGTGGCCGTCGCAAGAAGCGGACTTCAGATCAGAACTGAGCTCGCTGAAGCAAGGCAGCATTCACCAAATGATCCAATCCTCTGATCTTGTACCCGCCGAAAACGGAATGGCCCACATGAGCGATGAGCTAATGTGGGCCGTCTAATTACTGCTGAGCCTTCAATCATCAAATCATTCAATCATCCAATCATCCAATCTTCGTCACCACTGCTGGCTGAATATCCTCGATGCCTACCCAGTCGGTCGGATAGTCGCCGGTGTAACAGGCAGTGCAGTACGTGTTTTCCAGGCCATCACCACACGCTGCCTTAAGACCTTCCATCGAAAGATACGCCAGCGAGTCTGCGCCCACGAATTCTCGAATTTCCTCAATCGACTTGTTGGCGGCGATCAGTTGCTTCTTGCTGGGCGTATCCACACCGTAGTAACAGGGCGAGATCGTCGGTGGACACGAGATCCGCATGTGCACTTCTTTCGCCCCGGCATTCCGGATGAGCCGAACGATTTTCTTGCTCGTCGTACCGCGCACGATCGAGTCATCGATAAGGATTACGCGCTTCCCCTGGATGATGCTCTTCACGGGGTTCAGCTTCAGCTTCACGCCGAAATCGCGCATCCCTTGCTCTGGCTCAATGAAAGTCCGGCCAACATAGTGGCTGCGCACCAGTCCCACTCGATACGGGATGCCGCTTTCCGCCGCGAATCCCACTGCGGCTGGAACGCCGGAATCCGGCACGGCAACGACTATGTCGGCATCCACCGCAGACTCGCGCGCGAGTTGCCGCCCCATCGCTTCACGGCTCTCGTTCACCGAGCGCCCGAACACGTAGCTGTCAGGACGCGCGAAGTAAACGTGCTCGAAGATGCAGGCAGACTGCGGCATCGGCGGGGCAAAGTCGATGGACGAAGTTCCCTCCGGGCCGATCACGACGAGTTCACCCGGCTTCACGTCGCGTATGAATTCAGCCCCCAGCAGGTCGAATGCGGTCGTCTCCGAAGCGAAAACGATCGACTCCTGGCGGGTGGTCGGTGTCGCAGGGATGCGCCCCATCGACAGCGGACGGAACCCGCGCGGGTCTCGAGCCGCCATGATCCTGTCCGGAGTGAGTATGACGACCGAGAAAGCACCTTCAATCCGGCGCAACGACTCCGCAATGGCTTCAACCAGCGTCTCTTCTTTTGAGTGGGCAACCAGGTGCAGAATGACTTCGGTATCGCTGGTCGTCTGGAAGATTGACCCACCCTCGCCAAGGCGTGCGCGGATATCGGCCGCGTTGACAAGGTTGCCGTTGTGCGCAACCGCAATCTGCCCCTTGTTGCATTCGACCATCAGAGGCTGGCAATTCAACAACGCCGAGTCGCCCGTTGTCGAATAACGCGTATGACCGATGGCCAGGGAGCCCTTCAACTTGTCCAGTACCGGCCCTGTGAAGATGTCGCCCACAAGGCCCATGCCCTTATGCGAATGCAGCGTGACGCCGTTCGACGCTGATATGCCCGCCGATTCCTGGCCGCGATGCTGTAACGCATGCAGCCCCAGGTACGCGAGCTTCGCCGCCTCAGGATTCTGGTAAATGGCTACGACGCCACACTCTTCACGAAATTTATCGAACATGGGGTCCTATGGGATCGCTGTTGGTTATCGGCCTTTGGCTAATGGCAGTGCCCAAAGTCCCGGCGTTTTAGTCCGAACTCAGAGCCGAAAGCCAACAGCCAAAAGCGCCTTCAGCTTCTCTGCAACACTTCGGGCACCAACCGCTCTTCCGTATCAGCGTGCAGGGCACGCTTGAGCGCGTTCGCCCAAGCTTCTTTCAGCTCTGCGATCGGAGCCGACACGACGGCCTTGCCATCGATTACGCACTCAAACTGTTGGGGAACGGTTTCGCCTATCTGTTCTGCTGCTACCCCGTATTTTACGGCAATCTGCCGGATTTTCTCGACGTTTTCGACAACGCAGGACAGCACAACCCGGCTCGGGTCTTCTCCGAACAGCACAAATTCGGCGGGAACTTCTCCACCTGTTAGATTCACTCGGGCGCCGACATTCTTCAGAAAACCAGACTCGGCCAGAGCTACGGCCAAACCGCCATCGGCACAATCGTGCGCGCTCTCGACCAGGCCCGTCTGGATGATCTCGATCAGCGCTTTCTGGAGCGCGCCCTCCTTTTCCAGATCAAGTTCAGGCGGGTATCCCCATACCGCCCCAAGTATCTCCTTCGCGTACTCCGACGAGCCGAACTCGGCTTCTACGTCAGCCGCATCGGCCTCTTCGCCTGCGTGCAGCAGAACGATCGCCCGCCCCGGCTCGCGGAAATCCGGCTTCATGGCCTTGCTCACATCTTCGAGCAGCCCGACGATGCCCATCACCGGAGTGGGGTATATCCCTTCACCCAGCGTTTCGTTATAGAAGCTGACGTTGCCGCCCGTGATCGGCGTCTCCAATTCTTCGCAAGCCTTGGTGATACCGTCAATCACCTGCGAGAACTGCCACATAATGTGCGGTTTCTCGGGATTCCCAAAGTTCAGACAGTTAGTCGCCGCCACCGGCGTCGCCCCTGTGCACGCCACATTTCGCGCGCTCTCGGCAACCGCATGCATCGCGCCAAGCTTCGGATCCAGCCAGCACCAGCGCCCGTTCCCATCCAGCGCCATCGCCAATCCGCGCTTCGTATGCGTTGGTGCCCCGTTCAAGCCCTCATTTGGCTTGAGTGGGGTAGTTGCATTCATCGCGTGCAGCGGCGAATTATCCTTAATCCGGATCACGCCTGCATCGCCGAATCCCGGCCCTTCCACCGTATTCGTCTGCACCATCGAGTCGTACTGCTCGTGGATCCAGCGCGTGGAGCAGATGTTCTGGGAAGCCAGCAGTTGCTTGAATTCCGCCGTGAGGTCCTGCTTCTGGCCCAGCATGATACTGGCGGGCATCTCGCGTTCAACCGGCGTCTCCCAGCGCTCGATCGGACGGTTATAGATCGGAGCTTCGTCCGTAAGTGCCGGATTCGGTATTTCGGCGACCACCTGCCCGTGATGTTTCACGCGCATCTTGTTCTCGCCAATGACCTGCCCGATGATGACGCCATCCAGGCCCCACTTGCTGAACACGCGCAGCACTTCTTCTTCGCGCCCTTTTTCGGCGACCAGCAGCATGCGTTCCTGCGACTCGCTGAGCATGATCTCGTAGGGCGTCATGCCCGTCTCGCGCTGCGGAACCAGGTCGAGTTCGATTTCCAGTCCCACGCCGCCGCGTCCGCCCATCTCGCATGTGGAGCATGTCAGGCCCGCCGCGCCCATATCCTGAATTCCGACGACCGCGCCGGTTTCCATCGCTTCGAGGCACGCTTCGAGCAGCAGCTTCTCCATGAACGGATCGCCGACCTGGACGTTCGGGCGCTTCTCTTCCGACCCCTCGTGGAATTCTTCGCTGGCCATTGTCGCACCGTGAATGCCGTCGCGGCCCGTCTTCGACCCGACATAGATCACCGGATTGCCGACACCTGCAGCCTTGGCGTAGAAGATCTTGTCCTTGCGCATCAGGCCGAGCGCAAAAGCGTTGACCAGCGGATTGTTCGAATAGCAACTCTCGAACTTTGTCTCGCCGCCCACGTTCGGCACGCCGAAACAATTGCCATAAGACGCCACGCCGCTCACCACACCCTCGAGAATCGAGTGGTTGCGATGGGTCGTGGCCTGATCTTCCTCCGCGTTATACCCGTTCGCGGTCTCGGTGGTCGGTCCCGTGCCGGTGGGACGCGGCCGGCTCACAATCGGCCCGAACCGCAACGAGTCCATGACGGCCACAGGACGCGCGCCCATCGTGAAGATGTCGCGCAAAATGCCGCCAACGCCGGTCGTCGCACCTTGGAAAGGCTCAATAAACGACGGATGATTGTGCGATTCGATCTTGAAGGCACAGGCCCAGCCATCGCCCACATCGATAATGCCGGCGTTCTCGCCCGGACCCTGCATGACCAGCTTGCTGCGCGTCGGCAGGCGCTTCAAATGTACGCGCGAAGACTTGTAGGAGCAGTGCTCGCTCCACATGACGCTGAAGATGCCCAACTCGGTGAGCGTAGGCTCTCGGCCCATCAACTTCAGGATCTTGTCGTACTCTTCCGGCGTAATACCGTGCTCGCGAATCAGTTCAGGCGTAATCTTCTTTTCTTGCGCGCTCATGTATCTATTGTCGCATGAGAGTCGTTGGTCGTTAGTTCTTAGTCGTTGGTCCTTGGTCGTGAGTCCTTGGCCCTTAGTCGCGCCCGTCATCCTGAGCGGAGCGAAGGATCCATGCATTTTGTCGTACCCTCGAGTATGCTCAGGCATCACACACAAAGCCGAAACCCATGGCGACCGACGACCAACCACGAACTACTAACGACTCCCTCGTGACCAACGACCGTCCTCTCGACTTCACTCGCTTCTCACACCTCACCTTCGACTGCTACGGCACGCTCATCGATTGGGAGACGGGCATTCTCAACGCGATCAAGCCGCTGCTGGCCGCTCACCAGCGCCCCCTTTCCGATCGCGAAATCCTCGAGATGTACGCCGAACTCGAGAGCCTCGCTGAACAGGCGCCATACATGCCCTACAGGAAGGTGCTTGAGGAAGTCGTCAACGGATTCGGCCAGCACCTCGGCTTCACACCGGACGAGTACGAGGAATGCGTGCTGGAAGACTCGCTCAGAAACTGGCCACCCTTCCCCGACACCGTGGCCGCTCTCCAAAAGCTCGCCACCCGCTACAAGCTCTGCGTCATTTCCAACGTCGACGACGACCTGTTCGCCGAATCCGAATACCACCTCACCGGAGGCGCGGCCTCCGACTCGAACATTCGCTTCGAGCACGTGATCACCGCACAGCAATGCGGCAGCTACAAGCCGTCGCTCAACAACTTCGCAGTCGCTCTGGAACGAATCGGAGTGGGCACCTCGAACATCCTGCACGTCGCCCAGAGCCTGCACCACGACATCGCCCCAGCGCGCTCCATCGGACTCACCACCGTCTGGGTCAATCGCCGCAAAGGGAAAGAAGGCCCCGGCGCCACCCCCGCAACCTCAGGCATCACCCCCGACCTCGAAGTCGCAACCTTGCAGGAACTGACGGACTTGGCAATCGGTGTGGGGTAAGTAGGCCTTGGTACGCTGACAACCTGTTAACCGCATAAGGGATGGGCCTGCAACCCTGCAATACGAGTGCGATGCATCTCGACGCGTTTGACTGTCCGGAGCGATGCATCGTACTATGCCCACCCACGGGGGTCTGGGGTGATTGGGACCACCATATCCCATTACCGCGTGCTGCGCAGGATCGCTGGCGGCGGTATGGGGGTTGTTTACGAGGCCGAGGATCTCAATCTCGGGCGTCGTGTCGCTCTCAAGTTCCTGCCTGAAAACATCGCTTCCTCTCCCAACGGCCTTCGGCGATTTCGTCGCGAGGCGCGTGCCGCCTCGGCCTTGAACCACCCGAATGTTTGTACGATTTACGACATCGCCGAAGCCGATGGCATGACATTCATTGCGATGGAGTTCCTCGAGGGAAGAACTCTCAAGGCACTCATGACGGGGCAGCCAATGCGGTCCGGCTTCGTTACCAGCTTGGCCGTCCAGATTACCGGTGCCTTGAAAGCAGCTCACGCCAAGGGCATCCTTCACCGCGACATTAAGCCCGCCAACATCTTCGTAACCGAGGACGGCCAGGCGAAACTGCTCGATTTTGGCGTTGCAAAGATCCTGAATGCCGAGTCCGAACGGTTCGTTGTTGCCGACGCAACCGTCACGACGGAGTTAACAACACAAGGCGCCCCCGTAGGCACGATTTCGTACATGTCCCCCGAGCAGGCCTTAGGCAAGCCACTTGACGCACGCACCGACCTATTCTCGTTAGGCGTTGCTCTATACGAGATGTCGACCGGAGTTTTGCCGTTTCGCGGCGATTCGTGGGTGACGGCAATGCAGGCGTTGTTGAGCGACGTGCCAGTTCGCGCCGTTCATCAACTCAATCCAGACGTGCCTCCGCAGCTTGAGAGGATCATCTGCAGGGCCCTGGAGAAGAACCGCGAGCTTCGCTATCAGACTGCAGCCGAAATGAGAACCGATCTGCGACGGTTGGAAAATTACCCTAGCGCAGCCGCAGCAAGTGCCTCGACCGCGGTCGCATCCATGAACGGTCCCGATCAGACAACGGACTTAGCTGCCGAGAACTTCGAGGGCGCACCCCACCCTCGCCTGTCGGGACCGACCACCTTGCCGGGCCGCCGCTGGCCACCGACCCTCGTATTGACTGCCATTCTCGCGCTAGCGGTTATCGCAACTATTTCAGCGACTGCGGTGTGGTGGTTCCAGAGAGCCAGGCCGGCACACAGAGCAACATCGTTCCTCACAGACGATTCTGCACGTCGGGTACTTGCAGTGTTTCCTTTCGAAAACATCTCGCCCGACCAATCACAGGAATACTTCAGTGCTGGCATTACTGAGGAGATCAGAGGACAACTCTGTAAGCTGTCTTCCCTTCAGGTTCTCAGCAAGACTGCTGTTGCCGGATACAAGGACCCCCGGAACAACTTGCGTCAGGTGGCGAATGAACTCGGCGCAACCACGGTGGTATTTGGGAGTGTGAGACAGGATTCATCTCGCATACGAATCAACGTAGAACTTGTCGACACCCGGAGCAACCGTATCGTCTGGGCCGAGCAGTACAACCGGGAACTGAACGACATTCTTGCCGTGCAGAGCGATGTCGCACTGCGCATCGCTGACGCGCTGGTCACGACTCTCTCCTCTTCGGAACGACAACGGATTGAAAAACTGCCCACCCGGAACGTCGGGGCTTATCGTCTGTACTTGCAGTCACAAGAACTCAGTCAAAGCGACCTCCGCCAGAACCGGGAGGCGATCAAGCTGCTTGAAAGAGCGATCGAAATAGACCCTCAGTTCGCTGTCGCTGCATCTCGACTGGCTTACCGTCAGTTCTTCCTGGCACTTTTCGCGAGCGCACGCTACATCGACCTAGGGATGAAGACCGCTCGAAGGGCCGTCGAACTGGATCCGAACCTCTCTGATGCACATATTGCCCTCTCTTTCGGTTATCGCTTGAAAGGACAGGTGACGAAAGAGCGGGTTTCACTCCTGAAAGCAACCGAGCTCAACCCAAACGACAGTACAGCGATGCAGAATCTCTCCATTCTGGAGACAGAGCTCGGACGCTACGCCGAAGCCCTGCACTGGGCACGTCGTGCGTTTCGACTCGACCCCCATCACGGAGTCAGCTACTACCACCTTTGTGCTCCACTTCTCTTCTTGGGCGACGACTCGGTTACAGAGACATGGCTTTCCGAGGGCAATCGCCGATTCCCTGGCGAGATGCGTTTACAGATTCTGTTCTCAATGCTGGACATACTGCGCGGAAGGGAGCGGGAAGCCCTAGACCGGGCCCGAAAAGTCGCCCAAGACGACCCCGACAATGAGGAATTGGATAACCTAGTCGCGGACGTGGCACTCATTACAGGTACCCCAGACGCGACAACTTATGTCGAGCACTTTTTTCGTTCTGTGCCGGACTTGAATGCCAACTGGTGGCTTTTGCCTGAATCATATCGAGTGCGATATGCCTACCTGCTCGCAAATCGGGGTGAAACAAAGCGTGCGCACAAGTTGCTGAACGAAGCCGAGAGGAAGGCCCGGCAAACACTCGACGAAGGCGACGAGACGCCGCGGCTCCGCATGGAACTGGCAGCAATCTATGCTCTCAGGGAGCAGAACAGGGCTGCACTGGAATGGCTTGAACGCGCTTACGACCTTGGTTGGCGCGATGCCCGTACGCTCGCTCGTGATCCTATGCTTCAGCGCTTGCGGGAAGAGCAAGCATTCAAAGATCTGGTGAGCCGCATTACCAGCGAAGTAGCCGCGATGCGCGAGCGCTCGACAGACCTGCGCGAACTGCGCCAACTTAAACTCACCCGCATCGTTGCTCCTGGTGCCGCAAACAACTGATCGAGTGGGAAGGCCATTCCACTAGTTCGCGCCGCCGCGTTCAGCTACTCCACCACTTTCAGTGGCGCGATCACGCTGCCAATGCGACCCGACACGACATCGCGAATCACGAACTTTGCCGTGTAGGAACCCGGAGCCAACCGGAAGAAGTCGTTGTAGGTCGCACCCGATGTTTTCACTGCCTCCACCTGTTGAGCCGTCAAGCGGGACTCGGCCTTGTGCGTCACGTCCGCGGCCCGCTTGCCTTCCGGCGTGACAGCGACCGCGACTGCCTCGAAACCCATGTGGTTGCGATTGGCCTCATCGATGGTGACGCCCTCGGGCTTCAGAGACACGCTGAACCCTACCTGAACCTCTTTCGAGTTGGGCACCGGCTTCTGTTCGGTCCACCGTACCGTTAACGGGATCTCGGTAAGTTGCAGAGGCGACGTGAGCGCAAGATCAAGATCGTGCCTCTCATCATCGCGCTTCGCATCGACGAAGAACCCCTTGCGCGCCCTGGTATGAAATCCATCCTGACGAACGCGCACATTCAGGTTTCGCCAACCTGGCTTCACGTCCCTGCCGTCAAGGTAGTAGCCCAGCAGGTAGTAATGGGAGCTGTCGTCCGCGGCGTCACGAAAGCTGGACGCGAGGTCGTTGGTGTTGACGTAGGCTTTTCCGCCGGTCATCTCCGCGAAGCTGCGCAGCGTGGCAACGGTGTCGCTGAAGACCAGGTCTTCCTCCATCCAACGCTGGTGTGCGCTTCTCCGGTCCCACCCGGTATACGTACTTGCTTGCCACATCCCCGTGTTTGCGACGAGTCCGCGAGCGTCTACCGTGTAGACCGACATGTTCGCGTCATTGAGCACCTGCCATGCTCGTTCATAAATCGGCATTAACTCTGTTAGCGAGTCTCGAACGCCCCTGGGCAAAGTCCCGACGAGGCGGCCCGCGGCATTGACGGTGAACGGGAAGCCTGCGGTAATCCAAATCAGCGCCTTGCGACCAGGCACGCCGGAGTAGGCGCGAGCGAATTCCTCCAACGCATCCAGAGTGCGCCTGATTGACTGGTGGCTTCGCCCTGCTCTCTCCTCTGCACGAGCTTTGTCGTCCCGCCCCTTGAAGTCCTGCAACAATGCTTCAACGATTGAGCCCGACGTACCGAATTTGTCAGGGGCGCCTTCGAAGACGTTGTCACCGTATCCGGAGAAGAACGCAGCTTCGCCAGTTCCGCTAACAGCGCATCCCGGTCATCAGTGAAATCACGAACCACCTTTAAACCGCCGATGTCCACTGTAACCAGCGCAATGAGTGCGTTGTCATTGAGTGCGCTGGAGAGAAACTTGCCCATCTGGTGCCGGGCATAGTTCTGGTCGAACATCGGCGTGTTAATCCGGTCGAGCGCCATGATCACGAGTCGCCGCGGCGCGGTATTGGCCGCATTGATGTTCGTGAACTCACCCGATGCCGCCGGACGCGGAATCGGCTCGCTCGAAGTCGTGACCTCTTCCGAAAACGCGAGCACGCGTTCCGCGCCGTTCTCCTGAACGATGAAGTCCTGCTTGGTCAGCCCTTTGGCATGCCGTCCGGACTTGTCGCGAACCACCACCGGCACGAGCACCAACTGCGACCGCGACACAATCTTTGGCGAAGAAGCCCCGGACAGCTTTTGCGCTAGGGCAGATGTCGCAACAATCACGATCAACGAAGCGCTAAGCAGAACGAGGGCGGCAGACCAGCGGATCTTTTCGCAGGATGTCCTTTGCATGGCACGACAGTAGAACTCTGCCGCGCAGTCCACGCAAGCTATTTATCGCAAGCTATCCATGCATTTGGTTCCGCAGAAGCCGCGGATCGACGCGCGACCCTTCGAGATCAGCCTTCGCGACGGTGCAGCTTTCGAAATGGCGCAACTGTTAGCTCGTCAGGGCGGCATTCGTTAGCCCAGCGCGTACTGTCAGCCCCGTCAGGGGGCGGCATTCATTAGCCCAGGGCTTCAGCCCTGGGTTTCGGCGCACAACTCCCCGAGCCCCGTAGGGGCGACACTCGGGGCTGCCCCTCGTCTCAAAACACTCAATCGGGATTATTGCTGATCGCATCATGATGGGCGATATGGTTCACCCCACCATCGCCTTGACCTCTTCCGGTTCTTCTCCCATCCACTCCACGTTCTGCGCGGTTCCGTCATAAATCGACGACGTCTTGAACGGCTCAAACTTGCCTGTCGCCGCGGCTTGCGCGGTTTTCGCCAGCAACTTCCTCAGTTGCTCTTCCGAGAATGGCTTGAACAACCGCGCCGCTTCGGTCGCCTGGTCCAGTACTTCCATGTTATCGATCCCGCAGATGACCACCGAGCTCAGCGCATACTGGATCGCTTCAATTGGCGTGACCGTTCCCGACTTCACGATCGCGCCATTGGCCAGCGTCTTCATGGCGAGCACGCCGATGCCCTGCTTCACCATTTCCGGCACCACCAGCTTCGAGAAGCTGCGGAAATGCGCGTCCATGACGTTGATGGGCAACTGCGAGGCGTCGAACTTGAAGCCGTTCTGCTGCGCCACCTCGAGCATGTTGAGATGTATTCGCGGATCCTTGTGCCCGGTGAAGCCGATGTAACGCAGCTTTCCGGCCTGCCTTGCCTCCAGCAGCGCCTCCTGCGCCCCTTCGGGTCCAAAGAATCGGGATCGTGAGTTGAAAGCCGATTTCTGAACAGCTATTTCAGTGTCGCTTCGTTATCCCTGCGGCAAATCTTCGCAAGATCGTATTTCCCAGCGCGTTCATCTTCGGTTGCGGTGTCCTGCATCTCTTCGCGGCTCAGATTCTGCCACACCTTCCCGCTTTGGTCGGAACACATCACCCAAAAGCCCCAAACCCCTTGGGGCAATTTGTCTGCTGGGTAGGCGAAGATCAGGTACGAAGTGCGTGGGCGTTCTAGGCCATCACAACCGATTTCATAGGCGTACGGGCTTGATGAGGGCGGCACCCAACCAGCACGCCGCAGGTCATCTAAGTCGCATGTGAATCCCTGAGAAGGGTTCAAACGTGCGAACTGCTGCTCGGCATTGTTGATACTCCTGACGCTCTCACGAGCACGAGCTTCGTGAGCAGTTTGTTTTGCCAGTCGCCAGAAAGGTCTGAGAATCAGCACGCCGATTGCAAGGGCGCAACTGAGAGCAGAATCCAGCGTGTCTTTTTCGTCATTCCGCACCATTTCGGGATTCAGAATGATAGCCGATTTCTGCACAGCAAAAGGAATTACTGCGCCTGCGGTGGTTCGGCCTCTGCAACGAGACAAGCGACGCCATGCGACCGTTCATTCATTGTCACCACGTCGTCTGCATTAACAATCCACCCTTCCGGCAAACGCTTCGATGCTTTCAGGTAGTACTTTCCGGGCTTGAGTTTCGGGAAAGAGAACCTTCCGGCTGCATCGGTTTCGTTGACGCTATCGGCGGTTCGTCAGGATTCGTGAAGCACTCAACCGTCATGTCAGATTGGGATTCTCCGGTGTTGGTGTAGCCTACCCATCCGCGCAGCGGCAACGAGACAAATCCGTCCTCAGAACACGTTCCATGTTCGTTCTGCGCATATACGGTGGCGACCAGCAACAGTGCGCCGATTGCGATTGCGTGTTTCATCCTGCAACTCTACTCGCTCATAGCTGTTGCGAACAGGGCATTCATCCACGGTATCCCGTTTCGGGATTGGTGGAGGGAAGCCGATTAATGAGATGGTCCGCCGACTCGATCACCACGCGAGTGGCATGATCGAGCAGCAGCATACATCCGGAGGATCATCGCATGGATATCGCTTCGATCGGCATTGATCTCGGCAAGAACACCTTTAATCTGGTCGCCCTCGACAAGCACAGCAAGGTTGTTATCCGGAAAAAGTTCTCACGCAAACAGTTGCTGGCTTACACCGCGAACCTGCAACACTCGTTGATCGCGCACAAAATAGGGCTTCGCACTCACAATCCCCGAATCGGGATTGTGAGCGATATGCCGATTTACTGACAGCAAAGCCTCTATCGCAGCGCTGCGAGTGACTTGTATCGCAACCACGCCGACCTAAGTGAATTCCAACCGCTGGATACAAACGCGATGTCACCTGGCGGCCTGACCAGTACGTAAGTCGCAGTTCCGCCCGTGGGGAGCGTCGCTACTGCAAAGTCGCTGTCGCGTGGCCCACCAATGGTTCGTCCACCAGCCACGAAAACAGGAAAATCGTAACGATTGTCCACCATCACTCTTTCGACTTCGTGAGGTTCCTCGAATACGGAGACTGCCACCACCTGCAATTCGGACGTTTTTGCAATCTCATTGAATGCATCGAGGTCGTGCTTATCACATCCCAAAATCCCGACGCGCAAGAGCGTCCATTGTCCAACGAAGTTGATGGGCTGAACCTTGCCGCTTACGTCGGGGAGATTGAAGGAAGGTAGCCGCTCAGTACGCTGATACAACCTTACGTTTCGGAAGGAATGAACGCGAAGCCCGTATGCAATAAGGCGGTCGCTGGGAGCGAAATTCAGGCGGACTGTCTTGCCGCCCCGAAGAACAACGCTGTGTTTAGCGTCAATATTGACCGTGTGCAAGAGGTAGGCGACACTCACCGCGTTCAGTGTTGCTATTGTCCGCCCGTCGATTGAGACAATAACGTCGGAGGGGCGGAAGGCGTCGCCTTTCCATGGGATGTGCGACGATGAGACAACCATCCACCCAGCGTCCCGTTCGACTGTGACAATCCATCCGAGGTCAATGGAAGGGCGCGGCACCGCCGAGTCAGTTGCAGAATGACACGTCGGCACCAAGGCGATAAGGCAAACAAGCATCAGCAGGAAACGCTGCATACAACGTCACGCTCTCAGAACCGTTGTTTTCACGTCAGCACCTTACTCGGATTTGCGGCTAAGTTCAACGATTGTGGAGATATCAGGGCATTCCGCTCACTATCCCGTTTCGGGATTGTTGGTGGTATGCGGATTTACCACTCACAATGCGATGAGAGCCATAACGCTCAGCGTTTTTCGGCGTTGGAATCCGTTTCTGACTCGACAACAACGTTCCGTGCTGATTCGATACAGGCCGCCTGCATTGCACCCTTACGCTCAGGCTCCAACGGGCACACTTCAAAGTCTCCAAAAATGCGATTCGCAAACGGCTTCAGCTTCGTTTCCACAGATTCGGGAAGTCCCGGATGCTCGTTGTCGAGTTCATCCTTTTGCTCAGCCCCCGGGCCGCTGTGAATGCCTAGCAAGCGATGGGTTCCGACTTTCCACAGACGAAATGCTGGTGTGCCGTTGTACATGCTTAGCCTGCCGTGCGTCCAGTAACATGATGCTGCGTTCGCAGGAGTTTTGCAGGCAATCCTGCGCTTCGCCATTTTGGGTTGGTGGCCGCCAGCCGTGCTGGCAATCAACAGCAACACCGCGAAAGTAATCGCACGCACGACGTGGAACATACCGCAGTCAAGCACATCTTTTCAATTAGCTGTTGAGAACAGGGCTTCTCACCACCTATCCAGAGCAGCCCTGACGCTATGGTCAAGCCCCCTCGCCTGTGCATAACTCCCCAAGCTCCTGAGCACACACGAAATATTTCCTCCTGCACCCTGTCGGTTCATCACCCGGAGGCCTGCTACGCTGGACATAGCAGCAAACAATAGTGCGGCCACGCATTTGATCGGCACAGATACCAATCAGAACCTAAGTCCTTTGTTTGTAGGATTCTGAGATATACCCCGTGCGCAGCACCGCGTAAACAGCGGATTTCCGGAAAAGAGGGGGAGGGGGCAGGCCACGGGTACGCCCGGCCTACAACAATGCAGGAGAGTCCTGCTGCACGCCCGTGACACGAGCGCCTCGGCATCATGACGCCCACGTGGGCCTGTCATATGCCGCGAAGCGAAGACTGGTTGTTCTTGCGTTACGACGGCGAGGGCGGTGTTTCCGCCGTTTCCATGTGCTTCACGCGCAAGTGCTTGATCTCGACTCTGTCGAGCTTTATGTCTTGAATTCGCAGCTTGCGGATCGCCAGCGCGCCGATTGCCAGCGCGCCTACAGCAAAAGCTCCAAGCGCAAAAGCTCCGACGGCAATTGCGCCAGTGCTGGCCGCTCGCGTCTGAGAAACCAGGGCTTGTGTGGACTGAGGTCTGCGTCGATGAAGCATGCTCGACTCCGTGCGGTTCGCGAGTGGCAGGCGGGACGCCCTCATCGAGGGTACCCACCCTCGCGCCGTGCTCTTCGGCGCCAGGGTGGGCAGCTAAGCACTTCCCTCTGTAGCGCCGGCGTTACTGGTTTACCGGAATTTTGATGATCTTCTTCTGGATCGCGTACGTGACCAGCTGCGCTTTGTTGTGAATATCGAGCTTGCGCATCAGGTTGAATTTGTGCGCCTCGACAGTCTTGACGCTGAGCGCCAGCAGCACGGCAATTTCCTTCACCGAATTGCCTTCGGCCAGCAGTTTCAGGATCTCGCGCTCGCGGGGCGTGAGGGTCGAGATGCGCGGACGCATCTTGGCGTCACGCACACGTGCGCGGAAGTCCTCCACGAGCTTCGACAGTACCTGCGACGACAGGTACTTGCCGCCCTTATAGACGTCGCGTACAGCGGTCACAAGCTGCGGCGCGGGCGTGTCCTTCAACACATAGCCGGCGGCGCCGACTTCCAGACACTGCACAAGGTAGTCCTCGTCCTCATACATCGTGAGGAACAGAACCTTCGTCTCGGGCCGGTTCTTGCGAATGTGGCGTGCGGCCTCGAACGACGACAGCCCCGGCATGCCGATATCCATCAGCACGATATCCGGGCGCAGGTCACGCGCCTTTTCCACGGCGTCGCCCGCATCGGGCGATTCGCCAACTATTTCGAAATCCGACTCGCTTTCAAGGAGCCGGCGTACGCCCTGGCGGAACAGCGTGTGGTCGTCAACGAGTAAGCACTTGATCTTTGGCATTCAGTTACACCTTATAAATCTAGAACCCCGAAATCCTGAGGTTCCGTCGGTACTCACCGCCCTACTTAGGTTCGATGCTGCTGGACGGCGAAAAAAAATAGATTGATTGCTGCACATCCGGGAACCTTCCCGGACACTTAACCTTTCGAACACTTCAAAACGTAGGACCCGTCGTTCCGTTTGCGGCCACCATGCGCACGCTCGGCACTGCATCCGCAGTCCTCAAAACCACGGACTGCTGAAGTGCCGCCTCGGCGCTGCTTTCGACGGGAACAGTTACTTCGATCCGCGTTCCCTTCCCTTTCGAGGAAACAACGCGCACCTTGCCGCCCAGCATGCCGATACGTTCGCGAATTCCGGCCAGCCCAAACGTCTGGCGCTCAGTCTTGCCCTGAGGCTTGGTGATGCCGACGCCGTCGTCTTCCACAAACAGAGCGACTTTTCCATCGTCGCGCGACATTTGGATGTTGACGGCTTTCGCCTGAGAGTGCTTGGCAACGTTGTGGAGCGCTTCCTGCACTACGCGATAGATCGCCGCTTCAACTTCGGGCGCCAATCTTCCGACGTCTTCGCCGATCGCCACGCGAGCCTTCACGCCAGTGCTCTTCGCGAGGTCCTTGGCTTCCTTGCGAATGGCGGCGATCAGTCCCAGTTCCTGCAGCACCAGCGGCGATAAGCGGCCAATGATGCGGCGAATTCCCTCGATCGTGCGGTCAACAACGGTCACCGTCTCGCGAACCTTGGCTTTCGCGGTGCGTCCTGTAAGACTCTTCTCCAGCATGCCAAGGTACAGTCGAATAACCATCAGCGACTGTCCCGTTTCGTCGTGCAGTTCCCGGCTGATCCGCTTCCGTTCGTCCTCTTGAACCTTCAGCAGGTGTCCGGAAAGCTCAACAATGCGAACCTCGCGCTCGCGCAAGGCTTCATTCATCCGTGCGCGGGAAATGGCCAAAGCTGAGCGATCGGCGATGGCGCGCATCAACTCGCGCTCGGTTGGATACCACTCATAGGGTTTGCCGAACCCGATCAGCAGAACCCCGATCACATGATCGGCAGTTTTCAGCGGCACACCCCACAGTGCCTTGGCCTTGGTGCGCAACATTGGGTTGAGCGCGCCATTCGACGTCTCAATGTCGGAAAGCATGGCAGGTTCGCCTGTCAGCGCGATCTGCCCCGAGAACCCTTGTCCCATCGTGACAACAAGGTCTTCCGCAAACTCCTCAGGGTCAATGCCGACAAAGGCAGTTGGCCGCATGACGTCGGAATCGGGCTCACGTAGAAGCACCAGACCCAGGCTTGCGTTGAAGGTTGAGGTCGTGATGTTCAGTACGTGATCAAGAAGCGCCTGGAGGTCAGCGGCCGAAAGCTCGGCATCCAGCACCGAGAGTAACGCGTGAGATTCTCGTCTCTGGCTGTCGAAATAAGCGCCGGAAACCGCTACGAAAGTGGCGGACGTAAGGGTTTCAAGCGCGGCCAGCGCTTCGGCCCGCCTTTCCCGGTCGAAGTCCGTAAGGTGCCGCTCACAAATGGCCTGAGAAAATTCCAGCGCACGTGCCACCGCGCGCGTGTCTACCTGCAACTTGGAAAGTCGAATTCCGAAATAACTAAGGTGCTCGAAGAATGGCTCGAAATCGCCGTCTCGGAACAGGGAGTATCCCGTTGGAAGGTTCAACCGCTCCAGCACGCCCAGCGTCCGCTCGTCGAATGCGAATTCGCCGCCCATCTTGCGCCGCCACGCTTCCGAAATCTGCGGAAAGCGCGGCTCGAGCGCACGCGCGACTTCAATAATCAGCGCTCGCGAGCTTTGCTTAAGAGGCAACATCAGCGACACCAATACTCCTTATGATTGGCCAGGCAATGCCACTTCGGGCGCACATACCGTGACTACAAGAGCAACCCAGATTTTCGCGAGTTGCTCAGCATTTTACCTGCTTGATAGGCAAAAATCTACCGGATAGCCAACTCATGTTATCAAATTTCTTAGTGCTTAAACGGTAACATCTTACGCAACTTTTTTCCTACTTCCTGCAAGAATTTGCCGAACACCTAGATAAGCTCGGGCTTTTTGCGGTCGCCGTTTCATCAGGTACAATCCGAGCTTTATGCTGCGTTTTCTTACAGCCGGCGAATCCCACGGCGAGGCTCTGGTGGCCATGATTTCCGGCCTGCCCGCCGGACTCGGTGTGGATGAGGCATTCATCGACCGCGAATTGTGGCGGCGTCAGCAGGGTTATGGGCGAGGCGGTCGAATGAAGATCGAGCAGGACACGGCCCACATCCTGTCCGGCGTGCGCGATGGCAAGACTATCGGTTCGCCCATATCCTTGCTCATCGAAAACCGTGATTGGCAGAATTGGCAGGAATCACTGCCCATCGGCAAAGGCGATCCGGCGAAGCACAAGGCCGTGAAGTCGCCGCGACCGGGACACGCCGACCTTTCCGGCGCACTGAAACACAATTTCCCCGAAGCTCGATATGTTCTAGAACGTGCTTCGGCACGCGAGAGCACGGCCCGGGTGGCGATCGGCGCTATTGCCAAGCAATTCCTGCGCGAACTCGGCATCGAGGTGCTGAGCCATGTGATAGCCGTGGGTGCGGTGAAGTCACGGTCCGCGCAAGCGGATTGGGAGCAGATCCGCGCGTTGGCGAGTCGGGAGGAAGTTCTCCTCGGCTGCACAGATGCCGAAAGTGAGCAGCGCATGAAGGCGGAAGTCGATCGCGCAACGGAGAACCGCGACACACTGGGTGGCGTCTTCGAGGTCGTTGCGCACGGCGTGCCGCCCGGACTCGGAACGTACGCTCAGTGGGACGAAAGGCTGGATGCCCAGTTGGCCGCGGCTGTAATGTCAGTACAAGCTGTAAAGGCCGCGGAAATAGGTACTGGTGTCGATGCAGCTTTCGCACCGGGGTCCGAGGTTCACGACGAGATCGGCTATGCAGGAGAGATCGCAGAGGGCCAGCATACTCGTTTTACGCGCTCAACCAACAGGGCTGGCGGGATTGAAGGCGGCATGTCAAACGGCGAAGACATCGTCGTCCGCGGCTACGTAAAGCCCATCGCGACACTGCGGCGTCCTCTGGGTTCAGTCAGTTTCGAGACACGCGAACCGGTCAAGGCGGCTTACGAGCGTTCTGATGTATGCGTCGTGCCGGCTGCAGGTGTGGTTGGCGAAGCGATGGTGGCGCTGACGCTAGCACGTTTCGCGCTAGATAAATTCGGTGGCGACTCGATGACAGAGACTCTGCGGAATTATCATGGGTATCTGGAGCAGTTGAGAAATTATTGAACATCGCTTTTGGCTATTGGCTATTCGCTCTGAGTTGAAGCCTATCGCCGTCGGCCAAAAGCCAAGAGCCAACAGCGATTTCGCATGATCTATCCAATTGTGAAGTTTGGCGATCCGGTTCTGGAAAAACGCGGCGAGCCCGTAACTGAATTCAACATCGACTTGCACAGGTTGATTGAAGACATGTTCGAGTCAATGTACGCGGCGCATGGGGTCGGCCTGGCCGCGCCGCAAATCGGCATAGGCAAGAGGCTTGCTGTCATCGACGTCAGCTTCAAGGAAGATCCTGACGCGAAGCTGGTGCTCGCGAATCCAGAGATAATCAAGGTGGAGGGCAAGCAGACCCAGCAGGAAGGCTGCCTGTCACTTCCCGAATTCCGCGAGAATGTCACCCGCCCTAAACGCGTGACCATAAAGGCGCAGGACGCCGACGGCAACTGGTACGAGAAGACCGGAGAAGATCTGCTGGCAAGGGCATTCGTACACGAGATTGACCATCTCGACGGCAAGCTCTACATCTCGCACATCTCCGCGTTAAAGCGTGACCTCATCAAGCGCAAAGTTCGCAAGCTCGTGAAGCTAGGCGAATGGAAGTGACACGATCGGGCAGCGAGCCAGTGAGCATGTAGCCATTCGCCGTTGAAGCGTAAATGCTCTCGGGCGCGCCACTACGCCCTGTACATTGAGTCTAGGCTGGCATCAAAGCAGGCATGCGCACTGAACGCGAAAAGATGCTGGCGGGCGAGCTTTACAGCGCTCTGGACCCAGAACTCGTCGTCGCTAGGACCCGGGCGCGTGACTTGTGCCAAACGCTCAACTCCTCACGCGAAACTGATGAGGAGCTTCGCAGATATCTCTGCACGCAGCTTTTTGGAAGGGGCGGAGAGACGGTCTGGATGCAGCCGCCGTTCTACTGCGA
This sequence comes from Terriglobales bacterium, assembly GCA_035629075.1. GTDB lineage: Bacteria > Acidobacteriota > Terriglobia > Terriglobales > Acidobacteriaceae > JAEZPW01. The sequence goes on along the minus strand of DASPIK010000010.1, from coordinate 47,422 downwards.
TTACGGATCCAACATCGAGCTTGGTGAGCGTGTTTTCTTCAATTTCAATTGCATTGTGCTCGACGTGTGCCGCGTGACTATCGGCGACTACACATTGTTCGGACCTGCCGTACAAATACTTACCCCGTTGCATCCGATGGGTGCAGAACTTCGTCGCAAGCAGGAGTATGGCAAGCCAATCGAAATCGGATCGGACGTATGGGTAGGAGGCGGAGCACTCATTTTGGCAGGAGTGCGCATCGGCTCACGGTCCGTGATCGGTGCGGGCAGCGTCGTCACTCGCGACATCCCCGACGGCGTTTTCGCAGCGGGAAATCCGTGCCGCGTGATTAGGCCCTGCGAGCAGGAAAGAGCTCAGCGCGATAGAGCCCTCGACCAAACGCGGTCGTCCTGAGAAAAGCGGAGCATCGCTGCATCTTGCGCGTACCGTCAAGTGCATGTATCCCTCGCTGCGCCCAGGATGAAACTTCCTGGCCTGAAACTCCGGTTGTAGTTCCCTCGTCTGCGTTTATCATTGTGCGTCGGGTCGAACGCATGGACGTCGTTTTCTGCGGTACGCCACAATTCGCCGTTCCAGCTTTGAGCGCGCTGGTAGAAAGCGGTTTCAGCGTGCGCCTGGTCGTGTCGCAACCGGACCGCCCTGCCGGACGCGGACTTACGATCGTGCCCACGCCGGTGAAGCAGTGCGCGATGGAGCACGGCATTCCGGTGATTCAACCGGAAAAGATCAAGGCCAACGAAGAGTTTCGTTCGCAGTTGCTTGCCATTAGACCCGCGGCAATCATTGTGGTCGCTTATGGCCGCATTATTCCGCAGTGGATGATCGACTTGCCGCCGCTCGGCAACATAAATGTTCACGCGTCACTGCTGCCGAAATATCGTGGTGCTGCGCCGATCCAGTGGGCAATCGCGATGGGCGAAACCGTTACCGGTGTAACCACCATGCGTATCGACGCGGGCCTCGACACAGGTGACATGTTGCTGAAACGCGAGGTCCCGATCCTGCCGGAAGACACGGCTGAGACGCTCGCTCCAAAGCTCAGCGAAGCCGGTGGTAGCCTGCTCGTGGAGACCCTGCGCAAACTTGAAGCCGGCATCGTCACCCCGATACAGCAGGACCACTCTCAAGCGACGCTGGCCCCGATCCTGAAGAAAGAGGACGGCCGCATTGACTGGAATCGCACTGCGACCGAAATCTGGAACCGTCTGCGAGGGTTCACGCCCTGGCCCGGCGCATTCACCACTTACCGTGGCAAGAACCTGAACATCTGGAAAGCACACCCAGCCGCCTCCGGAACGGAGCCTCTCGCGCCCGGTCAGATGCACGCGCAAGGGGATCACCTCTACGTCGGCTGCGGTCAGAGCACTGTGCTCGAGATTATCGAATTGCAGCCCGAAGGCAAGAAGCGCATGAGCGCACGCGACTTCGTGAACGGATATAAACCAGAAAACTCGATGATTGGATGATTGGAGAACCAGCAGTCAGCACTCAACATTCAGCATCAAGGCGCATTCGGCTTTGAGCAGCGGGCATACCTGCTGTGCTCTGAGCTAAATCATGCAATCATCCAATCATCAAATCTCATGCCTGTTCAGCAACAAAACGTCTCGCCCGCCCGCGCCGCGGCGTTCGACATTCTTGTCCGCGTTGAGCGGGAAGACTCTTACGCCAGCGAACTCCTTCATTCGCGCTTACTCGACAAACTCTCGCAACAGGACCGCGGCCTCACAATGGAACTCGTTATGGGAGTGTTGCGGTGGCGCTCACGGCTCGACGCGGCGATCGCGCAGTATTCGTTTACACCGTTCCCGCGGCTCGATTTCGAGGTGCTGACTGCCTTACGCATCGGCGCGTATCAGCTTGAGTTCCTGAAGGGCATTCCGAACCGCGCTGCCGTCAACGAAAGCGTGAATTTGGCGAAGCGCGCGAAGAAGAAATCCGCTGCTGCGATGGTCAACGTGATCCTGCGAAAGATTGCGGCCAGTGTGGCACAGCGACGCGCCGCGCTTGCCGAGTTGGAACCGGCTCGCGAGTCGCAATCGACGCGCTCAACCGGACCGCTCGTAAACCGGGCACTTGCTGGAGAAAGTGCGCCCCAGTTCCTGGCCCGGCAGTACGCGCATCCTGAATGGCTTGTCGAGCGTTGGGTTCGCGAGTATGGAGTGCAGGCAGCAAGCCAGATCTGCGTTTACGGTCAACAGGTGCCCGCAACGGCCATTCGCCTGCGCGTCGATGAACGCCAACTCGGCAGCATGGGCGAAGGCGTGGCGAGCGCAACGGCGCAACGATCACATCAACCCGGAGCCGCCATTTCGCCGGACGGACAAGGCATGAAGGACGAGATACCCGTCGGCGCGACTTCGGCTGACATCTCGCTCGCTCCCGGCAAGTTGATGAGGTCCGCTCGCCTGGTCATCAGCGGAGACGTGACCCACTCGCCGGCGTGCCACGATGGCCGAATCGTCATTCAGGACGAAGGATCGCAACTGGTGGCCGCGCTTGTTGGCAACGGCGAACGAATCCTCGATTGTTGTGCTGCTCCGGGAGGCAAGACCTCCGCGATGGCCGATCGCAACCCCGATGCGAAGATTGTCGCGGCCGATCTTCATGCGCATCGCGCGCGCTTGATGCGCCAACTTGTGCGTCAGCCTAACGTGGAGATCGTCACGGCCGATGCTACCGCACTGCCCATTCCCGGCGAATTCGACCGCGTCCTCGCTGACGTGCCTTGCTCCGGCACCGGCACCCTGGCACGCAACCCAGAGATTAAGTGGAGACTTAAGCCTTCGGACCTCGCCGAGTTGCATCAGCGTCAAGTGACAATCATGAATGCGGCACTGGATCGCGTTGCCCCCGGAGGAAGGCTTGTCTACTCAACCTGCTCGCTTGAACCAGAGGAGAATGAACACGTCATTGAAGAAGTCTTACGCGAGCGCGCGAGTTTCCGGCTCGTTGAGATGATTGGAGAACTCGAAAGACTCGAAGCCGATGGCACCCTGGTGTGGAATGACCTTGAATCGCTTACACGCGGGCCGTATTTGCGCACTCTCCCCGGAGTGCATCCTTGTGATGGATTCTTCACCGCAGTAGTGGAACGACGATAGCCTTCCCGAGGGCCCCTGAAGCGCTTACCTCATCAGCTTGAGCCCGCTTGAAAACCGTTCGGGCTTGCCCACATTCGAAACAGTGAGAGCAGAAAAAAGGCGGTCCGCATTGAAGCGGACCGCCCTGCTTGGAGGCGGAGCAGATTACCACGTTAAGCGTGCACCGACCTGACCGACACGCGGGCTCGTACCACCATCGGTGATCTTGCCCTGATCGCTGCCGAAGCCAGTCTGCGCACCAGCGTAGCTGGAACGGTTGAATGCGTTGAACATTTCGAACCGGACGCTCAACTTGAAGCGGCTGTCCGAACCGAACGCGAAGTTCTTGCGGAGACCGATGTCTTCGGTAGCCAGGCCGAACCCGCGGAGCTGGGAAATGTACGTCGGAGCATTTCCAAACTCGCCGTTGGCCGGGTTGCTGAAGCACGCCGGGTTGAAGTACTGTCCGCCGATCTTTGCGCCGGGGTTCAGCTTAAGATCGCAGTTCGGATCGAAGTTGGAGTTGATGTTGTTGATGCCGGGATACCAGTTGCTCGAGGTTACGCGCATCGGCGTGCCCGAGTTGTAGTGGAATCCGGTGCTCAGGGTCCAGCCGCCCAGAATGGCTTCAATAGCCGCCGGAGCGTCAGTCATGAACTTCTTGCCACGGCCGAACGGCAGGTCCAAATTGACGTAGCCCTTCACGATATGCGTCTGGTCGAACGGCGAAATCGTGTGGCGCTCTTTTTCAAGGTTGTAGACGTCCTGAACCGGACCAGCCCACCAGGTTTCCTGGAAGCTGGTGTCGGCGTTGCCGTGCGAACGGGACAGGTTGTAACTGGCCTGTAGCGAAACGCCGTGCGTATAACGCTTGGTCACGCTGAACTGCAGCGATTTGTAGTCGGAATTGCCGAGCGGGGTTCCTACCCAGAACAGCGGACCCCACGTCATGGCGACGTTCGGGAACGGCGCGACAGATGCCCAGCCGAAGCCGGAGAAACCGGGCTTAGTCACCCAGTTCCACATCTGGCCAGCCTGCACCATCGCGGTGTAGTCCGATAGTTTGGGCTGGTTGCCGGCCAGGTAACCGGTCTGGAGGTGGTAGCCGCGGTTCTCGATGTAGCTCACATCGATCTTCATGTCGCTGGTGAGCTCACGCTGAACACTGACCGTCCACTGCTGAACGTTGCCGAGTTCCAGGGCACGCGGATCAATGGCAACCATGCCCCAACGGGTGAAGTTCGGGTTCTTGCCAATATCAACCGGCTGGCCAGGATACCCGGCGTCCCAATTGAAGACGTTCAGTACCTGGTTGTTCGGAACAAAGCCGGGGTTGAAGCCGTATGGGATTCCGCTCCAGGTGTTCAAGTTGAGCGGCACGTAGAAGACGGAAGCCGAACCACGCACCACGGTCTTCGGCGTGAGCTGGTAAGCAGCGCCGACGTGCGGAGCGAAGTTGTACCAGTACTGTTTTCTTTCGAACGAGTCGCTGCCGTCCTTGGCGAACTCGAGCGCACCTTGCAGACCCGTTACCGGGTTGATCATGGTGGTGTTGAAGTTCGACCAGCGGCCGAATTTCTCGTGGTAGCGACCGTTGAAGTCCCAACGCAGGTCCATGTTCACGGTCAGTTTTGGCGTGATCTTGAAGTCGTCCTGCACATAGAGCGAAAGGGTCTTGCGGCGGCCGTAGGTGTTGTTCGGCATGCTGACAGAACCCTGGTTAGCTCGGCCGAGCAGGAAACTGGCGAAACCAAAGCCGGCGTTGCTGCCGAAGCTGCCTGCAGTCTGTGCCGGGTCGAAGATGACCGTTGGCACGCCCCAGTCCCCATGGCTGTTGTGCTGCATGGCGCGGAATTCGCCGCCGAACTTCAGCGAATGGCGTCCTCTCACCCACGACAAGTTGTCGCTCAAGATGAAGGTGTTGGCGGTGTAGAAGTCGTTGTACTGGCTGCCAAGCTGATCCAGCGAGACTACCGTACCGTCCGGAGCCGTCCGGTGCTGGTCACTGTTCACGCCGTTGAACTTGATGATCGGGAAGTTGCCCACTCCCGTATCAACAAGGCCGAGCGTGCTGGGCCAGTTGCCCTTCTGCGACACGGCGCTGCTGGGGTTGTGGAAGCGGTTGACGGCAATGTTGAACACGTTCAGCACATTGTTGGACACGGTCCAGGAATGGCTGATGCGAGCCGACGGTGCGTTGACGAAGTGGTTGTAAGCGTTCGCAAACGGACCGCCGTCGTTCGTGCCCGGAGCCCAGATGCCGCCCTGGTCGGCCAACATGCGCGGCGTTCTCGAGTAAACGAACGATCCGTTCAGGCGGTGCTTGTCGGACAGGTTGTGGTCGATCTTTACGCTGAATTGCGTGGTGTGGTACCAGGGCGTGATGTTGGCTGGCATCGCATTGTTGCGTACGAGGCCGGGGGCCAACGGCTGATACTGCTGCTTGAAGATGTCAACCAGCTTGCGCGAAGTCGCGCTGAAGCGGTCCACCGGGATGATGTTGTTGACGAAAGCATTGCCGGTCAGCGGGTCGATGATGGCACCCTTGTAGACCGTGTTGCCGGCGCTGTCGGTACCCAGCACGACGTTCCGGTCGAGCAGCGCGCCGAAGTCACCATTCAGGAACGCGGTCGTCGGTACCGTCTTGTCCATCGGACCGAGGCCGTAGTTCTCAAACGTGTAGCGCTCAGCCGCGGCGTAGAAGAACGTCTTATCCTTCACGATCGGCCCACCGAAGCTGCCGCCCCAGGTGTAAAGCCGGTCTTTCGGCCTGCTGTAGAGGTCCTCAAGGAACTTGGCTCGAACCGTGTCGCCAGCGGCGAGTGCGGCAGGAACCTGCTTCGAAAGCTGATACTTGTTCTTGGTTGAGTTGGCGTTGAACGCCTCGTTATGCATGAAGCCGAATGCGCTGCCATGCCAGGTGTTGGTGCCCGACTTCATGTTGTAGCGGAACACGCCGCCGCCGCTGCGTCCTTCATCGGCGCGGATGCCGCTCGTGTTCACCTGGAATTCCTCGACGCCTTCCATCGGAGGCTGCGATTCGCCCAGGAATCCGCCGATCTGCGCGACGGCCGAAACGCCGTCGATCATCACTTCTTTGCTCTTCGCGACGCTGCCGTTGATGTGCGAGTCGTAGTCATTGCCTTCGACGCCGGGCACATAGGCAAACATGAACTTCGCCAGTTCACGGCCACCCTGCACGTTCAGCGGAAGTTCGGCAACGTCTTTGTTCTTCAGGTTCGTCGTGATCGCAGCCGTTTGCGTGTCGAGTACTGGAGCATCTTCGGTGACGGTCACCGTCTCGGCGGCGGCGCCGATTTGCAGGACGGAATTAATCTCAGCCACCTGGCTGATGCCGAGCGTCACGCCTTTGCGTTCGAAGCTCTTGAATCCGTCTTTGTTGAAAGAAACTGAGTAATGACCGATGGGAAGGTTCAGGATCGTGTAAAGGCCCTGACCGTTCGTTGTGGCGGTCGTCTGAATATTGGTTTCAACGTTGGTGGCTGTGACCTTCACGCCAGGAACAACCGCCCCGGTTGAGTCGGTGACCGTGCCCGTAATCGATGCACGATCTGACTGCGCCAGCAGCATTCCCGTGAACAGGAACAGCACCAAGCCGAGAACGACGATTTTCGACTTCATGCGCTTTGCCTCCGCCCGCTTCCATCCGCCGGGGAATCAGTGACGGCCACTGAACGCGTGAGCCATTTCCGCACCCCTGACCGCAGAAGCAGGTCTATGTACCGCTATTGCCTCTCGAGTTACTAAACAGCAACTTACAGCAGCTACTCACCTGCTAAAACCGGGTTTTTCGCGTAGTGGGACCGCCAATTCTGGCTGTCGCCACTTACTTCACTTACGTGAGTAGACCCTCACGTAATCAACGAACATGGACTGCGGGAACTGAGTCGTCTCGTCCGGGTACTTAGGCCAGTTGCCGCCCACAGCCACGTTCAGCAGAAGGAAAAATGGGTGGTTGAAGACCCAGCGCTTCCCTGTCGGAACATCTTTCGGCGTCTGGGTAGCGTAGAGAGCATCATCCACGTAGAACCGAATGGCCTCGGGTTCCCACTCGACGGCGAAGATGTGGAAGTCGTCCGCGAACCGCTTTCCATCGGGCAGCGCGTAGCTGTCGGTCAGCGGGTTTTCGCCTGAGTATCCTGGCCCATGCAGAGTCCCGTGCACCTTCGACGGCTCGAAACCGACGTTTTCCATGATGTCGATCTCGCCGCACGCCGGCCAACCAGCAGTCGCAATGTCTTCGCCGAGCATCCAGAAAGCCGGCCAGATGCCCTGCCCGCGAGGAATCTTGATCCGGGCTTCGAATCGACCATAGGTCTGAGAAAACTTGCCTGCTGTCTTTAGCCGCGCTGAGGTGTAGTTGCGGGCGATACCGTCGGGCCCGGTGAAATCTTCTTTCAGCGCAGTGATGACCAGCTTGCCGTCTGCCTGATGCACGTTCTGCGTACGAGCCGTGTAAGTCTCCAACTCGTTGTTGCCCCATCCACGGCCGCCTGTTTCGATCACCCACTTCGAAGCGTCTGGGAGCTCGCCGCTGGGTCCATTGAACTCGTCGCTCCACGTCAGGGTCCACGAAGCGGTTTTCTGGTTACTCGGACTTTGGGCGATGGCCGCACAAGTCAGACCGATCACCACGGCGATTGCGAGGAACACAGATCTGTTGACGGGGAATGGATTGCGGCAAGATTCGGAGGGAATGCGACGCTGAGTAGGACGCGGCGGCCGCGTGCTTGCTGATGGACCAAGCAACGCCGATGAGACGACATTCGCCTCCGCCATAGCACGGCCCGAAAAACTCGATACAAAGGCCACTGTTATGCCTCCGCTCCACCGCACAAACCACTCTCGTCCCATCAGGCCACCCCGTTCTATGGAGTCTTCTGCCGGTTAAACCGGTTTAGTGGGACGAAACGAGATTAAGCCTCAGTTGATCCAGAGAAGTCAAATGTTTTTTTGTGCAAATCAGGAATATTGTTTCCCCGAATGAAACCGACATGCAGGCGTCCCGAACGGCTCAAACATCGGTGTCTGCATCTTAGAAACGGTGTGGCAGCACAAACGCGTTTCCCGTCAGGTTCGTGGCATCGCGGGCATTTTGTCGCGATCCTCTTCGTTAGAATCCCGGTTCGCTTCTCGGAGCGCGAGACCGGATACATACGCTGCCGCGATACAGCACCGAGGCGTAGCAGCCATCGGTTAGAAGGAGTGAAAGATGACAAACAAGCTGAAACTGGTGATACCGGTTCTCCTGTTGGTGTCGTTAGCGGCTTCGGCGCAGACGGCTCGCACCATACCGCAGGGAACCGAGATCAAGGTCCGAACGGACACCTCGATTCCCGCCAAGCCTGCCGCGAACGCCCGATATGCGGCGTCCGTGAGTGGCGACGTTGTGGATTCCGCGGGCAATGTCGTGATTCCACGCGGCGCTCGGGCGGAACTGGTTGCCGAACCGAACAAGGACAACAGCGACACGACCCTCGATCTTCGTTCTGTGACGATCAACGGTCAGCGATACCTTCTCGAGACCCAGGACAAAAGCACGGCACCCGGCGGCCTTGGCGCAAATAAGCGCACCGGGAAGTACGTTGGTGGCGGAGCCGCAATCGGCGCTGTGCTTGGGGCCATCATGGGTGGAGGGAAAGGAGCCGCGATCGGCGCTTTGGTGGGAGGCGCTGGAGGCGCAGGTGCTCAGGTTCTTACCGGTCGGAAGAAGCAGCTTCCGCCCGAAACCGAGCTGAGTTTCAAACTGGCCCAGGACCTGCAACTGCGGTCAGTCTCCGCGAAGTCAGGCAAACTGAAGAAGCGGTAGGAGAATGTCACCTGATCGACGGTAGATGGATGATGTTGGCTTAACGGAGTCCGGAGTCCGGCATCATCCACCCCCAGTGTCACACTCGTCACTCACATCATCCCTTTCATGTCACCTCGTCCTTCTGCCATCATTGGGTTATGCCCTTAAGCACGAGTACTCCGCGAGCCGAACTTCATACTCATCTCGGTGGCGCAGTCGACCCGCCGATCCTGTGGCACATTGCGCATAGACAAGGCATTCGTCTGCCCACGAAGGACTACTGGGAATTCGAGGCGATGGTCACGATGGGCGCTCACGACCGTAATCGCGGCCTGAGAGAAATGAATGAGCGTTTCTACAAGTGGACCGAGCTGATCCAGTCTTCGCCTGAAGCGATCCAGGAATCCGTGGCAAGCGTGATCGGAGGCGGTTATCGCAAATGCAACCTAGTCTTGCAGGAACTGAGGTTCAATCCGATGTTCCGGAACCGCGGTGGCGAACGCGACCTCGATCACATCATCAACGCGGCGTTATGGGGCGTTGAACGCGCCGTGCTGGAGTACCCGCAAGTAAAGGCCGGCCTGATCCTCATGATGGATCGCCGCCTGACTCGCGAGCAGAACGCCATCATCGTGAAGAAGGCGATCAAGTATCAGGGGAAAGGCGTTGTCGGAATCGATATCGCGGGGCCGGACCGGCGAACATTCTCAATGAAGGGCGTTGCACCGCTGTTTCGGAAGGCGCAGGACGCAGGCTTGGGAGTGACTATTCATTGTGGGGAGACAGGCGATCTTGAAGAACTTCGTTACGTTGTTCGTGAGATTGCGCCAAGGCGGATCGGCCACGGCATCATCGCCGCGAAGGACCCCAAGCTGATGGACGACATGTCCAAAGCTGAAATCACGCTGGAACTGTGCCCCACCTCGAATCTGAAGAACGGCATGGTCAAGGACGTGGTCCAACTGAAGAAAATCGTTCGCAAGCTCAGCGATCACGACTTACGAATGACAGTCAATACCGATGGCCCGGAGCTTTACCACACCAACGTGTACAAGGAGCAGGAGTTCCTGGTGAAGATCGGCGCCATGACCCGCGCCCAAATCGCCAAGTGCAACCAGTGGGCCTTCGAGGCCAGCTTCATTCCAAACGGTAATGGCAATTCGCTATCGTGAGCTGTCGTGACGCGAAGGCGCGTTGCCCAAGATGGAAGGCGCGTTGCCCAAGATGGAATATGTGCCGTAGAACTCGGTCGTGTCTACGGCACTTGAAGTTCTGTCGTCTCGTACCCGCACTCCGTGCGGGGCTGAGTTCGTGGCGTGCCCGTGGACACGCCAGAACGAGTCGCGCGACTGCCTCTCGCGCTGGTCACGCTGGTTGATCCCTAGACTCAGTTCTGAGGTGAGATCGTAGCGTTGCCCCGCCACGCCAGTACAGAAGCGAGTGCCGTTTGCGAAAAGCCTTGCTGACCTTTACGCCAGTTCCACTTCGATCTGCTTCGCGTCGGGGTCGAGCTTGGCGATCTTGAAGCTGCGGATCTGGCCCTCACGCAAGCCTTCCGGCTTCGCTGGGCCAGGTGCTGGCGCGTTGCCCTTCCATCGGGCCGACAACATCGAGGTCAGCGACGACAGATCCACCTTCCCTTCGGTCCTGCTTTGTTCACTAACCGCGCCAGTCGTAGCCGGAATCCGGCACGAGGCCTGAATTCCTTCACCGAGTTCCACTCGCGCCGTATCGCCGGAATCATCAACGACTCGGCCTGTGACCACATCGCCAACCTTGTGTTCCGCGATGTACTCGTCGAGGCTGGTCGGCACCAACTGCTTCATCCCGAGGCGCAGGCGGCGTTTCTCCGTATCGATTTCGAGAACTTGCGCTTTGACCTGCTGGCCGAGCTTGAGCACATCCTGCGGGTGATTAATTCGCCGCTCGTCCGTAATGTCGCCGATGTGAACCATACCCTCGACGCCTTCGGCAACCTGCACGAACGCGCCGAACTTTGCCAGGCTGCTGACCGGGCCTTCGACAACCGCACCGACCGGAAACTTCTGGGCCGCGTCCGCCCAAGGGTCGCCCAGCGCCTGCTTCAAGCCCAAGGAAATGCGGCGCTCCGCCGGGTTGATGCCGAGAATCACGGCTTCGACAGTATCGCCGGGCTTCACAACGTCGCCTGCCGTCCTGACTCTCTTCACCCACGACATTTCGGAAACGTGAATCAAGCCCTCGACTCCGGGCTCGAGTTCGACGAAAGCGCCGAAGTCGGCAACGCGGGTCACAACGCCCTTAATGCGTTGGCCAGTTTGATACTTGTCGGCAGCGGTGTCCCAAGGTTGTGCCTGAAGCTGCTTCAGTCCGAGCGAGATGCGCTTCTTCTCGCGATCGATCTTCAGCACGACAGCTTCAATCTGCTGACCCACGGCAAGCACGTCGGCAGGGCTCTTGACGCGTGCCCATGACATGTCGCTGACGTGCAGCAGGCCATCAACTCCGCCGATGTCAACGAATGCGCCGTAGTCGGCCAGGCTACGGACCGTGCCCTGAACCGTGTCGCCTTCCTTTACTTCCGAATAGCGTCGCTCCTTTACGGCGCGCTCTTCGTCTTCGAGCACACCACGGCGGTCAACCACCACATCTTCGTCCGTGACGTCGAGCTTGGTGATGCGGCAGCGAATCTCCTGACCGACCATCTTTTCCAATTCAGCGGCATCGCGCGTTCCGCTGCGAGAGGCGGGTAGGAAGGCGCGCACACCCACGTCGACCGTGAGTCCGCCCTTGACCACGCCAGTGACCATACCCACAATGGCGGCTTTTTCCGCGAAGGCACGCTCCAGTGCCGTCCAGTCCGTTGGCAGCCGGACTTTGAAGCGCGTCAATTCGTAGTAGCCCTCGGGATTGCGACCCTTCACCGTGACGGGAATTTTGTCGCCCGGCTTCACGGTTTCGCCGCTCTGGAGCGCAGAGACCGGCAGCACACCCTCGCTCTTGTAGCCGATGTCGAGGATGATCAAATCGTTGGACACGGTGATTACCGTACCCTCAATCTGCTTGTCGCCTTTCCGCGCCTGGCTCTGTTCGTACTGCGAAAGGATTTCGTCGAAAGACTGGTTCTGATCGGGTTCTGGAATGTTTGGATTAGACATGGGAGTTAAGAACAATTTTCGCACATCTCGTAAAAGAAAAACGCCGCCAGCCGAAGCCGGCGGCGTGGCTGCTGTGCAGTCCTTATTGACCAGCCGAGATGTCCACGCGCGCGACCTTGCCAGCGGCAACATCGATTTGCGACGTGATCCTCTTGTCAGCGGCGCGGATCACCGTTGCCTGATAGCGCCCGGGCTTCAAGCCGCTTGTCCCAAAGAAGCCGTTGCCATCGGTTAGCAACTTCTGCTTCCGGCCGAATGGATTCCATCCCGCACGACGCACTTCGACCACCGCTCCGTCGAGGGCCGTTCCACTTGCGTCGCGGACCGTTCCGGCGAGCCAGCCGTACATGGGTGTCGCGAGTTGCGGCAGGGGAGCGGGCCTGACAAAAGGAGCGGCCTGTCCGTCGTACAGGCACGAAAGCGGAGTTCCCTTGCCGCTTCCGTTCGCTGATCGCAGCAGACTGGCGTACGAGAAGAACGAGACACCGTCAGCGGCATAGCGCCCTTCCGGTTTGCGTACGCGGCTGATTTCGGCCAACGTGCCTTCGGCACTGTTCAAGTACGACCCGACGCCCACCACGAGTTGCCGTCCGGACTTGTTCTTCTTTTCCCACTGAATCCAGCCATCGAAGAAGCCGCGCGACTTCGGATCAGCTTCGCGCGCGTAATTCATGGGGACGGCCATATCGAGGAAGCCCTGCTTCAGCCAACCGCCCCAATCCTGGAACACGAGTTGCATGGGGGCCGAGGCGGGATAGTCCTTGTTGCCAACCGGAGGCTTGCCCCACGCGATCGTGGCCGCGCTGATCTTGATCTTCGGATTGATCGCCTTCACTTCGAGGTAAACGCGCCGTACAAGATTTGTGACCTGCTGGCGTCGCCACTCGATAAACTGCGTGTCTCCCGGATCTGGCGTTCCCGTGCGTCCCGTCGCCTTGCAGAAGCGCTCAATGCTGATCGGGTTGTAACCAACAGGAGCGCCCTGCGGCAACTTTTCGCCTTCGACTTCCGGGTAACGAATGTAATCGAAATGGATGCCATCAACTGCGTAGTTGCGGGCAACGCTCGTATAAACGTCCACAAGGTGCTGCATGGCGTCAGGATGGCCGGGATCGAGAAAGTAGCCCACGGGGAACACATATTCCCCTTTTGGATTCGCCGTCAGCCAGTTGGCGCGCCCGCTCTGCGACATTCCGTGCAGGTTAAGAATGTGGTTAGCGGAAGTCGGCAGAGCCTGGTTCTTCCACACGGTCATCGCGTTCATCCAGGCATGGACTTCAATGCCTTCACGATGGGCCAATTCGATGATGTTCTGTAGCGGATCGAAGCCGTTTTCGATGGTGAAGTCTTCGACAGCCGGCTCTAGTGAATTGCTGTAAAGCGCGTCCGCGCGACGACGCACTTGCACGAACAGCGTGTTGATGCCCGCCTGCTTGGCGTTCGCGACAAGCTGTTCGGCTTCCTGCCGAGTCCGAATTCCCGGATTGAAGCCATCTACCCAGAGCGCGCGGACTTCCGGTGTAGCTGCGCTGGGTTGATAATTGTTGTTTGCCGCCAAACTGGTCATCGCGGACAGAACTACCACCGCGAACAGAATTGCTGTCAGGAGCGAATGCAGTCTTCTCATGTCCTCACGTTCCGACCGCTGCGTAATAAAGCCTTATCAACGTATGCCACGGCGCAAGCTTTTCGTCAGCAACAAACATCAGTAGCCCGAAAAGTGGCTGCTCGAACGCCGTCTCGATATGTACCTGGCCTTCGTCTTCAGGGAACAACTGCGAAACGCGCAGATGTGGGGCGACTGACAGAGTGGGCAGCAGCGCCGAAGGTCAGCGCAGGATCTGCGGAGACTTCGGCTTCTTGTCCTAAGAGTGTGTTGTCATCCTGAAGATCGAAGGATCTGCTGCACGCAGGTCGGGAACTTAGCTGGTGCTTCGCTAACGAGGATGACAGCTTAACGACCAACCGTACGTTCAGCGAGCCAGGTCTGGGCGCGGGTTTGTGCCTGCATCACTTGATCGCCGGTCATAACCGCTTCGAGCGACTTCTTTCTGGCGGCCGCGTCGGCATTGCCCGCAGCTTCGGCAAGGCTGAACCAGAAATAGGCGGAGGCCAAGTCCTTGGGCACGCCAGTGCCCTGCTGAAACATCTCTCCCAGCCGAAGCCGGACGTCGGAGATGCTGGACTCGGGCATGCGAGCGGTCAACGCCTTGATGGCGCCGTCGCTCGCCGTGTTCCCATTCATTCCCGCGATTACATACCACGCGTACGCTTGGACCAGGTCCTGCTCCACGCCCCGGCCTTCGGCAAGGGCGGTTGCCAACTCGTATTGCTGGTCGGCGTTCACGGGCTGATTGTTCCGGCGCTCGGTCGTCGTGTCGACTTCAGAACGCGACCGCGCTGCTTCCGATCCTGTCTCCTGCTCGCTCACCAGCGATCCGGCAGCACCGGACGACTGAAGCTCTGGCGCGGACACAACGGCCACGCGCGGCGGAGGCGGCACTTGTACCTGCTGGTGAACTGAAAGTCCTGCAGGGACGAGGGCCGCTGCAAGCGCCACCGCACTCGCCGCGATCGCGAACTTCGTGATGTTTGCTGGCTCCTCCAGCGCAAAATTCGGCGCATTGAAAACACCACTTTCAGCAGGCTCAGGTGAGGTCACTTGCGCATGGGGCACAGTGGAATCGTCTTCAACATCAAGAACTGGGGCAGATGGACGGGCCACTTCGTCGAAATCACACGTATTTGCGATCGTCGCAGGTGCCCGAGAAGGCGAGGCGTCCGCGCTTGAATGCACAGCAAGAGCAATCAAATGCGCCAGCTTTTGAAGGAACGCTACAGCCCGATCGTCAAACGCACGTGGCTCGCGCGAAAACACTTCCAGAAGCCCCGCACTGACCCCTTCGCCGTTGCTGATCGGGACAGTCACAATCGAACGAATGGCAAGACGGCGGCAGACTTCGCTGCTTACGCGAGGATCTTCGTAGGCGTCATCACAGGTCAGAACGGATCCAGTTCTGAGGCACAAACCAGACAGGCCAGTGTCTTTGTCCAGAGTTGCGCCAACGGGAGGGGCCGTTTCACCTGCTGATGCCTGGCAAGTGACGACTCCATTAGCCTCCAGAGCGATCGCTGATCCGCTCGCCTTCGTCCAGCGCATCGCCTGACGAGCTAGAACCGCCAGCACTTCCGCGGAACTCGGAGGCGGCGACGGAGCGTCGACCAGAGCGGGCGCTTCAGCCCGGGCTGGGGGATCCGGAGACACCGGTGTGCGGGGAACGACAGAGGAACGGGGGGGCATACAACACCGTTGGATGATTGTATCGCGGCAAGAGGCGGGGGAATGCACGTTTGGAGAGTGGCTCCAGAGACCGGCGAACCTGACCTCGCGATCTTCAATCGAAATAGTTTCCGACAATGAACAAAGTTGTTGCCTTGCTTCTAATAGCCATCGTAATGGCTTCGGCCAGCGCCCCAGCGCACGCCCGTGCTGCAGTCGAGTCCTCGGAGGCAGCGCCAGCGCCGGAAGGGCAGTTGCCGTTTGAGATTCGGCAGGCGCTCCACACCTCGGCAGAGGTCCTGCTGAACGTAGTTCGTCCCGGATACAACCCCATACCGCTAGCAGTCCTAAACAAGACTCAATGTGTAGTTTTTGTGAACAGCAAGGGTGCCGCGAATGCCTGGGGAATCGCGAGTTGCCGATTGTCCCCGAATGACTGGACAGGCCCAGCGATTGTTGCTTTTGAGACCGAAAACCCGGCGAAAGCCAGCAGGCAGCGTGAGTTGATCGTTCTGCTCGTGACTGACCGGGCGGTGCGGTCGCTTATGAACCGCCAGCTTAAACTCGGCTCAACGGCCAAAACACAACCGGGCCCGCTCGTGACTGATCACGCCAATATGACGGAGGACGATATCACCGCCGATATGTTCACGTATGGACGCGTCGGAGTGCGAACACTAACGCCCGCGGCGATTGAGGGTACCGTAACTGTAGATCGCGGGATGACCAGCGGGTTGTATTCAGGCCGGGCGAACGTCACGGACGTGCTGACCGGCCACGCGCGAGTTCCCAAAGTCGCAGACCGCTACCTTACGGCGGTCTCATCGTTTTTCAACACGATCACGCCGATCGGGATCATGCTCCATCATTCGGCCACCCTGCCGGGCAACAATCGAGTGCCCACCGACGAGCGGCAGGTCGATGCCTTTCACCAGAAGCGCGGCTTCGCGGTTGCGTGCTTCGGCAAAACCTACTACGTCGCCTATCACTACTTCATTCTGCCGAGTGGCAAGATCAAAGCTGGACGGCCTGAGAATTGCCAGGGCGCACACGCTTTCCGCTACAACGGATACCTCGGTATCTCGCTAGCGGGTGACTTCAGTAGCGTCGACAACCCGCTCGGAGCGAAAGGGCTCACACGGCCTACAAAAGCGCAGATGAAGTCACTCTACGCGCTGAGCAAGCGCATCATGCAGCGCTACGGCATCCCACCAGAACGCGTACTGCGGCACAGTGACGTTGCGAACACGAACTGTCCAGGCGATCGGTTCCCGTTCCCCGCGGTCAAGAAGCAACTGGCGAGCCGATGAAACGAGTTTTCACTCCGGTCGAACGAGACTTTCTGTGACTGCGAGCGTCAAAGAAAGACATTGGGGTGATGTGTGAATCCAAAAACTGTTTCTGACCCGCGGAAACCCGAGCGCATCGGTCGTTACGTTCGCAAGTATGAATTGGACGAGTATGAAGGACGCAATCTGCCTCTCCCGACGCAGGTAGTCTCAAATGAAGAATTTGCGCCGATCGCGCAGACGTCGCGCCAGCAAGCAGTCGAGCAGCACATTCTTGCGACAGCAGAGCGCAACGCTAAGAAACTTGGCACGTCGCGGAGAGAGTTTCTACGAAGTGCCTGCGGGATGGCGGCCAGTTTCGCCGCCTTAAACTCCGTATTCGGGCCTTTCTTCACCGTGAACGCAGCCGAACTGCTGGAGGTTGCTGCCGCAGCAGCGAAGGAGGACTTCTTCATTTTCGATGTTCAGACCCACCATGTCGCCACGCCTTCCGAAGCACCACGCGCTAACCAGGCGTTCCTGCGCTCAGTGGTGGGCATGCGACGTATGGCAAGAAGAATGCCCTCAGGACTCAAAGGAGATCCGAGTATCGAGGAAGCGCACAGGCTCAACTACATCAAGGAAGTCTTTCTTGATAGCGAGACTGATGTTGCATTGATCAGCGCATTGCCCACGCCGAGTGAAGAAGTTAGTGTGCTGCCGCCCGACGTCATGCAAAGGACTGAGAGCTGGGTAAACGAACTGACGAGTTCCCGCCGCGTGCTTACACATGGCTACTTCTGGCCGGAGATGGGCAAGCGAGCGCTGGAGTCGATGCAGGTGCAGAGGGAGAAGCACCCGGTCGCGGCCTGGAAGGGATACACAGGGACTTCAGTCGTCCGGGGCCGCGAAGGATGGATGCTTGACGATGAGAAGATCACCTATCCCGCCCTTGAGTTCTCACGAAAGTTGGGCGTGAAGAACGTCTGTGTACACAAAGGGCTGCCATTTCCGGGTACCGAGAGCTACTGGCATCCACGAGACCTGGTCAAAGTGTCGCGTGATTTTCCTGACTTCAACTTTCTGGTTTACCACTCCGGATTCAAGGGCGTTGAAGAGGCTCTGCCCGCCGCCGAAGACGGGTTCAAGAAATCAAGTTACATCCCGTGGGTCTCTGATCTTTGCGAATGGCGGCGAAAGAACCCGCACATGAAAAACGTCTACATGGAACTTGGCAGCACGTTCGGCCTGATGGTCGTTAGCAGTCCACCGCTTGCTGCGCACGTGCTGGGCATGATCATTCAGGCGTTCGGGGAAGAGGGCGTGCTGTGGGGAACGGACTCGATCTGGTGGGGTTCGCCGCGCTGGCAAATCGAGGCTTTTCGACGTTTCGAAATGCCTGATGAACTGATGCGCCGGTTCGGCTATAAGCCCCTGACCACCGAAACAAAGCGCAAGATCTTCGGGCTAAATTCAGCACGCATTTATGGCGTAGACATCCGAGCAATGCGCAATCCCGTCCCCGTCGACTACATCGATCGACTTCGAAAAAAGTACAAAGAGATCGGTGCAACGCCAAGTAACGCGCAATACGGATGGGTCGCAGCCTAGCAGCGATCACAACTCAATCTGCGTTCCAAGTTCGACCGCGCGCTCATGCGGTATCTGGAAGAACATCGGTGCGCTGCGCGCATTCCGCGACATCCATGCGAAAAGACGCTCTCGCCAGATCGCCATTCCGGGGATGCGCGTCGCAATTAAGTTTTCTCGGCCGAGAAAGTAGGTGGTGCTTTCAGGGTCGAATGGCACCCCGTCATTAGCAGCCAGTCGGAGTGCTTCGGGAACGTTAGGCTCGTCCGTGAACCCGTACGTGACCTGCATGGTATAGAGGTGGTCGGCCGGGCGTTTGATTTCCAGGCGCTCAGAGTCGGGCACGTGAGCTACCTCAGCGGTCTGCACACACAGGATAACGACGCGTTCGTGCAGCACCTTGTTATGTCGCAGGTTCTGGATCAGTGCTGGCGGGACAGCGTTCAAGTTGCGAAACATGAACACAGCCGTGCCGGGCACGCGTGGCGGCCGGATGCGCTCAATTTCTTCGATAAACTGCTGCAATGGACGCGAATGCTGTTCAAGTCGCGCGGCCAATATCTGACGCCCGGTGCGCCATGTGGCGAATAGAGTGAAGACTAGCAATGCCACCACCAGCGGGAACCAGCCCCCGTTAGGCACCTTCACGATGTTCGCACCCCAAAAGGCGAGGTCGATGAACAAGTACACAACAGCGAACAGCAGCGCAGCCGGCAGCTTCCACTTCCAGCGCTTATAGATCACAAAGTAAAACAGCAACGTCGTGATCACCATGTCCGTCGTCACCCCGACGCCATAAGCCGCAGCAAGATTGCTGCTGCTGCCGAATCCGATCACCAGGCCGATGCAGGACAACATCAATCCCCAATTCACCAGGGGAACGTAGATTTGTCCGCGTTGGTGAGCCGAAGTGTGCTCGATGAAAACGCGTGGAGCGTAGCCGAGTTGCACTGCCTGCATCGTGATCGAAAATGCACCCGAAATTAGCGCCTGCGACGCGATAACCGTTGCACACGTAGCAAGCACCACGAGAGGCAGCAATCCCCACTCAGGGGCCAGGCGGAAGAACGGGTTCTCGATCGATGAAGGATCGCGCAGCAGGATCGCGCCTTGTCCGAAGTAATTGAGCACAAGCGCAGGCAAAACCACCGAAAACCACGCAGCGCGAATGGGACCGCGTCCAAAGTGTCCCAGGTCTGCATAGAGCGCTTCGCCGCCAGTAACGACGAGGAAGACGGAGCCGAGTACGAAGTAGCCGACCCACCCATTGTGGACAAAGAACCGGATGGCATGTATGGGGTTTACAGCTTCCAGGACTGTCGGCTCGGACAGAATCGAGCGCACGCCCAACGCGGCAAGGGTGAGGAACCAAACCAGCATTACAGGCCCGAACACCCGCCCAACAACAGCGGTTCCGCGGTTCTGGGCCGCAAACAAAGCAATCAGGATGGCGACCGTTATGGGCTGGACATACGGGTCGAACACCGGAGTGACTATCTTGAGGCCCTCGATTGCACTGAGGACCGAGATTGCAGGCGTGATCATGCCGTCGCCGTACAGCAGCGCCGTGCCGAATAGCCCTAGCATGAGCAGGAACCACAGACGGCGCGTGGTCGGCGGGCGCGGGTTCACCAGCGCAGAAAGCGCCAGCATGCCGCCTTCGCCACGGTTGTCTGCACGAAGGATAAAGAGCAAGTACTTGATCGAAATAACGACGATGAGCGCCCACAGGATGAGAGACAGGACTCCTAAAACGTTCAATCGCGTGAGTTCGAGATGTGACGCGTGAAAGGATTCGCGCAAAGCGTAGAGAGGGCTGGTGCCGATGTCGCCGTATACGACACCGAGTGCAGCCAAGACCAGACCGGAATTCAAGCCATTACGAGTTCTCAATCAAGCTCCGCCACATCAACAGTACTTCGATGCAGCAGAGAAGAAGTTATGCGCTGGTTTGAACAAGGATAGAGCCGCACATGCCTGTGGGCATGCGATTGACCTTAACTACGAACAGAAGCCGGGTGGCAACGGAAGTCTCCCTACGTGGCATCTTCTCTTCCCATTGTTTCCCCAATGGCCACCCCTCCCCAGGCCGCTCGTAACTTCCTCAGAGTTCAAACAGCGAAAGTATGCATGAGGAAACGTGTTCCGCTGTTGCGCTTCGTCGAAGGCGCAAGTAACGCAGGTCTTCGGAAGGGACGTTTGTTGGCGGTCAGGAGCGTGACCGATGTGCCTCGCGATTCCCGGTAAGGTGGTGGAGGAATTCGAGCAGCGCGGAATGCGCATGGCCAAAGTTCAGTTCGGCGGAATCGTACGCGAGGCTTCTCTCGACTACGTACCTGGCGCGAAGGTGGGTGACTACGTCCTGGTTCACGTCGGCTTCGCTATCAGCACTGTGGATGCAGAGGAAGCCGCGCGCACCTACGAATTGCTCGAACAGATGGATCAACTCACAGAGTTGGAAGCTCCAGTAGTCGATGAGAAATCGGCGAGGAAACCACAATGAAGTACGTTGACGAGTACCGCAATGCGCGCCTGGCGCAATCGGTGGTCAGCGAGATACGCAGGATCCAGACCCGACCGTGGGTGATTATGGAAGTTTGCGGCGGGCAGACGCACTCGATCGTGAAGCACGGAATTGATCGCCTGCTGCCCGAAGGGATTGAGCTGGTACACGGGCCGGGGTGTCCCGTATGCGTTACGCCGCTGGAGACGATCGACAAGGCGCACGCTATCGCCGCGAAGCCCGACGTGATCTTCTGCTCGTTTGGCGACATGTTGCGCGTGCCCGGATCGCATGGTGACCTCTTCACTCTGAAGTCCAAAGGCGCGGATGTCCGCGTGGTGTATTCACCGCTCGATTGCCTGAAGATCGCACGTGCCAATCCAGAGAAGAAGGTTGTCTTCTTCGCAATAGGATTCGAAACGACGGCTCCCGCAAATGCCATGCTGGTGTTCCGCGCAAAGCAGGAAGCCGTCAACAACTTATCTATCCTCGTCTCCCACTCGCTGGTTCCGCCCTCCATCACCTACATACTCCAGTCGCCGCAGAACCGCGTTCAGGGCTTCCTCGGCCCGGGTCATGTTTGCGCCATTATGGGGTATCGCGAATACGAGCCGGTCAGCGAACGTTACAGGGTTCCGATCGTGATCACCGGATTCGAGCCGCTCGACTTGCTGCAAGGCACGCTGATGACCGTGCGGCAACTCGAAGCTGGCACGGCCGTCGTGGAAAACCAGTACTCGCGAGTGCTCGATCGCGATGGCAACATCCCGGCGCGGAAGCTCGTTAACAGCGTCTTCGAGGTTTCCGACCGCAAGTGGCGCGGGGTGGGCTGGATTTCGAAGAGCGGATACAAGCTCAGGTGGGAGTATCGCGACTACGATGCCGAGTGCATTTTCGAAGTGAAAGAGATCGACACGAAGGAACCATCGATCTGCATCAGTGGGCAGATATTAAAGGGCATCAAGAAGCCGCACGACTGCCCCGCGTTCGGAACAATGTGCACGCCCCTGACGCCGCTCGGAGCAACGATGGTGTCAGCCGAAGGCGCGTGCGCCGCCTACTACGCGTACGGCCGCCATCTCGACAAACAAAAGACCGAATCAGCCAAGGCACAGCTTGGAGGTGCAGCGTGAGCGACAATTCGATCACGGCCACTCCAACCCTTGCACCACAAGAGTGGCGAGAAAAGGTGATGCGCAAGTGCCGGGAGTCGGTAGAAATCAAGCAGAAGTTCTTCGATCGCTATGCAGACCAGATTGGCGAGTTGAGCCAGAAGATGGGAGAGCGGTTTGGTCGCGGTCGGCGTCTGTGGGTGATGGGGAATGGGGGCAGCGCTTGCGACGCGCAGCACGTGGCCGTGGAGTTCATCCACCCCATCATTGAGAAGCGGCGCGCACTTCCGGCGCTCGACCTAGTCAGCCAGATGCCAGTCGTGACGGCTATCTCGAACGACAAGGATTTTGCCCGGGTGTTCATCGACCAGATCGAGCTTTGGGGAGAGAAGGACGACATGGCCCTGGCAATATCGACCAGCGGCAAGTCCCCTAATTTGATCTACGCACTCGAGGCGGCACGCGACAAAGGTATGCTGACGATCTCGTTCTCCGGCAAAGACGGAGGACGCCTGCCGGAAGTTTCCGACTACTGCTTCACCGTCCCGAGCTTCAGCATCCATCGCATACAGGAGTCTCACGTCGCGCTCCTGCACATTCTTTGGGACCTGACGCACGTGGCGATGGGTGAGGAGGACGTGATCTGATGAGCAGCTCCGCCAGCAATACGCCCGCAGCTTCCCCGGCACCGGCGAGTTCCCTGCCGGGCGCCGCTTGCCCGCTGCCAATCACGCAACACGAGCAGATCGTGCTGGGGCACGGAAGCGGCGGAAAGCTGACGGCGCAACTGATCGAGACTGTATTTCTGCCGGCGTTCAGCAATCCGCCGCTGAACAAACTCGATGATCAGGCAGTACTGCAAATCAACGGCTCGCGGCTGGCGTTTACCACCGATGCGTTCGTCGTTACACCTATCTTCTTCCCCGGTGGCGACATTGGCCGACTTGCGGTAAACGGAACCGTGAACGACCTGGCCATGTGCGGCGCGCGCCCGCTCTATCTTGCGGCGGCGTTCATCCTGGAGGAAGGACTGCCGACCGATGATCTGCGGCGTGTAGTGGCTTCGATGAGCGAGGCGGCCAGGGAAGCCGGAGTGCAGCTCGTGACGGGTGACACAAAGGTCGTGAACCGGGGCAAGGGCGACAAAGTCTTTGTTTCAACTACGGGCATAGGTGTCGTTGAGCGGCCCGTGAGCATTTCAGCGAGCATGGCCCGGCCAGGCGACAAGATCATTCTGAGCGGCTACATCGGCGATCACGGAATGTGCATTCTTTCGCAGCGCGAAAACCTGGAGTTTGAGGGTGTTATCGAAAGCGACTGCGCTGCGCTTCACGGACTCGTGGCCGAGATGCTCGATGCGAGTACCGGGATCCACACTTTGCGCGATCCCACGCGGGGCGGCGTCGCCACGGTCCTGAACGAAGTTGCAAACCATTCGAACGTGGGAATGCTGCTGCAAGAGACAAAACTTCCCGTTCGCGACACGGTTCGCGGCGCATGTGAGGTGCTCGGGTTAGATCCGCTTTATGTAGCGAACGAAGGCAAACTACTTGCCGTTGTTGCTGCCGAAAGTGCGCAGGCCGTGTTGGAACGCATGCGCCAACACCCGCTTGGACGGGAAGCACGGGTCATTGGCGAAGTCATCAGTGATCACCCGGGCATGGTCTTCATGAAAACTGAGATAGGAGGAACTCGCGTCATCGACACTCTTTTCGGTGAGCAGCTACCGCGAATTTGTTGAAGGCAACTCGCGGCGGAGGCGTCGTCTTCTACTTAGAGGATCAAGAGCCTCTATATCGTGGGACGATAAATTATCTTCGCCGTTGCAATAACGGCACAAACGGCAGGAGGTCCTCATGCCGATCGAGCCCAATCCTTTCGCCCGCCGGAACGCTTCCACACCCGCACCCGCCAGCGAGGTTCACATCGTGTGGCTCACCGCGGGGCTGAGTTGTGATGGCGATTCAGTTTCCGTGACCAACGCCGAACAGCCAAGCATTGAGGACGTCGTGCTGGGCGCGATTCCCGGCCTTCCGAAGGTGTACCTGCACAACCCAGTGCTGGCCTACGAGGTCGGTGATGACTTCATGAAGTACTTCTACCAGGCGGAGCGTGGAGAGCTTGATCCGTTCGTGCTCGTGGTCGAGGGCTCGATTCCCAATGAAGACATTAAAGAAGAAGGTTATTGGGCGGCCCAGGGCACCGATTCACGAACCGGCCAGCCAATCAAGACAACTGAGTGGATCGACCGCTTGGCCCCGAAGGCGTTGGCAGTGGTAGGCGCGGGTACATGCGCAACATACGGCGGCATACACGCGATGGCCGGAAATCCGACGCAGTGCATGGGGCTCGCCGACTATCTCGGCTGGGAGTGGCGTTCCAAGGCAGGGTTGCCGATCGTCAACGTTCCGGGCTGTCCCGTGCAGCCGGACAATTTCATGGAGACGCTTTTGTATCTGCTGTTCCAGGCGGCGGGCCTTGCGCCGATGATTCCGCTGGACGAGCAGTTGCGTCCGACGTGGCTGTTCGGCAAGACCGTACACGAAGGCTGCGATCGCGCCGCCTATTACGAGCAGGACGACTTCGGCATCGAGTACGGAACACCTAAGTGTCTGGTAAAAGTGGGCTGCTGGGGCCCGGTGGTCAACTGCAACGTGACCAAGCGCGGCTGGATGCGAGGCATTGGCGGGTGTCCTAACGTTGGTGGAATTTGTATTGGCTGCACCATGCCGGGCTTCCCGGACATGTTCATGCCATTCATGGACGAGCCTTCGGGCGCGCGCTTCTCGACCGCCGCGCTGACACTCTACGGGAAGCTCATCCGCAACCTGCGCGCAATCACAAACAAGACGGTCAACGGGGAGCCCGAGTGGCGGCGTCGCGGCCGTGAACTGATCACCGGCTATCAACCCAAACCTGGCGCATACGAGTCATACCCGCGCCGCAAAGCTGCTTAGCGGAAGAGGCCAAAGACCATGGGAACCATCACAGAGACTTTCGCCGAAACTCCAAGCAAGCGCCGAAATCTGGTGGACATGAGCTGGGACCCGATCACCCGAATCGTGGGCAGCCTCGGCATCTTCACCAAGATTGATTTCGAAAACAAAGAAGTGGCCGAGTGCTACAGCACGTCGTCGATCTTCCGCGGGTACAGCATCTTCATGAAGGGCAAGGACCCGCGCGACGCGCACTTCATCACCAGCCGCATTTGCGGCATATGCGGCGACAATCACGCCACCTGCGCCTGCTATGCACAGAACATGGCTTTCGGCGTGAAGACTCCGAACATCGGCGAGTGGATCATCAACCTCGGTGAAGCTGCCGAGTACATGTTCGATCACAACATCTTCCAGGACAACCTTGTCGGCGTGGACTTCTGCGAGCAGATGGTCAAGGAGACCAATCCCGGACTCTGGGAGAAGGCTCAGCGGAAAGAAGCACCGAATGCCGCCCGACACGGGTTCCGCACGATAGCCGAAATAATGACGGCTCTCAATCCGTTCACCGGCAGCTTCTACCGCGAAACCTTGGAGATGAGCCGCCTTACGCGCGAGATGTTTTGCCTGATGGAAGGGCGCCACGTGCACCCGTCGACGCTATATCCGGGCGGAGTCGGAACCGTTGCCACGATTCAGCTCTTTACTGACTACCTCGTGCGGTTGATGAAGTACGTGGAGTTCATGAAGAGGTGCGTACCGCTTCATGACGACCTTTTCGACTTCTGGTACGAGGCGCTGCCGGGTTACGAGAAAGTCGGGCAGCGACGCGTCCTTCTTGGATGCTGGGGAGCCTTCAACCATCCGGACGTGTGCGACTACCGGTACGAACATATGTCGGAATGGGGACGCGCGATGTTCGTCACGCCGGGCGTCATCGTCGACGGTCAGTTGGTAACCAACGACCTTGTCGACATAAACCTCGGCCTCCGCATCCTGCTAGGAAGCTCTTACTACGACGACTGGGAGAGCGAAGAGACTTTCGTGCGCACTGACCCTCTCGGGAACCCGATCGATAAGCGGCATCCGTGGAACCAGACGACGATCCCACGACCTCAGAAGCGCGACTTCAATGGGAACTACACCTGGGTGATGTCACCGCGCTGGTACGACAAGCGGACCGGAGACTATCTGCCGCTTGATACAGGCGGCGGCCCGATCGCGCGTCTGTGGTCCACGGCGTTATCGGGTTTGGTGGACATCGGTTACATCAAGGCGACCGGCAACAGCGTACAGATCAATCTTCCCAAAGGCGCCAACCTGCCCGAGACGTCTTTCGAGTGGAAGATCCCGCAATGGAGCAATGCGATCGAGCGCGACCGTGCGCGCACTTACTTCCAGGCATACGCGGCAGCGGCGGCGCTGTTCTTCTGCGAGAAGGGTATGGAAGAACTCATGGCCGGTCGCTCCAAAACATGGGCTCCGTTCAAGGTTCCGGAGGAGGCGATCTCCTGCGGCTTCCATGAGGCCGTGCGCGGGGTGCTCTCACACCATGTCGTCATCCGCGACGGCAAGATCGCAAACTACCATCCTTATCCGCCGACGTGCTGGAACGCCGCGCCGCGTGATGTTTATGGCACTCCCGGCCCCTACGAGGATGCAGTGCAGAACACGCCGCTCTTCGAAGAGAACGGGCCGGACAAGTTCAAGGGCATCGACATCATGCGCACGGTGCGCAGCTTCGACCCGTGCCTGCCGTGCGGCGTGCACATGTATCTGGGAAAAGGAAAGGTGCTGGAAACGCGGCATTCGCCGATGTTTGGCGTGATGGGGCACAAGAAATGAACAACGGCGAGTTCCAGGCCCACACGGAACGGATCGACCAGTTAGTGCAGCGCGTTACCGAGACGCTCGATGGTGAAGCGCGCGACACCGCTCTTGAACTGCTGCAGGCCGTCATGGATCTGCACGGTAGTGTGGTTTCGCGAATTGTCGAACTGCTCCAGGCCTCGGAGTCGGGTCGTGCTTCTTTAGCGAAGCTTGGCTCTGACCCGATGGTTTGCGGATTGCTGGTGCTTTATGGCGTCCACCCGGTCTCAATCGAAGAACGCGTGGCGCGAGCCGTCGAGCAGGTTCGCCCGAAGCTGAAGAAGCAGAGTGGAAATGTTGAGTTGCTCCGAGTGAGCGAAGGCGTAGTACGTGTGAGGATCGAGGCGTCCGGACACGGATGCGGCAACTCACCGGACTCCCTCAAGCAAACTGTGGAGCAAGCTATTCTCGAAGCCGCACCCGAAGTGGTTGAAATTGTAGCGGAGGGCATGACCGCAGCGGCGTCCGGTTTCGTTTCGCTCGACACTCTCCAACCAGCCAGAAAAGAGGAGTCACGTTATGAAGAATCCGCCGCCTGACCTCACGGCGCACACGCCGGGTGTGAAGCGAGGAGAAGAGTGGGCCTACGAGGGCAATAAGGAACCCGGGCGCGAGGGAATAGGGCGAACAGCACGAGACTCGACCAGCGTCAATCCGAAGTCTCGAGGGCCGATCGACCCCCGCATGCCGCACCTGCCGCCTCCGTAGGTGAAAACAGAGCCCATGGGTACTCCCACGCAGAATGCAAACGGCAATGCTTTCGCTAAACTCCGACAGTTCGTACGCGAACAGCGCGGACCGGCGGAGCGGTGTGAATTATGCGCTGCTCCACTGAGTGCGGGACATCAGCACCTGCTTGAGTTGGAAAGACGGCGTGTTGCATGTGCATGTGAGCCGTGTGCCATCCTTTTCAGTGGCAGCGCAAAACAGCGCTATCGCCGCATTCCGCGGGACGTAACTTTGCTGCGCGATTTCGCCTTGGACGACCAGGAATGGGACAGCCTCTTAATACCGATCAATCTGGCGTACTTCGTTCACGACAGCAAGACGGGTCATGTGGTCGCTCAGTACCCCAGCCCCGGCGGTGCAATGGAGTCATCGCTCGACCTGGAGTACTGGGGCAACATCGTCCACCGCAACCCTGTACTAAAGAAGCTGAAACCCGACGTAGAGGCGCTGCTCGTCAACCGCATCGGCAGCACGCCGCAGTACTACCGGGCGCCCATCGATCAGTGTTTTCGGCTGGTGGGCATCATCCGCATGCATTGGCGGGGCCTCTCAGGCGGCTCAGACGTGTGGCTGGAAATCGATCGCTTCTTTGACGAACTGAAACGCGCGGCCGGAGAGTAAGGCGTGCCAGACCTCAGCTTTCAGATCGAAGGCGCTGCACCTACGCCGAACGCGGCGGCGCCGCAAATCTCGTTCAAGGTGCGTATCGTCAACGCCGACCGGCAGCCGGTCCACTCAATCGCCCTGCGAGTTCAGGTGCAGATCGAGCCTGTGCGGCGGCGCTATACCGCTGCAGAGCAGGAACACCTTAAGGAACTTTTCGGCGAGCCAGAGAGGTGGAGCAAATCACTGCATCCGCTTTTGTGGGCAAACGCGAACGTTTCCGTCGCTGGATTCACCGGCGGCACGGTCGTCGACGTGGCCGTGCCGTGTACGTTCGACTTCAACGTAGCTGTAACCAAGTACATTTACGGACTGGACAACGGCGAGATCCCCACCACGCTGCTGTTCAGCGGCACCATTTTCTATGCGGGCGGCGTTGGTTTGCAGGTCGCACAAATCCCGTGGAATAAGGAGGCGAGTTACCGCCTTCCGGTTCGCGTATGGAAGGACATGATGGACGCATACTATCCAAACACGGCATGGATAGCGCTTCGCCGCGACGTGTTCGAACGGCTATACGAGTTCAAGTCACGCCACGGCATCGCCACCTGGGACCAGGCACTCGAACGCATGCTCGGCATGACGGCTGAGGTGAAGTCGTGAATCGGGAAGCTGCCCAAAAGATTGCGGATGCGGTTCTGTACGAGGGATACATGCTGTATCCCTACCGTCCTTCGGCGATCAAGAATCGCCAGCGCTGGAACTTCGGAACGCTATACCCGCCAGCGTACGAAGAGGTCAGCCGGGGCACCGAGTCGAACAAAGTGTTCTCGGAACTTCTGGTTGTGGGCGACGAGCAGACGACGATTCACGGTCATCTCCGCTTCCTGCATCTCCAGCAGAGACAGCTCACGAACCCAAGTGGAACGCCAGTTCCGTCCTTGTCCATTGATGAACGGCTCGCGGAAAGTTGGGAAGAACCCGTGCCGCAATCCTTCGAGTTCGACGTGACCGACTTAGGGAGACTGCCAGCTACGTTCCAATTCAGTTTCTCTGAACATGCATACAGCGAGCATTTGCGAGATCAAAATGGACAGATAGTCGGCAGTGTGACTCGCAACCGATCCGCTGTTGATGGAGTAGTGACCTGCTCGGCGGAGCACGCCGACAGCGGAACCTTCAAACTCACACTTGCAGTCAGCAATGAGACAGCGCTGACCGGCAATTCGAGTAGTCGAAGTGCGGCACTGATGCAGTCGCTGCTCTCGGTGCACTCACTTCTCAGCGTTGAGGGTGGCGAATTCATATCGTTGCTTGAGCCCCCTGAACACCTACGTGAATTCGCCGCCCGCTGCAGGAACGTCGGCAACTTTCCCGTTCTGCTCGGCAATCCGGGAGAGCACGACATGATGTTGTGCTCACCAATCCTGCTGTACGACTATCCGCAGGTCGCGCCGGAGAGCGCCGGAGATTTCTTCGACGGCACTGAAATGGATGAAATGTTGACCTTGCGAGTCATGACGCTTACGGACGGAGAAAAAGACGAGATGCGCTCGGCCGATGAGCGCGTGCGAGCGCTACTGCAGCGCACCGAGGAATCCGCCCGAGAACAGCTCATGAGAACGCACGGCACGATTCGGCATCTACGACCATCAGGTGAAGAACCATGAACGACTGGAGCTTCGAACCGGAAGCTTCGCCCCTTGATAGCGTGACCATCTTCGGCGTACCGGTGCGCGTCGGCGACCGCGTCCGCTTGTGGCCGCAGAAGAGCGCCGACATCATGGATATGGCGCTCAACGGAAAGATCGCCATAGTTGAAGCGATTGAGCGCGACTTCGAGGACCACGTGCATTTGGCCGTTGTTCTCGAGGATGATCCCGGTCGCGAGTTCGGAATGTTGCGGCAGCCCGGTCATCGTTTCTTTTTTTCTCCGACGGAGGTCGAGCCGCTCACTCTCGATGGCGAGGTTCCGGATGGCAGGTAACATCCTTGTCGCCGGAGTTGGCAACATCTTCCTGGGCGACGACGCGTTCGGGGTTGAAGTGGTGCAGCGGCTCGCTCAACGAGAGCTGCCGGATCACATTCGCGTCATCGATTTCGGCATTCGCAGCTACGATCTCGCGTATGCACTCATGGAGCCCTGGGATTTGGTGATTCTCGTTGACGCCGTTCCGATGGGCGACGAACCGGGCACGATCTACACAATAGAGCCGGAGCTGCCGTCGGAAAACGAGCCGAATGGTAGTGCCGCTTTCGATGCGCACACCATGAACCCTGCCAGCGTGCTGCAGATGGTAGCCGCTTTGGGGGGCAAGCCCAGTCGAGTGCTGCTGGTCGGATGCGAGCCCGCCAACCTGGAACCCGAGATGGATGGCCAGATCGGCCTGAGCGCGCCTGTACAGAACGCCGTAGAGGAAGCAATTCGCTCGATTGAAGCAATTATCAGCAGGACTTCACAGAGTCAGGCCGCGTAAGAAACGGAGGGCACCATGTCACGAGGACAGATGTTGGGGTGGGGCGCACTAGCTGCGGCGGTGTATTCGCTAATTTATTTCCGTGGCGACCTTCAACGCTATATCAAGATGAAGCGAATGTAGCGAAAAGCTGGTGATTCGGCAGCGCCGGTTCACGCTGCGCCGCCGAAGCGCCCCTACGACTCATCCCTGCTGTCCCTCAGCATGGCGCGACGCCTGCAGTCGTTCGCAAGTGTTCCTCTGCCCGGGCACTCGTACGTGTCATTTGCGCTCACAGCTTTCCTTCGGCTAATTGGCTATACGCAAGTACGTAGCTCAACAACAATTGTGCTTTTCAGCCGGCAGAGTCAGCTTACAATTCCCATGTATCTCAACGGATTTCTAACGACGGCGGTGTTGCCCGTCTCCGCCGTTCATAAAGGGCTGCAAAAGCAGAATCACACAACGTCGAGTTGTGGGTCAGGGCTTTGGGCCGACAAGGAAGACCATGATCGGACTGGGTTGGGTTCGCGGGCTTGCCACTGCCGCGCTTCTTATTTCACTCTGCACCGTCGCCACGGCGGATGAATTATCGAACCATTCGTTTACGCTTCAGTATGACGCCACCGGTATTCGCAGCCTGAAGCGCACGGGTGATGCCTACGACACCGATTACGTTGCCGCCAACGCATCGCTCGGGCGCCTGTTGATCAGGTTCCGCTCGGCACCGAACGGCGACTGGCGCGAGTTGCGCGATTTGATTCCCGCACAGCGAACTGGCAGCGGCCCTATCGAGTACGTGCTCGCCACGCAGAAGCCGACGCTTGCATCGAAGGCCAGTCCCAGCGTTGCGCGGGGCGTGGGTGGCCTGCGCGCGTTGAACGATGGCAACGTGCCTGTCGCTGGCGGCGCGCGCGGCGGCCGCATCGGTTTTCCAGGCGCACCCGCTCCCGAAGTGCCCGTGTTCACCTGGCCCACTGGCGAGCCGGAGCCCGGATCTGGTGGCACCCCAGAGGGAACAACCCGGTGGGTGCAATACACATTTCCCAACGTAGCAGAGATTTCGCGCTGCGACGTGTTCTGGGTCAATCCGCCCAAGGCTTGGCGGATTCTTTATCAGGACGGGGGCCAATGGAAGCCGGTTTCGGCTCGAGGTTCGTACACCGTAGCGCCAAACGCCATGGCGACCATCGCGTTCGATCCGGTGAGGACCAACGCACTCCGCCTGGAGGCGACGGGAGCGGACGAAGTCGTTTCCGTTGCCGAGTGGCAGGTGGGCGAACCGGTCGGGCTGGTCGAAGCAGACGAGATCCTGCTGAAGGAGTCGTTCGCGTTTGATGGCGACGCCCTCAACTGGACGATCACGTTGGCGAACAAGACGGCCAAGCCGATTGAGATCGGCGATCTCGCCGTACCGCTCAACTTGGCGGAGCGCACTCCCGGGCGTGCTGACATTTACACCAAAAAGCTGCTTCGTCACGCCTTCGTCGCGGGGCATGGTTCGTTTGTCTACTGGCAGCGCAGTAACGGCGAGGGGCCGTACCTGGTAATGACTCCCATGGGCCAGGCGAAGTTCGAGTACTCCGAGAACAACGGGCCGACGGGTGGCTACACGCCCTACGTGCACTCGCAGGTCGCGCAGGCAAGAGTCAAAGCGCTCGGCGGGAACTGGCGTCTGCCGGCCAGCGCCGCGACGCTGGCTCCCAAAGGCACCCCCGGTGAGACGCTGACGTATACGTTTCGATTTCAGTGGGCAAAGGACTTCGCCGCTGTTCGCGACGTCCTCTACAACGAGGGGAAGTTCGATACCTCCGTCGTGCCCGGCATGGTCGTGCCCACAGACCTTTCCGCGATGTTCTCGCTCCGCACGAAGAATGCTATCGTCCGCATTGAGCCGGAGCATGCTGCTGCAACACGCATCGAAACGCTGCCTGCGAAGCCGGGCGGCCACAAGGTTTACCGAGTTCGCTTCTCGAAGCTCGGCGAAAACATGCTGCGCGTGAAGTACGGCGACGGTCGCTGGATGTCACTGGAGTTCTTCGTGACCGAACCGCTCGAGACGGTAATCGCAAAGCGTGCCGCGTTCCTTGTCAACACGCACCAGCACAAGGACCCGTCCAAGTGGTACTACGGCGTCTACAGCGACTGGGATCAGAAGAACGAGATCCTCCGGAGCCCCGAAGATCGCGATGGGCTATCGCCGTGGCTCACCGACGCTAACGACGACGCCGGGAACGCGCGGCCGGCGTTCGTCGCGTCAAAGAATGTCTTCCTTCCGAACCGGGCGGAGATTGCCAGCCTCGAGACCTATATCACCAAATATCTTTGGGGCGGCATGCAGATGACCGATACGGAGAAGTATCCCTATGCGATCTACGGCATTCCCAATTTCATGGCGAACCGCGCGAGCGCGGATACCGGTCGCAACGGCCAGGCGCACGTGTGGCGCATCTACGATTACCCGCACATCATCATGCTGTATTACCGCATGTACCAGATCGCGAAGTTCTATCCGTCGCTGGTGCAATACCTCGACGCCAACGGGTATCTGGAGCGCGCCTACCGGACGGCGGTCGCCTACTGGACCGTTCCCTTTGGGGTTGAGAAGTGGTCGGCAGACTCGGTCGGCACAATGAACGAAGCCTTTATTCCCGAGTTGATCCAATCGCTCGAAGAGGAGGGGCGGACCGAGTGGGCCAAAACGCTGCGCACGTACTGGGAAGGAAAGGTGGACCGGTTCGTGAACCACACGCCCAACCTGTACGGCTCCGAGTTCGCTTTCGATTCCACCGGCTTCGAATCCACAGGCGCGTTTGCAAAGTACGCCGTCACCCGCAACGCTGATGATTTCCGCGCCAAGGTCAGCCTCGAAGCCGCCAAAAAGTTCCAGGACTTCCAACTGCGGTTGAACATAACCGATCGGGGCTGGCTCGAAACCACGTATTACCAGCTGGGGAGTGATTACCGCGGCACCTTGTCGTACCTCCTGAGCTACATGTCACAGATGGGCGGCTGGGCCATCCTGGACCACGGCCTCCACTTCGCCGCTGAGCCGACGGACTACCTCCGTCTCGGCTACGCCTCATCCCTGAGTTCTTGGGCACTCGTCAACTCGGGGACGAAGGAAAGCGGCTACGGTTATTGGTTCCCGAGCCCCGCAAACGACGGTGCCACCGGTGGGGGCTTCATGAGCGATGCTATCGGGCGCGGCTGGATCGGTAAGGAGATGCCGCGTGGTGCGTGGCACTACAGCGCGGAAGAGGACGTGGGCTACTGCGGAGCGCTGCGCACCCATGCGACCATCGTGGCCCGCGACCCAGTGTTTGGCGAGTTCGCCTACGGCGGCGTGCTCACCAAGACCCCTGGAGCGGTGAGCGTCATCCCGCGCGACGGCCTTCGCGTGCGCTTCCATGTTGTGCGCGACAACCAGCGGTTGCACCTCATCCTCGACCACGACGGTTACGCAAAAGAACAGCCGGTTATCATTGCCGACGACCTTTCGCGCATCCAGTTCACGCTCGAGAACCGCACCGGCGGACCGCACAGCACCGGGCTGACGATTGCCGGACTGCCCGCTGGCGACTACACGATTACGGTGGACGGTAAAGCGGTTTCCACAGTTAAGGGGTCGATTGACGAAACCAGGATCACCCTACCGGTAGGGGCGGCACCAACAACGCGCGTCGAGATCCGCAAATAACGCGGGCGGACAAGTTGCCACAACATGGCTGAGCTGGGGGCCCCATCGGTTAGGGCCTCCAGCGAGAACATAGGCAGGGTTATTCAGCGCTTAGAAATCCAGCAGAGCCCCGAGCTCATCTTCGGTATGTGCGGTTACTCGCACCTTCACCTTTTCGGCTCACAGTAGAATAGTGCTCCTAGCTGCGCTTGTGTTTGCGCGGCCCGTCTACTCAGCGGAACCGAGCCGGACCACCAATCCGGTGGAGACCCGCAAGTTGTTCTGAGAGTTGCCCCCGAAGCGCGTCATCAGGTAGTCGGCCTGGAATACCCGTAGCGCCAGCGATCTCGAGACATCTAGATCCACGCCGCCACCGACGGTGGTCGCGAACGACCAGCGGCGGTCGGATATACCGGCCGCGCTCGCGCTCAGGCTGGCGCCGCCCAGAAGAACGTGGCCGAACATTCTCGCTTTCTCGGCACGATGAACGAATCTCGGACCCGCGCTGACGGTGTACAATCTCAGATTCGCCCCACCGTCTTTGCCATGATTGCCGGTGACCTCCGACGCGATGGCGAATGGACCTTTTACGGTGAATTCGCCTCCCGCAAGCCAGCCGTTCAGATTCAAGCCGCCGCCGGAATTCGGTGTAAGTCGGTGATACGAATAGCCACCGAACAACTGCGCGCGCTCGGTTTCCTGCGCTGCGGCGCTCATCGAGCAGAGCGCCGCCAGTGTCACAGCCAGAAGCAGATTTCGTTTTCTCATCGCTCTATCGTTTCTCCTACGGAGTGACGGTGATCTGGACAGTCGTTGTGGCCTGTGCGGCGCCCGCAGAGGTTGCAGTGATCGTTACCGTGTACGTGCCCGGAGACGTGCTTTGCGAAGCGTTCGTCAGCCCGGAGTGCTGGGTTCCACTGCCGCAGCCAACCATCGTGAGCAGTGCCACAAAGGTCAGCGCAAGCAGCAACAGGGCAGTCCATCGGCGCTTCATCATGCCCGCAGGCAACAGGAACAACCCGGGCAGCACGATCGCGAAAGTCCATCCAGGGGCTTGCGGGCGCGCCGCGCCCAAGATCGTCAAACGCGTTGTAGTAATGGTTAGGTTCACCGTTGCCGGGAGGTTGGCGGGACTAACCGACTGCGGGGAGAAGCTGCACGCCGCTCCAGTCGGCAATCCGGAACACGCAAATGTGACTGGAGCAGTCAGAACACCGGCAGAAGAGGTTGGAAGTTGAATCGTGACCGACTGCCCTGCCTTGATGGCGGGCGGCGACTGCACCGTGCTGAACTTGACCGCAGGAACGGCTATTACCTGCGAGAGTGACGCGGACACGCTGCCACTAAAGTTCTGCGACCCTTCGTAGCGCGCCACGATTGAATGCGTTCCCACGGGCAGCGAACTCGTCGTCAACGCTGCCACGCCTGAGCCGTTCACAGTGCTCGTGCCGAGTGCGCTATCTCCGTTGAGGAAGGTGACCGTCCCCGACGGAGTTCCCGCATTGCTCTGCACGGTGGCTGTGAGCGTCAGTGACGCACCGGAATTGCTCATTGGCGCCGAGGAAGCAAGCGCGACCGAGGTGCCTGCCGGAGTGATCGTCAGTGTCCCACCGGGGTTCGTAACAGAGTAGTTGCCGAGCCTGCTAGCAGGGTCGCTGAGGACCGCCGTGATCGTGTACGTTCCGGCGTCGCTGGCCTGGGTTGCGGCTGTCGTGTAGCTGACTGTGATCGGATCATCGTTCAGCAAACCCGTCAGCGAGCCATCGAGTACCGGATTCGCCGTGTTGTAGGTACGCGTCTTGTCGTTGGTCGTGACCGTCAGCGGCGACGGCGTGATGCTCAACGTGCCAGTGACCAGCGTGACAGCGTAATTCGCCAGTCGTGCTCCCGGATCGGCAAGCGTCACAGTAATGGCATGGTCGCCGACACTGGATGCGGGCGTAGCTTCAGTGCTGAATGTGGCAGTGATGTCATCGCCGGCAGCAACGCCCTGAAGAACGCCATCCAGCACCGGGTTTGCTGCGCCGTAGACGCGCTCCTTGCTATTAGCACTTGCCCTCAGATTTGCCTTAGTGACCGTGAGCGTTCCATCACTTACGCTCACGTTGTAGTTCGCCAGACGGCTGCCTGGATCAACAAGGACCGGCTTGATTGCGTAAGTTCCGACAGTGCTTCCAGTGGTCGCGGTCGTGGCGTATGTGGCAGTGATTCCATCACCCGCAACCACGCCGGTCAGCGTTCCTGTGAACGTCGGGTTGGGGATTCCGTACACCCGCGACGCGTCACTTGCAGCGACGTTGAGCGAAGCTGCCGTAATTCTCAGCATTCCCGGCACCGAAGTGACGTCGTAGTTGGACAGCCGATTCTGTGGATCCACAATCTCCGGCGTGATGGCATAGCCACTAGCTACAGGGCTGCTGGCGCTTGCTGTCGTGACGTAGTTAACGGATAGGTTGTCTCCCGGAACCGCGCCCGTCAGCGTGCCGTCGAAAGCCGGATTCGGAGCGCCGTAGACCTTCTGCTTGTCATTCGCAGTCACCGTAAGCGCGGCCTTGCTTACTATCAGCGTGCCGTCGACGCTGGTCACGGCGTAGTTCGATAGCTTGTTGTTCGGGTCGGAGAGCGACGGCGTAATCGTGTAAGCGCCCGCCGGGCTGCTCTCGGTGGCCGGCGATGTGTACGAAGCGGTGATGCCATCGCCCACAACCACGCCCGTCAGCGATCCATCGAAAGCCGGATTCGCCGTGCCATAGGTGCGCTGCTTGTCGTTAGCGGTGACCGACAACGCAGCCTGTGTGATCGTCAGCGTTCCATCGGTGCTGTTGACCTCATAGTTGGCCAGTTTGTTGCCCGGGTCTACCAGCGCAGGAGTGATCGCATACGTGGCTACAGGACTCGACTCCGTTGCCGCCGTCGAGTAGGTCGCAGTGATATTGTCGCCCGCTACAACACCTGTAAGCGAACCGTCGAACACCGGATTCGCGGTGCCATACGCTCGCTGTTTATTGCTGGCGCTGACAAAGAGCGCAGCCTTGGTCACCGTCAAAGTGCCACTCGTGGCCGTCACCGCGTAGTTGCTGAGTTTGCCGTTCGGGTCGGCCAGCGAATGCGTAATCCCGTAGGTACCCACAGGGCTTGCCGCCGTCGCCGCAGTGGAATACGTTGCAGTAATGCCGTCGCCCGCGACCATGCCGGCAATCGTGCCATCCAGAACGGGGTTCACGGCACCATACGCACGTTGCTTGTCGTTGACCACGATCGACAAAGCAGCCTGCTGAACGGACAGTGTTCCCTCGGTGTTGCTGACGTTGTAATTTCCGAGCCGCACATTCGGGTCAATCAAGGTTGCGGTGATCGAATACGTCCCGACTGGACTGGGGACATTGGCCGTCGTCGAGTACGTGACTGTGATGTCGTCTCCCGCGACCACACCGGCCATCGTGCCATCAAGCACAGGGTTTGCTGCGCCATAGATACGCTGCTTATTGTTGACGGTGACGGTGAGTGATGCTCTGTTGACGGTCAGGACGCCGTCGGTACTCGTTACGTCGTAATTCGCAAGTCTGCCGTTGGGATCCGCCAGCTCGGGCTTGATTGGGTACGTGCCCACCGGACTCAGGCTGGTGGCGGAAGACGAGTAGCTTGCCGTGATGTTGTCGCCTGCCGCTATTCCGGTCAACGTGCCATCGAACGTCGGGTTTGCCCCTCCATAAGAACGCGACGCGTTGTTGGCCACCACGGTGATGCCGGCCTTCGTGACGGTCAGCGTGCCAGGCGTATTGGTTACCGTGTAGTTCGACAAACGACTGCCGGGGTCAGCCAGCGTGACGGTGATCGCATAATCACCTACCGGACTGGAGGGCGTCGCCGATGAAGAGTATGTGGCGCTGATGCTGTCGAAGCTCTGGACGCCGCTTAACGTGCCATCAAAGGCCGGATTCGCGGTTCCATAAATGCGCAGCTTGTTATTCGCCGTTACCGTCAGCGGAACAGGTGTGATCGTCAATTCGCCCGGAACGTAGGTCAACGCATAGTTCGTCGCCGACAATCCCGAGCATGTGATCGGGTACGGTCCGCCCGAAACGGCGCTGCTCTCGACCGCGGTGCTGACGCAGGAAGGCGCCCCGGTCAGCGCCGCCTCCGTATCGCCGTTCACAAAACCAGCGACATGGGAAACGAACACCGGATTCGAAGATCCGTAGGCCCGGGAAGCGTTATTGACTGTCACCGTCAATGGCGCAGGATTGATCTTCACGGCGAGCGTCTTCTGCGTCGTGGAATAGGAGCCATCGCCCGAGTACTCCACCGTCAGCGTGTGATCGCCTGCCGAAAGGACGCCTAGGTTCAGCGTTGCGGAGCTTGCGCTGAGGCCAGCAACTTGCTCAGGGCCACCATCGAGCGAATAGCTCACAGATCCGCTGGCCACCGGGAATCCCGCAGCCTGGGCAACACCTGCGCTAACCGTGAGCGCGGTGCCGTACGTCAGTGTCGAACCAGGATTGGCAGTCAGGCTCAAGTTGGCCGCAGCCTTGACGGCAGTCACGTCAGAAGCCGCGTTGTTGTCTAGTTTTTCTTCGCCGCCGCCAGACACTCTGACTGTGTTCGTAATGCTTGGAGGCGCGCTTAGGCTCACGCCAACTCTCAGGGTGATCGGCGGGTAGCTTCCGTTGACGGGCAGCACATCCGAGCGCGCGCAGGACACATTGGTGAAGTTGCAAGTCCATCCGGCACCCGATAGCGAAACTGGCGTGAGTGATGCCGGAAGCGTGTCTACTACGGAAACCGCTGTGCCGTCGGTTGCGGCGGTGCCGTTGTTGGAAACCGAGATAGTGTAGGTCGCTTCCGTGTCTCCCTGCGTGAAGGACCCTTCGTGCGACTTTGTCACTGTCAGATCGGGAACCAGGCGAACGAAGTTTGCGACGATCGTCACCGGGCCGTTCATCAAGACAGTTGTCGACGCCCAGTTTGCATCCGCGACCGGGCCCGTCCAAGAAACGAACGCGTAACCGGGATTTGCGGTCGCCTGAAGGCTAACTACATCGCCCTTGGGGTAGTACCCTCCGCTTACTGGAGTAACGGTTCCACCTACTGCAAGCGGGATCTCGACCGTCAATTGGTGCTCGAGAACGAAGTTTGCCGTGTAAGCCGGGGTGCGGTTGCAGCCTGGAGGCGTAAAGGTGAGGGCGAGCTGCGTGCTCGTGCCGCCGCTCGCGAGCGACCAGTTCTGGAAGATCAGCCGCGAACCCGCTCCTGCCGCTTGAGGACTCGTAGTCGCCAGGGTGTGCTGGGTTCCGGCAAGCCAGCGGAAGCTGCCGCCGCCACCAATGCCGTCCACTGTCACCTGCGCGCCTGGTTGGCTTGCGCTTACGGTGACGTCAAGGTAGTTTTCGACCTTGCGAATGCGCTGGTTTTCAGAATCGGAAATATAGAGGTGGCAGTTGGTGTCAAACGCCAGACCGAGAGCGGAACTCAGCGTCGAGTTCGCCGCTGGTTCGTTGTCGCCGGCAAATCCGTCCGTGCCGGATTGGCCTGCGATGTTTGTGGGTTCCTCGCCATCAAGGGCCTTGGCGACAAAATTGTCCATGTAAACGACGCCGCCCCGCGGGTCGCCTGTAACCGGGTACGTGGCGACCGCCTTCGCTCCGATGTTCACGAGTGCCTGTGATCCGCCGGCGGTCGGCCACACTTGCGCGATTGAGAACTGGTCCCGCATGGGCCCGGCAGCTTGGGTAACCCACAGGTTCTTATCCTTGTCCACGCCGATGCTCAGTAGCGTCACGCTCGCGTTCTCGTAAACGGTCTCGCGATTCGCCCCCGTCGAGGTCACGCGGTCCACCGCCGTGTTTCCGGCAAGGACATACACGTTGCCCTTACCGTCAACAGCCACATCCCGCAGAGTGCTGGACGAGAAGGGCGTGTCCGGTACCACCTTGGAGAACACGCCGGTCGCGCTCAGTTTGAACAGGCCATTAATGTCGGTGGCGACAAAGATGTTGCCCAGGGAATCATTCGCAATGTCGAAGTTGCCTACGTGGGTGTTGGCGGGAAGGCCAGCATCGAGCTGCGCGCCCGTAACGGCGGTGGACATCGTCTCAGTAGCCTTATCCACCCGGCGAACGGCGCGGTTCTTCTGATCGGCAATGTACATGTTGCCGTTCGCGTCGAACGCAACCTTCTTTATGTTGTTGCCTACGGTGGCCGAAGTAGCCGGTCCGCCATCACCCTGATAATTGGGGTTGCCGGGCAGAGTAACCGAGTACACTTCCGCTCCGACGTCGAAATACCGCAGCACCTGCGGGCTTGCGCCTCCGAAGAAAACCGTGCTGCCCGCCACAGCCATACCGTAGACGTTGTAGTTGCCAAGGCCGGCGCTGGTTGCGAGGCCGCCGTCACCGGAAACGATGTTGGTTCCATCGCCTGCCAGAAGCTGCACCACCCCGCTGCCATCGCTGGCAAACCGGCCTATGCGGTTATCCATCTGGCTGTTGAAGTACACGTATCCGTTCGACACTACCAGCACAGGCGAAAAGTCCATGCTCATTGAGAGCGGCGGCACCGAACTTCCGTCCCAGCACGGAGTCGCGCAAGCCACACTCGTCCCGGCCATGATTACCGGAGCGCCCGGAACGCCGTTCGCGTTCGGGATCTTGACGATGATGCCTTTGCCGACGTTTGAGCCTGAGAAATACACCGTGTTGCCAGCGTCTGCGCGGTCCACCGCCACAACATAAGGATTGATGTTCGAGAACGATGCGCGCGTGTAGAACGTGCTGACCACTCCGCCGGTGATCTTCAGGATGTTGCCGCTGGCCGGCACGAGGATGTTGTTGTTCGCGTCCACCGCGACCGAGCGTGGGTTGAAGCCGCTCGCCACAAGCTCAATCACCCCGGATTGCAGGTTCACGCGCCGGATGCGTCCGTCCGTATATCCGCAGCCGTCGGCGATATAGAGGTTGGTCTCCGTGAGGTCGAGCGCTACCGAACAAGGTGACTTCAACTGCGCGCCCGAGGCAGGGCCGTTATCGCCCAGGTAACCGCGCACCCCCGTGCCCGCGACGACCGAAAACGATGGAGAAGGCGATGTCGGGTTCGTCACCTTAACGACCCGAGCGCCCGCCGTGTCCGTCACATAAAGATTTCCTTGTGAGTCCGCAGTGGACTTGCCCGTTTGCTCAATGCCGGCTCCAGGTCCGCTCCCTGCCACGGTATAGATGAGTGGCTCTTGCGCAAAAGCGGCGGTGCTAGTTGCCGCGACCAGGAAGATGCATGTGAGGACGACGAAGAGACGGCTGATCGATTTCATGTTCGCTCGCGGAGGCAAATTGGGCACAACTCAACGTCGGCACGCAACGTGTGCGCAGCCAAAGGTTAGTCACAGCTAAAACAAGTTGTTCGTGCGCGGCAGAGGCGCTGAACGATACACGTTCACTGTCCGCCCTGCGAATGCTCGGCGCGCAGATGGGCGCGGGGTCCCAAGGTATTGCTGGAAACTGAGGTTCTACTCTGGATTACGGTCTGGGATTTGTCAACGATTCACTGCGGTTGAGAGCCCCGCAAGTGGGTGTCCAGCACTGCTTCATCGAAGAGGGCCTGTTTGAACGGAACCGGAGAACGCGCTCGGGAGCTAAGAACCTGCGAAACGAGCAGCTTATGGGAGCCACCTGGATATCGGAAGATTTTAGGTGCCGTGGGGAAAAACACCCGCCCGAACGGCAAAACTGACCATATCTGATCGGCTGCGCAATCCAAGCTTTTCTGCGATGCGCATCCTGTACGTTTCCACAGTCTTCAGACTGACGCCCAACTCCCTTGCGGCTTCCTTCCCGGTGTGTCCCAGAGCCAGAAGTTTCAATACCTGCTGCTCACGACTGCTAAGCGATTTGTAAAGTTGCCGCTCCTTGCTGGAAGCACGGCTTACCGGCGGTTCTGAATTGGGTGCTTTGGTGG
The DNA here is from genome assembly GCA_035629075.1 of Terriglobales bacterium. Classification (GTDB taxonomy): domain Bacteria; phylum Acidobacteriota; class Terriglobia; order Terriglobales; family Acidobacteriaceae; genus JAEZPW01. Next base: position 5,417 of record DASPIK010000010.1, on the reverse strand, counting down.
CAACGCGCGAATCGATGTGAGATTTGATCCGGAGCTCAACTTCCTTAAGGTGCGTGACCTCGATGGAGATCATAAGAATGCGAGGACCTCGCGCGTTATGAACAACAAACAATTCATTGTGCACCCAAACCGAAGTGCCGTGCTGATGGATGTATCGGTCCTCGATTGCAGCTTGGCGGATTTTTCCGCTTGCGAGCTGCTGCAAGTATCGCCGATTTGGATCAACATCTTCCGGGTGCGTGATGTTGAAGAATGACGTTCCGAGAAGGTGACGGCGGGTATATCCGATCATCGAGCAAAACGTGTCATTCACATCCAGAAAGCGGCCAGTCTGGTCGATCGTTGCGATCCCAACAAGTTTGCTACTGAACAGAGCTTCCAGCTCCGACGAGAATGGCGACTCGTTTGGTCTGCCGATTGCACGGTGGGCCAATGTGACACCGCTCGTTCTTCCAGAAAAGGCAATTTATGCCTTGCGCGGTTCCCGCAGACATAAACGCCTGAGTGACGGTTAGTAGATTGCTCGGACAACACGCAGGTTGCCTGCAGAACTGGAGTCTGTCGAGCAGCGTCTTCACATCTGGGCGAACGCGCAGGCACGATTCAGAAGCTCGACAACACGTAACTTTACTACCTCTGAGAGGATCGTCTGAGCACCTTCGCAACCCGAGTCGCCGTGCTTCCTCTACATGTCCGGCCCATCGATAGTTCGTAACGCGAGCTCTTTCAATTTCAGGTACAGCGTGCTCCGCGGGATTCCAAGACGGCGGGCTGCCGCTGCGACTTTGCCGTTTTCCTGCTTCAGTACTCGTTGAATGTGCAACCGCTCAAGTTGTTCCAATGTCATCAACTCGCCGGTACCGATTTCGGATTCGAGCCCAAAATCCAAGTGCTCGCGGCCGAGTTTTCGAGAACCACTTAGCAGCGATGCTCTCTCAATCACATTCTTGAGCTCACGGATGTTACCGGGCCAGGAGTAGTCTTGGAGCGCGGCGATAGCGCTCGGCAGCAGCGTGATTCGTTCCGCGCCGGTATTCCTCGACACTCGCGACGCGATCTGATTTACCAGCAGCGGGATGTCTTCCTTACGTTCTCGAAGTGGAGGAACTCGCAGCACGACCGTGCTGATCCGGAAGTAGAGATCCGCCCTGAACTTATTCTGTCGTACAAGATCAGAGAGGTTTGCGTGCGTGGCTGCGACGAGCCGAACATCGCAGTGCCTGTCGCGCACCTCGCCGAGCCTCCGAAACCTCTTTTCCTCAAGAACCTTCAGCAACTTCGCCTGTATTTGCAAATCCATGTCACCTATTTCATCCAGGAAAAGAGTGCCACCGTCAGCGAATTCCAGGAGTCCAGGTTTGTTATTAACAGCGCCCGTGAATGCACCCCTCACGTGGCCGAACAGTTCCGTCTCCAGAAGCTCTCTCGAAATGCCCGCACAGTTGAGGTCAACGAAGTTTGCCTTCGATCGCGGGCCGGACTCGTGCAACCACTTTGCTAATACACCTTTCCCCGATCCGGTCTCGCCAAGAATCAGTGTGCTGAGGTCGCTCGCACGCACTTTCTCGCACTGGGACGCCAGATCCAGGATTTTGCGGCTCGAACCGACGAATGGATTGACTCGGCCGGGCTCAACAAGCAGCCTCGAATTTCGGCGTTGGTCAGGTGGCCGATTCGCTGAAATGCAGTCCAGCATTTTGGCTAAAGCGGACAACTCGACGGGCTTAGTCAGGAATTGTTCCGCTCCAAGCTTGATGGACTCAACCGCCAGGCTGATTGATCCGTGACCTGTCAGGACGAACACCGGCAGTTCGGAGTCGAAACTCAAGACATAAGGGATCAGATCAAGCGCTGTTCCGTCCGGCAACGCGTAATCGAGAATCGCGATTTCGGGCTGAAATCGCTGCATTGCGGCGCGGGCCTGCTCAGCCGTACCGACTGCTTCTGTTTTGTACCCGAGGGAGCCAAGGAAATCACGTAAAAGACCACACAAAACAGGGTCGTCTTCCACTACCAGCACTTTACTTTTGGACATTGAAACACCCAGATCAGACCTTACGCTTTCCATCTCACTTAGTGCTGGTACCTTGTTACCTTACACGTCAATTCCATCCATAGACAGCAGCACACTCACGCGCAGGTTCAGGAGCACTGAACCATTATGACCGAATCTGACCGAAAGATATGTCGAGAAAAGCCCAGCTATGCAGCGCATAGTTATCAGGCTTTTCCCGACATAGCAAGTAGCTTGGAGTCAGCCCTTGCAACAGCACTGCACTCCGGATGCGCCTCTCCCCTGTGAAGATGGACGCTCAGTCCAGCCCACAAATGCCACTCGCTCTTCAAGACACTGAAGAATGGGAAAAGGGTCAGCGCCAGGCGCGTATGGCGCCATCGCGTGATTCAAGAGGATCTCGTAGTTGGTTTTGGTGTTCAGGTTCCACCGATCTACGTTGTCGAGTAGCCGCTTCACCGCGACTGCCGCCTGCCCTTCTGACGTTTCCGGCAAGACGACCACTAAGCTGCCGCGACCGTACTGGATAATGCTGTCCGAGCCTCGAAACGTGGAACGAAGGATTCGGGCGACATGAACCATGAACTCGTCTTTTTCCGCTGTAGTTTCCGGCTGCTGCATGCTCATCATCAAAAACGTAAGACTCTTGCCATAACGATTTGCATGTTCGATTTCGATAGGCAGCACGTATTTAAGATACTCGCGTACGAAGAGCTGGGTTCGCGGGTTTATGAACGCAAACTGTTCCATGGTGTCGGCGCGAGAAGCTTCTCGGGCAAGGGCCGTCAGTGCCCGCGAAATATCGCGGTGCTGGAGTATGACACACACATTCAGGACGATCGCCAGGGTGATGAGGCCCCCCAGGATTTCCGGCAAGGAGCCCGGGCGGTCTGCGCTTGTCGCTCCAATGATTAGTGACTCTGGAAGCAGCATGAATACCATTCCGACAAGAACAACCACGATTACGGAAAATGCAAATACCCGCGATTGGCTGCGCCTAAAACCAACTTTCTTCTCCTGCGAGCACGCTGATAGGCTATTAGTTGACCTCCAGAAGTTCACCGTCCCATCTCCCGTGGCACAGACACAGCCGTTGACGTCATGGCCGGGCCGCGTTCTTTTTCAGATCGGCAGACCAGACACGTACCCGGCCCTGCCGGAGCGCGCGTCAAGCTTTCCAGTTCATACCGCACCTTTTCGGCCAAGGTTGTGAGGGCGAACGGCTTGTGAAGCAACCTGGAGCTTTGGACGTTAGGGGGCAGCAGGTCATCGCCGTAGCCCGACATGAACAGAACTGCCGTGTCCGGGTGTAACTCTCGAATGCGCGTCGCCAACTCGTTGCCGTTCATGTCCGGCATGAGCACATCGGTGAGGATGAGTCGTATTTCGGCCTGAAATTCGAAGAATGTGCGAACAGCTTCCTCGCCGCCACCAGCCTGGAGAACACGGAACCCGGAATCTCCCAGGAACTGGGCAATGAGTTCTCTTGAAGAAGGCTCATCGTCTACCACGAGAATGGTGTGACCGGATTGTCGGTCTGGCAAAGGCAGACTGTATTGCTCAAGCGCGTGCTGCGGCGCACCCACGCGGGGCAAGTAGACATGAAAAGAAGTTCCCTCACCAAGTCTGCTGTCAACCAGTATCGTGCCGCCGAGCCTCGTCACTGCGTTGTGAACAGTCGCAAGTCCCAAGCCTGTGCCCTTGGGTTTCGTGGTGAAGAACGGCTCGAATATGCGAGCCTGCATCGATTCAGGAATTCCAGTGCCTGTGTCCCTGAATTCAATTCGCGCGTACGGCCCGGGAGAGAGAGCAGAGCATTTGTCGGCGAAAGCTTCGTCCACCTGTATGGGGAATACTGATACGTAAAACTTCCCACCGGGACCCATTGCGTCGCGAGCGTTGATCGCAAGATTGAAAGTTATTTGTTCCAGCAGGACTTGATCAGCTTGCACTATGCAGTTCGACGCACGGCTATCGATTTCTACCTGGATGTTTGCACCGACTAGCGTCGACAGCATCGGTCGCACGTCCTCCAGGAACGTGCCCAGGCTGACTGGAGCCAGATCGGCCGAATGCGCCTTGCTAAGCGCGAGCAACTGCTTCGTAAGCCCTGCAGCCCGCCTTGCAGTACCAAGCACCTGCTCGGCATTCTTTCGGAATGCATGATCCTCGCCCATTGCGCCGATGATCAATTCCGTGTTTCCGGCGATGATCATCAACAGGTTATTGAAGTCATGTGCGACGCCACTTGCGATCCGCGAGACGAGTTCCAACTTCTCTGCTTCTGAGATCCGCCGCTGCAGCAGCATTCGCTCTGTAATATCGCGAATTTCAGCCAGGTGCTTCCCGGGAAGGTAATTTGCCGTCGCGGCATATTCGAGATAGAGGGGCTGTTGCCCCGTCCTCATGACGTGCCATTCTCCGGCTGCGAATCCGGCTTGAACGAGTTTGTCCCTCATTACCGGAGCGGGTTCGTGCTGAAGCAAGGCGGCAAAGGAGCAGCCGATCTCTGTCAATATCCTGGTGGCCGCAGCATTCGCTTTCAGCACTTTCCCGTTGTCGTCGAAGATGATCAGGGCAGCACTAGCGCTTTCGAACAGTACCCGGAATCCTCGCTCGCCTTGCTGGAGAGCAAGCGCCGCCTGCTTTCGCTCAACAGCGTACCTCAGTGCTCTGGACAAGACTTCTGGCAAGGCCACGCTTTTCTTGATGTAATCATCCGCTCCGTATTGAACTGCATGGATGGCGAGTTCCTCATCGTCCACTGCCGTAAAAAGCACGATGGGGATATCAGGAGCTGCGGAACGAACCTGGAAGAACGTCTCAAAGCCATCGCTATCAGGGAGATTCAGGTCCAGCAGCACCACATCATGCTCTTGCAAGGCGACTTCATGGAGTGCGGCTTTCAGATTGGTCGTATGGGTCAGTTTGAAATCAGTAACGCTGCACTGAGCAAGCACTGCTTTCACCCGATAAGCTTCTATTCTGCTGTCCTCAACGCATAGAACACGCAGAGGCAAGCGGCTTTTCGATTCCGCTCCGAGGTTAACGCTCGCCATGAACAAGTCCTTTTGATTGTTGGCTCTGGTCTGTCAAGATCTGGCCTGGTTGCTTGGGAACACTCGCGGCACTTTGTCGGCAAACGAGTGCCTCCAATTCGATTTTGAGCGCATGCAGATTTAGTCGGAGATCATGGAACGCAGCAGCGACTCCTTGGAGGTCGCGATTCCGCCCCATGGTCTCAAGCCGAAAGGCCGATTCCGCAACTGCCGAGGCGCCGAAATTGAGAACCGCTCCTTTGATCGAATGTGCCGCCCTGCGCACGCGTTCCGGATCGCGTTGCGCAACTGCGCCTTCGAGTTCAGAAACCGATCTCGGCAAATCTTCGATGAATATCCCTGCA
>DASPIK010000009.1:0-12186 GCA_035629075.1 Terriglobales bacterium | reverse complement strand
CCGTCAACACCGACCTGCACGTTGTCACGCGTAATGCAGATCTGCTCGGGAATATCGATCGCTGTTTCCTTGAGTGAGTGCCGATACCGGATCACGTCCACAAAAGGCATCAGAATGTGAAAACCTGCTCCCAGGACCTTGCAGACGGTGTGGCATAGCCCTTCTCGTTCGTGCTTCCGGAACGCGTCGAGAGCCTCCTGCACCGTGAGTTTCTCCACGCTGCGGTGTACGGTCCGGCAAGGAAGCTGTCGCTAAGACCGGCGACAATCTCCGCCATGGCGCCGCCGTCCGGCGACAGGCTTATGCCATAGCAATACCGCTTCTCCTTCCCCAGGGTGTTGTAGCGGCAATAACACGCGACACGCACGATGGAGTTCGTCAGGTTGAATATCTTCTCCACGTCTTCGATCGGGAGCACTTGGCCGTAATGGATCTTCTTCTGTTTCCGGGTGATGAGATAGACGAACCAGTCGCGCACAAATTTTGGCAGCGTTTGCAGCCGGTCGGCTTTCTCGACGAATCTGGATGCGGCCTCGGGGTGTTGAAGAAATTGGCTAATCATTTGGCGACGGCTCACGTCGCTGGCCAGATCATCGGAATAGTTTTTCGCTTCGAGATACCACTTCTTGCCTTCGGCGTGTTTCAGGCAGAACTCGCACATGACGTCCTCCCCCGGGCAGGAATGCGCCCATTCTGCCACCGTCTCGGTTCAAGCGACTGCACACAGGGGAAAATGCCCGATGAGTCCTCCCATTCTGGGAAGCCGAAGTGGAAAAGCAAACCTCAGGCGGTGACGATGCGGGCTCCTTCATTCCGAAGCAGCTCAGAACTGGCGGCGGTATGATCGCTTACATTGAAGCGGCGCGAGGCTGGCGAGTTCGTCGCCGCTTTGACGGGGCAACTGGGATTTGAGGCATGTCCAGCGCGTCGCGCACTTTGTTCAGAAGAGCCTCAGGACGGAACGGTTTTTCAAGAAGTGCTGCACCTGACTGAAAGCGGCCTTCGGCGACAAGGTCAATATCAGAGTATCCGGACATATACAGGATCTTGATCTCCGGACGCTTGCACAGCAATTTCCTAGCCAACTGCCAGCCGCGCATTCCTGGCATGACCACGTCGGTCACTAGCAGGTCGATGTGGCGGTCATACCGATCCGCCGTTCGGAGCGCTTCGGCCCCGGTGCCGGCTGTGAGCACTTTATAGCCGCTCGACTCAAGCACTCTGTGCAAGAGCGTCCGCAGACTTTCCTGATCTTCCACCAACAGAATTGTTTCGGATCCTTGACGCGGCTTGGTCACCAGCGTCGGGCGGCTGACTGGCGCGCGCTCGGCAGCCTGGGGCAAATAAACTGTCACAACTGTGCCTTGACCAGTTTGACTCGAAACGCGGACATGACCTCCGCTCTGTTTGACTATGCCGTACACGGTTGCGAGTCCCAAGCCGGTGCCCTTGCCCTCTGTCTTGGTGGTAAAGAACGGCTCAAAAATCTGCGCTTGTGTGGTGGCGTCCATGCCGTGGCCGGTGTCGCTGACCTGCAGCACAACGTATTCTCGATCTTCGACGCAATCTTCGCCGTCCATCTGACTGGTCAAATGCGCGCTGCCAGTTCGCAGTGTAAGCTTGCCTCCGTGCGGCATGGCATCTCTGGCATTCGCAACCAGGTTCATGACCACTTGCTCAATCTGCCCGCGATCGGCTTTGATACACGTCGAGTTTGCTCCTGACATTATCTCTAGCTCGATATCTTCCCGGATGAACGCTCGCAGCATCTTGCCCATAGACGCCAAGACGCTGTTCAGATCCAGCAGCTCTGGCTTCAGCATCTGCTTGCGGCTAAACGCCAGCAACTGGTGTGTGAGGGAGGCAGCTCGCTCCGCTGCCGTTCTGACCTGTGCGGCATGTTCATGCAATGGCGAACCGGGGAGGGCCTGGGCTTCGCTAAGTGAACTGTAGCCGATGATTACATTGAGCAGGTTGTTAAAGTCGTGAGCAATGCCGCCTGCCAGCCGCCCCATAGCCTCCATCTTCTGTGATTGCCGCAGCTGATCTGACGTGCGCTCGTTTTCCGCTATCTGCTGAAGCAGCGCTTCGTTCGTAGCCGCCAATTCGGCGGTCCGCGCGCGCACTAAATCCTCCAAGTGATCACGCGCGTGCTGCAGTTCCCGCTGGCCGCGCCTGAGTTCAGTCTGGTCTCGAATGCAGCCGACGATGAATTGTTCACCCGTAACACTCACGTAGAGCGACTTCTTCGTGGTGATCCAGTGTGTGACTCCGGCTCTGTCCGTGAATTCTTCGTCATTGACGTTTTCCGTGCCGTCTGAAAAACACACTCGTCCTTCTCCCAGAATACGTCGGCCTCACTCTTCGGGAAGAAGTCATAATCGGATCTGCCAATCATCTCTTCCCGCGCAACCCCCATGAAACGGCAGTACGAATCATTCAGCAACATCCATCGATGTTCACGGTCCTTAACGAAAACAGGGTCGGCTATGGAGTTGATGATACGCTCGAAATCAGTCAGAGAAAGCATGGGGGACAGTACCGCGTGGGAAACATATCGGGCGTTTCCCCTATCCTACAGTACTGCCCTTGCCCATTGCAAAGCAGTGCCTCAAACACAAGCGCGGTTGTGAGAACAAACCAGAACATATGTAGGCCGGACCACGTTCGTTCAGCCGTACCTGCGGACCTGATTCAGCTTTGTCGAAGCTGACGTATGGTGGCATGAAGGCACGCGACCCATTCGTCAGACTTGCTTGTCCTGCGCTGCTCATCGTAGTAAGCGATCAGTTCGGCATCGTCTTCATTCTGATTGCTAACGCGCCGCTGAGTACTGCTGTTGGTATGCCCCGCCGGTGTGCGATTGTCCCCTATCATGCAATTCTCCTGTCGCGTGACTCTTCTTCACTCGTGCCTTGCTGGGTACACCTATGCTTAGTTCGTCTGACCACAACTGCTCGTGGTCACTAGAGGTTGCAGAGCTCAACATTTGTTCGGACGATTGACGGGATCGCACCGGAGCGCAACTGCACGCTGCCAGCAAAATGATGCTCAACCCGAACTCAGCCAGAAAGCACAATCGACTGAGCGCGGCGAACGAAGTGGCCAAGCCGATCCGTACTGCCGCCGGCTAAAAGTGAACAGATTGTTGCATGTTCCTGAAGAGCGCTGTATCGGTTATTTGCCTGAGAAGCATTAAGCGTTTCGCTCCCACGCGATCTCGCGAGCAGGCGCGCCTAGTCACTCTCTTCCAGCAATCTCACCAGATACTGCTTCCACAGCGTGGCTTTCGTATGCGATCCGTGGCCGACCGTCTCATCGCTCAACGGAATGACGATCGCTGTGCCGCGCTTCACTTTCTTGATCTCACGCTCCAGGATCCCCAGCTCTGGAGGATTGATCAGGTCGTCGGCACTGTTTACGGCGAGAAGCGGAGCAACGATCTTCCCGAGCTGCGTCGAGGGATCGTAATCGCGGGACGCATTGAGCGCGTAAAGGACGTCGTTGGCGTCGGCGGTCTTCAGGTACTCTGCCGCCTGCGTATCCAGGAACTTGTCTGCCTGATCGCGTGTCGGCAATTCGCGCTGGCGGATGACCGGGTTGCTACTCATCAGCGCAAGCATGCCACTGGCGATTGCTAATCCCCGCGGTTGCTGGGTGTATTCGCCGTTCTTCCAGGCGGGATCAGTAGTGATCGCATCCATGGCGATCTTGCGCCACATTCGGTTGCGCCCAGCGATCTGAACAGGCAGTGAGGCGAAAGGCATCACTGCATCCACAAAATTCGGATATCGTTCAGCGAACACCCAAGTATGCATTCCGCCCATCGAGGTCCCCATCACGAGCCGCAAGTGGTCGACCTTCAGGCCCTCCGTAAGCAAACGATGAACGGCCGACACCATATCGTCATACGTATATTTCGGAAACCGCGCGCGAAGACCGTTGCTGGGCTTGCTGGAGCCTCCGTGCCCAATCCCATCTGGAAGCACGATGAAGAACTTCGCTGCATCCAGCGGCTGCCCCGGACCGAAGAGCTCACCGGCGAAGCTTTCGCGCATGAACTGCGCACCGCTGCCGGTCGTGCCGTGCATGATAAGAACGGCGTTATCGACTTTACCATCGGCGCTGCGATGAATGGTGCCAAGCGTGCGGTAGTGGATGCGCAGCTCTGGCAGGCTCTCCCCATTTTTGAACTGGTAGTTGCGAATCGTGAAATCGTGTTCGCTTGCCTGAGGAAATCCCGCGGCAACCGCCGTCAGTGACATCGCCAAGAAAAGGACTATTCGCAACAGCATGCAGGACCTCCGATCAGTCCACTCCCGTGATACAGACTACACTGCGGACACTTATCTGAGAGAAGCCGTCAGGAAGGTGGATCACCGCTAACGACGAATACGCGGTCATTGCCGTTCGAAGGTTGAGACGTTCGCCACACGGACGTATTCGCCGCCGCGCTTCTCATAAACCATGATTCCGGCGTAAACGAAACGGCCTTCACGGGGCTTGCCTTGCACGTCCTTCTCTAGGCGGTGAGCTCGTATTCGCGAAATGACGTAGCCGAGAGTGCCGTCTTTCGACACGCCAATGATCGGGGGCTCGGCGTCCTCGTACTGAGGGTACTTGGCGTTTCGAAAGTAGTCGGTGAAAAACGCGCGCTCCTGGGCGGGGTTGACCTTCTCAATCTTTCCGTCGGAAACAGTCACGAACGGATCGGCTGCCGGCGAGAGCATGTTCACATCCGTCTTCAGGTGTGCTTGCAGGTCCCGTTCGTGGAGCGTCAACAGCTCGGACTTGTAGTCTCGGGCTGCCCAGCCCAAGGTGAAGGAAATCAGAATAGCTGCGGTGGTGAGAAGGCTCGTACGCATCGCGCAATACCCTTGCATATTGAGATTCGGCAGTTGAGCCATGGAGACTTTCCTCCCGCGACTTCGAGGACGGTGAAGCGCTGCCCTCTGAGCTGGCAGTACATCACGCAAAAAAAAGCGGGGCCCCGAAGGCCCCGCTGTCGCGAGCGTGAGAACCTGAATTCGTCACGCAGGCATACAAGACTTACCAGATCAGCTTCAGTCCAAGGGTCATAGTGCGGCTTCCACCGCTGAACTGCTTGGGGTTGAGGAACAGCCCGCTCTGAGCCGTCACGTTGGAATAGCTCGCGCTCAGGGCGTTGTTGACGGTTCCGATGATAGAACCAGATTGGAACACGCTGGGCTGGGCCAGCGAGAAGTTGCGATGGTTGAACACGTTGAACGCTTCAGCGCGGAACTGAACGCTGAACCGCTCGGTGATTCTCGTGTCTTTAATCGCGCCCATGTTCCAGATGTTCAGACCAGGCGTGGTAAAGGTGTTGCGACCAAGATTGGTTCGGGTACCGAGTTCGGCCTGAACGTAGCGAGCATTCGGATCCGCGGCTACGTACCCTGCAACGCTGGCGCTGCCACCCGGGCACCCGAGATCGATGCCAACTACGCTGGTTGCGCCGCCGGCGCCGACGCACACATAGCTGCCGACCGTCGTACCCGTGTTGCCGATGCCGCGTGCATTGAGAATCGCACGATCACCGGCGCTGTCGCCGTTCGCATTCGAGTCAGCGTCGGCCAGGATCGTGACCGGCTGTCCGCTCTGAGCGATGTACGTTCCGGTCCACTGCCAACCGTGCAGCACGCCCCTGAGGAATCCATTCTCAGTTGCAACCCTGGGAATCTCCCACATCCAGGTCATGGTGAACTTGTGGTTGATATCCAGCACCGAACGCCCGCGATCCAGCTCCATGTTCGCCCAGTCCAGCGGCCGACGTGGGTTGACGCGACTGCTGAACAGTTCGTTAGTAGAGTCGTCAATGTTCTTGGCCCACGTGTAGTTGGCTCGGAACATCAACCCGCGCGCGAAACGATGATACAAATCAGCCGAGGCACCGTGGTAGATGCTGCCACCGATCGCCGGGAAGGAAGTCATCAAGCTGAATTCCGGGAATAGCGATGGATCGTATTCCTCGAAATCGAGCAATCGCGACCCGCCCGTGATCGTGGCCGGAACTTCCGCAGCGCTAAAGAATGTCGGCAGAGCCGTTAATCCGCGATCAAACGCGCTGATGGTATTCAGACGAGCCTGAACTGGCAGGGCCGTACTCCGAGTACCGAGGTACCGCAGTTCCAGGCTAGTGTTCGAGAAGAGTTCCCTCTGCACACCGAGAGTCCAGGTGAGCACCTTGGGCTGCACAGTGTCCAGAATCATGCCCTGAGTTGCAAGACGCGCTTCTTCCGGGGTCGCTGGCGGCACGTTTTCCGTCAACAGACCGCCACCGGCCAGGAATCCAGGCCTGAACTGCTGGGCTCCGGTCGTCGGGCTGACGCCGGCGCAGTAGCCCAGTGTCTGACCGGAGAGTCCGCAACTGATTTCGGGGTTCTGCTCAGACTGCAACTGCGGCGGCAGCTGCAGCAGCGGGAAGTTCTGCGGCGTTACGTCGAAAGATACTCCGAATCCGCCGCGCACCGCCCACTTCGCATCGCCCATCGGATCCCAGGCAAAGCCAATGCGTGGCATGAAGTTGTTTTTGTCCGTCTTTGGCTCTCGGAATATCCACTCCTGGGGCAGGTTCGCGATGTCCGGGAAGACCCGCACGCCCGGAATGTTGGAAATCGCATTCAGTTCCTGCGTCTTCACGTCCTTCGGGTTGCTGTACCACTCGTACCGCAATCCTAGATTAAGGGTGAGGCGCGGGTGAATCTTCCAGTCATCCTGCAGGAACCCGTAGATCGCATGCTGGTTGCCGTCGAACGTGCTCCGTCCTGCACCACGGAGCGCTCCGTTCAACCCATCGGGCACCAGGTCATTGATCAAGGAACTCAGGGTGGAATAGTCCCACTCGCCTCGGGAACGGGGCAGGAAGTCCGACGGGGCAATCCACTTGCGGAACTCCCCTCCGAACCTGAAAGTGTGCTGACCCTGTACCAGCGTGATGGTATCCGCAACCTGGTACGTGTTCTGGATACCACTCTGCGGGGAGTTAGACTCCGGCCCGATGTTCAAGCCCAACTCGTCGATAATGACGTTTGGGAAGTTCGTGAACTGCGATGGGACTGTGAATCCCTGGTTAAACCGGGAGTACGACAAACGAAAATCGTTCACGACTTTGTCTGTCGCCGACCAGACGTCGGTGAAGAGGATCTTTCGTGCGTCGAGCGTAGTTGCACCGGTGAACTGCGGTAACGGCGTGTCGGGGTTCACCCACGGGCTACGCGCCCGGTTGTAGAGGAAGCGCCAACGCAACTGATGGCTTGCAGCATTAGCATCAACGTTGATGTTGAAGTCGTGCTGGTTCTGGAAGTTGGGAGCGGTTGGCTGGAAGGTGCCGATTGGAACAGAAACTCCGTTCACGACCACCGCGTCCGTCGCTGTGGGAACGGTCGGGATCTGGGTCAAAACGGTCCGCACCTGCTCGTTCGCTGCCAGGCTGTTCAGAATGCTGAGGCCTTCCGCAGTCGGAGCAGCCTGCAGCACGCCAGGCGTGCCGCCCAGTCCCAGGTTCGAGTACTGGTAAGCACCGAAGATGAACAACTTGTTCTTGATGATGGGACCGCCGAGCATCGCGCCGGCGCGATTATCGTCCACGCGGCGTGGGCACGTGCCGTTGCAGGTATCGGCTGTGGTGTCCTGTTTTTCCAGGTTGTCCATCGCGTTGAAGTTGCGGTTGTTGTTGAACTCCCACGCGGCGCCATGCCAGCTGTTCGTGCCCGAGCGGGTGACTATATTGAACTGCCCACCGGCCGAGTGACCGAGTTCGGCGCTGAACATGTTAGTTACAAGGTTGAAGTCGGCGACCGCCTCTGGAATGACCTCGGTCGTATGACCCGTCACGTCCACGCGGTTGTCGTCCACGCCATCGATGTTGAAACTGTTGAGCCGTGGACGCGCTCCACCGATAGAACCACCTTCACCCAGCACACCAGCGCCCTGCGTAGTGGTGTTCGGCGCGAGTATCGCCAGGTTCAGCGGCCCACCACCCAAACCCGGGCTGGGCAGATTAGAGACGGCCTGTCCGCCGAAGTCGTTGCTGAGCTGCGAAGTAGTAGTCTGCACGGTTTCGGCGCCGCCGGTAACCTCGACCGTAGTGCCTTCACTGCCGACCGTGAGTCTGGCGTCCGCCGTGACGATCTGGTTCGGCAACACCTGGACGTTTCGGCGTTCGTACTTGATGAAAGTGGGCGCCTGCACCACGACGCTGTAGGGCCCTACCAGCAGGTTGGGAAATACGTACGTGCCTGCGTTCGTCGTTTTCGCAGTGTACACCGCACCCGTTTCCTCGTTGGTTGCGGTGACGGTAGCTCCGGCGACGACTGCGCCTGAAGGGTCTTCCACTGTGCCGCGTAGGGTACCGTCCAAGCGCTGTGACCACCCCACGGAGCACAACAGAAGCACTGTGAGTACAACAAAGAAGGGTCTGCGATTCATCTTTCCCTCCGAAAACCGGAAGCCGGGCACATAGCCCAGTAAAAAAAAAGAGGTGGCTGATTGAGTATCGGCCGTCCGCTGTAGCCGAAGCTTCTGCGGTCGGCTGCCAGTCTCTGCAGTGCTCGGCGGACTGAGTCACCCCACAACTCAGCCCAAGGTGCCGAACCGCACGACTACGGCGCGAGCACGATGTAATTCGTCTCTTGCGACTGGCGACTCACGCTACGAGGCAATGCAAGAAGCCTGCCAGAGAGGAAATTGTTGTTGACAAAAGAGTTACTACCTTGACCAGCAGCACTGAATCCCGATTTCCGGAGAAACACAGGGGCAAGCCTCCAGAACACTGGAGGCTTTGTTAGGCTTCAGTGGTGAGCATCTCAGGAAAGAACAGAGGGTGGTTGTTCCCGTTCGTGGCAATATCTCGCGTCACGACAGGTGAGTATTCCCGTGCTGGCAACAGCTCGCGACACGACGTGAGTTCCCGCTGCTACTGTCGCGCAATAGCGCCGCACGCGATGCGGTCGCCGGCGTTTCCAGCAGGGTCAGTTTTCATGTCGTCGGGGTTTGCGTGGATGACCAGCGCGGTTCCGCCATTGCTGAAGACGGAATTCTTGTCGTTGCCCATGCTCGCGTGTTCTGCCGTCACTGTTGATCGAACGACTCCACTCGACGACACGGTGATGTTCTTCATGTCGCCTGAGTGTGGTCCGTTCGGGTTCTCAAGACCGTGCTGCTTGCCTTCAGGATTGAAATGAGCACCGGCAGATTTGAAGTCCGGCGGATCACACTTTGCATTCTGGTGAATGTGAATGGCGTGCTCGCCGACTGGAAGAGCGCGTAGATCGAGGTCGATATCGACGCCCTTTTTGCCTTGCGAAAGTGTAGCCGTGCCGACGCTCTCACCTTTCGCGTCCTTCATCTGGACCGTGGTCTTCTTATCGTCGGAGCCTTGGGCCAACAAGGTGGCGCACACCAGCGCAGAACAAACTACGTACAGAATTAGCCGCATCGCATTCTTTCCTCCATATCAGCGTTCACACCACCTCCACTGGAGATGCCTGTCGGCCATAACTATGTTGTTTCAGCGAGTTTGCACCAGCCCCTTGCATCTCATATAGAAGGCCACTGAACGGAGGTTGTGATGCGAACACGGATACCGGCTCTTGTTGCGCTGCTTGCGGTTTTTTCGCTGATGCTCGCTTGCGGCAAACCGGCAGATCAACAATCCGCACAGACACCGAATCAGCCTGAAGGCGGTCAGGCTTCTCAGCCTTCAACTCAGCAGCCGAGTGCGCAGGAGACACCAGCCGCACCACCACCTGAAGAGACTGCTCAAAACGCCGGCACTAAACCGGCTCCGCAGCCCGGTCTGCGTCAGGGCAGCCAGGAGCGCGCCAAGGCTGCGGTTCCGCAAGGTGGTGCGGCTAGTCTTGGGCCGAAGCCTAAGCCCACGCCAGCCGCGATCAACCTACCGGCTGGGACGGTGCTGACCGTGCGCATGGGAGAAACGATCAGTTCCAAAACCAGCAAGCAAGGAGAAAGGTTCACAGCGACCTTGGCAGAGCCGCTGCGACTGAAAGGCACCACCATCATTCCCGCGGGAGCTGAAGCGACGGGTCATGTGATCACCGCGGTTCCGAAAGGGCGGTTCAAGGGTGAGGCCAAACTCGGGATCGTGCTCGACACAATCACGGTTCGCGGAAGGCGTTATGACGTGGAGACGGCGTCCGTAGTCCGCACCGAAAAGGGCAAAGGCAAGCGCACCGGCGCGCTGATCGGTGGCGGAGCGGGTGCTGGCGCGTTGATTGGGGGCTTGGCCGGAGGCGGCAGAGGCGCTGCGATCGGTGCACTCGCCGGCGCGGGTGCAGGCACGGCGGGCGCAGCTTTCACCGGCAACCGTGACATCACTATTCCCGCGGAAGCCGCCATGAGTTTCAAGCTGCTAGAACCCGTGCAGGTCAAATAACAGCCAGTTACTCAGCACCGAGCGAACGCTGGGAAGCGCATCAGGAAACGGTTTCGATTTGCGGTCTACGGTTCAGAGCTTGTTCCTGACTGCTGCTTTTGGGCACGCAGCTTTTGCAATGCGATATCGATCTCCGCTGCAATGAGTTCCCCTCGAAACTCGCGGTAGCCGATCAGCTTCTTGATCACAATCCCTTCGCCATCCACGATGACGTAGGCCGGAAGGTTCTCCAGATCGAGCAGCGCTAGCATGTGGCCATCTTCGTCGTAGTACTGCGGCCAGTTCATGTTGTTGTCGCGGATGAATCGCTGCCATACTCCGCGGTCCTGCTCCATCTCAGCTACGCTGAGGATCACGACGGGCTTGTCCTTGTACCTGCGCGCCAGTTCCTGGAGTTCGGGGAGCGCCGCGCGGCACGGCATACACCAAGTCCCCCAGAAATCAATCAGTACGACTTTCCCTGTCAGGACTTCCGGCGACAGTTTCTGGCCATCGAGCGTGGTAAGCGTGAAATCCGGCAGGAATGGCTCGCGTGTGCGGCGTGGGTTTGCCAGCAGCAGTTCCGCGCTGTGAACGAACTGTCCCTGGGGATGCCGCTGCAGGTACTGCCGCAATTCGGCCTTGCCTTCCTCGTCACGGCCCTGCTTCATCAGAACCGAGGCCAGCATAACCTGTGTGCCGTCCTTGCTCGGGTCGAGGCGCAAAGCGTTCCGGTACTCCTTTTCAGCCTCGGCCAGTTTGGTCGCATCCCCGCCAGCCAGCACGATCAGGCAAAAACCTGCTAATGCGTGCGCCTGTGCCCGTGAGTCGTTGTCCTTTGCTCGGTTCAGTGCTGCGCGGCTCGTCTCGACGCACTCCGTGTACCCACCGGCTGCGCGGTACGTCTTCGCCGTTTCGAACATCGGAGCAAATTGCACGCGCCCTGTGAGTTCGTCCGCCCGCTGAAACTCCTCAATGGCGTCCGTGAACTGCCGCGTGCGGTATAACTCGCGCGCTCGCCCGAGATGAGCTTCATAGTTCGAGCCTGGTGCTTGTGCAAGCAGGGACGATGCAAGCAGCAACGGTGCGACTATCGAGTGGACCAGATTACGCATGTAGGCAAAAACCTGTTTAGGGTGATATGTCGAACCTACTCTGGCATTCGTACGCGGTCAATGACGCCCGTCACTAGGTGGACTGGTCGGGTTCAGGCTGGTCGGGAACCTCGATCCACTGGGCGCCGCAGTCTCTGCAATTCCAGCGCTTTCTTCCCGGGATGGGCAGCGGAAACCGAGAACCAGCCAAGACAGGATTTTTCCTGCTTTGTTCGGCCCATAGCCAATGTCGAACGAGTCGCAGCGCGGGCACTGCGGCTGCTGATAAATTTCTCCCGCCGTATCGTCCATGAGAAGTGCAGGAATCTCTGCTTCGAGCAGCTCTTGGGCAGAGGCCGCATCCTCTTCGCGGACCTGCAGTTTCACGCCGCCGATAGCGTTCGCGTACAGCCAGTCCATCCGAACAAGATTATCGTCGGCGAGGATGCAATCTACGCCTGCGGACTTCAACTTACCTTCGGCTAGCCATGCTTCGTGCAGGTCGCGAAAGCGCGCAATAGTGATGTAGGGGGACACGGCTCCTTTCTTAGGCCTTCGGCCGCTGCATGTCAAGCGCGCTCCAGCAGGTGTGTGACTGCGCAGATTTTGTAAACTGTTATGCATGAAGTCGGTGATTGTAGGCACCGCCGGACACATCGACCATGGCAAGACCGCGCTGGTCAAAGCGCTTACCGGCAT
>DASPIK010000008.1:0-6529 GCA_035629075.1 Terriglobales bacterium | reverse complement strand
GTCAGGCGGTACCAGCGACTCGATCGTCACCAGCTCCAGCTCCTGCTGCTGCACTCCAGCTTCTCTCAACATGACCGCATAAAAGCACAAAGCCCTCGTAATTACGAGAGCTTTGTGAGTACCTTTGTCAGCAGTCTGAGCCGGTCATTTATGACCGGCAGAACAACCCTTTTGATATTAGTTCGGTCAGCCCCCTTGGCTAATCAACCTTTCGGCTGAAACGGCATGAAGCCGACCTTCACCAAGGCGAACCGACGGTCATATGATGCCTATACCTTCTCGCAGGTGCAAGTTTTTTTTGACATCGGTGTACCGATTTGGTATAGGCGGGCCATCGCTCCGCCGTTCACTGTTTTGGGACGACCGGGTGCCTCATCCTTCGCCGATGCTGCCAAGGGTATACCGCTTGCGTCCGGCAGGACGCAACGAGTTTAGCCCCGGATGTAATCCGGGGTAAGCGTTACGAAATCGGAACAAGTGCCGGAGGCACGGCCGAATGGAGTGGAGACGGGCTATGGTTACGGCATGTCCCACACATATGCGTCCAACGTGGTGCATTGTGTCTTCTCGACGAAAGAACGCGCGCCTTTCATCCACACCGACCTTCAGCCAAGGTTGTGGGCCTACATGGGTGGCGTGGCGCGTACACATGGCTTCACGGCCATTGCGATCGGTGGAACCGAAGACCACAGCCACGCCTTGTTGCTGGTGCCGCCTCGCATCCCAATCGCCGAGGCCGTGAAGAAGATCAAGGCAGCTTCGTCGAAGTGGATTCACGACCAATATCCCGAGCGGAAACATTTCGCCTGGTAGGAGGGGTACGGGGCATTTTCGGTGAGCGTGTCGCATTCGGACCCACCACCCAAAACAAGCGAAAGATGGGCACCCCGCACCCGTCAGATGGCGGTGTCAACCCCTCTCAATAACCGGATCCTCCTAACCCACTCACCCCACAACAGAAATAATCCTCCGCAACGTGGCGGGTTTTCCGTCGCGACTTGTCAAACTGGAAGTGGGCCTCCGTGTAGGCCCATGCATTGGGCAAACACGGGAAGCCTTCAACAGGCGATCAGATTCTAAGTTGAGCGTTTGCAGGAATTTGAGAGATCACCTTCTTTCGAAACCGCATGAATAGCGGGGTTCCGAGATATAGGGGGAGACCCCAACAGAGAACCGACAGCTCCAGTGTCGCACTGGCTCCGGTCGGTCGGTTGCTCTTGAGTGACGTCATCCTGAGGCGGAGCGCCGCAGGCGCGGAGGCGAAGGATCTATGCGTTCTGCCTGCACCAGCACGGTTGCCGGGTTGAGCAAAATGCATAGATCCTTCGCTGCGCTCAGGATGACTGCATGGTTCGGATGAACTGATCAGGATGGTTGGGTATTGGGATTCGATCATCCGTTCATCCGTTGTTACGCTGCCGGCTGCGGCGCGGCGACCCGGTGCGACACCGTGAAAGTCATGCGGTGTTCGCCCGGGACGGCATCGACGACCACATGATCGCCGTGCAGCACCTCGCCGTCGAGAATCTTCAGCGCCAGCGGGTCCTGAATCAGCTTCTGAATGGCCC
This sequence comes from Terriglobales bacterium, assembly GCA_035629075.1. Lineage (GTDB taxonomy): Bacteria > Acidobacteriota > Terriglobia > Terriglobales > Acidobacteriaceae > JAEZPW01. The sequence continues at coordinate 4,961 of DASPIK010000008.1, read as the reverse complement.
GCTTCAGCGGACGCGCGCCGTACTGCACGTCGTAGCCTTCGCTGAGGATCAGATCTTTGGCCGCCGCCGTCAGCTCGAGCGAAATCTTGCGGTCGGCCAGCAGACGCCGCAGGTCTTCGAGCCGCAGCTCGACGATCTCGGTCAGGTGCTCCTTGCCGAGCGGGTTGAAGATCACGATGTCGTCCACGCGGTTAAGGAACTCCGGACGGAAGTGATCCTGGAGCGCCTTCAGCACCTGCCGCTTGACGTTGCCCAGGTCGCCGTCGCCCTGCGCTGATTCGCTATCGTGCGCGACAGCCTCGGCGTGCTTGCCGTTCGCGTGCTTGCCGTTGCGGTCCGCGTACGAGAAGCCGATCGGCGACGTCAGCGAGCTCATGTACTGCGAGCCGATGTTCGACGTCATGATGATCACGGTGTTGCGGAAGTCCACCGTGCGGCCCTTCCCGTCGGTGAGGCGTCCATCGTCCATGATCTGCAGCAGCACGTTGAACACGTCGGGATGCGCCTTCTCGATCTCGTCGAACAGCACCACCGAGTACGGATGCCGCTTGACCTTCTCGGTTAACTGGCCGCCCTCTTCGTAGCCGACGTATCCCGGAGGCGCGCCGATCATGCGGGCGACCGCGTGCTTCTCCATGTACTCGGACATGTCGATGCGGATCATGTTCTTCTCGTCGTCGAACATGAACTCGGCCAGCGCGCGGGCGACTTCGGTTTTGCCAACGCCCGTGGGGCCGAGAAAGATAAAGGAGCCGATGGGACGCCGCGGATCGCTCAGACCGGCGCGGTTGCGCCGGATGGCGTTCGAGATGCGCTCGAGCGCGATCTCCTGCCCGACGACGCGGTTGCGCAGCCGCTCTTCCATGTGGACCAGTTTCTGCACTTCGCCTTCGAGCATTTTCGAAACCGGAATGCCCGTCCACTTGGAAACGATGCGCGCGATGTCCTCTTCCGTCACTTCCTGCTGCAACATGCGGTTCTGCTGCGTGCTCGCGCCATCGGCCACGGCGTTGAGCCGCGCCAGTTCGGTTTCCGCCTGACGCAGTTCGCCGTAGCGGATCTGCGCCACGCGCTCGAGGTCGCCCTTGCGCTCGGCTTCGGCCTCGGCGATCTTCAACTCCTCAATGCGCTTTTTTAACTCACTGATGCGAGTGATGCCTTCCTTCTCCTGCTTCCACCGGGCCTTGAGCGCGTCGGCCTGTTCGCGGATGTGTGCCAGTTCCTTCTCGACGGCCTGCAACCGCTCGCGCGAGTTCGGGTCGTCTTCTTTCTTCAGCGCCTGTCGCTCGATCTCAAGGTTCGTGGCGCGGCGTTCGAGTTGGTCGATTTCGGTTGGAACCGAGCCGATCTGAATGGACAGCGCGGCTGCGGCCTCGTCGATGAGGTCGATGGCTTTGTCGGGCAGGAAGCGGTCACTGATGTAGCGGTGCGACAGCGTCGCTGCCGAGACGATCGCCGAGTCCTTGATGCGGACCTTATGGTGCTGCTCGTAACGCTCCTTGAGACCGCGCAGGATTGCGATGGTGTCCTCTACATTGGGCTCGCCGACCAGGACAATCTGGAAGCGGCGTTCGAGCGCCGGATCCTTCTCGATGTACTTGCGGTACTCGTTCAGCGTGGTTGCGCCGATGGCCCGCAGTTCGCCGCGAGCGAGCGCCGGCTTAAGCATGTTGGAGGCGTCAATTGCGCCTTCGGCAGCGCCCGCGCCGACCAGCGTGTGCAGCTCGTCGATGAACAGGACGATCTGGCCGTTGGACTCTTCGATCTCCTTGAGAACGGCTTTCAGGCGGTCTTCGAACTCGCCACGAAACTTAGCGCCGGCGAGCATTCCGCCCAGGTCGAGAGCCACTACGCGCTTGTTCTTCAGTACCTCGGGAACGTCGCCGTTCGCTACGCGCTGCGCAAGCCCTTCGACAATGGCCGTCTTGCCGACGCCGGGTTCGCCGATGAGCACCGGATTGTTCTTGGTGCGGCGTGAAAGGACCTGAACGACGCGGCGGATCTCTTCGTCGCGCCCGATGACGGGATCGAGCTTGCCACGACGTGCAAGGTCGGTCAGGTCGCGAGCGTAACGCTCAAGCGCCTGGTACTTGGCCTCGGGATTCTGGTCGGTGACGCGCTGGTTGCCGCGGACGGCCGTGAGCGCCTGCAAGATGTCGTCGTACTTGGCGCCGTGACGGGCGAGGATGGCCTGCGCGGCGTCATGCGGCAAGCGCGCGATGGCCAGCAACAGATGCTCGGTCGAGACGTACTCGTCTTTCATGTTGTCGGCTTCTTTGAACGCGCCGGCGAGCAGTTGATTGAGCGCGGGCGAAAGCTGCGCCTGGTAGACACCACCACCGGAGACCTTGGGCAGACGCTGCATTTCGCGCGTCAGGTCGGCCACGACCGCCTGCACGCCGAGCCCGATCTTCTCAAGCACGGGAGGCACGATGCCTTCTTTGTCCTCGATCAGCGCCGCCAACACGTGGATCGGCAGCAGCTCGGGGTTGCCGTGCTCGGAGGCCAGATCGTTGGCGCGCTGTATCGCCTCTTGCGCCTTGATCGTCAATTTGTCCCAACGAATGGACATAGATACAACCTCAGTTCCTTGTTTCTATTTGTTGATCGGCGCGAATTGAGTCGCGCTTCGCCGGGCTTCCGGGACAAGAAACTAAAACCGGAAACCAGAAACGAACTAAAGGGGAGACGCTGAATTCTCGCCTCCCCGAACGTAACTGCCCACAGGTTAAGAGCAGTTGCAACTTATCCTTTTGTTAGCCGGGCCAGCGGCGCTACACCGTTTACGCCGCTCTGCCCTTGCCGGACTCGATGGTCTTCTGGCCGCCCGCGCCGATGTTGACCTTGATCTGCTTCGGCTTGGCCTCGGCGCGCTTTGCGAGCTGGATCTTCAGCACGCCCTTCTCGTAGTCGGCATTGACGTTCTCGGTGTCCACCGTGTTCGGCAGGGTGAACGACCGGGTGAACGAGCCGTAACGGCGCTCGACGCGCTGGAAGTTCTCCTGCTTCTCTTCCTTTTCGAACTTGCGCTCGCCAGTGACGGTTAGAACGTTGTTCTCCAGGCGCACATCGATGTCTTTCTCATCGATGCCCGGGACTTCCATCTTCAGAGTGATGCCGTGCTCGTCTTCATAGACGTCCACCGGCGGAACGAAGTTCGTGCCGATCGCTTCCTCGCGGTTAGAAGAGCCGCCGAAATCGCGGAAGAGCCGGTTCATCTGGTTCTGCATATCCATCAGCTCACGGAAGGGATCCCAACGAACAATCGCCATAACTGTCTACCTCCTAGAATCTTGTCGGACTTGATACCGTCCGTCGCTTGTTATAGATGCGCCTTAAGCGCAAAACGATAATAAAATCTTAGCGCGTCGTTGTCAAGTCTGAGTTAGCCACGCTTTTTCATTGTGTTACGGACTTCATGAGCTAGAGTCGAGCCCTGACAAACGCTCGCTTTCTCTAGATGTGATGGAGGCATCAAGCGTGCATAGGAATCGCCGACCAGCGGATTCGCGATGATGGGGCATAGGGCAATTTTGCAAGCGGAGTCCGACACTTTGCCGATTCCAGCGTCCTGCTGCTCGGGGTGATGCTGGGTCTGACCTTCTCTCCGGAACAGGTGGTCAGACGTGCGTCTCCTATGCATTTTGTCGCTGCTGTTGGTGTGCTTGGCGGGTGTCAGTGTCTCGGCAGCGACTTGCCCCACCAACTCCGGGATCCCATTCAAGCTCTACCGTGGCTACGTGGTGGTAGTTCGCGGCTCGATTGGAGCAGTTGAAAAACTCAACTTCATCGTGGACACAGCAGCGGTACCGTCCGTGGTGGACGAGCGCGTAGTCCGGAAGCTCAACCTGCGGGGTTCGGAAACGAGCGTTTCGACGTTCACGCGAGAAGCGAAAACGATGCTGGTTCGCGCGCCAGACATGCGAGTCGGCCCAATACACGCCGGGCAAATAGATGTGTTAGCACGCGATCTGTCCGGCATCAGCCAGACCCTGGGCATGCGGGTGGACGCTATGATCGGCTTCGATCTGCTGGGGCGCGCTGCCTTTACGATCGACTATCGGTGCAAGAGGCTAATCTTCGGCCAGGTTGATAGCTCGTGGGCTTCGGTGCCGTACAAAGCCGGGCTGGCTTATCCACTCATTGAACTGGCAGTGCAGGGAGGTCGAGTGTCGGTGGTGGTGGACACGGGGGCCAGCGGACTGGTGCTGTTCGACAAGACGGCAGAACCCTATCTGTCGGGCGCGAGACGTCGAGGTGCTGAAACATGGTCGAACTTGGGCGGGGATGTACAGGTGAGAAAGATAGAGATCCCGCAGCTAGCGCTGGGTGCTTCAGCCTGGAGCGACCGCAAGGCTTTCGTACTTGAACACGCCGAGGGTCCGTCCGGTGTTCATGGACTTCTCGGACCAATGGCACTCGGCCTAGAGCGCATCGCGTTCGACCCGGAGCGGGCTACGTTTTCGTGGTCAGGGCAGTGAGGCAATTCGTCGGATGGTGGAGGGTGGTTGCGTGCCGGAGAGGAAACGCAAGGTCCCTCGACTCCGATTCGCTGCGCTCGGGATGACAGACTTCTTCCTCAATGCTCCTTACTCGTAATTCATACAACAATTTATACGCACTACTCGTTTAGCGTTACCCGTTACCTTCTTTTCTGCACCACCTCCGATGCACTTATGTAGCAGTAAATAGTAGGCTTGCAGAACATTTCCACAGCCCTGAGCTTTCGTGCTAGTATGCGAAAGTTCCACGAGAGAAGTTGTTGCACGAACGCATGTGCAAGGACCCGAAAGCTACTTCGCATGCGGGTCCGAGTGCATTTGATTCGTCTGCGCGAGCTGCCGGCCCGCGCTGGGTTCCCTGATCGCGAACAATTGTGTGAATTCCACCGCGTTGCGCGCGATGTTAATTCTGGCCGCCTGACCGGCAGTGGCCTGATTGGTTCGATATGTCTGCTACTG
>DASPIK010000007.1:0-61776 GCA_035629075.1 Terriglobales bacterium | reverse complement strand
CTACGGACTGTACTCGGGCGCGCATGCCCTCGGGCGCGGCGAAGAACCATTGGTTCAGCGCGAACGCCGTCAGGCCGATAACGACCAAAATGGTTGCGGCGAAGGCAAGCCGCTGCCAGCCCCATGGCTGGCGGGCGGTGGCCACAGGAGCGGACCACGGAACCGCAGTCGGTGATTCAGCGTGCGCGAGGTTGCGGCATGTTACGCATTCGTGCAAGTGGTCGCGAACGAGCAGCGCGCGGGCGGGCGCGAGTTGGCCGGCTGAATAGGCGGGCAGCAGCACGCGAATGTCGGCGCAGCCACGGATCTGTCCTGGGTCAATAGAGGCAGCGACACCAGCGGCCTCCAGACCGGCCCAAACCTTCGCAGCGGAGCTTTCGATCTGTCCGGCGGAGGGTGTGTCGTCGCGCATCGCGGAAATCGCCTTGTCGAGCGCGGAGTTCTTTTCGTCTTTCATCTTGTGCCTCTCAGGTGTGCTTGGTATTCGCTGCGTAGCCGTGCCCGAGTTCGATGGAGCGTGACCGCAACGACGGCGCGCGATGTGCTCAGCGCACGCGCGACTTCGCCGAGGTCAAAGCCCTCAATGTAACGGAGCACGAACATTTCGGCGGCCTTCGGACTGAGGGTTGCGAGTGCCTGGCGCATCCAGTCGCGCATCTGCCGCTCGGGTCCGTCCGGCCTTGGAGCTGAGGACTGAACGGAGTGCGCTTCGTCGATGGCGACCAGGTTTTCGTGGCGACGCCTTCGCAGAAGATCGAGTGCGGCATTGATGGCAGCACGGTAGAAATAGCTCTCCGCGTTCTGGATCTGCTGGCCAGAAGCGGCACTGGCGTAGCGCAGGAAAACCGTCTGCGCGACATCCTCGGCGTCAGCCATGCTGCCCGTGATTCGGTACGCAGCCTTGAGTACACGGGCATGATGCGCCAGGAATGCCTGCTCCAGGTTACCTGCCAACGGTAGTTTCTGCTCGATTAGCGCCGCCACGACGCCTCCCTCTGGTCCGACCGCCTACACACCGATGACGCATCCGGACCTGCCGTTATTAACATTGATAGGTACGTTTTGGAAGGGGGAGAGGTTCCCAGGAGAAAGAAGGTCGGCGTTCGGATCGGAAGCCTGCATAGGACAGCACCAACCGGCAGTGAGTTTCTGAAAGGGTAAAACGTCGGTTCCGAACAGATATTGGGCTACTGGCGACGAGTTCTCAGCAGAATTTTCTTTTTGGCGTAAGAATGCGATTTACCGCTCCAGAAAAACCAAACGTCTTTGTCTGCGGACGGACAACAGTGAGCGTCGGATTGCTTCCACACACCGAAACGGAGGTGAATCTCACGAGGCCCGAGCGAAACGACTCGCATGCCCTCCCCATTTTGCTGAAAAACGTTTTGCAACTTCCCGTTCCAGCAACGAAAGCCGATCAAGTACTCCTGCGAGCCGGTACCTCCAAAGTGATTGGCGAAGATACCAATAAACCGAACCTTTTCCCCTCCGGCAGGGCGAACAACCGTGTCACGCACGATCTTAAAGCGCCAGTCAGGTCCGAACTGAGGTAAGGGCGAATAGTCGAAGATGCCGTTTCGGAACTGGAGGTCGAAGTCAAACAAATTTTCGGCAGTCTGCTTCGGCTTGATTTTGAAGTTGCGAAAATCCACGCGACTGATGTCGGAACATCGCTGCGCGACGAGAGTTTCAGTTAGTGCGAGGAGAATGAGTGCTGTGATTAAAAGTCGACGAATTTTCATTGTCGGCCCAAAATTTTACCGCACAAGCAGGGTTAGTGAATGCACCAACTCAACCACCACGGCTGAGGCAGACTACTTCCCCACCGCGTAGACGCGCACGTAATCGAACTCAGCCGTAAACCCGGAACCGCCGTAAGAGATCAGGCCGATGCGGGCGCTTGAACCGAGTTTGTGAGTCCAAGTGCCGAGGCGCCTCCAGTCGTATCCGTCGCGGCTCGAGTAGGCCGTGTAAGCTTCGTCTGAACCAAGCATGCGCTTGACGATGCGAAGGTACACGGTGTCGTCCGGCGCCTCGCCGAACATACTGCCGTATCGAGGATAGCCCTGTGGAACCGGCGACATCTCCTTCCCGAACTCAACCTGGCGGGTTTCCCAGATCGATGCATGGACAAGTTTGAGGTAGTTGTCGTCGTCACCGTAGACGACCACACCGGCCTGCACGTAGTTCTGACAGCAGCCTTCAGCGGGAAGGTTAAGGCGAAGACTTGCTTGGACTACGTAATCGCCTGAAGGTGCGGGTTGCAGCAGGACGGATGCGCTGTCACTGTCTTCGTAAAGTTCGGCGGCTTGCGTATCGAACTGCAGCGCGCCGCCGGTCAGCCGAAATTGGGTCGCCGCTGGCGGGCGGACCCAAGTCCATTTGCTCGCGAGCGTGGCAGTGTCAAACTCATCCGTGTACGTGGCGTTTAGCTGCCCGGGTACGTCGTCAGTGCGGAACGACGGTTTATACGCGGTAGTGTCGCCCGGTTGGGCGGCGGGCTTGGGTTGAACAGTATCGGATGCCCAGTTGCCACCGCGAACGGTCGGCCAGCCGCCGGTCCAGTCGAGAGCGTCGAGCATGAGGGGGCGCTTGGTGAAGCCGGTAGCGCCTGCAAAATAAGGCTGATTTCGGTTGATGGCGTGATAGAGCATCCAGTCCTGGCCCGAGGCGTCGGTAAACGCGGCATTGTGACCGGGGCCGACCCACTTGTTGCCGTTGATGCCGAGGACAAGCGAACCGCCGGGACGGCTGGCGAGAAGCGAAAGTCCGTCGCGGTCGAGGTACGGGCCGAGAGGGTTCGTCGAACGTCCGACGAAGACGTTGTAACCGCTTAGTGGACCGTTGCAACAGTTGGAGGAGGACACGAACAGGTAGTAGTAGCCGTCATGCTTAAGGATGTTCGCGCCTTCGTAGCGGTTGGGGATGGCAATCGGCTGTTCGGTGGAAGCGTCCGAATGCAGGCCGTCGGCCGAAAGCTTGCGCACGCTAATGCCGCCCGCATAGCTGCCGAAATAGATGTACTTTTGCCCGCTGTCTTCGATGACCTCGGGGTCGATGGTGGAGCGGTTGCCGGGCTCAACTACAGGGGCGCCCACGTCAACGAATGGTCCTGCTGGGCTTGAACTGGTAGCTACTCCGATGGCCGAACCGCCTCCGGGAAGCGCCGTCCTGGATGCAGCGTAATAGAGGTAGTACTTGCCTTCGAAGAACTTGATAGCAGGGGCCCACAGACCACCATCGGCTGCAACCCACGAGGGCTTGCCTGAGAGAACATCTCCGACGTAGCTCCACGTGACGAGATCGGACGAGCGCAGGATTGGCATGAGGTGAAAGCGCCAATCGCCCGTTGATGTCTTGTCAGTGTCATTCAGGGGATCGCCCGTGCAGTATGCGTACCAGTTCTTGTCCTGCGCGTAGATGATGGATGGATCTGCACAGCTCTCAACGCTGGCGCCAGAGGTGGTTTTCGGAACGATCGGGTTGGTGTAGGTGGTCGGCGTGACAACAGGAGGAGTTGGCGGCTGAACAGGAGAGCCGGAGCTTGAGGTTCCGCCACCGCCACACGCAGTTGCGGTGATGAGGAACAAAAACGAAACAGCAGTGATGAGGGCAAAAGGACAGTTCTGCCAGTGTTTCCTCATGAAGCGCTCCGGGCGAGCGGGCGTGTCCGCTCGCCAATACTGCAGAGCCCAACCACTGATGCTGTGACCGTTTTAGCGAGGCGAATCGCTCTCGCTATAACCGGCTAGGCGCCGGCCTTACTTGTCCAGGTAATGAATTTCACCGACGTCGCGCAGTCGGCCTGCAGCGGCCTCGGGCGTGATGTCGCGCTGCGGCGCGGCGAGCATTTCGTAGCCGACCATGAATTTTCGAACCGTGGCCGAACGCAACAACGGTGGGTAAAAATGCGCGTGGAAATGCCACTCGTCGTGACGTTGGCCATCAGTCGGCTGCTGATGAAAGCCCATCGAGTACGGGAACGACGTCTCGAAAACGTTGTCGTAGCGTGTGGTGATGCGCTTAAGAATGTCTGCCAGCGCGAACCGCTGTTCGTGGTTCATCTGGTCCATGCTTCCGAGGTGGTGGTTCGAAAGCAGGATAAGTTCGAACGGCCACACGGCCCAGAACGGCACGAGCGCCGTGAACCAGTCGTTGGCGCAAACGATTCGCTCACCGGACTTTTGCTCAAGGGCAAGGTAGTCGCAGAGCATGCAGCTGCCATGTTGCGCCCGGTAGTCGAGCTGGGTACGAAGTTCTTTTGCGGGCTCGTTAGGGACGGTCTGGTTTGCCCAGATCTGGCAGTGCGGGTGCGGGTTGCTGCACCCCATCGTGGCTCCGCGGTTTTCGAAAATCTGGACGTAGCGAATATTGTCCATGGCCCCGAGTTCGCGGGACTGTTCAGCCCACACGTCCACAACGGACTTGATGTCCGCGACCTTCATGCGCGCCAGCGTCAGGTCGTGAACGGGCGAGAAGCAGATCACGCGGCAGATGCCACTTTCGCTGTCGGCCACGATGAGGCCGCAGTCGCCTTCGTCGATCCCAAGTGCCGTCGATAGCGGCTTGAGCGCTGCGAAGTCGTTATCGAACACGAAAGTGCTGGTGTAAGCGGGGTTCCGGACGCCGCCGGCCCGTTGATTGCCTGGACAGAGGTAGCAGCCAGGGTCGTAGGCGACAGTCGCCTCGGGTGGAAGCTTCTCGACCTGACCCTGCCAGGGACGCTGCGTTCGGTGGGGCGACACAAGAACCCAGTCGCCCGTGAGCGGGTTGAATCGGCGGTGCGGTGTTTCCTTCAATGCATCAAGGGTCATTTCAGATTGCTTTAGTCCTGGTACCCGGTCGGATGACGCTGGAACCACACCCATGCGCTCGCGACGATGTTTTCGAGCTCAGCGCAACGTGGCTGCCAGTTGAGCTGCTGCCTGATTTTGCTGGAACTGGCAACGAGAACGGCTGGGTCGCCGGCCCGGCGCAGTGCTTCTGTGGCTGGAATCGGTTGTCCGGTAACTCGGCGCGCAACTTCAATGACCTCGCGCACGCTGAAGCCCCGGCCATTTCCGAGGTTATAGATCAGTTGCTTCGGAGTGCTCGACGAGCTCAGCGCCTCGAGCGCGAGCAGGTGCGCGGAAGCGAGATCCGATACGTGAATGTAGTCGCGCACGCAGGTGCCACTTGGCGTTGGGTAATCGGTACCGAAAATGGATACATTGGCGCGCTTGCCAGCGGCGACCTGCAACACGAGCGGGATGAGATGTGTTTCAGGCGCGTGATCTTCGCCAAGTGTTGCCGTGGCACCAGCCGCATTGAAATAACGGAGGCTGGCGTAACTTAGCCCATGGATGCGATGAAACCAGTCGAGCATACGCTCGACGAGCAGCTTCGACTCGCCATAAGCGTTGGTGGGCTTGAGCAGGTCCGTTTCTTCTATGGGAGTGCGCTCGGGATCGCCATAAAGGGCGGCTGTCGACGAGAACACGAAACGCGGGACTCGATGGTCGAGTACCGCTTCCAGAAGCGTGAGTGCATTGGCGGTATTGTTACGGAAGAAGCGCTCAGGCTCCTTCATCGATTCGCCGGCCTCTATGTAGGCTGCGAAGTGCATGACGGCGTCGATCTTGCGGCTGCGCAAAACGGCGTCGAGAGCTTTGCGATCAGAAATATCGGCGACAACCAGTTCGGCCTGGCTATGTACGGCCTTGCGGTGCCCCTTGGAAAGATTGTCGTACACCACTACGCTGTGGCCGGCTTCGACGAGTTGCTCGGTAACGACGCTGCCGATGAATCCGGCACCGCCTGTAACCAGTACATTCAAACCTGCTGACATCTATTTAGTTCTCCAATTCATGGTTCGGTGACAATGCGCACGTACCCGAACTTTGCAGGAATCTGACCTGCTCCGCCACTGAAGATCGCAACCCGGATGGAACGATCCCAGGGAGCAAGCGAGACTCCCTGCAGCTTGTTGCCAATGGGAGTCCACTTCTTACCGTCGGCGCTGAAAGCGAACTGCAATTCGTAGCCTTTCTTCACCGCCATCCGCAGTTGAACCTGCGTTGCGTTGACAGCCGGCAGCTTGGACATAGTGGTAGTCCGACCGTTGCGGCGCTCCCAGAGCGTGATGCCGTCGGTCGCAATGGAAACACCCATCGCGTTCTTCAAGTCCCCGAACGCTGCGAGTCCTGCCTCCGCGCCTGCTACCAGGCTGCCCGTGAGAATGGACGTGGTTGCGACGTAGTTCCCTGCCAAAGTGGGTCGTGCAAGAACCGCAGCCAAGCGGTCGTTGCGCTCGCCGCTTCCAGGCGCCAACGAAATGACGCCCTCGTTTTCGGTTGTGAGGGTAATTACGGGACGATGCCCTTGGGGCCACTGCCAGCCTGGTAGCAACTCGCGAGATTCAAAGTGATCAAGGAAGTTGTTGTCGGCTCGCTGCACCGCGCCGAGCGGCGAAATTGCGCGGACACTGACACCGTTGTTGCCGTTGATTGTGGGCCAGTTGTCAGCTCCCCAGGAGATTTCATCGAGGACAGCTTCGCGTCCGACGAATATGAAGTCGCGTGCGCCATATGCGTGATACAGCAAGAACGTGCGTCCCTGCTGATCTGTTACGACGCTGCCATGACCCGGACACTTCCACGTCGAATTCGAACGGACAAGAGGGTTACGGGGAGACTTCTCGTACGGACCGAGAAGTTTTTCGGATCGCGCAACACCCAGCGCATAGTTGCATTTAAGTCCACAGCACGCGTTGCCGGAATAGAAGATGTAAAAGTGGCCGTTGCGGCGGAGCACGAACGGGCCTTCAACCACACCGCCTTCCCAGCTAGTACGCTCGTTGCGCAGAATTTCTTTAGGCTCACCGATCAGCGTGGTCCCATCTTCCGAAAGCGGCTGTGCCCAGAGAGGAGTCGGTTGGTTGCGACTGTTGCCGTCTTCCTTCCAGATCAGGTAGCGAACGCCATTTTCATCGATTACCGGGAATGCATCGATGGAGCCATCCTCCTGACACATGAGAGGACCGTTGTCATGGTATGGTCCTGCGGGTGCGTCAGAAGAAGCACTCGCAACGCACAAGGGCCCGCCACGTTTACGAGCCGTATAGAAAACGTAGAACTTGCCCTTGTACTCGGAGATCTCGGGTGCCCAGAAACTGCCTTCCGCCCAGGAAGGAGGATCGGGGAAGACGGAGCCCACCAGTTTCCAGTTAACGAGATCGTGAGAGTGAAGAATTGGGTAAACGGGAGCCCACTCCGAACCAGTTGCCGTCGCCCAATAGTCGTCACCCGTGCGGATGATGGACGGATCGGGGTAATCACCGGCAATTACCGGATTCGAATAAGAGGGCTGCGCCGCCGGCGCCTGCGCATGAGCGAAGGTCGCCAACATGAGACATATCACTACGAGCGTGACGTTACGTTTCCGCTGATTCACGTGTTCACTTCCTGAGACTCTGGTTGAGCAGAGCAAACTCCTGAGGCTCTGGTTGGGTACACGCGGGCGCACAGTCGTGCGCCCTGCTTGTTAAGGGACTTGGACCGATCCGGCGCCCTGTGCGGCGGAACAGACGTACACCGCCGGAACGAGTCCGGTTTCGCGGCGGTATTCGTCGATGATTCTCGATTGGAAGTTGCTGGCAGCGTCGGCGCGCACCATGTTGATCGTGCAACCACCGAAACCGCCGCCGGTCATGCGCGCTCCGAACACTCCGTCGACGCCGCGTGCAAGTTCAACCATGATGTTCAACTCGGCGCAGCTAACCTCGTAGTCCTTATCAAGGCTTTCGTGCGACTGGTACATGAGTTGGCCGAAGCGATGTAGGTCGCCGATCGCCATGGCTTGGGCAGCATCAAGCACTCGGTCATTCTCAGTGATGACGTGACGAGAGCGCCGATAGACTTCGTCACCAAGCACTTCACGATAAGGCTCGAGATCCTGCATGGTGATATCACGGAGGGCGGTAATGCTGGGCGACTTCTCTCGAAGTGCAGCCACCGCGGTTTCGCACGCGGCGCGGCGCTGATTGTATTCGCCCCCCGCGAGTTGGTGCTTGACCATGGTGTTACAGATCACGAGCTTGACTTCGCCAGGGAGCGGCACGGGCTTGTAGCTCAGGTCGCGGCAATCGAGCATGAGCGCGTGGTCGGCCTGACCGAAGCAGGAGACGAACTGGTCCATGATGCCGCAGCGCGCACCGGAATACTCGTTTTCGGCACGTTGGCAAAGCTTCGCAAGCGTGAGGCGCGGAATTTCGATTCCGGCGGTTGCCGTGAGAGCTAGAGCTGTTGAAACCTCAATAGCCGCGGAAGAACTGAGCCCGGCACCCACTGGGACTTCGCCGTGAATGAGGAGGTTTGCTCCATTCAAATGGTAACCAGAGATTTGCAGCACGGCGGCCACGCCACGGACGTAGTCACTCCAGTGCTGGCGAGGAGGGCCAGCGAGCGCTTCAAGGTCGAGATCCACAGTTTCCGCGAACTGGTCCGAGTGAACCACCAGTTTGCGATCATCACGCTGCGCCGCGGCCACCCAGGTATAGAAGCCAATCGCCGCCGGCATGACAAAGCCGTCGTTGTAATCCGTATGTTCCCCGATGAGGTTGACACGGCCCGGCGCGCGGAAAATTCTGGAGCGCCCCCCGAATATCTGGTCGAAACGCTGGATCAGAAACTGCGGGGTGACAGGCGTTTTGGTCTTTGCAGCATCCGCAACGTTGGTCATGCTTCGCTCCGCGTGCTTGTTTCGCAAGCCGGCGCAACTTTTTCATTGCGCTCATCCTTGCCCTGAGTTGCAGCGCCGGCACGCGGCCTACCAAGCGCAAGCATGACTAGACCGAATACGAGCAGAACTATGCCCCACCCCAGATTGATGTTGAGTCCAAGCGAGCGTTCATAGATGGACTTGTCGCTCAGAATTCCAAATCCGATCAGCAATAGTCCAAACACGGCGAACATAAGGCCAATCGGCAACCGAATATCCATTCCCATGGGGTTACTCCGTTACCAAAAGATAATGTTTAGGGCCAGGGCCAAAGCGATGACTACGATTCCGAGCCATGCTGGACGCTGATACCACGGCAAGTGCCCTTCACTCGGCTTTTCCGTGAGCGAGTACACCAGGCCGACTAGTTCCTTGTCTTCACGCGGCTTCGTTACCAAGCTGACGAGAATGGTTACGACGAAGCAGACAGACCACGCCCAGATGGCAGTCCAAAAATTCTGAGCCATCTCGCTGGGATAAAACTTGACTGCGGTGATCCAGCCGCCCTTGATTCCAACGACAGCACCTTGCGGCAGCGTGAGGCCATGATGAAGTGCTGCAGCCAGCGTTCCCGAAAGAAGTCCGGTGAACGCGCCATGTCCCGTCGTGCGTTTCCAGAACATGCCGAGCAAGAACGTAGCGAACAAGGGCGCATTTACAAACGCGAACACCAACTGAAGAAAGTCCATGATGTTATTGAAGCGCGTGGCAGCATAGGCAGCGGCAACAGAGAGTGCGATGCCGAAAACGGTGGCCATGCGCCCCATCCAGAGATAGTGCTCGTCACTGGCGTTCTTATTGATGTAAGCGTGATAGATGTCGTATGTCCAAACCGTGTTGAATGCAGTTACGTTTCCCGCCATGCCGGACATGAAGCTAGCCAGCAGCGCCGTGAGGCCGAGTCCGAGTATTCCGGTTGGGAAGTAGTGCAACAGCATTTGCGGAATGGCGAGATCGTAGTCAAGAACTGGCTTGCCATTCTGGTCGAGTTTCGGTAAGCCCGTCGCCTCGTCAATTTTCGCCGGGATAATTCCCTGGCCGGCCTGCTGCTCGACAACAACTTGCGTTCCGGCATTCATGCTCATTTTCGCAGGCGTTGGGAGCGCGATTGCGATGAGTCCCGGCAGGATGACGAGGAACGGAAACACCATTTTGGGCAGCGCGGCAATCAGCGGCGTTCTGCGAGCGGCACTCATCGAGTCAGCCGCCATGGCGCGCTGGACGACGAGGAAGTCCGTGCACCAGTAACCGAACGAGAGCACGAAGCCCAAGCCCATAACGAGGCCGAACCATTCGACTCCAAGTGGGTTCGTGTGAGCGCTGGACATGCCTTGCCAGGAGTGAGTGAAGGCGGTCGGCAACTGCTGCTTGAGTCCGCTCCACCCGCCAACGTTCTTAAGCCCGAGATAGACCAACGGCAGGAATCCGGCGACGATCAGAAAGAACTGGAGAACCTCGTTGTAGATTGCGCTGGTCAGGCCGCCAAGGAAGATATAGGCGAGCACGATGAGCGCAGACAGCACGATGCTGACGTGGAAGATCGCCGACATCGGGAGACCGAGAGCCTGAAAAGGTGCGTCGAAAACGTGCAGCGTCTGGATAAGTTTCGCCATGGCATACATCGAAATGCCTGACGAGAACACGGTCATAGTGGCGAAGGAGATGGCATTCAGGCCGCGTGTTTTCTCATCGAATCGCAACCGCAGGTACTCGGGCACGGATCGCGCGCGGGAGCCGTAGTAGAACGGCATCATGAAGAGGCCGACGAAGACCATGGCCGGTATCGCGCCGATCCAGTAGAAGTGGCTTGTGGCAATGCCATACTTGGCACCCGAGGCGGCCATGCCGATTACTTCTTGTGCGCCGAGATTCGCCGAAATGAAAGCCAGACCGCAAATCCATGCGGGAATCGAGCGTCCCGCAAGAAAGAAGTCCGTGCTGGTCTTCATGAATCGCTTCAGGGCCACACCGATGCCCAGCACGAACACGAAGTACAGCACCATGATGATCCAGTCGATCGCTGTGAGATTCACGCGTCAGCCTCTGTCGTGATGTCCAAAACCTTGCACGTAACTTCGAATGCCAGGCGCCGCCTCTGAAGGCGAGAAGCTTCAAAAACTACTTGCCGGCACTGTTCGTGCCAGCGTTCCAGTCAAATGTCGGCTTGAATTCGGCTCCTGCTACGTAGGCTATCATGCCATCCAGCAGGTTGCGCGAGTATGGATCAGCAGCATATTCGCTGAACCGGAATGTCGTCGCGAGCAATGCGCCCTTGCCGTGACGGGCCTGAATGGCCAGCCCTGAGTTGTCGTTTAACCACCCGTAGAAAATGCCGGCGAGCACATCGTCATAAGCCGCGGCAGGGATGTTGCGCAGCACGAAATGAGGCGTGACCGCAGCCGCTTCAAACCCGAGTATCTTGGCCAGGGCTGCTGACCGGAACGGAGCCGAGTCGGCAAGCACCCAGTTGAAGTTGGTTACCCAGTTGCCGTCCAGGTCACTACCTTCACGCGCCTTGATTGCTACTACGGATGATTTCGGGAGTGCATTTGCGCTGTCGAGCAGCAACAAGGCCCGCCCACCGTCATTGAGGTGCTTACTTACCACATCATCCAGCACGGAGGAAATCAGCAAGCCTTTTCCTGCCGTCGCCGTAATCCTGTAACCCGATTTCTGGAGCGTGCGGCTGAGTTCTGACAATTTCTGCACTGGATCGTGAATGGCAATCGAGGCAGACGCCACCGGCCGAAGCTGCGGATAAACGAAGATTTCGTACCGATTTTGGGCGAGCACCGAACCGTCGGCCGCGACCAACTGAAGCGCTATCCATTCTTTTCGAGGCGCGTTGGTACCGGGCGCGACGAACGTAAACGTCTGCAGGTCAGCGACAGTGCCGCGCACGGGCGGTTGCGATACGTTGAAGTAGCCGCTGGGACCTGACTGCGTATGCCAGCGCAATTGTGCTCCGCGCCAATCGGCGGCACCGTAACGCGAGGCGAGGATGCTCAGTGTGACCGACTCGCCGGACCTGAAATTGCGTTTAGCCAGGCGGGCCATCACCACATCAGGAGCCTGTATGTGCGCGAGCCTTGTGGCGTAAACCTTAGGGTTGCGCCACATATCCATGAGCCCGTTCACTTCCCAGTTGATGTCGGTGAATTCGGTTATGACGTAGCCCTGAATGGAGCCGTACCGACGCATCTCCTCGATCTCGTGTTTAAGCGAATCGAACTGATGCCACTGCGTGGCTTCGGCAAGATCGTTGAAGGTTGGGTACAGGCGTGTGAACTTGTAGTCACGGAAGCGATCAAACAGGCCCGCTGGGCGAGTAACCTGACGTCCACCGAAGTCGCGACCGAACCACCACGGCAGATTCTCCGGCAGCTTGGGAAGTCCCCAATTACCGAACTCCGAGACGATCAGCGGTTCCTTGCCGGTGCGAACGGCGTCACCGTGTGGACTGAAGCTCCACTTGGGACGTGAAGCGAAGTCGGCCGTCCACTTATCCCACTTGGCGTGGTTATCGGGAATCGAGAAATACTGGTGGAAGTCGTCGAGGTCGCTCTTGACGTGAAAGTTGTTGCAGCAGGCGCTGTTGTCGACGATAAGTCGACCGAGTGGCGCCGTCATCTCTTTCGCGCGATCGAATGCCTCAAGCAGCCATTTGCGTTCGCTAGCGTTGGCGAGGCGCGCTCCCCAGGACTCGTTCATGATGCTCTGAAGCACGATCGAGGGATGGTTCCAGTCGCGATCCACCATCTCGGCAAAAATTTGTTCACCACGTTCGGCCGCTTTCGGGGTGAACATGTTCGCATCATTCCACGATGGTATTTCGTACCAGACCAACATGCCCGCTTCATCAGCAGCGTCGAGGTAATTAGGGTCACAAACCTTTATGTGACAGCGCAGAAGGTTGAGCCCCATGCGCTTGCCCTTGAGCATCTGGTCGAGCACGTACGCTTTCGAGGGTGGAGTGTAGATAGTTTCAGGATAGAAGTCCTGATCTAGCGCGGCGATCATGTAAAACGGCTCGCCATTCAGGAAGAGCTTGCCATCCCGCGCCTCAAATTTGCGGAAACCGAAGCGCTCGCGCCGAGTGTCTTGAGAGCCACTGAGTTCGACCTCTAGGGTGTAAAGCGAAGGCGACGCGGGACTCCAGAGTTGTGGCGATTGCACGTGTGCGCTCGCGACCGCCTTACCTGATTGCGCCTGGGTTGTTCCACGAGCGACAGCCGCTCCGGCACTGTCACGGACGGTGAATACGAGTGATCCCGACTGTACGCCGCCGAGTTCGACTGAGATCTGCACGTCCCCGTTCAAATGCGGGGTAACGTCAATGTCTTCTATACATGGGTTGGGGCGAAACTCGAGTTGGACGGGCTGCCAAATGCCACCCGTTTGTACGTACCAGTGTTGCTTGCCATGCGGAATCTCGTCGTACGGCATCCCGGTTTTGTCGCTCTTATCTCCCATCACGGGATCGACAACGCGCACAAAAAGCTGATTGATGCCGGGTCGTACGGAGTCAGTGACGTCGAGTGCAAAAGGAGTGTAGCCGCCCTCATGTGCGCCCGCTGACTTGCCGTTGACGAACACCTCGCACGCGTAATCTACCGCACCGAAACGAATCAGTGTTCGTTTCGGTGAACTGAACTGTGGGACTTCGAACTGAACCCTGTACCAGGCGACTCCCATGTAGTCGCGCAGGTCCTCGAATTGAGCGTTCCATGAGCGGTCAACAAGAATTGGCCGCCAGTTCTTTTGGTCAGTCCCAGCCAGGTCGGCAAGCGAGTATTTCGCTTCAGGATCAGGTAGGAATTGCCAATTGTTTGCCAGATCGACGGTCTGCGCCGAGACCAGCAAAGAACTGACGGCCAGCAACAGGAGGCATCCTGTAAACGTGCGATGGAGGAACTTATGAAACCGCTTCATGGACCTTTGACTCCGCTTCTGTGCCGCTGAAATTTGCAATTGCAGAAATTGTGTCACTTAACTGTAACGACTCGCACCGAGTCCCAGTCATTTTCTGACTCGCCGAATCCATAGAGCATCACGTGGAAGTTTTTCGGCAGGTCGTTGAACTTCTTCTCTACGCCGACTTCGCCGTTCAGGAGGAACATGAGGGCGTCACCACGTCGCGCCATGGCTATAGTAGGAGCGATTTCGTTCGTGGCAAGATTGCGATTGTCTAGCTGCTCGCCGCGCCCGTCTTTTACGCGCCACGCTTCAAAGCGACCATCACTGCGCCATATCCATTCAAGACGGTTACGTCCCGCAGAGTCGAACAGCACAGTGAGAACTGCATTTGCGACGGGGATGCCGTTGGCAACGGGCCGGCCAGGGAGCTTGGCTTCCACGATGAAGCGGTCTCCTGAGAACTCCGGAACACTACGGACGCCGAATCTGGAACCGCCAAGGCCGCGCATCCTGAGTGCTCCTTCGCGTACTTCAACTTTGCCGCCACTGGCGCCCTCGAAGGTGAACCGTTCCCATTTGGAGGGATCGAGTGCCTGGCCACCGAAGTCGTCTGTCCATTCGCTAAACGCAGGGACAGACTGCTGTGAGGTTGCGGTCTGCTGCGCCTCGAGTGCTGGAGACCCAATCAGGAGGGCCAATGCCAAGATGATCGTTCTGTTCAACATGTTTTCGGGAGCCTGCAAGTTGAGCCGACGACAGACTGCTCAGATCGGCGCCGTGAATGGACGACGCCGGGCTCAACAGTCTGCGGAAAGTGCACGGGAGGCCCTTCGGCCTCCCGCACGATGATTCAGGTTAGAACGTGACCCGCAGGCGCAACTGGATCACGCGTGGACTGTATGCGTTGTAGTCGTCGTAGACCGAGGACGTGCCGAACCCACCATTTCTCCAGCGCCCCGGAGTGGTTGCGGTTGCAGCCACCCAGGTATCCAGGTTCATGTCTGGCATCCAGTAGCGGTGCCGGTTGAATGGATTGAAGAACTCAACGCCGAATTCGGTCGCAACGCTTTCCTTGATGCGAACTTTCTTCAGGACGCTGAGATTCTCGCTGTAATACGGCATAGCGCGGGCATTCAGCACGGCGGGTGCGGTGCCGAAGAACTTGCTCGGATCCGCGTAGTACGCCTTGTATGCCGGATCGGCGACGTTCGTGGTTGGAGGCGCGCTGTAACGCGGCGGAGGCGCGAACGCACCAGGATTGACGACCGGAACGCTGTAACCGGACAACTGGTTGTTGGTCAGGATGCTCTGACCCGTGAGATTCGGGCGCAGGTTGCCGTAGTAACCAACGGTTTCCAGGAAGTCGCGATACTCGCCGTTGTTGATGGTGGCAGTCAAAGGCATGCCGCCCTGGTAGCGATGGATACCGTTGATCTGCCAGCCGCCCACGATCTTGTCGACGATCGAGTTGCTGTTCAGGAACGGCTTGCCTTTACCGAAGGGCAGTTCGTAAATGTAGTTGAATACGAGCACGTGGGTCGCATTCGATGGAGAAAGCGACTTGAGTGAGGCCGTGTCGTATGGGTTCTGCAATACGCCGGTGAGAGGCGTGTTGCCCCACAGGTCGTCACCTGCGGTGGTGAGCAGCTTCGACAGGGTGTAAGACGCTGCGAACTGCAAGCCCTGAGCAAAGCGACGCTCCACCTTAAGGTTCATCGCGTGATACCAGCTCTGACCGCGGCTTTCAAGCTGGTTGTTGATACGGTTGTACTGCGGGAACGGCTTCAACGCCTGAGCGACGCTGCCGTTGAACCCCTGAAATACCGCGTTGCCAGAAGCCGGTAGCGTGACGCCAATGCTGCTGGCATAAGCGCGATCAGCCTCGGTGAGAGCGTTAATGTTCTTCCTGAGGATCTCCCATCCGAGTTTCAGGTCTTCGTAGGGCAGGGCGTTCAGGCGACCGATATTGGTGCGGAGCCGAGTGCCCTTGTTGCCGATGTAACCAAGCTTCACAACGAAGTTCTTGGGAAGCTCACGCTGAACGTCCAACGTCCATTGCGTGGTGCGGCCCGCCTTCGCGTCAGGCTGGTAGTAATCGACGTCGCTGCCGATGAACTGACCGTTAGGATTCGGGATCCAGTGATTAGGATAGGTGGAAAGGAACGCGTTGGTGCCCAGACCGCCCCAGTCCTGTTCGTAAGGAGGAATGATGTTCCGGCTCGTACGATAGCCGAGGATGCCGGAGCTGGCGTCGTACAGGAACGGCGCGTAATAGACGCCCATTCCACCGCGAACCACGGTCTTGTCGTCGATCGCGTAGGCAAAGCCTACTCGAGGCGAAATGTCCGTCTTGTCCGTCTCGAACATGCCACGATACTTGGCCGTGACACCGCCTTGCCCACCCGCGCCGGCCATAGCGCCGAGGCGGTTGACTTCAGGGTTCATCGCGGTCGGATCGAAAGCGCGATAGTAGTTGTGCGCCTCGGTGCGTGGCGAGGTCAGCTCATAGCGGAAGCCGAGATTCAGGGTCAGCTTCGGGGTGACCTTGAAGTCGTCGTTGATGAAGTAGGCCTGGCTGAACATACGCCATGCAGGCTTCGCGTCTGTGACTGTAACCCAGGACCACTCGGTTGCACCTGTCGCCAAGCTGGCGAGCGTCCAACCGCCAACGGCTCTGTACTTCACCTCTTCGCCGTCCATGTACTGTTCAACGCCAGCGGTTTGGTCATGACGGAAGTTGAAGTGGCCGCCGTTGTCGAAGTTCTGGAAGACATTAAGTTGCTGGATACGGATGTCGCCACCGAACTTGAAGGTGTGCTTGCCCTTCACCCAAGTCAGCGAGTCCGAAGCCTGCACCATGTTGTCGCCCATCTCGTCGTGCCACCAGGTGGAACCCATACCTTGAACGGCGCGAGGGTCGAGGTCACCGTTGTAGCCCGGGAACTCGATCATTGGGAAGGTCAGATTGGGAGTCGCATTCGGTGGAAGTCCAAGCGAAAGGGTATCGAACCCGTACGTGGAGTTCTTGTTTGCGACGTAAACACGGTTCCAGCCCAAGTTGAAGTGGTTCAGGATGTTGTTGCTGATGGTGTAATCATGTTGTGCACGAGCGTAGTGGGAAATGAAATCTTGATCCCACACGCCAGTGGCGATGGCCGGATACGGCATTCGCGGGAACCCGCCTTTGATCGCCGTCTGAGCGCGATACGAATAGCTGACAGCGAGGCGCTGCTTATCTGACAGAACGTGATCGATTTTTTCGGTATAGCTGTTTACGGTGAATGGCGCCGAGCTCTGTGCGAGGTAGTTGTGGTAAACGCCGTCGCGCGTCGGCTTCGGGAAGTAGTTCATGAGGGCCATGCCGACCGGATCGAGCAGCGCGCCGCCCTGGTAGAGGTCGAGGCGGTTGCCCGGGATCTGCTGGCCAATGGTGCCGTCCGCGTTGTAAATGCGCTGTGACGGAACCTGATGAGGATCGAACAGATACTGCGGCCCGCCGACATACTGCAGCACGTAAGGATCGGTCAGCAGTTCGGAGAAGTCACCCGTCCGCATCTTGAGTGTCGGAACGGTGATGTAGGTGTTCTCCGACTTGTTGAACCGATATCCGTTGTAGTTGGTGAAGAAGAACGTTTTGCTGCGGCCGTCGTAAATTTTAGGAATGTAAACCGGTCCGCCAAGGTTGAAACCGAAGTCGTTCTGGCGGTCGCGGCCTTTTTCGGTCTTCTGATAATTGTTCTTCCAGCCGTTCGCGTTCAGCGCCTCATTGCGAAACATTTCATAGGCTTCGCCATGAAGGCTGTTGGTACCGGATTTCAGCGTGAAGTTAACGACGCCAGCTGACGAGTTGCCGAATTCAGCGGAATAGCTGGTTGTGCTGTACGTGAATTCCTGGAACGCATTGGGACCAGGCGCGACTTCCGTGAAGTAGCTGCCGTTCTGAGCGCGACGGGTGTTAGCGCCGTCGACCAGAATTTCAGCGCCCAGCGCCTGTCCGCCGTTGACGCGGAAGAAAGTTGCGTTCTGCTGCCTGTTGGAGTCAGATGACGTGACGTTGCTATCAAGAAAGATGAATGCCAGTGGAGTACGTCCGCCGATTTCGGCCTGAACCATCAGCGGCATCTCCTTGACCTGACGTTCGGTCACGTTGGTCTGGAGAACAGGGTTTTCGGTCTGGATTACGGCTGCCGCACCCTCAACAGTCACCATCTGGCTTACTGCGCCAATCTCAAGGGTGATAGTGACGCGCTGGGTTACTTGAACCGCCACCTGAATTACGCCGGTGGTCGCGGTTTTGAAGCCAGTTGCTTCGACGGTCACTTTCCATGGATTTGCTTTGAGTTCGGGAACAAGGAATGTGCCGGTTGCGGAACTTTCAGTCGTGCGCTTTTCGCCAGTCACCACGTTGGTCGCGGTGATCTTTGCACCCGCCACTACCGCTCCAGTACCGTCGACAACGCTTCCGCTAATGGCACCGCGGTCGCTCTGTGCAGAAGCAGAGACGGCAATGAAGAAGGTGAGCGCAAGGAGGACGAAAGCAGCGAGTCTGCTGAATTTCATAGTCTCTCCCACTGCAAGGCTTCGCTTTGCGAAGCTGAATGAAACTGCTGGGCCTTAACTACGGAAACCAACAACTCGAATGAAACCGTTTACAGGTGACATGTAATCGATTACATTTTGCGAACGTGGTAAGTTGTAGAAGAAGCTTTTGTGCTTGTCAAGGTCTTTTCTGTCGCACGCCGATATAAGAGCAGTATCTATAATGCGGGAACCCAACTGAACGACTAGTAAGAATAGGCATGAACATAAAGGAAGTTGCTACCAAGGCTAGGGTTTCAACGGCCACCGTGTCCCGGACCATGAACGGAAACCCGCTCGTCAGCCCGAAAACAGCGGACAAGGTGTGGCGTGCTATTCGTGAGCTTGGTTATTACCCGAACTCTCACGCCCGCACACTAGTGTCGGGAAGAAGCCGGCTTCTCGGGCTGATCATCTCGGACATTGCCAACCCATTCTTTCCCGAATTGGTCAAGGGCTTCGAAGACACAGCGATACAGCGCGACTACAACGTTATGGTGTCCAACACCGGATACGACTCCACGCGAATGGCCATTGCAGTTCGCCGGATGATTGAGCATCAGGTGGATGGTGTGGCCATCATGACTTCGGAAATCGATCGTCATCTGGTGGATGAGCTATCGAAGCGCAGTGTCCCGATGGTGTTTCTCGATGTTGGAATGGTGAAGAAGCGGGTAAGCAACGTCTGCGTCGACTATGCGGCGGGTATCAGAGAATCCATTGACCATCTACATGAGTTGGGGCACCGTCGCATTGCGTTCATAAGCGGCCCAATGGACTTGAAGTCGGCGCGAGTAAGGCGCAAGGCATTTCAGAAGTTCGTTGAAGCGAAACAACTGCAGCAAGACAGTTCCCTCATCGTGGAAGGCAACCACAAGATTGATGGAGGCCAGGCTGCGATGAACAAGCTGCTCGCATTACGGCGTCCGCCCACAGCCGTCTTGACCTCCAACGACCTGAGTGCGATTGGTGCGCTCCGCGCGATTCATGCCGCCGGCCTACAGGTTCCGGGTGACATTTCGCTGATCGGCTTCGATGACATCGAACTGAGCCAGTATACGGATCCGCCGTTGACGACCGTGCGCCTCTCGCGCCAGGAACTTGGACGAACTGCATTTGAGGCATTGATGAACATCATAGACGGGGTTTCCGACAGCGGGGCCGAGTTCGCCGTTTCTACTCACCTGATTGTGCGGGAGAGCACATCACCGGGGCGGTAGCAGAATTGATCCGCAGTTGTTCGGGCGATGAACAGCGCGCTCGCTCTGCCGGTCGGCACACTCAGTAAGAGGGTGCGTGATTCGCGCAGTTCAGGCGCGTAACAAGCAAACGCGGCACGGTTGCAGAACATCTCACCTGTGGTGTCTCCATATAAGAGAGCCGTAGGTCGGCAACTTGGGTGGGTTCTGCTGCTTATCCTCTTGCGTCTGCCACTCAGTGCGCAGACGGGGCCGACCGCCACACCGCAACAGGCACCTAAAACCGCCCCGGAAATCGAACAAGTCCTTCCATCCTATGAGGGGCAGACTGTGTCGTCTGTGGAATTGGCCGGGCGACCCACCCTCGATACCAGCGAACTTAAACCGCTCCTGACCCTACAGGTGGGCGACAAGTTCTCACACGCGCGGATCAAAGAGTCATTGGAAGCGCTCCAGCGTACCGGGAGGTTCCAAGCCGTGGAGCTGGATATTCGACCGGATGCTGAAGGAGTGAGGGTACTCTTTGTTCTTCAGCCTGCGATGTACTTCGGTGTGTACCAGTTCGCCGGAGCACTCGGCCAATTCGCGTATTCACGACTGTTGCAGGTGGCCGACTATCCTCCTCGCGGAGCTTTCTCTCATGTGGACGTCAGTCGTGCGCAGCAAAGCCTTAGTCGTTTTTTTCAACGCAGCGGCTACTTTCAGGCACAGGTGCGCTCGGAACTACATATCGACGAGCAGCACGGGTTGGTGAACGTCACTTTTCACACAGAACTCAATAAACGGGCGAAGTTCGGCGATGTGAAAATAAATGGAACCTCGCCTCAGCAAGCTGAGTCTCTCAAAGGCAAGCTGCGGTCAATCATGGCGCGACTGCGCGGTTCAGCTATTCGGCCGGGAAAGACGTACAAATACAGAACAATCGAGAGAGCCGCTCAATACCTAAACAACACGCTTATCGACCGAGGTTACCTCGGGGCGGAAGTGAATCTGCTTGGTGCCGAATACGATCCGGAGACCAATCGGGCAGACGTTGCGTTCAACGTCGAAACAGGTCCCAAGGTTGACGTGGACGTGGAGGGTGCCTTCCTGTGGCCATGGACGCGTGACAATCTGCTTCCCATATACCAGCAGGCAGGTATTAACCCCGAGATCGTTCAGGAGGGCCGCCAAAACCTCGTCTCACATTTCCAGTCGAAGGGTTTTTTCAACGCGAAGGTCACGGTTGACACGCAGATGCTGCGTGACAAACACAGCATAGTCTATCAAGTGGAAAAGGGAGAGCGGCACAAAGTGGCTGACGTGAATATCACGGGAAATCAGCACTTCTCCGATCAAGAACTGATGCCGCAACTTGCCGTGGAAGATGCGGGTTGGTTCCCGCCACTTTTCTCCCGGGGGAAGTATAGTCAGCAACTCGTCCGGGAAAGCGTAAACGACATGAAGCGCCTGTACGAGGTGGATGGTTTCAGCTCGGTCGAGATCACGCCTGAGGTGAAATACCGCGGCGGCAATCTGGTTGTCACTTTCCGAGTGGATGAAGGTCCGCAGGATATCGTGGAATCTCTGCGCATTGAAGGCAATGAGACGCAGCCCATCCAACAACTCGCACCGAAGGGCCTTCGACTCGCAACGGGCCAACCCTACTCACAAAGACGAGTGGATGAGGATCGGAACCGCATCATGGCGCGATACCTGCAGCTCGGGTATCTGAATGCCACGTTCCGCGAGGCCCTGAGACAGGTTGACGACAATCCGCATCGGTTACAGGTCATTTACAACATAGACGAGGGTCCGCGAGTTCGAATCGCCTCGGTTGTGACAGTTGGCGCCCAAAACACACGGCAGTCACTGATCAATCGAACTCTCGACCCTGGCCTGCAGACCGAAGCACCGCTCCGCCAGAACGACATGCTGAGGTCGGAAAGCGAGCTTTACAACCTTGGCATTTTCGATTGGGCGCAGATCGATCCTCGACGCACGATTACCACACAAACGCAGGAGGACGTGGTCGTTAAGGTTCACGAATCCAAGCGTAATGCGATGACATACGGTTTCGGCTTTGAGGTGATCAACCGGGGAGGAAGCGTTCCCAGCGGGACGGTGGCAGTACCGGGTCTCCCTCCCGTGGGGCTGAGTGAAGAATTCAGAACCAGCGAGAAAACATTCTATGGTCCGCGCGGCAGCTTCGAGTATACCCGCAGGAACGTGCGCGGGAAGGCTGAGACAATCACGCTAACCGCTCTCGCGGGCAGACTGAACCAGCGGGGCTCCATCAGTTATTTGAATCCCTACTTCCGGTTTACAAAGTGGCAGTCCAACTTGACAATCAGCGGCGAGCACAACAGTGAGAACCCAATCTTCACGTCGCGTCTCGCGCAGTTCTCATGGCAACTTCAGCGCCCGCTCAATCCTGACAAGACCACGAATCTTTTCCTGCGGTATAGTTTTCGTCAGACTGGGCTTACGCGTTTGCTCATCCCTGAACTGGTTCCTCCCGAAGACCAGAGCGTGCGGCTCTCGACGTTATCGCTGATTTACCTTCGTGACACGCGCGACAACGCCCTTGATGCACACAAGGGGATGTATCAGAGCTACTCGCTCGATTTCAATCCACGCGCACTGGGGTCGAACTTCAATTTTGCGAGACTGCTGACCCAAACCGCTTACTACAAAGGCATGCCTCTCGGCATCGTATGGGCCAACAGTCTGAGGCTCGGGTTCGAGAAGCCGTTCACCGGTCACATTCCCGTCAGCGAGAAGTTCTTCACTGGCGGCGGTAGCACACTGCGTGGTTTCCCGCTAAACGGAGCAGGACCGCAACGCACGATTTCGGCTTGCGGAACCACGGGATGCTTCCCCATCACGGTGCCGGTTGGAGGCAATCAGCTTCTGATCTTCAATTCGGAGTTTCGTATCCCCGTACCCCTGAAGAAAGGGCTCAGTGTCGTGCCGTTTTATGATGGCGGAAATGTTTTTCCAGCGATCGGATTTCATGGCCAGTACACCAACACCATCGGTGCCGGTGTGCGTTATTCCACCCCTGTAGGACCGGTGAGAATTGATGTTGGCCACAACTTGAATGCCCAGCCGGGAATCAAATCTACCCAGATATTCATTACTCTGGGACAAGCATTTTGAGCGCCGCACCGAATCTGCCTCCAAACAACCGCGAGTTCGATCAAGTACCACCTACGCAAAGACGTTCACACTGGAAGAGAGCCCTTATCTGGACCGGGGCGGGAATCGGCATTCTTGTTTTGCTGGTCATCGCAGCAGTGCTCGTACTGCTGCACAACGGTTCGGCACATCGCAAGATTCTTCAAGTCGCACAGGAACAAGCCAGCGGCGCTATCGGTTCTGATGTAAAGATACGCGACTACAGACTTGGTTTCTCTGGCTTAAGCCCTAAGATTGACCTGCAAGATGTAGTCATCAACGGCGCCGAACCGTATTCAACCGTACCCCTGCTGACAGCGGACCGCCTTTTTGCTTCGATCAAAGTGACTTCCCTGCTCCGCCGAACGTGGTACCTCGAAGAGGTCAGGGTGGAACATCCGGTGGTCCGAGTGGTAGTCGACAAACAGGGCAGGAACAACTTGCCCAAGACCAAGGACGACCAGCAGCAGAGCCAGACCGACATATTCGACTTAGGAGTGCGTCACGCTGCAATCATCGGCGGTGAGGTGTACTACAACGACGAACAGAGCGCACTCGAAGCTGACCTCCACGAGCTGAACTTCCGGTCAAACTTCGCCACCGGCGAGCAGAAGTATTCAGGAACACTCAGCTATCGAGACGGCCACCTGAAGCTCTCGAACTTCCGGCCGATGCCGCACGACTTGGACGCTCGTTTCGATGCCACTCCTAGCACCTTTACGCTGGAGCGCGCGGTTCTGCGCAGTGGGCAATCTCAATTCGTGATCAATGCCACGCTCGAAAACTACGACAACCCTACAGTGCAGGCGGAATACCAGGCTACTCTCCACGCTGACGAGTTTGGGCGGATCCTGCGCAACCCAGCGCTGCCAAGCGGAATTATCCGTGCTCGTGGGAATTTGAGCTATGCCGATGAAGCAAACCGTCCGTTTCTCGAAGGTCTCAAGGTAAGCGGTGATCTGGCGAGCCGTGTACTCCAAGTTCGAGTGCCCAGTTTCCAAGGCGAGATCAGCGATATCCACGCTGACTACAGACTATCCAACGGCAATGTGGAAGTAAGAAACTTGCGCGCTTCAGTGCTTGGCGGAGAACTCACCGGCATCATGGTCATGCGCAACTTGACCGGTGCGACGCGCTCGCGTTTGCAGGCGGAACTCAGTGATGTCTCGCTGGCCCAGGTGAAGTCGCAGGTCACTTCCCCCGCACTTCGAGAAGTGATACTCAGCGGCAAGTTGGACGCAACGGTCGATGCATCGTGGGGAAAGAGCCTGGACGACCTAATCGCGCGAGGGGATGCAACCGTGAACGCCAACATGACTCCTGCGAGTGCGACGGCGGCGGCCCCGGTTCCGCTAAACGGCGTGGTACATGCCAAGTACTCGGCTCCGAGCGGCGAGATCACTCTGAGTCGCAGCTATCTGAGAACAGCGCAAACCACGCTGAATTTGAATGGAACGGTAAGCCGCAGGTCGGCCCTGGATATCCGCTTTCAAGCGAACGACCTCAAAGAGCTGGACACGATCGCGAGCCAGTTTCGGCCCGGGGAGCCCCCGCTTGGTTTGTCTGGAAGGGCATCTTTTACAGGTTCAGTAACCGGCTCGACCGCAGCACCGCGCGTAATAGGGCAGCTTCGAGCGAGCGACTTGCGAATGAAAGAAAGCGCCTGGCGCGTTCTTCAAACCGACGTGGACCTGAGCCCTTCGAGAGTGAGCCTTCAGAACGGCGAGTTGGTTCCAGCACAACGCGGGCGAATTGCTTTCAGCCTGACAGCCGGTTTGCGCGACTGGTCTTTCATGCCCAGCAGTCAGGTGCAGGCTTCGCTACGGGCTTCGCAGCTTAACCTTGCCGAGTTTGCTCGCGCTGCAGGCGTGCAAGCGCAGGTCGCCGGAACTCTTTCGGCTGACGTAGACGTGCGCGGCTCGCAACTGAACCCGGTCGGGGATGGCACCGTGAGGCTAACAAACGCTCGTATCGCGAACCAACCGATTCAGTCGGCGAACATAAATTTCAGCGGGAATGGGGATTCTGTGAACGCGAACGTTGAGATCCGCTCCCCGGCAGGGCCGGTGAACGCCGTTCTCAGTTACCAGCCCAAGCAGCGCAGCTACGATGCGCAACTGCAAGCTACCGGAATTCGGCTTGAGCAGTTGGAGGCGATCAAACAACAGAACCTGGATCTCACTGGCGTGCTGAACCTAGTTGCAAGCGGACGCGGAACGATTGATAACCCAGGATTAACAGCTACGCTAGAAGTGCCAAGACTCGACATTCGCGATCAGACTATCAGTGGATTGATACTGCGAGCGGCCCTCTCGAACCAAGTAGCCAATTTCACACTGGACTCCAAGGTGATGAACACGGCTGTGCAGGGACGAGGTACCGTTAATCTGACGGGCGATTACTACGCCGAGGCAAGCCTTGATACTCAGATAATCCCGCTTGCGCGGCTCGTGGCTGCTTACGCACCTTCACAGGCCGGCAGTATCAAAGGCGAAACCGAGGTGCATGCAACCCTTCGGGGCCCGCTGAAGAATGCGGCTGCACTCGAAGCGCACGTCACGATACCGAAATTGGCGGTCAGCTACAGGGATGCGGTGCAGATCGGTGCAGTGAGACCGATCCGGATCGACTACACAAACGGAGTTTTGGAGCTGCAGCGTGCTGCCTTGCGCGGCACCGGAACCGACCTTGAGTTCCAGGGAACAGTTCCGGTAGTGACGAAAGCGCCGCCGTCATTATTGGTGCTAGGGACGGTCGATTTGCGTGTTGCGGAATTGCTTAACCCCGACGTGAGCAGTTCCGGCCAGGTGCGGTTCAACATCAACTCGTATGGTGCCAGGAATCCCGATGTTCAAGGCCAAATAGAGATCAAGAACGCGAGCTTTGCAACAGGCACGATGCCGCTTGGCTTGCAGCACGGCAACGGTGTTCTGACGCTGACCAGCAATCGTCTGAATATTACGAAGTTCACCGGGAATGTTGCGGGGGGCGAAGTGTCGGCGTCGGGCGGCGTGGTGTATCGGCCGACACTGCAGATGAACCTGGCTGTGAACGGGCGCGACATGCGTGTGCTCTATAACAACGTTCGTGCTGGTCTCGATGCTGAACTAGTTCTTGCCGGCACGGCGGACAAGGCGCTTCTAAGCGGTCAGGTCGGTGTCGACCAACTGCAGTTCACATCGCAGTTCGAACTGGCTGATGTAATGAGAACTGTTGGTGGAGGCACCAGTACGCCTCCACCGACGGGTGGCTTTAGCAATGCGCTCGCACTCGATGTAGCTGTGCAATCAACATCGGGGATAAACACGGTCAGTCGTACTTTGAGCTTGCAGGCTGCCGCCAACCTGCGAGTAGTTGGAACAGCGGCGCAACCGGTCGTCCTCGGCCGCGTGAATATCAACGGTGGTGACCTGATCTTTATGGGAAACCGCTATGTCTTACAGGGCGGTACCGTGGACTTCGTCAACGCGTCCCGAACGGAGCCAGTGGTTAACGTGTCGGTTAACACCACGATTGAGCAGTACGACATCCAGATGCGCTTCTGGGGGCCAGTCAATCAGCTACACACCAACTACTCGTCGAATCCGGCACTTCCTCCGTCTGACATCATCAACCTCGTGGCATTTGGAAAGACGCAGGAATCGGCAGCCGCCAACCCGACTGCGCCCGGTAATTTTGGGGCACAGGCGCTGATAGCGTCACAGGTAAGCTCCCAGGTGACCAGCAGGCTCTCGAAGGTTGCAGGGATTTCGCAACTGGCGATCGATCCGTTGCGCGGGTGTGATCAGCAGAGCGGGGGAACCGGAGCTTGTATCACAGTGCAGCAGCGGGTGACGAGCAAGATGTTCGTGACATTCTCTGCCGACGTGACCAATACGCAGCGAACGACCGTGCAACTCGAATATCGAGCGACACCGCGTTTGTCATTCAGCGGAAGCCGCGACCAGAACGGCGGGTTCGGCTTCGATACCCGAATCCATAGAGAGTGGTAGTGCAGCAATTAGAGCCACACGCACTGATTGCACGCGGTCAGGCATGGAACTCGAGTACCTGCTGTGCGATACTAGTTGAAGTTCGCAACAGCGGGCCCGTAGCTCAACGGTTAGAGCAGCGGACTCATAATCCGTTGGTTGCAGGTTCAAATCCTGCCGGGCCCACCAATGTCCCCGTACCGCTCGATCGCCTTGTTATCACAATAGCCTGACTGTCTTCGAAAGCCACAACCCATTGACTACTCTGCCGCAGTAAACTTGCCATCGGCGAATGGGCGTCGACAATAACGGTGCGTATGTTGTGACGTTCCAGTTGAGCGAGGGGAGTGATTCGGCCACGAACAGCCTGGAAATACTCCGCTACAAATTCGTCGCCGTGTACATCTGCGCGGCCATCGATGTATACACGGTACTCAGGATAGAGATTCCAGATCAGGTAGCCGCCCCATTCGTAAGGGTTGTAAATAGGGGCTGGCATCTTGTGAGTGCGCAGAAACTCTACTGCCCCGGCTGGGAACTCGGTTCTTTCCCACGAAGGCTGGTTTTGTATCACGTTCGAAACTCGCCATGCCCCAATTGCACAGACGAAAACCAGTAATGTTATTCCGGTAGCCTTCACTCCGCACCTCTCACTCGTGAACCGGTCCACCATTCGGCTCCATAAAGGGATTTCGGACAGGTGGCCTGCGAGTACGGGTGCAACCACAATGGAGAAAATGGGGATGTGCCGTGCCGATTGCAGCGATGCGTAAAGTGATGCGAGCACTAGAAGCAGCTTACTTAATCGCACACGCCTTTCTGAGACAGCCAGCACGGTTATCGTCAACAGCAGTAGGAATGCAAATGGCAAGAACCCGGTATTGTGAAAGTCCGGCGAATGCCACTCGCTAATGTATGTGCGCATAGAGTCGGATCGAAGTGTCTCAAGAGGATACTTGAAGATCTTCGCCCCGTTCGGGTTGAGGGGTACGACCACGATGGTGGCTGCTAGGACACCACCCAGCGTCAGTAGGGATCGTTTTGTACCTTCCGTCCAATGCCGTTCCGCTCCGGCGTCAACCGCAATGCCGAACATGAAGAAAATAATGAGGAATATTCCTAGCGGGAACCCGCCGTGCAGGTTTACCCACACTAATGTGAGTGGGACGAGCAACCAGACGAATTTGGTTCTACTGCAAACGAATTTTTCTAGGATGAGCAGAAATGCGCTCGCGATCAGAATCGTCACCATCTGAGGCCTGGCACCCCAACTCAAGGAGGCTGCAAACGCTGCGAACATAACTGAAACTGCTGCCGTGACCGGCTCACCCAAGCATCGAAGGTATGTGATCACGAATGCTGCAGTCACGACAGCCGACGAGATCACAATAAGCCCCGCGAAACCGCCTACCTTATAGACCGCGTACATCGCAAGCTCGGTGAGCCATTCGTGCGCAATCCAAGGCTTCCCAACGCTCGTACCGGAAAAGATCTCCAGATGCGGGATTGTGTGGGTTTCGGCGATGTATTGACCGGTGCGCAGATGCCACCAGAAGTCGGGATCCATGACTTCACGGACAGCTGCCGTGAAGAGCAGCACGAGAAAGATCAGGGGCAGTATGCGTTTCATTGCTATCCGACAAGGCACTCTCAACACGAGCTCGGAATCGTAACACCGAATATCGCACTAAGCACGTCACTGACGTCTCGACACAGTCGGCATTCGTCCTCTATGTTAGGAGCCAGCGCGGAACAACGCTCCACCTGAAAGACAGACCCGCGCTGGCTACATGCCTCAGGAATTTTCGTTTTCCACAGCTTCTTTGTACTCGCACCAGCATCTTACACGTTGTAAGATCACAATAATTGCGGGTGAGAGACTTCCGAGTCGTCGACTACCCTCCACGAGGTCTGTCCCATGGTTTCCAGGTGTGCGAATCCGGAGTGTGGCGCTCATTTCCATCGTCTGGGTCAGGGCAGGTTGTTTCACTTCGAAGTAGCGTCAAAGCAGACGCAGAAAGTTCCGCAGCAGGGTCTTCGACTGGTTACGACGCCGAGGTCAACGCCGAAGGTGGAACACTTTTGGCTGTGTTCGAAGTGCGCTGGAAGAATGACACTGAAGTTCGACAAGAATGGCGTGACGGTCGTTTCTCTCCACAGGCACATGCGAGCAGCGGCATCTTAGCTGCCGGGTGTCGCACTGGCAGCCTGATTGCCACTTTGCGGCATGTGCGCATGAGCATATTTCCCTGTCAGCGAATACCAGCGGATGCGCAGCATCTCTAAGAACATCTGCACGCCGTCGACGAGCGGATTGATCTTCGAGCGGTTGTCGTGCGCCCACTCTACTCCGACCTCGACGGTGCGATAACCAAGCTTACGAGCAATAAACAGGATTTCGGGGTCGAAGCCCCAGCGCTCAATGTGTTGCCGCGGGAATATCTGGCGCGCAGCTGCACCGGTGAAGGCTTTCATGCCACATTGGGTATCTCTGAAGGTCAAGCCGAGAATGAGGCGGTTCAGCACGTTGAAAACGCGTCCGGCGATCTGCCGGAGAACAGGCTGGCGCTCGGTCATCAACGCAGGATTGAGCCAGCGCGAACCGATCGAAACTTCAGCTCCGCTGCGCAGTGCCGCGAATAGCTTATTGGCCTCGTGGATGGGAGAGGACAAGTCCGCATCGGTAAAGAGGATCAGTTCGCCTTTTGCGTGCAGCACACCATTGCGCACGCTGTAACCCTTTCCACGGTTTCCGGGATTCTCGATCAACCGAATGATCGGATGGGCCGATGCATAGCGCCGCACGATCTCAGCCGTGTCGTCGCGTGATCCATCATTGACAACTATGATTTCGGCATCCCAGTGCTCCTTCGCCACGAAACGGAGGATCTGGTCGAGGCTCGCAGCTATGCGATCCCTCTCGTTATACGCCGGGACGACGATGCTATACGCTGGCATGCAGTTCTTTTCTGGTTCTTGATTCTACATTGTTGGATGAAGAAAAGAACCAGTGCAGAACTGCTACAGGCGCCGAGTTGCGATCAGCTCGCGTTGATTCGCCTAACTATCGCGGTCACCCGCAACGCAGTTATCAGGCAGATTCGTCACCCACGGAGCTATCCGAAAGTGCCGGTGCGCTGATCTGGTGCCTCGGGCCTCTGCTGTTGCGGAGCAGTCTGCAATGCAGTGGGAGACACTTTTCTGACCTCTATGCGCCCGTTGTTCACGCGAGTCTCGAGACGCGGCAGGGTGTGAACTGCGGGACCGTCGAGTACGCTTCCGTCTTGTAGGGAAAACCGAGAACCGTGCCAGGGGCACTGTACGCTATCGCCCTCCAGTTCGCCTTCGGAAAGCGGACCTCCCAAATGCGAACATGTCTCGCCGATGGCGAAGATGCGCTCGCCCCGACGCAGCAGGAGGATTCGGGAACCGTTCCACTCCGCTCGCGTGAGTTGTCCTTCTCGCAATTCGGATTCTTGCATTACAGAAGTGAATTCGCCGGGGAAGTTCTGGTGCGCGTTGTGATCGACGCCGATCCTCTCGTTGTATACCAAGCTGCCCCCGAAATCGGCCGCGATTGCGGAGATGGTGTAGCCCATTGTGGAGAGCACCTTTCCACCGGTTCTTGAACGCCTGCGAACAAAGAGAGAGCTCGCGAAAAGAGCAACGCCTGTGACGTTTAGAAGCGCATGCACAAGACCGATGCGTCGCGCGGGCGGGTCGACGTGCTGCCAATCGGTTACGCCGGTAATGGCCGCTCCTGCTGCGCCGACCAAGCCGATTGCGATGCAAGCATCGGCCGCCTTGCCGAGATCTTCGTTACCGGTTGCTGACTCGGCAACATCGAGCACCACCGCAGCGGTCCATGAGCCGATCGGGACATCCGTAAGCACCGCGTGTAGGGGATGACCAAGCCATGTGCCATGCAGAAAGTTCTTCACTCCTGGCCTGATCCGGTGGAACGCCTTGCGTACATTTCTCTGGACGTTTTCTTCGACTGGCTGAAGCCATTCCTGACGGGCTACGACATCATTGAGGTTCTTGGCCATGAGTTCCTCCGCAACGAGATTGATCAAGGGAACCGCGGTAGGTGCGGGTGCGATTTGGGATGTCTGAGATGAGCGGGGAGATGCTGTGAGCAGAGGCGATTGTGGGCTTGGCGGTGATTGTTGGAGCTAAGAAGAAAGCCCCGGCAAGTTCGCCGGGGCCCTATCACCAATGGGAGTTACATGTGAAAAACTTTAGTACCCGCAACCGTCAGGCTGCGAGACGGCACCCACCCGCACCTGCTTGCGGATATAGTCAGCGCCGGCCTCGAGGGCCTTCTTGTCGAGTTCGAGCATCTGGGGGTTCTTCACCGTCTTCTCGAGCACGGCAATGGCGGTTTCCACCGGAAGCGCGCCAGTCTCCTCAAGCAACGCCCCCATCATGACGATGTTCGTCACCTTGGCGGAGCCGAGCAGGTCAGCGATTTCGGAAGCCGGAATAGCGATGACTCGTGCCTGGGGAGCCGCGAAGTCTTCGGGGACTTCGCTGCGGTTGTAGAGGATGAGCCCACCGTTCTCGACTTGTGAACCGAACTTGCGGAGCGAGAGTTCGTTCATCGCGATCACTACTTCAGGGTGCGTTATGAGCGGCGATCCGATGCGCTGGTGGTCGAGGCAGACGTGGCAGTGCGCGGAACCGCTGCGCATCTCCGGCCCGTAGGACGGGAGCCAGCTCACTTCCATGCCCTCACGCATTCCCATCTCAGCGAGGATCTGGCCCATCAGCAGGACACCTTGCCCGCCGAAGCCGGCAACTTTAACGCTCAGCGGTTTGGTCTGGTGCTTCGCTGCTGCTTTGTCGGTCGCGGTGCGGTTGTCCGTTCCGTTCTTGATGCCCAGGGTATCGGCCACCGAGCGCTGCGGAACCTGAGCGCTTTCCGGCACTTCAGGCTTCTTGTCGCGATAGACACCAAGCGGGAAGATGGGGATCATCTTCTCGGTGATAAACTGCTTCGCCTTGACCGGATCCTTCTTCCAGATCGTCGGGCAGGGCGAGAGGATCTCGACCAACGTGAAGCCCGCCTGCTGCTTCTGGAGTTCGAGGGCCTTACGAACGGCCTTGCGGGCCTTCATGATGTTCTTGTTGTCGTTCAGCGCGACACGCTCGATATAAACGGGCATGTCGAGCTGCGACAACAGTTCGCAAATGTGCAGCGGCAATCCTTCGTTGTTCGGACGGCGCCCCCAAGGGGTGGTCGTCGAAGTCTGACCTACGAGTGTGGTCGGCGCCAACTGGCCGCCGGTCATACCGTAGATCGCGTTGTTGACGAAGAAGACCGCGATCTTCTCACCCCGGTTCGCGGCATGAATGATCTCAGCCGTGCCAATAGCCGCAAGGTCGCCGTCGCCCTGATAGCTGATGACGATCTTCTCGGGGTTCGAGCGCTTCAGTGCTGTTGCCACTGCGGGTGCACGGCCATGCGCAGCCTGCACATTGCCCACGTCGAAGTAGTAGTAAGCGAATACCGAGCAGCCGACTGGGCTCACGACCATCGTGTCGTTCTGAAGCCCGAGTTCTTCGAGTGCTTCCGCTACCAGCTTGTGTGCGACACCGTGGCCGCAGCCCGGGCAGTAGTGCGTCTGGTGCTGGAGGTCGGCCTTGCGCTCGAATTTCTTGTAGAACGTCTCCGGTTTCGAATGAATGACTTCGTATTCGATCACAGGTGCTTCCTCCTTAGACCGCCGCGACCATGCGGTTGAGCAGTTCTGCATGCACTTCCTCAACCGACGGGATGTTGCCGCCGACACGGCCGTAGAACTCCACCGGCACCTTGCCGTTGACCGTGAGGCGAACGTCTTCGACCATCTGACCGGTGCTCATCTCGACAACCAGCACCGACTTGACCTTTGCGGCGGCGGCAGCCAGGGCCTTGCCCGGCCATGGCCACAAGGTTATCGGGCGGAAGAGCCCGACCTTCATGCCCTGTGCGCGCACTTCATCGACAGCGGACCGCAGGATGCGCGAGGTCAGCCCGTAACCGACCAGCAGAATGTCGGCATCGTCAGTCATGTACTCTTCTGAGCGCTGCTCGAGTTCGACGCATTTTTTGTACTTGGCTTGGAGCTTGCGCACGTGCGCTTCTAGTTCGTCGGCGGTCAGGAAGATGGAGGAGACCAGGTTGGCTCGGGTCTCTTCGGTTCCCTTCACGGCCCACGGCTTCTCAGACTGTGAGTACTCTTTTTCCTCGATCTCGAGCGGTTCCATCATCTGGCCAATCGCACCATCGGTAAGGACTACCGCCGGATTGCGATACTTGTCCGCCAGATCGAAGGCAAGGATGGTGAGATCGCACATCTCCTGCACCGAAGCCGGAGCCAGGACGATGTTGTGGTAGCTGCCATGGCCGCCACCTTTGACCATCTGGAAGTAGTCGGCTTGCTCGGGAGCGATATTGCCAAGGCCAGGGCCGCCGCGCATTACGTCAGCAACAACGACCGGAAGTTCCGCTCCGGCGATGTAGGACATGCCTTCCTGCATGAGGCTCAGACCGGGGCCGGAGGACGCAGTCATGACGCGCTGCCCGGCTGCAGCCGCGCCATAGCA
Organism: Terriglobales bacterium; assembly: GCA_035629075.1. Classification (GTDB taxonomy): domain Bacteria; phylum Acidobacteriota; class Terriglobia; order Terriglobales; family Acidobacteriaceae; genus JAEZPW01. The sequence continues at coordinate 28,604 of DASPIK010000007.1, read as the reverse complement.
CATGTTGATGGCGCTGACTTCCGATTCAGCCTGCAGGAACGTGCCGCCGACCTGCGGGATATACAGTGCCGCGTATTCCGCGATCTCGCTGGCTGGCGTGATGGGATATCCGTAGAAGTGGCGGCATCCGGCAAGTACCGCGCCTTTGACCACCGCAACATTACCTTTACACAGTTGCCGCATGCTGAACCTCCTGGCTCGCCGCCACTGCCTTCTGGACCGGTGCACGATAAACCGTGATCGCACCCGGTTCGGGACAGCAGTAGAAACAAATGCCGCACCCTGTGCAGTTGTCACCCTTGTAGTGTGCTGGGTGAACGCCATAGGCGTTCAGTCCGGGTTCAAGCTCGAGGACCTTGGGAGGGCAAGCTTCAACACACAGCCCGCAGCCCTTGCATTCTTCCGTATTGATACTGACACTGCCCCTTGGACCGGCCATTTTCACCTCGCCGTGATCATGCCTGTTTGGAGCGGCGGCTCGCCGCCGCTCACGCTTACTTTGCCGTCGCTGCGACAGCCACTTGCGGCTTCTGGAGCCACTTCATGCGTTCGCAGTGTTCGTACAGTTCGTTGCGGAACTTGGGATGTGCAATCTGGATGAGCGCTTCCGCACGCTGGCGGACGTTGCGTCCATGCAGATACGCGATACCGAACTCAGTGACTACGTAGTGAACCAGCGCACGGGAAGTTACGACACCGGCGCCGGGCTGAAGCATGGGAACGATCTTCGAAACCGTGTCGTTCTTCGCCGTCGATGGCAGGGCGATGATCGGCTTTCCACCCTTTGAACGCGATGCGCCATAGATGAAGTCGACTTGGCCACCGAAACCACTCAGGAAGTGCTGGCCCACGGAGTCGGAGCAAACCTGACCCGTAAGATCGACTTCAACGGCCGAGTTGATGGCGACCATGTTGTCGTTCTTCGCGATATTGAACGGATCGTTGACGTACGCGTTCGGGTGAAACTCGAAGAGCGGATTGTTGTGCGCGAACTGATAAATCTTCTTTGTACCGACGAGGAACCCGGCGATGACCTTGTTCGGGTGAAAGGTCTTGCGCCGGCAGTTGATGACACCCGCCTCGATAAGCGGAATCGCACCATCGGAAAGCAATTCCGTATGAATGCCAAGATCGCGGCGGTCCGTCAGGTATGGCAGGATCGCGTCGGGAATACCGCCGATGCCGGTCTGAAGTGTCGAACCGTCTTCGATCAGCGATGCGCAGTTCTTCGCAATTGCCCGGTGAACGTCCGTTATCTCCGGCTTCTCATGGTCGGGGAGTGGCATGGACGCTTCAACGAATGCGTCGATTTCGCTAACGTGCAGGAAGGTGTTGCCGAACGTGCGTGGCATCTGGTCGTTGACCTGTGCGATGACATAGCGCGCGCACTTGGCAGCCGTTAGCGTGGTTTCGACGGCGACGCCGAGCGATACGAAACCGTGCGCATCGGGCGGGCACACCTGTATGAGTGCCACATCCAACGGCATCTGGCCGCTCGTGAAGAGACCTTCAATTTCGCTCAGGTGAATGGGAACGCAGTCCGCGCGACCTTCTGCCACAGCCTTGCGGATGTTGGATCCCATAAAGATCGCGTTGTGCCGAAAGCTTTTTTCTAGACCCGGGTCGGCGTAAGAAGGACGCCCGTCACACAGGAGGTGAACAACCTCAACGTCACGGACGTAGGGAGCGCGCTCGGTAAGAGCGTCCACGAGAACCTGGGGAAACGCGCTGTTCGCGTGAATATACACGCGCATGCCGGATTCGACCACACGAAGAGCGTCGCGGGCCGTCGTTATCTTTCGCTTATATTCTTCCTGCCACATTCGCTGCCTATCTTCCTTCCCGCCGTAGTTTGAGTTGTATGAATTCCTACTTATGGTGTACTGCCGTGGCCGCGCGGGCTACGTAGGCACGCTCATAGCCCAACGCCGCGTAATAAACTGCGCGATCAAAAAACTGTTCCAGCAACTGTAGAACTTCCAGTTCGCCCAACACTTCGACGGGCTTGTCCACGATCGCTTCCCGCTTCAGAAACTCAATTAAGTGTTCCTTGACGAGGCTGAGAGCGCAGACCAACTGGCTGAACTGAACGCCTTGACCGCAACGACGCGCACCGATCTCTACGTAGCGCCGCTCGATGTCCGACTCCGTCTTCCCGAGCAACCATTCACCGAGGTGCTGATAGGTTTCTTGAACACGCTGTCTGAACTCCTCGGCCGGGACGTCGCCGTAACTACAGGTTTGTGGGCATTGCCGAAGTTTTTCCAGCAGTCCCGCAGCCAGTTCATCCGAGTGAGTTTCGATCAGCCTTACAAGCCGGTAGGCAAGCAACATGGCTGTCCTCCTTTCACCGGACGGGCCCGGGTCCCACTTTGCGGCAGGCCAGACGGCTCCCTTCATGTGGCGTGGAGGTATCTGAATCTGGCGCAGAGTCTTCCTTAACGCTACATCATCCGTCTTGCCCCTTAGCTTGGCCGTGATAGGTGTCACCAGAATTCGTGACTGCAGTCACGATCATAAGCAGAAACTATGGATCCATAAGCGGAAGCACGTAAGCCTCCAGCCAGTCGAGACTTACAGCCTGGGTCAAGAGGGCGGCGCTCTTAATAGCAGTTTCGATACTTCTAGCGCCTAATCGGAGCCAAATAGAAACCCATCGCGCCAGATTCGACGCGATGGGCAATAGCACTTGCGAATTCGCGGAGGCCGACTAATCGGAAATCCGGGGGCCCCGATTTGTTAGCTTAAGAAGAACTCCTTCGTCAGTTCGGACCATTGAGCGTCGGGGATGTGCGCTGTCAAGTCGTCAACCGCTGTACCGCCATCTTGCATGACGGCCCCGGCCAGAGCGGGCATCCGGCGCTGTAGGCGCAGCGCCGCTTCTTCCATCCAACTCTTTGCCAGGGCGCCGCCGAGGAGATTTCGGAAATTGGTCTTCGAATCCGGTGCCTGCACGGTGACCATCCAGCCCTCGCCGTACGGGTCCTGGCGAGCAAGTTCAGGGTTGTTCACCACGGCTTCGTTGATATCCGCCACGCTGCCCTCGATTGGCGAAACCATATCCACTTTCTGCCCGTCGCGCTGAATAGACCATATCTTCTGTCCCTGGCGCACCCACTGCCCACGCTGGGGCAAGGTCACCTGCTCGATCTTCCCGGTCAACTTGCTCGCGAAGTCGTCCATACCAACTCGAACGAGGTTCGGGCTCTCGCTCAGCGCCCATGTGTGGCCCGGGTGATAACGAACGTTGTCCGGAACCTTGAACCCGGCGATCATGCTTGGCTGCAGACGAGGCAAAGTAGCTTCCATGTCGCGTGCTGCGGCTGCTGCCAGCACTGGCTGCACGCCTTTGCGCTTGCTGTAAAAGTGGTCGATTACAAGAAAGGTGACGAAAGTGAGAAGAACAAGAATGACTGTCATGATGCCGCCTCCGCTACGATGTCGTTGATCTTGCCTCGGACCCGGTGGTTAGCTCTGTCCGATGACACCTCTCCTAAGGCAATCGGCGTGCCGTAGATGGCAGACGCAAAGCTGAGGAGACAAGTCTTTAAAAAGGCGAAACTTACAGGTAAAAGAGGGCTGGTTCGATGATATGCGCATCGGGCGAGCCGTTGATGAATTCAACAGCGATGCAACGCTATCCGAGCCTTCTCAGAGAGGCGTCACGAAGAATCAATGACTTACGTGAAGCGTGGCCCTGTTGAGAAATTCAATGGCCCCGATGAAGTCCGCAACAGTGGGACGAGTTATCCACAGCATGAAATCGTTCTATCAAGATTTTTTTATCTGAGTGGTGATGGAATATGCGATAGAAAATCCGGCCTCCCTGTTCTACAGGGAGCCGAGTCCCACGGCATATCGGAGTTGCTGCCGAGAAGCTGAGGACGGAGGAATGCGGTCCGACATCTCCACGCCCCAAATGTTCTTCGCGGGTTCGAGACACTGAAGTCCGATCTGGGTCGAACTTCCCGTTCCACGTCTTCCGACCCACTTGACCAGGAACTGAGAGCGCCGATGTTGATACTGCAGGACTACCACCTGTCCGACATTGAGTGTCTCGTGAATGCCGCCGAGCCGAACTCCCGTGTTGCTTGCGTCCAGAGTGCATGCAAGCAGAGTACGAACGCTGCCATCTGGCTCCGTAATCAGCAGCTTCACTGGAACCGCCATCTTGTGCCGGACAACGTTGCGACGACTCACGCGTAGCTCCCCTTGGGATCTCGTTGAAAAAGACACCCTCAAACCCTTGATGTCGGCCCGTGAGCTTGACCTCTGAGCATCGGCACCATCCGATGTCCGCGAGGCCCTGTGCAATGTGTTACACATTCGCTCTGGTAGTTTGATGCAGCTACTCTGGATTCGTTGCCGATTTCGTAAGCTTGGGTATTACATTTGTAACCGCCCGCTGGCGGAGCCGTCCTGGGTTCTGTAAGTCAATGACACATAACCCTAACAAGAACGGGTTGGAGGGTACACATGGCGTTATTCTCTCGAATCACTTGCACTACAGGGCTGGTGCTTCTGATTGCGGCTGTGGCTGCAGCGGCGTCGCCGGGCAAGGTTGAAAAAATCGGACACTTCGCGGATGCGAGTCCGGAACAGATGAAAACGGCACTAGCGGCCAGCGGGTATCGACTCACACTGTATGACGGCAGCGTGATGGAGCTTTGGTTGAGCAACTCTCTTCCTGCGGCCAAAGAGAAGGACCCAAATGCCGTCTACCCGCAGATCAGTCGCGCAACGTTTATCGGAGTGATTAAGTTCCAGCGGCAGGCGAAGGATTTCCGCGGTCAAGCGATTCGACCGGGCGCGTACACGATGCGTTATGAGATTCTGCCCAGCGACGGCAACCACATGGGGGTTGCGGCTCAACCGGATTTCGTACTGCTGACGCCGCTGGCGGCTGATCCCGGACCGGACGCGCTGCCTTCCTATGCCGAACTTGTTAAGCTCAGCGCGAAGGCGGCTGGAACTGCTCATCCAGCCAGCTTCAGCATGGTTCCCACCGAGGGCGCAACGGAGTATCCCTCGTTGTTCTACACGTCGGACGGCTATGTTGCTTTCGCCGCCCAGGTAAGGACCGCCTCGGGCGAGTTGCCGATCGCAATAGTGGTCAAAGGCGTGGCGCAGCAGTAGGCAAGGGATGGAGCATGCTCGTTCGCCATCCCAACGGCGTGTGCCCCAGCAGGCTACCTGTTCGCCAAGGCTACGGACTGTACTCGCTCGCTTGCGGAGAAAGTCCCGACGAAAGCGCTTCGTCGATCGTGCGCGCGCCAGGTGACCCCGAGACCAGGACCATTGTATGCATCAGTGACCGCCACGGCCGGTACGGAATGCGTCACGTCGGTCAAGGGAGGATAAAACGTCTCCTCGTTCCCGCACAGGTGGTCGTTCTCATTCAGACTGCGCGTGCGAAGCGTGGCGAGTTGACCTGCTCGCATCAGCGCCGAGCCGTGGCGAGCATGATCGGGACTGACTGCGATCTCAATAGGCGCGGTTTCCACACGAACTACGTTCGCGAAAAGTTCGCCACCCATATGGCGTACAAAGCCCAGCAAAGCTTGGCGCTGGGCAGGGGTGGCCCGGTCATCCACTATGACAACTGACTTCGCCGGGTAGGGATTCCCATAAGGGTCGCCAAGCGTCGCGCGCGCCTTAACCGCTCCCACTACGTTCAGACCGTCAAGCGCGACACCGTTCCATTCACCCTTGTTCACGTGCCACCCGAGAATCGCCTGATCGCCGGTCAACCCCATCTCGCCGTTGGCGAAGCATTGACCGGTGTAAACGTCGGCGCTACGTGTCTCGACGTAGTCACCGGAGACCTCGGCCCATGTGCTGGCGGAAAGCAGAAGCGCTGCGGCGAGCGAAGCCGCGAGAAACTTAGCCCTGCGCATGATCTCACCCCAAAAAGTCGTTGGCCTATTGTAGCTCTTGTCACAAGTAGATGTGATAGCCAGGGGAGAGATTCGCGCTTTGTGAGTGAATAAAGGAGTCGCGGGGCACCCCCAATCCAACATCTGCCCCGCCTATTTTGCCTAGTCCCCTGTGACGCAGGCAACGGCGTCGGTTTCCGACTTCGGTGGGACAACGGCCGCCTGGCTTCCGTGGCGGAACATATAAATGATGCCGAACAGCACCAAGGCTCCACCGGGAAGAAGCCAGAACGAAGGCATCTCACGAAGCAAAAAAGCGGCGGCGATGGTGGCAACCACCGGGATCATGAGCTGTGAAGTGGTGCTGATGATTGGTGGCAATTTTTGCGACGCTACCGCGTAAGTGATTGACGGGATCGCGGTCGAAACCACGCCCAAAGCGATGAAGATTAGCGCGACACGCGTTTCGGCGACGCTTGCCACGGAGGTCGGCGACAGCACGGAGCTAACCACGAGGAGTGCGCTTCCGATCGCGAATCCCAGGAGGGCCGTGAGCGTGGCGTCGGCAGCTTGTGGATCACGCTGGCGAACTGACCGCGACGTGGAAGCGTATACGGCTGACGCTGCCGCTGAGAGCAGCGCCAGGGCGTCACCAAGTAAGCGCTGTCGGGAAATACCGGATGCAATGGACAGCTTCGGGAGAAGCACCAGCACTACCCCGCAGAGAGCTATGAGTGCGCCGATCTTTTCGCCGCGAAGAACCTTTCTGCCGCGAATAGCTCTACCGGCGAGCACAAAGACCGGGGATGTTCCCAAGAATAGCGCAACCTCACCCACAGGGCCGAACTGGTAAGCCGATACAGCCAGAACATAGTAGGCGACCAACGCGGAAGCGAGCATCCAGGCAGCCGGTCGGCGGAGCATTGAGAATATCGCCGTGCGCTTCTGCGTGTTCAAGGCCACGAAGGGCAAAGCCGCCGCGAGAGCAATCAGCAACCTGAAACCTGTTATGAACAGTGCCGGAAATCCAGGCAGCAGGCGGACGAATATGCCGGTCAGTCCCCATGTAAGCACGGTGATACCGGCGAAAAGGAGCCCGTCTTTTTCGATGTGGGCGCGAGTGTGCATGCTAAGCGTTAGATGAACTCACGTCGAGGATAGCATCACGAAGCCTATTGCCGCAGGTGCTGCCGGGATCATCGTGTCGTTCGTCGTAGACGTTTTTGAACAGGTCACGCTACTGCTCACGAGATCACCCGTGTTGTCGAGCCTCAGCCTTGTAGATGATCCATGCGATTACGGCACGCAGGACACACGGCGTCTTCTCCGAAAGACTTGCCCGGTTTGGGATGCGCTCCGCAGAAGCGACAACGCCAGCCATTGCGGAGCGAAACGCCCTCGCGGTAATCGTCTTTATTCTCGTTGGTTTTGTTCATGCATCAACGATAACGCAAACAGCTGCAGAAGCTGAACAGTCGTCCACCGCTGTTTGCGTTGTAAGCTTAGGCTAGGTGCAACTTCCTTTGTGGCATTCGCGCCCGGTGCTGCAACAATTTGCTGGCTCGGCGAGCTGGCCATCCGGTCCAATGCAGGTTTGCGTGTGCATGCACCAGTAGAGGCCATCATTGGTTGGCGGGACGGAGGGATCGCGCTCCGCCAGGATGAACATGCCTTTCCATCGCAGCGACGGACAGAGGTTTGGGTTATTGGTATCGAAGCGATTGGCGTCGCAGGGCATGAGAAATCTCCGCGTCTGGCAAAGTTTGCCCAAGTTTGGGTTCTCGAGTTCCGAGCGTGATCATCAGCAACCGATTCAAGCTCGAAACTCGAAACTGCGCTTCACATTCCTGCCGCTTGCATCAGCGCGCGCTTTACAGCCACACGTACGAACTGGATTTTGAAATTGTTGTCACCGAGACCCTTGGCGTGACGAACTGCGGCCACACCGGCCGCGGTCGCGGTGTCCTGGTTGAGCGGCTTGCCGACAAGCGCCTGCTCCGCTTCTTTTGAGATCCACGGAATGGGCGCGACGTGGCCCAGAACGACCCGCGCCGACTTCACCGTACTCCCTTCCATTTGGACCACAACTGCGGCCGTCGCAAGCGGCCAATCGAAAGCATGCCGCTGACGCACCTCGTAGATGGCGGCCTTCACTCCCGGAGCGGGTTGCACGACCACGTTGGTCAGCAGCTCATTTGGGGCAATCGCGTGCTCTCGCTCGCCCTGCTGCCCGGGAATGCGGTAAAGCGATTCAAGCGGGACGATACGATTCTTGCCGCTGGCATCCATGATGACTACCTTCGAACCATAGGCAATCAGGATGGGCGCAACGGTGGAAGGCGATACGAAGTAGGCCGGGCCCTCGTTGCCGAGGATAGCGTGGTAGCGATTGTCGCCCTTCAGTACGAGCGACTGGCCGTTCTTGTCCAGCGCAAGCAGGCCGAACCCGTTGCGAAAATACCAGCAACGGGGCCGCTGGAGCAGGTTGCCGCCCATTGTGGCCATGTTCCGGAGCTGAGGACTAGCCGCTTCGTCGATGGCATGAGCGAGTGCCGGAAAGGCTTTCCGCACGTTGGCGTTGTCGGCAATGTCGGTCAACCGAGCGAGCGCACCAATCGTGAGACCTTGCTTCGCGTCGTACTGGATGCCTTCGAGGCCCTTGATCTGCTTGATATTGACGAGTCGCCGCGGCTCGACGATGTTGTCCTTCATGAGCGCAAGCAGATCGGTACCACCCGCGAGGATGGCGCTGTTCTGGGGCTGCGATCCGAGCAGGGTCGCGACTTGCTCTTTTTGCGTTGGGCTGGCGTATTCGAAATTAATCACGGAGGCGGCTCCTTTCCAGCGCAGCAAGGACGCGTTCAGGTGTGAGCGGGACGGTGCCTACGCGCGTGCCGATGGCGTTAGCAACGGCGTTCGCGATGGCGGCACCGGGCGATACCACCGGAGGTTCACCAAGACCGATGACTCCGCGCTCGTCGAAGCCCTTGCCGGTCATCATGTGGACCACGAGTTCCGGGATGTCGCCGATTCCGGCCAGACGGTAATACTGCATGTTCGGATTCAACATGCGTCCTGTGGTCGGATCGTAGATTTTCTCTTCGAACAGCGCGTAGCTGATGCCCATGATGAGCGCGCCATGTACCTGGGATTCGGCAGTCTTGAGGTCGATGATGAGGCCGCAATCCTGCACGGCGACCATCTTGTTGACTTTCACAATGCCGGTTTCGGTGTCGACACTCACGTCGGCCATCTGAACGCCGCCGACTCCCGCGCTGGTGAGGTCAGGTGGTTTGCTCCGGTCTGGATTTTTGCCCCGTACCGTCAACGGAACCGGGCCGATCTTCTGGCACGCCTGTTTCCAGCTAAGCGAGCGCGTGGGTGCGGCCTTGACGCGAACCGTTCCGTCGACGACTTCCAACTCGGCAGGTTGCGCGTTGAGGGCAGGCGCGACCTTTTCGAGCAAAGCGGCACGGGCGTCGACGGCAGCGCGGCGCGTCGAGGAACTGACGCCGCCGATGGTGGTTGATCCACCGGAACCGCCGGACGGTGGGTACTTGTTATCGCCGATGAGCAGGTTGATCTGCGACATCGGGAGGCCAAGCGTATCGGCCGCCACCATCAAGATAGCTGTGCGAGTGCCAGTTCCGAGGTCCTGGGAACCCATCTTGATTTCGACTGCACCGTCGGGGTGAATCGTCAGGTCGCAATCCGAGTTGTGACCGCGTCCGCCCCATGTGTGTATGGAGAGGCCAACGCCCCTCTTAACAGCGTCAGTTGATTCGGCGTTCTGGCGACGGTTGCGCCACAGTTTCTTCCAGCCCATGAGATCCGCTGCGATTCTCAGCTCTTGTTCGTACGTCGATGAACGCGGGCCCGTGATCGCGATGTTCTTGGTGAAGAAGTCGAGCGGATCCATGTTGAGCTCGGCAGCAAGATCGTCGAGCGCGCCCATGGTGATCACTGCAGCTTGCGGGTGGTTAGGCGCGCGCCATGCACGGGCCGGCCCGATGTGGTTCACGATGGCGGTGTACTGGGTCCGCCGGTCGGGGACTTCGAAGACATATGGGATGGGCGGAGTGCCGCCGCCACCCGGGCCACCCGTGCCCCAGCCCTGCGAGTCCCAGGCGACAATCGTCCCGTCTTTCTGCGCGGCGACCTTGACGCGGGCGTACGCCGAAGGACGAGCACCGGCGACCTCCATCTCGCGGTCGCGCTCCAGCATCAATCGAACGGGTTTGCCGCCGGCTTTTCGCGATAGTTCGGCGTTTACAATTCCCCATCGGTCGGGGCCGAACTTGCTGCCAAACCCACCACCAATGTGGTCCATGTGAACGTGAATTCTGTCGGCGGTCATGCCGAGCGGCTCAGCCATTTGTGCGGCGATGCCACTCACGTTCTGTGTGGAAATGTGCACGTTCAGATTGTTCTGGTCGGGCCACTCACAGACGGTGCCGTGAGCTTCCAGGCAGCAATGCGCGATGACCGCTGCGCCGTAGACGCCTTCGGACGTCACAACTCCTGGCTGCTTGAACCCCGAGTCCGGATCACCCTGCACCTGCGCCGAGGATTTGCGATATAGCGTGGGCGCTTTCTTCACGCCTTCCTTGACTGGAGCAGCGCCGATCGCATCGATAACCGGCTTGGGAACTTCGTAACTGGCGAGGGTCTTCAGGTAGTCGGCGCTTGGGCGAAAGTTAATGCCATTTGTCTTGACGTAGGAAATGATCTCTTCGTCAGGGACCTGGTTCTCGAACATGTCGCGCAGGTCATCCTGGCTGGCCGGGCCAGTCGCGACCGCGATGTTGGCCGGAGGCTCATGATCGCTGACCAGGTGAGGCAGAACTTCGTACTGCACCTTCACGGCGTTCAGGGCCTGTTCGAGGATGGACTCGGTATCAGCAGCGACGGCGACGACCTCGTCGCCAGCCCAGTAGATCTCCGTCCCTTCCTTCTGGACGATGTGCACGGCACGAACACCCGGAAGTCTTTCAGCAGCACTGGTGTCAATGGAGGTGATGCGGGCGTGTGCGTGAGGGCAACCGAGCATGCGGGCGTAGAGCATGCCCTGCGGGTGCACGTCGTAGGTGTACTTGGCGCGGCCAGATACTTTCACCGGGCCATCGACGCGCGACACACGTTTGCCGATAAGTTTGCGTTCGGGAGCGTCGGGCCATGCATAAGGTGTTTTTGGCGGCATAACTTACGCTCCTTCCTTCGGGCCAGACGTGCCCTGAGCAACACTGGCCAGCGCGGCTTTCAGGCCCGTGTAAGTTCCGCAGCGGCAAAGGTTACCACTCAGGCCATCGATCACTTGTTCCGGAGTCGGACGCGGATTCTTGTCGAGCACTGCCTTTGCGGCCATCACGAACCCCGGCGTGCAGAAGCCGCACTGCTGAGCGTCATGGTCAACGAACGCCTGCTGGATGGGGTGCAGCTTCCAACCTTGTGACGAAACCGCGCCGCCTGTCGCACCGGCGCCTTCCTGGGCTACCAGCGATTCGATTGTTGTGATCTCATGCGCTTGCGCATCAATCGCAAGCATTTGGCAGGCATAAACAGCCCTTCCGTCGACCAGTACGGTGCATGCGCCGCACTCTGCGCGATCGCAGACTCGCTTAGAACCGGTCAGATCGAAGTGGTCGCGCAGTGCATCCAGCAGCGTTGTTCGCGGTTCGAGTTCGGCGGTGAGCTTCTTGCCGTTAACGGTAAGTGTGACGGGAGCCTTGCCGGGACCGTAAACGGCAACATCCTGGCCGGCAGCCTCGACTACGGGGGGGCCCATAACAACAGGCACGGCGACGGTGAGGCTGCCTATTTTGAGAAAGTCTCGACGCGACACACCTGACTCCGGTGTGCCTGTCTCCGTGATCTTGACGTCTTCATCGCGCATTCATTGCCTCCGGTGGGCATGCCCCCGAGCGCACAGAGGCATGGGACAAGGTGGACAATGTGGATTCCGATTGACGCAGCAGGGGCCGAACAACCTGTGGCGGCGAGTATAACCCGTGCGAGGCAAAGTGATAAAGGCGGCGAGCTGCTTCAGCCACCACAGCAATGAAAACAGGAAGGACTAGCGTAGCGGAGATGCGTAGAAAGCAGAGCGATGGTCAACCAACCCGCGACCGTAGGAGAGAGTTATGCCGGCGGCACCGAAAACGGTGAACTTGAGTTGAATGCCTATGTCCACCAGCCATTCCTTGCTTCCGAGTACCGGCGAACTGTCGTACATGCGACCCACGTCGAGAAATGGCCCGGCCTTGATGCGAAAGAAGCCACCCTCGTGAACGTGCTTGTTCAATTCGCTGTTGAATAGCACGTAGGAGCGGCCCAGGGGAGCACTTCCCTTTCTGCCGTTACGTGTTCCACTGTGCCCTCGCAGCCACAAGTTGTTATCCCGCTCGACTCCCAGAGTGAAAAGTTCATCGAAGGGAACGCTGCCGAAAGTTCTGCCGGCTCGAAACTGCGTTGCTACTGCGTAGTCATCTCCGCGAGCTTGCGGGAGCCATTCGGAGCGGATATCGCCAGTGATCGTTGCGAACGAACTACTGGTCGGAGCGGACCAGAACTTCCCCGTGCTGAAATGTGCTGCGGTGGTCGTCGTGAAACGGCGCTCCGGAATCCGTAACGGCGTGCCGGTGAGCTCGGCGATGTACTTCAGTCCGCGCCCACCGTGAAGAAGATCAGTGAGTACGCCTGAATCCCACGCGACATTAAGAAAACGACGATCGGAGAACTGAACCGCAGTGGTCCAGCGCCAGTCAGGATCGAAGGTTCGAGTGAGACTAGCATCGGCCTTCACGCTCTCGAGGCTGAAGTTCTGAAACGAGATTTCGGGGGAGGGCGCAAGTTCCCAAATCTCTTTTCGGAGGTCGGCGGTAAAAGCGTACCGCCACTTGGGGTCACGCTGACGGGGTGCGGAGAACTCGGCAAAAAGCCTGCGCTTCTGCGCGTCGAAGCGGTAAAGCGAGATGATGTTCGCAGCCGAGCGATTTAGGTTGTAGTACTCGGGCGTAATGGTCTGAAAAGGCAGTCGTCTAAGCAGGTTCACGAGCGTTTCGATCTTCGAGTTTCCAAATCCATTGCGCTCGGTGTTTCGGAAGGTGACATCGAATCTGCCGTCCGACTGCGGAGCGAGTTCGAGGCGATGCCGTGGGAAGATTTCGAGAAAGTCGAGCCGAGCCTGTGCCGTCCGATAGTCGTACAGGCTGAGCAGATCGCCTGGCGCGAAAGGAAAGGCACGATCAAGCAACACCGGTTTGAGCCTCGGTCGCGGGTCATTGCGTACGGTTGAGATCACAGGCTTGTCGACGCGGTTCCAATACTTAAGTGCGGCTTCGGCGTTGCCCTCCAGAAAATAGACAGTGGCAAGGAACTCGTTTGCGTAAGAATCGCGCGGATCGAGAACCAGCGCCCGGAGCAGATAGCGTTTCGCGCTGGCGTTGTCTTTCAGGCGAAATGAGACTCCGGCGAGCTCTATTGGGAAGCGCTTATCAGAAGAGGCTTTCGCCAGGCCAGACCGGAGTACGGCTTCGGCCTCTCGCCAACGCCCGAGGTGCGCGAGCGCCATTCCGTAGAAGTAGTCCGCATCTGTGGAGCGGGCGGGGGCACTGCCTAAGAGACTGGCCAATTCCTCCCAACGCTGTTCGTTGAACAGCGTGCGGGCGTCAGACTCGAGATCTGCCGGCATCTGTGCGAGGGCGCACACGGATGCGAACAGAAGAATGGCAATGACGATGCGATTCGTGTGGATTGCCTCAGTTTGGGACAGCGAGTAACGTCCAGTGATCGGTGACGGCCCAGCCGCGCTCGAACTCCCGCCAATCCGCCATTCGCGATTTGCGATCAGCAGGATCATTAAGGAAGACCAGCCGCTGGTTCCAGTCCAACCCGGTAACGACAACGTAATGTAACGGCGAATCAGTGCCACTATCGCCTAAGGCCACGATTAGCGGGCGGCCCTTCGCCAGGTGAGTTTTCAGGTCTTCCCACCCACCACGGAACACAAACGTGCGAAAACCGTGCGCTTCCAAATATCGCTTCAGGTCGGAGGCAAAGATACCTTTTGCCTTCTCCGAATAAAGTTGAAGCTGAATTGCCGCCGCATCTGCCTGTTGCGCCTTCCCCTGCTGACGCGCCCAGTAGTTCATCAGCATGGAGACGCTCGCCGCCCCGCATGCGTTTTTCTCCTGTGCGACGAAGGGAACGTCCACGACAACGCCGGGCGGCTCGCTCGCCACGGAAATCATGGCGAGCAGCACCAGGCACAGGCAAACAACATAGTTTCGTGAAAGCACGACTGGCTCAGGCCTATACAAGAATCAAGACGATTACGGCAGTCGCCAACGCGATGAGAATGTAGGTGATCTGCTGATTCGTAAGAGCACCGGCGGCAAAGTCCTGCTGAGCCTTGTCCGTTTTCGCGGCAAGCTGGCTCAACTCGCTGTCATCCAGTTGCGCAACCGCATTCTGGACCCGCTTGTAGTCGATGGCTGACGCTTTCAGCGCTTTCTGAGCGGTAGCAGAACCGAAGAACTGCTGGACGCGATCCACTTTAGCCTGGCGCTCGCGCGCCGCCGTGGCCATCTGCTGCTGCAGCTCATTCTTGGTTACGATGTGATTGTCCGCAAACAGGTATTGCGGCAGCCCGAATATGGCAATCAAAGTGACGACAATGGCAAGTCTGGCATTCCTCGCCAAAGAAGCGAGCATGGACATCTCCTCAAATCTTTCTAGACGAAGCGCTATTCAAGGATATTCGAGATGTCGCCTTCAGTGAGTAAGTTGTAACGGCGTGACTGATTACCGCAGTACATGGCCGTTTTCTCGCGCGCTATTGCGATGACAGCCTTTGCAAAGGCAAGACGCGCACTAGGGGAATTGCTCTACTGCGTCACCGTGCTAATTCGCTCCAGGTCGCACACGTCAATCTCAACAGAGATAGAACGCATCAGCCAGTCGATCGCGATGACCACACGGTAATCGTGTTTACTTCTGACAAGGACTCCCTCTAAGCCCTGCAGAGGTCCGCGCAAGATTCTTACGCGGTCTCCGATAGCAAGGAACGGATGAGGCTCTGACTTCAGGACCTTGAGCCCAGCTATTAGCTGCTCGAGTTCTTCGTCCGGAACTTCAACCGGTCTCCCTTGTCGGCTGACCAGACCAACAACTCCGGGGACCTGGAGTGCACGTATGTGTTCGGCTGGGATTATGCGAGTAAAAAGGTATCCCGGGAAAAGCGGCAGTTCCAGTTCAGCTCGAACCCCGTTCCGCCACTTGCGGACAGTGCGATAGAGAGGGAGGAAAAACTCCATCGACCTCCGCGCAAGTTGTTCTGCCACTTTCTTTTCGCTGCGCGGACAGGTATGCACAGCAAACCACTGTGGTCCGAAATCTGATGGTCTAGAAACGAGCCCTGTATCCTGCATCAGCACCTAAAAAGCCCCCGGTTCGGCCCCCAGAAAGCACGCCTATTCGCAACAGCGATGATCGCCGCTTACTTATGCTGGGGACCCTGAGCGCACCGTTCCACGCTCAGGTTGTCGGAAATGTGTATTCGAATAGCACCGAAACTCTAATCGTCAGTACAGTCGCAGTCAATACTTCATGGCCCTTAACCCCAGACCATGACCTTTCGGTTTGGTCTGGGAGAGTTCGGCACAGGCGTTTAGGGGGACTAGAGTGCCCAGCGGCAGGCGTGGGAGGAGTTTTGAAGCAACGCGAAGGAAGAATGGCGTAGCCGCGTCAGGCTTTAGTGACAGGTAGATATTTCTGCGGGGCCGGCCAGGTAGAACTGCGACGAGGCTGGTGCCAGATTCCCAGCCGCGATCACTATCTTCAGTTCGGAGGAAGAGCCAGGCAGCATACGAACTTCGGCATCGCCTGTCGTCGGGAGACCGTCCGAAACTACGAAGATAGGAGGAGATGTCCGCTCTCCGCTGGCGGCGTCGATGGCGATGACCGAGAGTGCGCCGGCCGTTAGCGTGAGCGGCAATCGCACGCGGTAACAGGAGGCCGGTTGAACGGTGATGGCGGGCGAGACTAACTGGTACGCATACTGGGTGATGGCGGTGGTAACTCGGAACGCCTGTGGCGTCTGTTCGTAGCTGGACTGCGAATTGGTGCGCCACTCACTCCACGGAGGCAACTGATCTCTTGCTGGAACGCTCAGGGCCCGCAGGATCTGCAAATTGGGTTCAGACGTGCCCGAAGCGGTGAAATATATTGGCGCGGGTCCGAGTGCCAGGTTCTGTGGGGAGAACTGCTGGGGGTTACCGTACATATCGAAAAAGCTCAAGCCAGTAACTCCCGACAAAGCGACAATTGCGCCTTCGCGCAACGCCCACAATGCACCGACTGTTGACCCATTCCTCGCACCGACGACGGCATATACGCCATCGCCGACTTGAAGCCGGTGAACGTGGACGGCACCGGCGAGCTGTGAACTCATGTAAGCGAAAGCCGACACGGTATCAGCGTGCATTTGCAGCCGACTGGCGTGATAAACAGGCGCGTGAAGAAAGAAGGGAATTCCTTCCGAGAGGGCAAGCAAGTTTGCCCGGACAACGTACTGCGCCTGCGTGTGCTCGTCCATCTCCGGGTTACGTACCGAGTGGCTATTATCGCCGCCGATGATCCAATTGGCCTCTGTCGCCCAGATTGGTTTTGGGTTTCCTAGTTCACTGGTCAGCTTGGCTAACGAGGACATCTCTCCTAGAAAGTCCCAGAAGCCTTCTTTTTCTTCCGGTGCCGAGTAGCGATACGGGTGAAACGAGACGTAATCGGTTAAAGGCAGCATCTGGGGCAGGATGCGCCGGTCATACGACAGCCAATCAGACGTTCCGGTCGAGCAGCAGATTATCTTGCAGGTGCTGCATCTACTACGAACGGTTTCGGCGGCGATTCGCAACAACCGGGTGTCGGCGTCGGCATCGTAGCCAGCCATCCCCTCGAAGTACTTGGCGTCTATCTCGTTAAACAGATCCCAGTGCTGGATCCTGCCTTTGTAACGGTCGACTGTCGCCGCGACATACCGTTGCCAGGCCTCGTAATAAGCAGGGCCGGGATTGCCTGCCCAAGCCGGTGCATGCTCGCCCAAGACTCCTAGGATCTTCAAGCCTTGTTGCTCGTACATGCCCACAACTTCATCGATCCTGGAGAAGTCAAAGCGATCTGGCGAGGGCTGAACCACGTTCCAAGCTATATAGGCTCGGCCCCACTTCGCTCCCCACAGTGAAAGCGTCCGATCTTGAGAAAACGCAAAGCCAGCCGTCGAGGTATGGAATCCGAACCCTTGAGAACTGGAACTTGAATCGCGAACTGGCAACAGTGACACGCGCCGGGAATGCTGAAAGGCCTGGTTTCCGTTAACAGTCAACGTTGTCACGAGTTCGGCTGGTCCGTAGAGTTTCGGCACGTTCCAGATGGCGCTCGCTTGCTTGAGGCTGCCTGCTGGTGAACTCAGAAGAAGATTGGTAGCCCACTCGTAATCCGGGAACTGCTGATGTTCGGCCTTGAGTCGAAGGCGCAACTCAGCGCGCTGAGCCTGTCCCTGGTAGTAGGCGCGAACAGGGACCACGGACAAGGCGGTGAAAGCAGGAAAGAGCTGCTGTATGGCTCCGCCCACCACGACGGAGCTTTCGCCTTCCTGCACTATTGGTTGGGAATATTCAGTACAGGAAGTCTCACTTGTAAACCCTCCGTTTACGAGATAGAAGGAATCCCAGCCAAGATGCCCTTCCGTCTCGAACGTCACAATTTTGCCTCCTGCAATCTGAACGCTGAAGACCTGTGCGGGGACGTCGTGGTCTAGAACAGTTTCGTAGCGAAGTGCGCCATCGACGAGAATGCGAAGCCAGAGTGCAAAACCGGGTCGTTCCGGGCGCGGAGTTTGCAACGCGGGTGATGACTCGTACACAACGTTGCCGACAAGTGCCTCCTGGCCGGCAGGGATCTTGTACGTTACCCGTGATTGGCTGATGAACTGGAGGGCTGACTGCGAGGGACCATTTTGAAGAGCAATGGTGGCAGGACGGGGCGTGACGTTTTGATTCGGGTTTCTGGCCCAGACAGAATCGGGGATGACTTCGCCCAGAGGCAACGCTGCGGAACACGCCTTGAACGGACGAGCCACCGTGCCTGATTGACTGTCGTTGCCTGTCAGAGCTGTGGTTGGCCCACCGGTTCCGCACCCCGCGACTAAACAGGCCAGAGCCGTCACTATTGTTGTCAGGAACAGAGCTGACCTCGATCGCGACCCCACTCGCGTCATGCAACGAGTAGAGGGCAATCTTTTGCCCCTCAGTTAGGAAGGATGAAATCTCTCCTAAGCTATTGATCCAGCATCATCTCTGGATGCGAGATCTGCATAGGGGCTACTGAGGGTACCGCAATGGTTTTCGCATTTGTGGAAACTGCATTCACCTCAAACGCCAGCCGTGCGATGTTGACGCTGCTAGAACCGCACTCTCTTGAAGCGATACAACTTCGCGCCGGATGGCAACTCCGAAGCGAGCGACCATCCTTCCCTTAGCCACAGGACCGAGGACCATTTGGAGTTGTCTATTGGCGTCAGTTGGACGTGACCGCTCCGATCGAGGACGGTGATCGAGTCTGACTCATTGGCGAATGAAACGATGTAAGCTGCCTCGCCACCGGTTTCGTCCGCAGTTAGTTCCGTCAAGAACGGCAGGGCAGAGTTCTTCGCGGCTGCGCTAGGCGATTCGCCGGTCGGTACAACATTAAGGAAGAGCAGCAGCGGGTCCACCACATAATTTCGCATGTAGGAATCGCCCTGACCGGTGACGAACTTGGTCTTGATGGCGTCCCATTGCTGTGCGTTCGCCTGATCGCTCAACTCCAGCGCGGACACGCCAACTCCGGCGTCAGGATCCGAGTAGACAACTCCGAACGTTGGATCAGCAACGACCCATTTGTCATGGAACGGGTCATAGTACTCGACGAGTTCGTGCCAAGCACTGAAGTTCCCTACGATTGTCAGCGGGCGCAGCCTGGAGAGGATGCGCTTTTGTGCAAGGCGCGCCACCAAGACAGCAGCGTAGTCTGAGCACATGGCCTTGGTTCGACCCCAGACAGCCGCTTCTTTAGCCAGATCTGAATCGGGAATCGGGTCATTATCGAGTGTAGAGAGAGCACGCACGGCCGCGGTCAACTCTTCCACAGTAGCGTAGAAGGTTGCAGGCTCGGGCAACGGATGAGCAGGTGCGGTGCGGAAGGCGACATCTTCGTATCGCCAAGTCTGTTCTTTCTTCGTCCAGAGGCGGGCATGGTAAGAGGTGTCAGGGAGCAGGCTGGAGACCACCCTCTGCGTCACATTGACCGGTAATTCCGCGCTGTCGAACATGTCCTTAGCGCCAACGGTCGTTCCAACCTGGAGGTAGTATGCGCTGGCCCCGTCCACCGCATTCCATGTAAACGGCTGCAACGGGTCAACCAGTTGGGAGCCTTCGATGTTGGACAGGTGCGCTATCCCAGTTCCCGTAGCGAATGTCGACTCTGTGTATCGCCACACCCCACCTTTCTTAGTCCAGATCCGGGCATAGTAGGTCGTGTTCTTCTCAAGCTTCGGGAGCGCGTACTGCGTGGCCAAAGTTTCGCCAGAATTCACAACGTCTTTCAGTCCGGGTTGCGTGCCGAGGTACAAATAGTAGGTCTGCGCATCAGCGACCGCGGACCACGTCACAGATGCAACAAGCGGATCGACGTCGGTGCTGGCGTTTGCTGGCACAGTTATTCGTGCCAGTCCAGTGCCCGACTGAAAGGTCGAATCAATGTAGTGCCACTGATCGCCTTTTCGAGTGAACAGTCGTAAGAAGTATTTCTTGCCAGGAGTCAGGCCGCTCACAGCAGCAGTAGTGGTTGTCAACTCACCGCTTTCAAAGGCGTCTTTGCTGCCCTGTGTGCTCCCGATCTGAAGATAGTAGGCCTGTGCGTCCGGAACGGCCGTCCATTGAAACTGGCTCTGCGGATCAACGTTCGATGCGTCGTTAGGCGGATAAACAATGTGGGCGACTCCCGTTCCGGTAAGGAACGTGGTGTCGACGAAATACCAGCGGCCTGACTTCTTCGTCCAAAGACGCGCGCAGTAGTTGGTGTTCGGCTTCAGGTTGCGCACTGACTTGCTGAGAGCCAGGGTTTCGCCAACCGAATCGACGTCCTTCAGGCCAGGAGCGGTGCCTACGTACAGGAAGTATGCGGTGGCATCTTGAACTGGATTCCAGGTGAAAGGCGCGAGCGGGTCGACATCGTTGGCGCGGTCCGCAGGGTTGATCAGTCGCGCCAGCCCAGTCCCCGTAGTAAAGGTGCTATCTGTGAAGCGCCAGGCCCCGTTCTTTCTCGTCCATATGCGGGCATAGTACGTCGTTTGCGGCTTTAAAGCCGGAACGACAACAGAGTTTTTCAACGTCTCGCCACTTCCAAATACGTCCTGCAACCCGGGGGCCGAACCAACGTATAGGTAGTAAGTTTCGGCGTCCTGCACGGCGTTCCACTGGATTGCCACGGCTGGGTCAACGTTCGTTGCGCCATCGAGTGGCAATGTCAGACGAGCGACACCGGTTCCTGTGTTGAAAGTGGTATCGCGGAATTTCCAGTAGCCATCGAGCTTGGTCCACAGGCGTACGTAGTAAGTAGTGGAAGGACGTAGCGCGGATGCCGTCACCGTGGTCGCCGAAAGCTCTGCGCTATCAAAGGAGTCTTTCAGGCCGAGGCCGGTCCCGACGTAGACATAGTATGCCTGGGCATTGCTGACCGCGTTCCACTCGAAGCGGACTGTGGTGTCATCCACTGTTGTCCGGTCCGCTGGACTGGTCAAAGTGGCGATAGAAGCAGGCGATTGAGCGTACAGGTGAGTCGTCAGGAAGATCGCAAAGAACAAAAGGCTCAATGCACGACCACTCTCTATAAAGAGAGCACGACAATTGTGCTTCGTGCGACTATCTGCCCGCAAAGCGCAACTCCAATTCTGAACGCTGAAACTTCGGCGAGGTTTGACGGAGAAAACTAACTGGTTCGAGTAGCGTGGTTCACATCGGTATTGTTGGGTTGAACACCCACGCACCGCGACCGCACCGCATCAACGAGGGCGAGCCAAACGAACATGCTGTTGGTCACAAGGTAGCGACGCCACATTCGCCTTGGTTCCTGCAGGAAACGATAGAACCATTCAAGACCGGTCACTTGCATCCAACGCGGCGCGCGACGCGTGACGCCGGCCACCACATCGAAGCTGCCGCCTACGCCTTCGCAAACGGCAACATCGAGTGACTCGAGATGCCGGTGGGCCCAAAGCTCTTTTTGTGGAGTGCCCATCGCGAGCAGCAACAGGTCGGGATGACACTGGTTGATCTGGTCCACAATCGCGGCCTCTTCTTCCGGGCGGTAGTAACCGTTTCGAAAACCGGCGACTTGGAGTTGTGGATGGCGGCGTTTGAACTCCTCCACGGTTTTTGCGACGACGTCCTGCGTGGCCCCAAAGAAGAAGACCCGGAAGCCAAGCTCAGCGCAGCATTCGACCATCCTCTCCATGAGGTCGGTTCCGTTCACGCGGCCCGGCAAAGGTGCACCGGCCAGCCTGGAAGCCCAAACCACCGGCACGCCATCGGCCAGCAACAGATCAGCGCCGTCAACGACTGCAGCCAAATCAGGGTGCGAGCGGTACTTCACTACCTTGGCTGCATTTATGAACACAATGTGCGTCTTCTGTCGAACCCTCATCCGTCGACAGATCTCGCCAACTGCCTGATCGAAGGAAAGAGCATCGACCGGGCAGTTTGCGACACGAAGGCGGCAAGCTGCCAGCCCGTTACTGTTCATTTCAGGTCCTTTGCAATGAGTTACGTGCGACGCGAATCACTGCGCACAAGCGGCGGCCTTGGGCGCAGGGGGAAAGAGTTCACTGACCGGGATACCCGTGCTGATGGAGTCCTGCACCGCAAGACACGCCGCGGTAACTTCGACGAGCTCCGCGAATGGAATTGGGGAGGCGCCGCCCTGGCGAATGGAATCGATAGTTAACTCCAACTCGCGCCGATGACCCTTGTCATGTTTGAAGTCCAGGGTACGAGTTTTCCCATTTCGCACTAGTTCCAGCTTGCGGAAGTCGTTGAGCCGAGCTACCGCACCTTCGCAGAAGACTTCGAACTGCTCCTTGGGGACGCTGGAGTCGCCATTGGCGACATAGACCAACGTAGCGAAGCTACCGTCACTGTGAACCAGAGTTACGGCTATGTTGTCACGGTTGTACCTTGAACCGTCAGGCAGCGCGACTGCGGACACACGCACAATCGGTTTGCCCACGACGGATCGCACCCAATCGACGAAATGGCAGAACTCGCCAACAATGCGGCCTCCCCCCGCGTCGCGCTGCGTCCAGTGATCTGCCGGGATGAATCCCGCATTGACGCGCACGGTTACGGCCATTGGCTCGCGATGCCCCGCAAAGAATTCTCGGATCGCTTCAGTTGCGGGAGAGAATCGCCGGTTGAAGCCAACCATTACGAAGGGCTCATGACCGAGCTGTTGCTGTCGGGCAAATTGCTCACGAATTGCATCGAGTTCTTCGCGTTTAACCGCCAACGGTTTTTCGACGAAGACTGGCTTCTGCCGTGACATGGCTTCGAGCACCATGCGTGCGTGGCTGTCGTGACGAGTAAGAACGAATACCGCGTCAACGGCAGCGTCGGCCACGAGCTCCGACGGGGTCTGTGTACGTTGGAAATGGAAGGCACGCTTGGCGGACGCCGCGCCATGGCCAGATTGCGTCGCAACGGATTCGAGCACTGCGGCCTTGATCTGGCGCAGTGTCGGGAAGATAACGCCGCTTGCGAAACCTCCCGCACCGATGCAACCGACCCTGACCTGGTCTGTGCTCCTTGGCGTGGCTGCTATCACGGGCGCTGGCAACGAAGCGTTGCCTTCCGCCTGGTACTGGATCAACGCGGTATAGGCACTCGCATTGAGACTGGCCCAGGCATTGGCGCCTTCTTCCGCCGGGAAACGCAGTGATATCAGCGGTGCTACGTCCAAAGCACCAGACGAGAGCAAATCCGTGAAGGCTTCCATGTTGCGGCGCTCGGTCCAGCGCACGTAGCCAATCGGATAATCGTTTCCGTTCTCTTCGTAGTTGGGATCGTATCGTCCGGGTCCATAGGATCGTGACAGAGCGAGCGAGAGTTCCTTGTGGTACATCACATTGCGCGACACACCCAGACCGACCGCGCCCACCACAGCCAACCGTCCTCGATCACGCAGAAGTTCGGCCGCAAGTTCGACCGGCGCAGAAGACTTCGCTGACGCACAAACCACGGCAGCGTCGACGCCATGTCGCGAGAACTGCTGTATTCGTTTCACGGTGGAAGGATCGTCGCTCGGAAAAGCGGCATGCGCTCCAAAGGCAAGGGCACGCTCAACGCGCCCTGGATCACGGTCGATGGCAACAACGCGGCATCCTGCAGCGCGAGCTATCTGGATTGCAAGAACCCCGATGAGCCCGGCTCCCACGATGGCGACTGTCTCTCCGAAGGCAATCTGTGCCTGGCGCAATCCCTGCATCGCGATCGCACCTATGGTGGTCAGCGCGGCCTGATCGAAAGGAACGTTGTCGGGAATCTTGACCGCAAGATTGCGCGGAACGAAATTGAATTCACTGTGTGTGGCGAAGCCCACGCCTCCGCAAGCGACGCGATCGCCTGGGCGAAAGTCCGTGACGTCGTCAGTTACTGCGAGCACCGTCCCGGAGCAACTGTAGCCCAGAGGCGTAAGGGTCCCGAGTCGCGACTGAACGCGTTGGTACGCCGCTTTAACCCCATTCTGCTTTGCGTAGTCGAGTACCTGCTTGACCAGATCCGGACGGGCAAGCGCCTTCCCCACGAGGGACTTCTGTCCCGTCTCAAGTGTTGCTTTTTCTGTACCGGAGCTAATCGCCGAGTAAGCAGTGCGGATGAGAATACCGCCGCTGCGCAGTTCGGGGACGGGCACATCGTAGAGGTTGACCGCCCCTGAGTTCGCATCGCCTAAGAATGCTTTCATCTTATGTCCAATTCACCTATGAAATCAGAACTTGCTGCGGGAGAGAGGAGCGTTATGGGCTCCAGCTAATGACCGTGCGAATGCAGGTAGGCAGTTTGGCTGATCCTGCTATCACAATGCGCGAAGCAGGCCGCACGGCACCATAAGCCACAGACTGTCGTGTTGCTTCCGTCCGGGCGGATATAGCCGTCTCGCTGGCCGAGACTTCGAGGCTCACAGTTCGCGCGCCCCCAATTGTGCAACTCGCGACGCCACCGTTCATGGCCGGTTTGCCAACCTGCCAGTGAGCAGGCACGTGAAAGAACAACTCGAAGCCGTGTTCTCCGCTGCCTTCCAGAACATCCTCGATGATCAACTCAGGGCGGAGCGTACTCAAGCGAATGAGGCGGCTGTGAGTGACTCCCAGACTGCGGTAACCCGCATGACTGGATCGAAGCAGAACTTCGTCCGCAGATTCTTCTGCGGTGATCGGTTCGACCGTTGCTTCGTTCCCCATGCAGAAGAGATATTGCGGGTCAGTCGAGAAGCGGTTCTGTTCACAGCCGTCCAGCATGAGGGTGTTGTGGGCGCGCGTATCCCTAAAACCGTTGCGCATCTTGAAATCGCGCGTGTAGCAACCGGTTCCTGAATCGCAGAACACCTCGGAGCCCCAAAGCTTGAGGACGAAGCTAAGCTTGTCGTTGTGGGTGTGGCTTCCCTTACCCGCTATGCCGTTTGGCATATTGAAAAATGCGAGTTCCGCATCATCGCTGCGCACGATCGCGATTCCGCCTCGTGGGAACACTGTGCAACGGTTCCGGTGCGATTCGGTATTTTCAACGCGAGTCGTTGCAACGTACCATGCCGCGTCGTCCATCGCACTGCGCCCCGAGTTCTTGCCCTGAAGCGCCTCACCGATGCCGATCAAGTTCGCGCAACTGATCGAATGGCGCTGGACTCCCGGTAGCGCTAACTGAATGAGGTCGTCCGTGGTCAATTCCACGTGGCCGTCATCGCAATCGCCGGCCTGGGCGATTTGTCCGCTGCCATCGGCGAGTTGCGAAACGAAGTCATACATTCTGTACAGCCTCTTTTCGAAATCGTCAGACGGACGACAGCCTGCAGCACGCATCGCCAAGAGTGCGCTAGTGAACATTTGCAGGACCAGCACGTGGTACCCAGTGGATGCTTCAAAGCCGCACCCATCCGGATACACCTGCAACTGCATTTCACGTTCTACTTTTCCCTGGTAAATTCGCCGCCGTGACACAACTGGCTTGCCGTCCAGAAAGAGCGAAAGACAAAGGAGCCCAACGATGTTGCTCAGGTAGTGGTTTCCGCGCGTGATGTGGGAGAACTCAAGGTTTCCTTCGATGAACAGCAGATGCTCCCAGAGTGAGCGTGTCACCCGGGACAGCCATTCCTGTTCGTCATCTCGAAGCGGCCACAGGAGATCGAGCGTAAAACACATGCTGAGGCCGCGTAATGCCGCCTCCATGGCGATCGCCCAGTTCACGCCTCTGCCCACCGCGTTTTGCTCGATCCAACTGCCGATCATTTTTTTCGCGGCGTCGCGGTATCGTTCCTCACCGCTCAGGCGATGTGCTTTCGCCAGTACCGGCGCAAACTGCAGGCGAGAAAGCTCCCAAGGGACTTTGACGTCGGAACCGTCGTGCCTTATGTAACAGAGTTCCGCGCTCGGGGCGTCGTTCCAATCCAAACCGCTTACGAAATCGCGATTCCAGGTTGGCGGAAATCCAAGCTGCGCAGCGTCATACCCAAAAAAAGAGAATTGGCCACGGCACACCGCGTCCGCTGTTTCAAGAATGACTTTGGCGGATGCGTCCCCAACTAGCGACAATTGCGGCCGGTAATAGCCAATGTATCGATAGCTGACCGGGCAGGAGTCGGACGCTAGTTGCGCCATGCGGCGCGCCCGCAGAAACTTACGTTGCACGCGCCATACGACCTCTCGTGAGAGAGTGACCGGCGATTCATTTCGCAAAAGAAAAGTGACAGGCCTCATTGGCAGATAAGTCTCGACTAGTCAGCGAAGCTAAGAGCGGCGATGCGCCGGTCGCGTCGCAATTGCGCAGCATGACTCTTGATGATTAGCAGAACAAAGAGGAGCACTAGCAGGTAGCAGATGGAGGAAGCGATCGAGGCGCCAACGATTCCCATCGCTGGAATCGCCCAAAAATTAACGGCGATGTTGCACACAAGCGAAGTTGCCCAGACTCCGACTACGGCCAATGGCAGTCCCAGGCTATTCAGCCACTGTACCATCACCGACTCAATTCCCAGAAACACGATTCCAGGCATGAGCCAAATAAAAGCGGGGACGACTGGCGCGAATGCAGCTCCGAATGCCAGGCTGACGAGTGGCTTTGCAACAAGGCAAGCGATCGATGCGAATGGAATCATGAATGCCAGAACCAACAGCGTTGTTTTGTTTACAAGCCGCAAGCCTTCAAGCGGATCCTCGCACGCCGAGAGTCTAGGGAAAATGATTGTTGCAGCTACAGCCGGCAGGGTGCTGATGGTGTCGGCCATAGTGGCCGCAATGGAGTAGTAACCAGCCTGTTCCGATCCCTTCATGTACTGCACCATGAGCAGGTCGAACCGCAAAAGGAGGAACCCGAGCATGGTGGTCAAATATGCCCGCAGACCAAAACCAAATGCGCCTTTGAAGTCAGCGATGGACGGAAGCACAGGAACGGATGTTTGAGCAACCAACTTTCTGAAGCTCCAGAAGGCGCAGATTGCAACGGCAATCAGCATTGCCGTCAAAGCGGTTTCAACCCGCATGTGGCCTACCAGAAACAGCACTGCCACCAACAGCGCTAAGATCACACGGTTCACCGTTTCGATAACGTTGTAGGCGCGAACCTCCTGGATGCCGATTAAAAGATGTTGAAAAAGCAGGTACCCGAGTCCCAACGGAACCGACATCAGCCCAAGGCTCAATGGCAATCCGTGAATCGGAGCCAGGCGAGGCCAATGGACAGCGCAGGCCCACAGCAATAGCACGGAGACGCTTGCGACCCCGAACGCCAGCACGACACTATTGGCGATGAAAGGAGCCAGGCGACGCCTATCCTTCGCCACATAGAACGTTTGCGCAGCGTGGCAGCCGATGTTTCCGACCTGCACGCCAATTGCGCCGATTGCTAAGGCGACCGCGTGCACGCCCCTTCCGCTCGGTCCAAGCATGCGAGCGATCATGACCGTAGTGAGTAGACCCAAGCAAAGTTGTATGACCCGACTGGCGAAGGTCTCAGCGATCTTACGAGCGAGTTCCGAATCCGTGATTCGTCGAAGGTGGGCGATAACTATCAAATGTCAGAAAAACAAGGCGTGAGAAGTGCTGGTAACAGCCCCGGCCAGTGGCCTGCAGGACGAAGCTTCACTTACACCGAAGCTATAAACGACTATGACCGCGAACATGAACCACAAATTCAGATCGGAATAGTACCCGCTCGTCAGAGTCATGCCGCTCGCCCAATAACCCACGAAGATGTAGCAGAAGTAACGCCAAGCTTCGTTCGCAGCAGCGGTCTTTCTCTTTCGCAGGTCCCAAAACGCCTTAACCAGGAATGCCTGCGCCATCATATAGGGCATAAATCCAAGCACGCCAGTTTCCGCAAGCACGGCAGCCAGATTGTTATGCGGGTAGTCCAAAGGATCTGCTCCAGCGAACAAGGCTGAGTAGTTCGTTGTCTTGGGCACGGCCTCGAAAAAGTTGTTGATTCCAACGCCCAGAACAGGATGACTCAAGAAGAGTTCCAGCGTCTGTTTCTGCTGCGCGAGTCGAGCATAGACATTGTTGTTGCTGGAGACGCGTTCTTCGAAGGCGTCAGGTGCCAAGCTTCCCACCCAGAGAACCATGGCGGTGGCGGCAATGATGAGACTAGTGAGTGCGATGCGGCGCACTCCCTTGCTTCTGAAAGCCTCCCAACCGAGGAGCGCCAACAGCGTTAGTGCGACAGAGCGGAACATCGGCAGCATCGCCATTAACAAAGCGCCGCTGCTTCCTACGATGTGGAGAATGGTCTGCCAGCGTCTCACGCGGGAGGCAAGCATCCGGCGCAGAAATTGCAAGAGCAAAAAACTGGTAACGCCTATCAGGGCAAAAGAATTGTTCGTCTGGAAAGGCCCATTCGCCCTTGGGATCCCGATCCCCGTGTCGAGGTAAAGACTAGCCCCGGCGATCGGCAGCAGATCCTGCAGCGTTAGTATCTCCGCGACCCCGATGGCCGCAGAGTAGATGGACACAACGCAAACAGCTATATGGACCAACGGTGCATATCGGTCCGCATCGAAACTGCGCAGCATGGCCCAACCCAATATCAGTGGAAAGACGAATGCCTCCACCAACAGACGTGCCGAACTCGCCAAGTTGGTGACCGACGCGAGGGACAGAGCGGCGGCAAAGACGAATCCGGCCCACGCTAAGGCGCTGTACCGCAGCGACGGCGATATAGGAACCTTTGGTTTGGTCGCAAGCACACCAGCAAGTACAAGTACACCGATGACAAGCCTGTCCAACGTGAAGATCGGCTGCTGTTGTGGCAGGCTGAGGTAGTGATACCCGAGAGGGGAAACGGCTGCCCAAAGAATGAGAGTGGGGCCACCGTTGCTGGTCAACGCGGAGAGTCCAGCAAAGGCGGCAATGCCAAAAGCCCCGAGCAACAGCGAGGC
>DASPIK010000006.1:0-88780 GCA_035629075.1 Terriglobales bacterium | reverse complement strand
TCACACCCGTTCCCATCCCGAACACGGAAGTTAAGCCTCGCCGGGCCGATTGTACTGCACGCGAAAGTGTGTGGGAGAGTAGGACGCCGCCGGATTAAATCTCCAAAAGGCCATCAGCTAACGCTGGTGGCCTTTTTGCTTATGCATCGAAATGCATTCAGCGCTGAGACCCTCTGCAGTTCATCCGACGCATGAATCCGGATGGCCCGAACTGGGTTAATGTGATCACTACTGCAAGACTCTTTGGCGAGAAGTGATGCCGGAATGTCTGGCATCGTTCGCGCTACAATGCCGCTTTATGCACAAGCGCACACGGTACTTGCTATCGTCCGTCTTAATCGTGCTCGTTGGTCTGACGACCGTGACTTCGAGCGCAGTAGAAGTTCAATCTCATAGTAGTCATTCCCGTCTCACTTGGGACAACGGCGCCATTGTTCGGGGCGACTTGTCGCAGAAACGAATTGCCTTGATATTCACCGGTGGTGATTACGGCGAGGGCACCAGCTTGATTCTGGACACATTACATCGTCTCGACGTCAAGGCTGGCTTATTTGTCACGGGCGCATACATTCGCCAGAGCAAGCGCGCGGAACAAATTCGGCGTGCTGTTCGCGAGGGACATTATGTCGGTCCGCATTCTGATCAGCACCTTCTGTACTGCTCGTGGGAAGACCGCAACAAGACGCTCGTGACAAGGCAGCAGTTCGAGTCGGACCTGCAGAGAAACGTCAATGATCTGAAAGCGTTAGGTGCGCTCTCCGCTGGGCAGGTTTATTTCATCCCTCCATATGAGTGGTACAACAGCGATCAAGCGGAGTGGGCTCGGCAGATGGATGTGCAAATGTTCAATTTCTCGCCCGGGTCAGGCTCGAATCGAGATTACATGCCGGAGAGTGATCCTCGTTTCGTCCCTTCAGAAAAGATCCTCCAAGGAATTCTGGACTACGAGAAGAAAGATGCGAATGGCCTTAACGGGTACATCCTGCTTCTTCACCTTGGCGCAGATCGCAAGGACAAAATGTTTTACCACGTTGAGCGTCTCGTAATGGCGCTTAAGCAGCGAGGTTACGAATTCGTGCGCATTGACCACATGCTGAGCGAGTAGAAAGTGGATAACCTGAAGGCCATCCGCTTTGGATGGCCTTCAGCCTGCCACTGGTCCAGATCCGTGACTCTCGTGTGAGCAACTGACCGCAGGAACTGCAGGGCAGGTCGCCAGTCAACTAAGCTGCCTTTTCAATCAGTTTTCGCGGGTCAATCGTTGTGCTGAAGCGCATGAGCCGCACCAACTGAGCTTCTTCTTCATCACGGCTATTCTTTAGGTTAGCCGCGATAGAAATCTGCCCGATCTTCTTCGCCATTTCGATGAGCGAGTCGTAAGCGCCCAGTTCAAAATGCTCCACGCGAATGTTGGCTGCTACGTAGATCGGCACCCGAAGATCGCTTCCCAGCCGGTTCACGGCCTCGTTTGTATCTCGGACAAAAGCATCCGCAACATGACAGGCGATCTGCTCGGAGCTTTTGCCTAGTTCGTGCAGAGCATCTTTCAGGCGGGCAACCTGGTGCTCAGTTTGTTGCCGATGACGTTCGAGTTGATCGTGCAGATCCGCATCTCCGGCTTGCTCTGCTTGAACTCGCAACATCTTGAGGAGGACGTTCTCGGTGTAGAGCATCTTCGTCAATTCATCCGCGAAAAGCTGGACAGCCGGCCCCGACGTCATCGGGGTATTCTGGGGTTGGCTTGCCGAGGTGTTGGGATCAAGCACGACGGGAGAACTGCCAGCCGATCCGGCTCCGCCGCTCATTTGTGGTCGCTTGTCGTTCTCGCCGACTCCCGCCAGATTTCCCGTGTTTGCGGTCTCTTTTTCGTTCGCGGGAATACGTCGCTTATTACGTTCAGCCATACGTCTCCTTCATTGTGTCGGGATTAAGTCAGTGAGAGTTAGAGGCGTTTGGTAGCGTAAGGGTGCCGTGCGGGCCAGCAAAGTGCAAAGCTCGGAGGCAAAGCACTATGCGGCCCTGCGTTGGATCGAAAAATAGAACCGGCGCAACTCATCGGCAACAACGGAAGGTGAGTTGTAGTTGAGTGCATGTCCCGCGCCAGGGACATTCAGCAGCCGGGCTTGCGGTAGCGTTCGTGAGAGTGTGTTCACCCAGCGCTGCGATACGATGGGGTCTTTGGAGCCTCTCATCACCAAAGTAGGTATTCTGATCGCAGCCAATTTGCCGTGCATGTCGTGATCGAGCGCGTTCAGAAATGTAACAGCGGTTCGAATCGGACCAAATCGAAGGTACTCGAAGGCTTGCATTGGGACCAATGATGGTGGCTCGTAGAACTGGTCGAGGAATAGGCGCCACACCTGTGCCAGAGTGCTGCGCGCGTACACATCCATGGTCGGGCCCAACATCACGCAGGCCTGAACTTCGTTCGAATTCTGCAGGAGATATTCCACTATGATCTGGCACCCCATAGAATTTCCGACCAGTATCGTTTCGCGCAGATGCATGTTTCTGGTCCACGAGCGAAGAATCCCAGCCAGACTTGTGATTGGGAGTGGGTGGTCCGGGGTCTCGCTGCGACCGTAGCCCGGCAGGTCTGGCGCGTAGACATTCCAGTATGGTGAAAGCGCGCGTGCCAGCGGCACCATGTACCGGCTAGAAACTGCCAGACCGTGTACAAGTACCACGCTTGGACGCCTCCGTGCTGATCTGTTTTCTGAGATTCGCGCAAACATCCTGAACCCGCGCACACGAGACCAGTGGCCCCGAAGTTGTGGCCAGCCGAAAACCATCAGTGCTCCACGCCTTTTCTGCCCTTGAACGGATGCATTAACTGGCCTGCACGAGGGAAGCAGCGCGCGAGTCCTTACCGAAGCATCAAAGACTGCACACGTAACGTGATCACGCATCACTACCGGGCTACACGCGCATGGCTATCGGCACGTCACCAACTCGGGCCACCTTATCTGTACTGGACGCTGTCGCGATCATTGTTGGGATCGTAGTGGGGGCTGGCCTGTTCGAGACGCCGCAAATGGTAGCGGCCAACGCAGGCAGCAAAACAATGTTGGTGCTGGTCTGGGTTGCGGGTGGTGCATTGTCTCTGCTCGGCGCACTGTGCTACGCAGAACTTGCGACTGCTTATCCGGACACCGGAGGGATGTACTTCTACATTAAGCGAGCCTTCGGGCAAGCACCAGCTTTTTTGCTTGCATGGTCGCGGTTGTTGGTGATTCAGACCGGATCCATCGCGCTGCTTGGGTTTGTACTTGGGGATTATGCGTCACAAGTGTTCAACCTCGGGCGGCATTCACCTGCTATTTACGCTGCAACTGCTGTGATCGTGCTCACGTTCGCGAACGTGAGAGGCGTTCGCCTGGGGAGGTGGATGCAGAACAGTCTCTCGCTAGCAAAAGTGGCGGCCGTGGTCGCAGTGACAGTTACGGGATTCATGCTGCCGGCAGCACCTTCCGGACCGGCCGTGATGCAGACGACGGCACCGCAGTCGAGTATCGGATTGATGATGATATTTGTGCTGCTGACTTACGGCGGCTGGCAAGAGGCCGGTTACATCGCAGCCGAAGTTAAGGACACTCGCCGCAGCATGGTCAAGGCCCTGCTATATAGCATCGGCATCATAACGGTGATCTTCGTAGCGGTGAACGCAGCCCTAGTCCATGGTCTCGGGCTCACGGGAATGGCTAACTCACGTGCCGTAGTAGCCGATGTGTTGCGCCTGGGTATGGGGCCAAGCGGAGCGATCGTCGTCAGCATTGCGGTCATGGTGGCAGCTCTCGGGTCAATGCAAGGGACGATATTCACTGGTGCTCGTACAAACTTCGCACTTGGCCGCGATTTCAGAATGTTTCGAGGACTGGCTCAATGGAATGAGTCTGGCCAGACGCCCACGCGTGCGCTGCTCGTGCAGGGCGGCATTGCGCTTCTGCTCGTCCTTCTTGGTACCACAACCCGGCACGGCTTCAAGACGATGGTTGAATACACGGCGCCGGTTTTCTGGTTGTTCGTATTTCTGACCGGATTAGCTCTCATCATTTTGCGCATCAAAGAACCGGAAATCGAGCGGCCGTTTCGAGTTCCCCTGTACCCGCTCACCCCAATCCTGTTCAGCGCCACGTCAGCGTATTTGCTCTATGCCAGCCTGGCATACACGGGCATAGGCGCGCTGTTTGGAGTGCTTGTGCTGGGAGCCGGTCTCGCCGTGCTGTACGTGGAACGCAGGAAGCAGAGGACATCCACATCGGAATCAAGGAGGGCAGCATGAAACGCCTCAATCGAAGCTTGCATATCGCCACGTTAGTTCTTGTATTGAGCATAGCCGCTTGTGCACAGTCGAAAGCGCCTGACGTGATCTATGTACCAACGCCTCAGCCAGTTGTGGATGAAATGCTCCGCATGGCTAATGTATCGAGCAAGGACGTTGTTTATGACCTGGGTTGCGGCGACGGTCGCCTTGTTATTTCGGCCGCGAAATTAGGAGCACGCGCCGTTGGAGTTGACATCGATCCGCAAAGAATTAAAGAGAGCCGCGAAAATGCCAAAAAGGCAGGCGTCAGCGGGAAAGTCAAATTCATTCTCGGGGATTTGTTCGAAACCAATTTGCGCGAGGCTACCGCTGTTACGTTGTATCTGCTGCCTTCACTCAACGTGAAATTGCGTCCCACTTTAATGGAGCAACTCAAACCGGGCACTCCGGTCGTGTCGCACGACTTTGACATGGGGGACTGGAAGCCGGTCGAGACGAAAACAGTCAACGCGGATGGCAGGGATCACACAATCTATAAGTGGGTAATACCGGCTCATGCGGCTGGAGTATGGCAATTTAAGTCACGGCAGGGCGAGGATAAGTATGAGATCGCGATTCGACAGCACCTTCAGGACGTCTCAGGCATACTGCGCCGTGACGGACAGGAAGTTGCGTTGCGCAGTATGCGCCTGAACGGTAACCGCATCGAATTCGAACTGCCTGACGGGGGACACTTTTCCGGTGCTGTTGGAAGGCAGGCTATCAGCGGAGTACTGCGGAATTCAGATGGTACGAAGATAGCCGAATTGACGGGGCAGATGGTCGTGAACGTCACCGCTTCAAAACGATGATCGATGCGGCGCCCATCGAGGTGGCGGCACGACCGTGCTCCGAGACCACTGGCGTGTATTGACGTTTCTCTGAATCACGATCGATCACATCCCACTATTTGGACCGTGGACCAAACGTCGCGCATGGTGGCGCGTGCGCGACCGAGGTCTTGGCGGTCCTTTTGGGTTTTCAAACAAAGAACCTTTTTTCTCCGCCATAAACGTCTACTCCGCCTACCCGAAAACGAATCCAGAGTCATGCTGAATCCGCAAAAGTAGAGTACATCGGACTTCTGCCGGCCGTTTTCTCTCTGAGGCACAGTGGCCGCCGAGATGCACTAGAGAGGCCAGTTCGGCGCCACACGAACAATTCAGGAATGGCAAGGTGGATTCAGATGTGTAAGAGAGTTTTGTGCGTGCTCGGCATACTGGTCCTCTGCTCGACGGCGTTATTCGCGCAGACCGAGACAGGACAGATCACCGGCACCGTCACCGACCCAAGTGGTGCCGCCGTCACCGGTGCCACAGTAACGGTTCGATCCTTGGATCGGGCTTTCAATCGGACCAGTACGACTGGCCCGAGCGGCGGCTACACGATCACCAACCTCCAGCCAGGACGGTACGAGGTATCAATTGCCGCGCCCGGCTTTGCGAACTTCGCCCGGCAAGTGCAGGTAACCGTAGGGTCGCGGAACACCATTGACGCTCCGCTTGGCGTCGCGGCCGCAGGCACGACCGTGGAAGTCGTCGCAGCAGGGGGCGTCGAAGTCAACACTCAGGATCAGCAACTGTCGCAGGTGGTCAGCGGTACGCAGATCACCCAACTGCCAACCATCACTCGAAACCCGTATGACCTGGTTCAGATCTCGGGCAACGTGAATCAGGATCCAACCGTAAATGCCGGCACGACTGTCCGCGGCACCGGCTTCAACATCAACGGTCAGCGCGCCGCGAGCACGAACATCCTGCTCGACGGTGGCGAGAACCGTGACGAGTTCACCGCCGGCGTTGGCACGAGCGTTCCGCTTGATGCTGTGCAGGAATTTCGCGTCATCAACAGCAACTTCACTGCTGAGTACGGTCGTGCGACCGGCGGCATCGTGAACGTAGCAACTCGCGCCGGAACGAATGCATTCCACGGCTCGGTTTACGAGTTCAACCGCATTTCGAAACTGGCTGCGAACAGCTACCAGAACAACGCGACTGGCCAGCCGAGAGACCGCTTCACTCGTAACCAGTTTGGCTACTCGGTGGGCGGCCCAATCGTGCCTGACAGGGCGTTCTTTTTTCAGAGCACGGAGTGGATTCGTGTACGTAGCCGGCTAAACAGCCAGGGATATGTTCCGACTCCGCAATTGCTGTCTTTGAGTGCTGCCCCGACGCAGGACTTCTTTAACACGCTGGGCCAACTGCGTCCCGACGTTCGCCCGGGCAATACGTTGACCGCTGCCGACCTGGGTATCGCACCCCCAACCGGCGTGCCAGCAGGAACACCCCTTTTCCAGTTGGTGAACTTCCCAACGGCGGCGGATGCCGGTGGTGGTCCACCCCAGAACACATACTTCGCGGTTGGCCGCGTCGACTTCAACATCACTGATAGCACCACGCTGTATGGCCGCTACGCTGCCGACCATGAAGATTGGTTTGGCGGAAACGTCAGCACCAGTCCCTATCTCGGTTTCGAGACCGGTCAGAACATCTTCAACCAGAATGCGCTGATCAGTCTTAGTCACGTATTCAGCCCGGGCTTTGTTTCGCAAAGCAAAGTTGCATACAACCGGCTGAACCTTGTTCAACCGCTGGGCGTAGCGGGCACCGTGCCTGGCTTGTTCGTGCAGGCTAACACTCCGTTCAACATCAGTACGAGTGGTGCTGGTGGTCAGGCAGGAAGCACTCTTCCGATCATTCTGCCTGGCTACATCCCGCTCTTCCCGGGCAGCGCGATTCCGTTTGGCGGTCCTCAGAACCTGTACCAGTTCTTCCAGGATTTCGCTATAACGACGGGTTCGCACCAGTTCCGGATTGGCGGCCAGTACATACACACTCGTGACAACCGCACATTCGGCGCTTTCCAGACTGGCTTTGAAACGCTAGCGCGCTCAGGCCAACTTGAGGAAGCTTTGAACAACTTGACTGCGGGCACGCTCCGGCAGTTCCAGGGAGCCGTCGATCCACGCGGCGCCTTCCCGTGCTTCCCCGACCCAGTCACGGGCGAGCTGATCGCGACGCCCCAATGTACGGTTGCGTTGCCTGTTTCGCAGCCGCGTTTCAGCCGCAACAACCGGTTCAACGATGCATCGGTCTACATCCAGGACACATGGAAAGCGCACCCTCGCCTGACCTTGAACCTGGGTGTCAGGTGGGAGTACTTCGGACCGCAGCATAACGTTGACCCAAGCCTCGACTCCAACTTTTACTTCGGTCAGGGAGCGACGTATTTCGAGCAGATTCGAAACGGTCGTGTCCTTTTGGCGGAGGACAGTGTGATCGGCGAGTTGTGGAGACGAGACTGGAACAACTTCGCTCCGCGCGTGGGGTTCGCGTGGGACCTCTTCGGGACTGGCCGGACGAGCCTTCGTGGCGGGTACGGCATCTCGTATGAGCGCAACTTCGGAAACGTGACGTTCAACGTGATTCAGAACCCGCCGAACTACGCGGTCATCGCTCTGACGTCGGGCTTTGACGTGCCTGCGGGCTCGCTGCCGATTACCACAAGCAATGCAGGCCCGTTGGCCGGCACAACGCCGCCGGTTCAGCCCCTGCCTCCTTCAAGCTTGCGTGCGGTTGATCCGAACATCGACACCGCCTATGCTCACTTGTGGAGCATGTCGCTCGAACACCAGGTCGTTCCAAACATGGTGCTCGGTCTCGAGTATTCTGGTTCACGAGGCATCAAGCAGTATGGACTGTCGAACGTGAACCCGATCGGTGGCGGCAACGTTTACCTCGGCGACCCGTCTGAACTGTTTGGCGCCACACGGTTGAATCCGCAGTACACCGGGATCAACCTTCGCACCAGCAACGGAGACTCGTACTACCATGGCCTGAACGTCAGGCTGCAGGCGACCAATGTCGCCGATACCGGCCTGACTCTGACGACCAACTACACCTGGGCTCACGCCATAGACAATCTCAGCACCACGTTTAGTGAGACCACCAACAACCTGAACCTTGGGTACATGAACCCGTTCTTCCCAGGGCTTGACCGCGGCAACGCCGATTTCGACGTCCGTCACCGGGTTGTGGTCAGTGCACTGTGGGAGACGCCGTGGCTTCGAAACGATCGTGGCATCGCCGGACAGATACTGGGTGGATGGAGCTTTGCTCCCATCTTCTCGGCCAATACCGGTTCGCCATTTTCGGTTTTCGACTGCACGTTGGCCCAGAACAACTGCCCTCGGTACGCCCCTGCTTTTGGAGACGTCGCGTTACAAGGACCGGATGACCCACCGCTTAGCGGCCCGAATAGCTTCGACTACCTCGTGCTGCCGCCGAGCTTGACGTTGCCGGATCCTGACCCGGTGCTGGCTGCAGATGGATTCTCCGACTTCGGCCCGTATCCGGCTACGATGACTCGTCGTAACACCTTCCAGGGGCCAGGACGCTGGAACCTCGATTTCGGTCTGTACAAGAACTTTCGTCTGACCGAACGCGTTGGACTCCAGTTCCGCGGCGAGTTGTTTAACGCTTTCAACCACGCCAATTTGTTCGTTGTCGGCAGCACGGCTGACGTGTCAACCAGCTTCCTGACTTCCGGTTCGCCGGGTTGTCCCGCTGGTGGAGGCGATTGCCCGGTGGTGCAGGCAAAGCGCGGTGGATTGGGCCTCAATCCAGGGTCCGACACGCGTGAGCGCCGCAACGTTCAGTTGGGAGTGAAACTCACGTTCTAGCTCATCACGCAAGTCCACACTCCAGAGGGGCCGGGTTTCTGGCCCCTTTTCTTTTTGGATTAGGTCACTCCTCCGATTGACTTTCGGGTACTTTGTCGTATTCTGGTTGGCCTCAAGACCGGAAGACAATCTACTCTCTGGAGTTTCCAATGCGCCGCGGCGCATCTGCTCTCCTGGTTCTCTTGTGTTTCTGTACTTGCTGCCACGCGTTTGGACAAGCGCACAATGCATCTGCGCCAACCCC
Organism: Terriglobales bacterium; assembly: GCA_035629075.1. Lineage (GTDB taxonomy): Bacteria > Acidobacteriota > Terriglobia > Terriglobales > Acidobacteriaceae > JAEZPW01. The sequence continues at coordinate 79,552 of DASPIK010000006.1, read as the reverse complement.
CAAAATAGAAATCTCAAGAATTCTTCTCGATGCCGTGAACGGAGATGCTCGTTCCATGAACCTGGCAGGACTGGCTTTCCTGGAGGGGTTCGGGGTCCATCGCGACGAGAGCACGGCTTTGAAGTGGTTCCAGAAGGCGGCGACGCGAGGCTATGCACCGGCTGCGAAGAATCTTGGGCTCATGTTCCACAACGGCGTGGGAACTGAGCGGGATCACCGGATGGCCGCCAAGTGGTTCCGCATCGCTGCAGAAGCGGGCGACGCGGAGGCCGCCAACAACCTCGGAACTATGTACCTCGACGGCTTGGGCGTTGAACGAAACGAAGCGCAGGCCGAGACGTGGTTCTTAAGCGCCGAGAGTAAAGGGTTGCTCGAGGCTCAGTGGAACCTCGGATGGTGCTACTACCGCTCCGGTCAGTATGAAAAAGCTTTTGGCTTCTTCTTGAAAGCCGCTGAACGCGGGCACTCAGCCGCACAAAACAATGTCGGAGCTATGTTGAACAACGGTCAAGGATTGCCACGTGATCCCCATCAGGCCCTCGTCTGGTTCAGACGCTCCGCAGAGGCCGGCTACGCTCCAGCGCAGAACAACCTTGGTTTGTTCTATAGCCAGGCGCCCGGAAATGCACGCGACGATGCCGAAGCCGCTCGCTGGTTTCGCCGCGCCGCCGATCAGAATTTCGTTCCCGCCCAGAAAAATCTTGCCAGGATGTACATGACCGGACGTGGCGTCGAACGCAACATCTCAGCGGCATCCATGTGGCTTCAGCGTGCCGACACCAAGGTGGCACAGGTGCAAGATGCAGCTTCGGCGGCCATCAGCGAGACGGGCGCGGCTGACTCCGTGCGCTGAACTTGGGAACACGGTGCAAATCGTTGTTCTGTCGTCCAAAGCGCAACAAGCAACGATTTGCGCTGGCGAGTGGACAGCATCAAGCTGACGGCATCACAAGCTCGTGACTTAAGTCATCGTTTCGTCAAGCGTGCCTCTCGTAATGTTGAACTCAGGAGCACAGCATGAGCGAACTGATCGACAACCGAGCGCAACGAGTATCTACCCTTAAGCAGATCATCCAGCACTTGCATTCCGGCGCGGCCCCGGACGCCGTACGACATCGCTTGCGCGAGCTTGTGCGCCAGACAGACGCAACAGAAATCATGGCCATGGAACAGGAACTCATTCGCGACGGCATGCCGGTCGAGGAAATACGGTCTATGTGCGACCTGCACTCCCAAGTCACGCGCGAGATCCTCGTGCAACTGCCGCACACAAACACGATTCCACCGGGGCACCCGCTTGACACGTTCCGCCGTGAGAACGCGGCGCTTGCAGCAGTGATTTCCAAGTCTCGCGAACTGATCGCGCAGCTATCGGCGCTCGAAGGTGGCGCTGATGCTTCGGCGATCCTCGACGAACTGCGTCAGGCTGCGAACGAACTCATCGAAGTCGATAAGCATTACCAGCGCAAGGAACACGCATTGTTCTCCATCCTTGAGCGACACGGCATCACCGGACCTTCGAAGGTCATGTGGGCAAAAGACGATGAGGTCCGCGATGCCGTGAAGGATGCCATTCGCACCTTACGTGCTTGCACACCGACCGGCAGTGACTGCAAGACGGTAGCTATTCCTGTGATGGCACGAGCGCTTGAAGCAGTTCAGGAGATGATTTTTAAAGAAGAAAACATCCTTCTGCCCATGTCGTTGCAGAAATTGACCGAAGATGAATGGGCAGAGATCTGGGCGGTATCGCCAAAATACGGATGGTGCCTTGTCGAGCCGCAAAAGGGATACACACCGCGCACAGCGGGTGAACAAGCCTCGCCGGGTGACGGCACTATCGTCATGCCCAGCGGCAATGTGACGCTTCAGCAACTGACAGCAGTATTCTCGGCGTTGCCGCTTGATCTTACGTTCGTGGACGACGACGATCGGGTCGCCTTCTTCACCGAAGGCCCCCAACGCATATTCGCGCGCAGCAAGGCAATAATCGGCCGTAAAGTGCAACATTGCCACCCACCACGGAGCGTCGAAACTGTCGAACGAATCCTCAGCGACTTCCGCGCCGGGCGTCAGAATGTTGCAGAGTTTTGGATCAATTTTCAGGGCAAGTTTATTCACATCCGGTATTTCGCCGTTCGCGACGAAGCGGGCAAGTATATGGGGACGCTTGAGGTTACGCAGGACATTACGGCCTTGAGAGCTCTGGAAGGTGAACGCAGGCTGCTCGAGTACGCGTCAGCTAATTAGGTCGCGCATCTGGCGCGAAACAGGCTGTGACCGCTCCGTTGTCTCCAAGGCAAGTTGTGCAATTGTCACAGAACGGCAGAATGACGGTGTGGTAAACGTTTAGATAACGATCGGAAACGATTCTCTTCCCGGGCTGATCAAAATGCCGCACAGTCTTACTGCCGTGCACGGGCCGTGGCGCAAGTACGTTGAAGAAAATGTGCTTGATGTCCAGTTGGTCAGAAGCGAGGTGGCCGCTTCATGGGAGCGTTGCCACCAGCTAGGCCTCGACCCATTTCGGCCGCCCGATGGCTGTGTTGACCGCCAACTGCTTAGGGATCGCGCCCATCAGAAGCGTCGTCTCATCCGAGTTGCCCGCCCCTTCATGGAGAACCTGTACAACTTCGTGAAGGGATCGGGTTTTGAAGTCGTGCTGACGGACGAATCCGGCTTTTTGCTCGAGGTGCTCGGGGATGAAGACGTTGTCTCCAAAACGCAACATGTGGACCTTTGTCCGGGAGGCGACTGGAGCGAGGCGGCCAAGGGTACAAATGCAATTGGTACAGTGATTGTCGAACGACATCCCGTGCAGATCTACGCATGGGAGCACTACTGCCAGGCGAACCACTTTCTCACGTGTTCGGCTTCTCCGATCTTTGATCCCGATGGCGAGTTGATCGGTGCGCTGGATGTCAGCGGCGATTATCGTTTTGCGAACTCACATACGCTCGGCATGGTCGTGGCTGCCGTCAACGCAATCGAGAACCAACTCCGGTTTCAAAAGGCCAGCGAGAAGCTTTACATGGCCTACCGATACTCGAATATCCTGCTCCAAAACATGTCGGACGGTTTGATCTCGATCGACAATAACGGCATCGTCACAGAGATCAATGCGAAGGCCGGGGAGATCTTCGGTATCAATCCGGTTGCGGTGAAAGGCCGTCACGTGACGCAGGTTTACAACGGCGCGTCTCCGCAACTCCTGTCGGGCGGCATGGACTATGAAGGCAGAGAAATCGTCGTCGAGAAATTGGGCAAGAAGATATCGAGTTCCGCATCGGTTCTGCGTGATGACTCGGGCGCTACCATCGGCGCCGTGGCCGTGTTCCGCGAGATTATTACGCCGTCGGGCTTGCAAGCCGCTTCGAAGAAGTCCGGCACAACACGACACTACACTTTCGACGACATCGTCGGCCAGAGTCCGGCGATCGCTGCGCTGAAAGAATGGGCCAGGCTGGCAGCGACGAGTCCGTCGACCGTGCTCATAAAAGGCGAGAGCGGGACCGGCAAAGAACTATTCGCACAGGCTGTTCACAACGCCAGCGCGAGAAGAAACCGGCCGTTTATCGCCATCAACAGCGCCGCGCTTCCGGAGCACCTGATCGAAAGCGAACTGTTCGGCTACGAAGATGGCGCGTTTACCGGATCGCGCAGAGGCGGGAAACCCGGCAAGTTCGAGATCGCTGACGGCGGGACTGTTTTCCTTGATGAGATCGGCGACATGCCGCTTAGCGTGCAAGCAAAGCTGCTGCGGGTGATTCAAGAAAAGAAGGTGGCGCGCATCGGTTCTGCACACGAGAAACACGTGGACATCAGATTTATCGCTGCCACGCATAAGGATCTCAAGGCTGAAACTGACCAGGGAAGATTCAGGCAGGACCTGTTCTATCGTCTCAACGTGCTTGAAATCGTGATCCCCCCTTTGCGCGCACGCATGGAAGACATTCCGCTGTTAGCGAGACACCTAACCGACAAAATTTCTGCACGCTTTGGCACCGGTCCACTTTGCATTGAGCAGGATTTCCTGACGAAGCTCCATTCTTACACGTGGCCCGGCAACGTCAGGGAACTGGAGAACGCCATAGAGCGAGCCATCATCCGTGCGGGCGCGGTTGGTGCATTGACGGGTGAACTGCTCGATTCGCCCTCAGCAGAGCCTCCCAAACCGGTTGTAAAAACTGCGGCGCTAATATCTTTGCGTGAAGCCGAGAGGGCAATTATTGCGGAAGCTTTGGCCTTCTTCGAAGGCAACATTCAGAAGACTGCAGCGAAGCTCGGCATAGGCAGGAACACGCTCTATCGCAAGATGAAAGAATACGGCCTGTCGATCGCCTGAATCGCGCCGATCGATTGCCAAATCTCAGCCGCCAATTTGTGACATTGAGAACGGTGCCGTTTCCCGGTTGGGGGTCAGCAGTTGGTGACCGTCAGGTTTCCCCACGACGATCTCCCGCAGAAGTTCTCTCAGGGCGGAGTTGTCACCGGATGCGAGGCACGGCTTGAGATCGACTTGCTTCCTGCCGAATAGACAGGCTTTTGCGAATCCGGATGCTGTGATGCGGATGCGGTTACACTGCTGGCAAAAGTGGCGGGATATTGGCGTGATGACGCCGATTGCACCGGCGGCGCCCTCGATTCGGTAGTTTCTAGCGGGCCCGGAAGTCTGCCCTGCGACTAGTTCGGTCACAGTGAATCGCTGCCGCACTCGTTCTAGGATCTCGTCGCCGCTCACATGTAACGAACGCCATTGCGGGTTCTGGGCGGTCGGCATGTACTCGATAAACCGAACCGTGTGCGACTTCGAGAGCGTAAGTGCGGCGAAGTCGAGCACTTCATCGTCATTGATTCCGCGCATCACCACCATGTTGATCTTCGCAGCGGGAAAACCTGCTTCCTCTGCGGCCGCGAGTCCGTTCAGGACGCGCCGTAAATCGCCTCCCCGAGTGATAGCGGCAAAGGTCTGCGGCTTAAGCGAGTCCAGGCTGACGTTCAGGCGTCGAAGCCCAGCCTGGCGTAATGCGACGGCTGTCTCCGGGAGCAGAACGCCATTGGTCGTGAGCACGATCTCCTTGAGTCCGACGAGACCCGAAAGGCTTCTGACGAACTCCACAATGCCTTTCCGGACGAGTGGTTCCCCGCCTGTGATGCGGAGTTTTTCGACACCTAACGCAACTGACTCTTTGGCGATTCGGAACAGATCCTCGTAGCTGAGAATGTCCGAATGGCATAGCTTCGGAACCCCATCGGATGGCATGCAGTACTGACATCGCAGGTTGCAGCGATCCGTAACGGATAGCCTGAGATAGTTAATGCGCCGGCCGAATGAGTCTGCTAATGGCATCGAGAAACAAGACCTGACGAGTGACTGAGCAACTACGTTACCAATGGCGCGACTTTGGTATTAAGCTGCGCGAATGCGCGTAACGCCTTCTAATTCTGGCTGCGCACCACTGAAGTATTCTACGAGGCTTCGGCGACAGAGCGCTCCAAAACGTTACAGTGCGCCAGAATGGAACAGTAGGTCCTGTTCGATTTCGGTGCGTGTAAGGTATGGCCGAGGCGGTTCACGCATTCACTCTCTTCCCGAAAACGTTTGTTTTGTTCGCTCAATGCCCCGATGAGCGAGGTTCCCCTTTTAAATCGTGATTGTGGTACGCCGCTTGCACAAAGCGTGCACGGGTTCTTCTCTCAAAGTGTTCCAGGCAAGGGCGGCGTGAGGCAGCGTCGCTGAGGTGCAAGAACTTATGCGCCACCGGTTGAGGATCCGGTGAGCGCGATATGACGTAGATGTGCGCATTTCAACTCAGAAGCGTTTGTGAGGATGGATATGGCTTTAGCTGATCAGACCTATGGATTCTTTATTCCTACGGTTTCATTGATGGGTGTTGGCTGCGCGAAGGAAACAGGCGCGCAGGCCAAGGCACTTGGGGCAACGAACCTGCTAATCGTTACGGATGCAGGCCTCTCAAAACTCGGCGTTGCCGACCAGATCAAAGCCCAGCTGATTGAAGCTGGCCTGAACGCCGTCATCTTTGACGGAGCGGAACCAAATCCGACAGACAAGAACGTCCACGCTGGCGTGCAGGTCTATCTGGAAAACAAGTGTGACGGCATCGTTTCTCTCGGCGGTGGCAGCTCGCATGACTGTGCCAAGGGAATCGGCATGGTCGTCGGGAATGGCGGCAACATCCGCGACTACGAAGGCGTGAACAAGACCACGAAGCCAATGCCTCCGTTCCTGGCGATCAACACGACAGCCGGCACGGCTAGCGAGATGACGCGCTTCTGCATCATCACGAATACCGATACGCACGTGAAGATGGCTCTGGTGGACTGGCGCTGCACTCCGAATATCGCCATCAACGATCCGCTGCTCATGGTCGGCATGCCGCCGGGGCTGACTGCAGCAACCGGCATGGACGCTCTTACGCACGCCGTTGAAGCGTATGTCTCGACGATCGCGACTCCGATCACCGATGCTTGCGCTCTGCAGGCGATGAAGTTGATTTCGGAGTACCTGCGCCCAGCCGTTGCGAACGGCCAGAACATCGAAGCCCGCGACAAAATGGCTTACGCCGAATATCTGGCTGGAATGGCGTTCAACAATGCCAGCCTCGGTTATGTCCACGCGATGGCGCACCAGCTAGGCGGCTTCTACAACCTGCCGCACGGCGTGTGCAACGCCATCCTGCTGCCGGTTGTCTGCGAGTTCAACATGATCGCGAACCCGAAGCGCTTCGCCGACGTCGCTGTGGCCCTGGGCGAGAACATCAGTGGCCTTTCCACGGTAGACGCTGCTGCCAAGGGAATTGCTGCAATTCGCAAGCTGTCAAAGGATGTGGGCATCCCATCCGGTCTCGTACAACTTGGCGTTAAAGAGGCTGATCTCGAGATCATGGCCACCAATGCCATGAAGGACGCCTGCATGCTCACCAATCCGCGCACAGCGACGTTGGCCCAGGTGGTTGGCATGTACAAGGCCGCCATGGGCGCACCTGTAGCAAAGCCGAACGCAGCGACTGGCCCCTACGCACAACTGATTCAGCTCCTGCAATCTGAACCGGCGGTAATCGACTAAGAGCAGGGCCGGGAGGTTCAATCGCAAACCAGCGGGGGACCTCCCGTTTTCAACTCACAACTTCAGACAAGAAAAACGGGAATCATCAGATGGACAAGATACTGCGCGTAAATATGTCGGACCTGAGCACGAAGGTTGAAGCGGTACCCGCGGAATGGGCCGGCTTCGGCGGGCGCGCTCTAACGTCAACCATCGTGGCGGCCGAAGTGCCTCCCACATGCCACCCGCTCGGCGTCAACAATAAGCTGGTATTTGCTCCCGGCCTGCTGACTGGAACGGCAGCGGCAAACTCGGGGCGACTCTCCGCGGGCGCAAAGAGTCCGCTCACGGGCACCATAAAAGAAAGCAACTCGGGGGGCAGTTCCGCGCGGTTGCTGGCCAATCTTGGTGTGAAAGCGCTGATCATCGAGGGCGCCCCGAAACAGGACAAGTGGTACAGCCTTCACCTCGACAAAGACGGCGTCAAGATTCAGGAAGAGACCGAGCTAGTTGGCAGTGGCAACTTCGCTGTCGTGCAGGCTTTAGAGGCGCGCTTCCACAAGAAAGTCGGAGTCATCAGCATTGGGCCCGCAGGCGAGATGAAGATGGCTTCGGCCAACATTTCGGTCAAAGACCCTGATAGCAAGTTGCGTAGCATCGGACGCGGCGGCCTCGGCGCAGTCCTCGGATCAAAGAAGATCAAGTTCATCTCGGTTGATGATCAGGGCGGCCCGGGCGTAAAACTCGCCGACCCAGAGAAATTCAAAATCGCTGCGCGTACATTCGCGAAAACACTGCTTGACCATCCGGTAAGCGGCCAGGGCCTGCCGACCTATGGCACGGCCATTCTTGTGAACATTCTTCACGAAGTCGGCGGATTGCCTACGCGCAACTTCACGGCGGGCCAATTTGACGGCCACGAAAAGATTTCCGGCGAAACCATGCACGCCACCATAGTGGAGCGCGGCGGCAAGCCCAAGCATGGTTGTCAGGCCGGCTGTGTCATACAGTGCTCTCAGGTTTACAACGATAAGGATGGCAAGTATCTGACGTCAGGCTTTGAATACGAGACTATCTGGGGCCTGGGCGCGGACTGCTGCATCGACGATCTCGATGACATCGCGACAGCCGACAGCATCATGGACGACATCGGCGTCGATTCCATCGAGACGGCTGTCATGTTCGGTGTGGCGATGGAAGCCGGCGTTCTGCCCTTCGGTGATGGCAAGGGCGTTGTGCGCATGCTGCGGGACGAAATCGGCAAGGGCACACCGCTGGGTCGCATTCTTGGCGGCGGTGCCGCAAGCGTCGGGAAGACCTTCGGGGTGACACGCGTTCCCGTAGTTAAAGGTCAGGGCATCCCGGCCTACGATCCACGCTCGATTAAGGGCATCGGCATCACGTACGCAACCAGCACCATGGGAGCCGACCACACCGCGGGCTATAGCATTGCTACCAACGTTCTGAATGTCGGCGGTCGCGTCGATCCGCTCAAGAAAGAAGGTCAGGTCGAACTCTCGCGCAATCTGCAGATCGCAACTGCGGCCGTTGACTCCACCGGCATGTGCATCTTCATCGCCTTCCCGGCTCTGGATGTGCCTGAATGCCTCCCGGCACTCATTGACATGATCAATGCTCGCTTTGGCATTGGCCTCACCGGGGATGACGTTGTTGGACTCGGCAAGTACGTGCTCAAGACCGAACGGCAGTTCAACATAGCCGCCGGCTTCACAAATCAACATGACCGTCTGCCCGAGTTCTTCAGCCAGGAACCGGTCGCGCCTCACAACGCAATCTGGGATTTCACTGGGGAAGAGATCGACGAATTCTGGAACTTCTAACGATGTGTGGTCCTGAGCGGCCCAAACGGTCTGCGATGGCAATGGCCCGGGTCGCTCAGGATGATTCTTCTCGCACGAAACGATAAGCAGTAGTTTGACATGAAGATTACCGTTAAGCTGTTCGCAACTTTCCGCGCCGGGCGCTTCGCTGTTCAAATGCAGGATTGTGCCCCCGGGACCCGCATCGCTGACGTCATCACGGCCCTCGAGATCCCCGAATCCGAAATCGGCATGATCATGCTGAATAACCGCCACGCGGATCCCGATCACCAACTTGAAGAGGGGGCGAATCTGTCGCTGTTCCCGTTGCTCGGCGGAGGCTAATCCATGGAAGATATACACCAGTTCCTTCGTGAGAGCGCTTCCGGGGATTTGCTGCCGTGGTTTGCGCAGGTCTCCGCAGTGGAGCGATTCGGGATATCGCATTCCGATGTAGAACGGGCGGCGCTTTCGGCGGGCCTGCTTCCTCTCCGTTACCAGCGAAACCGAAACGCGATTTCCGTGCAAGATCAGCTCACGCTCTGTCGGAGTCGCGTTGCAGTGGTCGGATGCGGCGGACTTGGCGGATATGTCATTGAACAACTGGCGCGTCTTGGTGTGGGTACGATCGTTGCCTTTGACCCGGACGTGTTTGAAGAGCACAACCTGAACCGGCAACTGCTGTCGAGTCCCGGTTGGCTGGGCAAGTCCAAAGTGATCGCGGCTGCGGAGCGGGTAGCCGAGATCAATCCTGCCGTGACTCTCGTTCCGGTCCATGCCGGATATTCGCCTGAGAACGGCAAGGAACTGTTGCAAGGCGCGCAGGTAGTCGTTGACGCGCTGGATTCTATACCGACCCGCCTTGCCCTGTGCGAAACCTGTGCAACACTAGGTGTTCCCCTGGTACATGGGGCCATCGCCGGGTGGTATGGTCAGGTCACGACGCAGTTCCCGGGCGATGACACCCTTTCAAGAATGTACAGTCGCTGGGTTGAAGGCAAAGGAGCCGAACAACATCTGGGAAATCCGTCGTTCACGCCCGCGTTGGTCGCAAGCATCGAGAGCGCAGAAGTTTGCAAGATTTTGCTTGGGGTGGGCACGGCACTGAGAAGCCGCAAATTGTCAATCAATATACTTGATATGAGCTTCGAAGAGATTACATTTGAGCCGCCGTTGGCGTCTTAATGAGCGAGAGTTGTACCGATGAAACAGATCTATCGGCTCCTCGCTGTTCTCATCATCGTCCTCAGTCTGTGCTCCGGCGCTTTTGCGCAAGAGCGGCTCCGGATGTCTACGACGACTTCCACCGAAAATTCCGGCCTGCTCAAGGTCCTGCTGCCCCCGTTCGAAAAACATTGCAGTTGCAAAGTCGACGTCATCGCAGTAGGAACCGGCAAGGCGCTGAAGCTAGCCGAAGCGGGCGACGTGGATGTCGTTTTCGTTCACGCCCGCAAGTTGGAAGACAAGTTCGTGGCTGCGGGCTTCGGCGTGAACCGGCGCGACGTCATGTATAACGATTTCGTCATTCTTGGTCCTGCCGATGATCCCGCTGGCGTAAGGAGTGTAAAGACCTCGTCTGATGCTTTCAAGGCGATTGCTAACAAGCAAGCTACTTTCATATCGCGCGGCGATGAATCCGGGACTCATCAAAAAGAGAAGGATGTCTGGAGATCCGCAGGGCTTCAGCCCGCAGGAAGTTGGTATCGCTCAGCCGGACAGGGCATGGGCGAGGTCATCATGATGGCGACCGAGCAGCAGGCTTACACATTGTCGGACCGCGGCACGTACAACGTTTTTAAGCATGGTAAGACGGACCTGAAGGTGCTGTTCGAGAACGAATCTGGCCTTCGGAACCCTTATGGCGTGATCGCGGTAAATCCTAAGAAGTTTCCCAGCGTTAAGTATGAGCTCGCGATGAAATTCATTGACTATCTCACCGGTTCGCAAGGGCAGGCAATTATCGCGGGGTACAAGGTCGCAGGCGATCCAATCTTCTTTACAAATTAAGAAGTAGGAAACGAGTACAGATATGCCGAGTCTCAACGATGCCCGCGATTTAGTGCTGCGCAACGTAACTGTATTGGGCAGTGAGCGAGTGCCTCTTCTCGACGCAGTAGGCCGGGTGCTGGCCGAAGATGTGGTCGCGCCCTGGGACATGCCGTTCTGCGACAACTCCGCCATGGACGGCTTCGCGGTTCGCATGGCCGATTGCAACGACTCGCTTCCGCTGAAGGTTATTGGGTACGTTCCTGCGGGTGGCACAACGGACGCTCCCGTTCAGCCAGGGTGCGCGGTCAAGATCATGACAGGCGCTCCGCTTCCCGCGGGATGCGAAGCTGTCGTACCTGTTGAAGACACGGAGGAAGCAGGCGGGTTCATAAACCTGAAGGCTCGTGTTCTACCGCGGCAGCACATGCGCTTCACGGGAGAGGATGTTAAGCGTGGCGAAGTGGTTCTGGCTGCAGGTGCAGTCGTCGGACCGCCTCAGGTCAGCATGATCGCCTCTTTTGGCAGGGCGTTCGTGTCGGTGCACCGTGCACCTCGCGTCGCGATACTGTCTACCGGTGATGAACTGGTTGAAGTCGGCGAGCCCTTGGCGCCGGGCAAGGTGATCAACAGCAACACGCTTTCACTCGCAGCCGCTGTGAAGCAGTTGGGTGCGATACCTGTGATGCTTGGCATCGCGCGTGACAATCGTGAATGTCACCGGGAGAAGATGGCCGAAGGATTGAAGGCTGATGTCTTGATCACCTCGGCTGGCGTTTCCGCTGGGGATCGGGACATGGTGCGCGGGGTGCTAGCTGATCTCGGAGTCGAGCAAGTCTTCTGGCGAGTGGATATCAAGCCGGGCGGGCCTATGACTTTCGGAAAGAAAGACGAGGTCCCGGTGTTTTGCCTTCCAGGAAATCCCGTGGCCACCATGATTACCTTCGAGGAATTCGTTCGTCCCGCACTGCTCAAGATGATGGGACACACCCGCGTACTGAAGCCGCTCCTTAACGCCAGCTTACAAGAGGAAGTCCGCAAGAAGCCCGGCAAGATCAAGTTCCTGCGCGTAAAGCTCAGGTCGGAAAATGGCAGATACTTAGCTTACAGTTCCGGGGACCAGAACACAGGCATGCTGAAAACCATGCTGCTGGCCGACGGCATCGCGCTACTGCCTGCCGACCGCACATCGTTTGCGCCGGGCGACGAGATCGCTGTACACCTGCTCGCTGACTACACCTATTTGCAGGAAAGCTAGCCCGGTGTCCCCACGGGGTTGCGTTGCGCGTAATAGGTCCATCCATAAAAGAAGCCCACTAGCAGTGAAGCGCCCAACGTGATCCGGCCAGGCACTAAGGCTGAAGCTGCTCGCTCTATGTTATCCTTTCAGTTAATAGGTGATTTCCCGAATTTCCTTGCTAGGGCCCTTCCGCGGTTGTGCGTAGGCTGGCCTCTCCGGTGACGAGCAGCGTCTATGCAGTCTCACTCTTCTACGACTTCTTCGGTTGATACTTCCGTCCTGCCGGTCTTCGTATCCCGTTATGGCGTGACCCTTATGAGCGCTCTGGCGGCGATCTTCGGGGGGAGTTGGCTGGTGGCGTGGGCTTGCGGTATTCCACAGCGATGGGCCGCAACACCAGTCATCACAATGAAGACCAATATGGCTGTTGGAGCGCTGTTGGCTGGTGCGGCTTTGGTACTCCTACAGCGGGTCAATCCGAGCTTTCGAAGACGTGTGATTGGGGCATTAGCGGCCAGCTTGGTGTTCCTGATTGGGATGCTAACCGTCTACGAGCATCTGTTCGATCGTAATCTTGGGATCGATCAACTCCTTCTCTCAGAACCCATTGGTGCAGCAGGGGTAACCAGCCCAAATCGAATGGGTCCACCCGGAGCCTTCTGTCTGATGCTCATCGGCACAGGCTTGCTATCACTTGCGAGTGGCAGGCGGAGATCAGCGCCTTACTTCGGCGTCGCTGTATGCGTGATCAGCCTTGTGCCTGCGATCGGGTACCTGTATGGCGCGAACGCATTCTATGGCAACGCCTACATAACGGGCATTGCCTTACCTACGATCCCCACTCTCATGGCACTTGGTTTCGGCCTGGTGCTTGCGTGCAAAGAGAGTGGCCCGATGGTTCTGCTGCTGCGTCAAGACGCTGGAGGGGCGTTGCTGCGTCACCTCCTCCCGGCAACGGTGCTGGTTCCCGTCGTTCTTGGCTACCTGAGAACGATAGGGGAGAGAGCGGGACTTTATGACGCATTGACCGGCAGAGCATTGCTCGTCATGTCCGTGATATTCGTGTTTTCAGCCTTGTTGTGGATAAGCGCTGCGCGATTGAGCAGATCGGCTGTCGCAGCGAAACAAGCCACCGAAGCGTTGCGGCACCTGAGCGCCATCGTCGAGTCATCTGACGACGCGATTGTCGGTAAGAGCTTGGACGGAAGGATCACGAGTTGGAATCGAGGAGCTGAGCGGCTGTACGGCTATCCCGCTAAGGAGGTATTGGGGAGGTCGATCGACATTCTACTTCCAACCAATCATCCAGATGAGTTGACCGAAAACCTCAAGCGTGTCGCCCGTGGAGAGCGCATTGAGCAGTACGAGACGGTGCGAAGACGCAGGGATGGCAGCCTGATCGAAGTCTCAGTCAAAATCTCGCCAATCTTAGATTCGGGGGGAACAGTCATCGGTGCCGCCAGCACCGCCCACGACATAAGCGATCGGAAACGAGCGGAACTGGCGTTGCGGGAAAGCGAAGGACGACTGCGGCTCTTTATCGAGCACGCACCAGCGGCTTTGGCCATGTTTGATCGCGATATGCGCTACCTCGCCGCAAGCCGCCGCTGGTTCCAAGACTACGGACTCAAAACCGACATCATCGGGCGCTCTCACTATGACGTCTTCTCTGAAATCCCTGAGCGATGGAAACAGGTACACCGGCGAGCTCTTGCAGGGGAAGTTCTGAGAGAGGATGACGACGCCTTCATTCGCGACGATGGCTCGGTACAGTGGATCAAATGGGCGATTCACCCCTGGCATGACGCTGCTGGAGAGGTAGGCGGGATACTTATCGCGACCGAGGATGTAACCTCAAGCATTCAGATTCGAGAGGCCCTACGCAAGAGCGAGGCGAGGCTAAGTGCGGCTCTGGATCATCTGGCCGAAGGCGTCGTGATCGCCACAGAAATCGGCGAGGTTTTCTACTGGAATCCTGCCGCTCAGGAAATGCACAGCATAGGCACAGAGGACAAGGGCCGTCGACCGCTGAAAGACTTCACCGACACCTTCGAACTTCGGAGTCCAGACGGCACTCTCCTATCGGTGGAAGAGTGGCCAATGTCCCGCATTCTGAGAGGCGAGAAGATACGCAAGCTGGAGTTGTGCCTACACCGTCTCGATCAGGGATGGGACAAGATTCTCTCCTATTCCGGCGAAATGTTGCATACCGGGAGCGGCGAACATTTGGTGTATCTCTCTATATATGACCTGACCGAGCAGCGTAAAGCTGAGCAGGCACTTCGCCGAAGCGAGCAGAGATTACGTGGTTTCTACGATTCGGGCATGGTGGGCGTCATTTATTGGAACAGCAATGGCGAGATCGTTGAGGCCAATGACAAGTTCCTCAAGATGCTGGGTTATACCCGTGCAGATGTCGCAACTCGATCTGTCACCTGCCACCAACTAACTCCACCGGAGTATCGAGCGGCCGACGAAGTCGCTATGGCAGAACTGCGGGCGACCGGGCTGAATACCCCATACGAGAAGGAGTGCATAAGGAACGACGGCACACGCGTTCCGGTCGTAATTGGGGCTGCGATGCTTGATAGTACACGACGCGAAGGAGTCGCTTTCGTGTTGGACAACACGGAACGGAAGCGAGCGGAACAGGCACTCATTCGAAGCGAGAAACTTGCCTCAATTGGCCGCATGGCCGCGACCGTTGCACACGAAATCAACAACCCTTTGGCGATGATAATGAACTCGGTTTACATCGCGTCGTTGGACGACAACTTGTCCGAACGGGCCCGAAACAGCCTTGCGACTGCCGAGCAGGAATTAGAGCGCGTGGCTCACCTGACCCGGCAGACTTTGGGCTTTTATCGGGAAAACGCGGCACCAGTCGACGTTGATATTACGGGTCTCGTGCAGGACGTCGTTCAATTGTATGCACCCAAGTTCATGCACCGGGATATCGCTGTCGAATGCGAGCACGGAAGCAAGTTGCAGATCCACGCAGTTCCAGGTGAGATTCGGCAGGTTGTGTCGAACATCATCGCGAATGCGATTGACGCATCGCCGCGTGGAGGGCGAGTCAGGATTAGAACGAGTCGAGCGCCCATTAACGGAAGTTGTTGTGTGCGTTTGACGTTTGCTGATACGGGCGAGGGCATTGCGCCGGAGAACCTGAAACGCATCTTTGAGCCCTTCTTTACGACGAAGGAGTCCGTTGGGACAGGCTTGGGCCTTTGGGTTACCAGCGAGATAGTGAAGCGACACCACGGCAGGTTGCGAGTACGAAGCCGTCGAGGTCAGGGCACCGTCTTTTCGATACTGTTCCCCGCCAGGGAGCTTTCTATTGAGGTGGCGGTAGGAGGAACCGAAAGTGGCAACGCGCATATTGGTGATCGACGATGATCGAGGTATCGCCGACAGCCTGAAAACCATACTCGAGTCCGCCGGCTACGATTGCGCGGTTACCTACAACGGGGCCGACGCACTCCGGTTTGCGCCTACGTTCTGTCCCAACCTCGTGATTTCAGATGTCATTATGCCGGGTATGAGCGGAATCGAACTTGCGTCGCGATTGCAGGCAAGTGATCCTTCCGTCCGAGTCCTGCTTCTGTCGGGCAATGCAGCGACTGAAGAGTTGCTCACCGACGCTGGCGGGCATGCTCTGCTTGTGCTGGCGAAACCCTACTCGCCCCGCGAACTGCTCCGTGTGGTTCGGGAGGTTACTACGTAAACGGCGCCTGCGTACTCATTTTCATCACGCGCTAGAACGTTCGCCTGCCTGCGCTCACTCTCGTTCCGCACTTGTGCTCGGGTGTACTCTTTCCTGATACTGAGATCAGTTCGCATAAAGCTGGAAGTCCAACGAGGTGCGAAGAATGCTGCGGTTCGCGGTCCTATTCCTGACAGTTATTTCACTTCAAATGGCAATGGCGCAGACGAACAAAACTGCAGTGTCTCTCCCGGTTCAAGGACGGTCTGTTGTTCAGACCAAGTTCGGCATTGTCGCGACCAGCCAGCCCCTGGCTTCGATGGCCGGAGTCCAGATACTCGAGCGCGGCGGAAACGCTGTGGACGCTGCAATCGCAGCCAACGCAACCATGGGCGTGATGGAACCCACCGGCAATGGCGTAGGCGGAGACCTCTTTGCACTCATCTACGACGCAAAGTCGAAGAAGCTTTACGGTCTTAACGCCAGCGGGTGGTCGCCGAAAGCGCTGACTCCAGAGTTGCTCGCTTCCAAGGGGATCACGGCCATGCCGGAGCGCGGTGTGTATTCGGTCACGGTTCCGGGAACCGTTGCTGGCTGGGACGCCATGCGGCAACGTTTCGGAACTCTACCGTTCTCGACTTTGCTTGCTCCGGCCATTCACTATGCCGAGCAAGGATATCCCGTGAACCAGGTGACCGCAGGTCTTTGGGGGCGCTCGGTGAAAATGCTGAGTTCGCACCCGAACTCCGCCTCAACCTTTCTCATCAATGGCGAAGCTCCCAAGGCAGGACAAGTGTTCGCGAATCGCGACCTCGCAAGCAGTCTCCGTCGCATCGCCGATCAGGGTCGCGACGGCTACTACAAGGGAGCGACTGCGCAAGCGATTGTCGATATTTTCAAAGAGTTTGGCGGCGTCATGGCCCTCGACGACCTCGCAGAATTCCAGGCTGAGTGGGTGATTCCGATTTCCACCACGTATCGCGGATGGACGGTGTACGAGATCCCTCCGAACACCCAAGGCATTGCCGCGCTCATGATGCTGAACCTGATGGAGCAGTTTCCTCTCCAGGAATACGGCTTCCATAGCGCTCCTGCCTTGCATGCGATGATTGAAGCCAAGAAGCTCGCTTACGCCGATATGCTTCGCTATGTCGGCGACCCCAAGTTTTCCAGCATCCCCGTCGAGAAACTTTTGGATAAGGCGCACGCCGCGCAACGTGCCAAACTGATCGGCGGGACCGCGAACTGCAAGCCCGAGCCCTCCCATCTTGCCGGTGTCACCGGCAGCAGGGGCAACGACACCATCTACATGAGCGTCATCGACAAGGACGGTAATATTGTTTCGCTCATTCAGAGCAACTACGCGGGCTTCGGTTCCGGCCTTGTACCAAAGGGCGCGGGGTTCATGCTGCAGAACCGCGGCGCGCTCTTCACTCTCGAACCTGGCCAGCCTAACACGCTTGCCGGACGCAAACGTCCGTTGCACACCATCATTCCGGCGTTCATGGAGAAGGGCGAGACCCGCATCGGATTCGGAATTATGGGCGGGTGGAACCAGGGGCAGGCTCACGCGCAGTTCGTTGCCAATATCGTGGACTACGGAGCCAACATTCAGCAGGCACTCGAGGCCGGCCGATTCACCAAAGGCACCTTCGATGGCTGCGATGTCGAAGTGGAGGAACTCATCCCTCAGGCAACACGCGATGAGTTGGCTAAGCTAGGTCACAAGGTCGAACTGCGTCCGCAGCGAACTCCCAATTTCGGCTACGGCCAGGCAGTAATGGATAACGGAACTGGCGTTCACTTCGGCGCCAGCGACCCGCGTCACGACGGTGCTGCCATCCCGCAACCCGGACCAGTGTTCGCGGACAAGTAACGGTACGCAGGTAGGAGTCGGTGATAGAAGCCACTACTCACTCATGCTGCTAACCTTGCGGAGATAGCAAGGTCAGCAAGTACGCATCTCACGCTGTTTTAAAAATAGCGAAACCTGCGACGGAGCGTGCAGAACGTGAATTCGAACAGCGGGAGAAGGAGTTGGAGGCGCGGGCCGGAATCGAACCGGCGATAGAGGTTTTGCAGACCTCGGCCTTACCACTTGGCTACCGCGCCCCTCGGGGAATGGCCTTGAGACGTCCGTAATGCGTTGTTGTGAAAAAGCCAACTACGCAAAACCCTCGCTCACCTGGCGAGGGTTTGGAACTCTGGAGCGGGAGACGGGATTTGAACCCGCGACTTCGACCTTGGCAAGGTCGCACTCTACCACTGAGTTACTCCCGCTCTACGTTTTGGATTATAGCGGAGCAGTACACGACGGTCAACAGAATGAGGCGCAGTTCATGCGGGAATACAGTGCGTTCGCATCATCGACACGGCTCCCAAACGTCGCCCCATTCGGAACGTCGAGCGGTGCGGTACTCGTCCTTGCGAGCCTTGCCGACAGTTACTGTTTTCAGTCCTTCGGTGGTGCACAAGTCTAATTGCACGTGACGGGAGTGAATCCCGGGGTGGCGAACGATTCGCGCGGCCGGAACCTCTGTTGGGAACTTCGATGCCGCGATGTATGAGAATTTCTCGTCTTCATATCCGAGCGCACCACCTTTGATGCGACGGTGCGCGGACGTTCTCTCGAGTCTCTGCGAGAAGTGGCACCAGTCTCCTGCCGCTCCCATAGGACATGACCGCGTATGAGGGCAAGGTGCTATCAAGTGAGCGCCAGCCTCGATCAACATCGCACGGACCGCCAGTACGCGTTCGAAGTTGCGCGGAGTTCCCGGTTCCACTATCGCTAGAACATTGTTCGTCAACATCCAGGCGCGCCGCACAAGGCTTGCGGCTGCGCTTTCATTTAATTCACTGAGAGCATAAGAGATCACGACCAGATCGTGGCGTTCCACGCTGAGGTCAGATGAAAGGTCCTGTCGCAACCACTGTGCCTGGTGGACAGCCAAGTTTTCGCCTGTGAACGCCAGCCTCCTGCCGATCTCGATAAGGTCACCGTCGCGTTCGAGCAAAGTAAAGCGGTCAATCGAGGGGAACACGTCGGCTGCTGCCCACATTGCGGTGCCCGGACCGCTCCCGAGGTCGAGCATCGAGCGATAGGCAGTGCCACTTGAATGTTGCTGGATTTCGGAAAGGACCCGGCGGTTGGCCGCGTATGTTGCTGGTACTCGGACATGCAAATAGGCGTGGCGAGCCGCCGTTGTATTCAGCGGGGATTGGCAGAACTGGCCGTCCTTATAGCGCTCTGTGAGCTGAGCGGAAGCTCGCACAAGCGCCGCGTTCTCTGTCCGCAAAGTTTCCTGTTCAATGGCTTCACGTAGTCTGTCCGGCAGACGCATGACACCAGTGTATTACGGTGGCTTTTTGGGAAATGGCGGCGGATGACCACAAAATTTCGGAATAAACAAATCGGCTGACGGACTCCCCCAGTCCGCCAGCCGAATGTTTCTTGCAAGTCTCTCACAACGGGATGTGAGCAAGCTCAAGTGTGCTATATCCCGGATCAACTCACAAATGACTTATGAATGAACTCTGCATAGCTCGAGAACCGTAGCGCATGCGGCGCAGGCTTCAAGGCGGCTCAGGCGCTCGAAAAAACGGAACTTTATTGTCGCTCCGGGGTATTCCGACGTTGACCCATGCACGAAACGGAGCCTAACATAAGGGTCTCCTTGGGTCAGGGGGTCTCAGCCTTGATAGGCCAGACTATTTCCCACTATCGCATTCTCAGCAAAATCGGAGGCGGTGGTATGGGACTGGTCTATGAGGCAGAAGATCTCCGCCTCACGCGCCGTGTCGCTCTGAAGTTTCTTCCTGAGCATCTCTGTGGTGACGATCGCGCGCTTGAGCGCTTTCAACGCGAAGCTCAAGCTGCTTCCTCCTTGAATCACCCTAACATCTGTACGATCTACGACGTCGAGCAGCACGGGGAGCAGCCCTACATTGCAATGGAGTTGCTCGAAGGCGAGAGCCTGAAGGAGAGATTCGAGAGAGGGCCGATGCCTCTACCGGAGCTACTCGACATGGCGACGCAAGCAGTCGAGGGCCTGGAAGCTGCTCATGCGCAAGGCATCGTGCACAGGGACGTGAAGCCCGGCAACATCTTCATCACGAAACGCGGGCAGGTCAAAATCCTGGACTTTGGGCTTGCTAAGCTCTCCCCAGTCTGCGAGCCGGTTCCGCAGACCGTCGGTCCCGGGGGTGAGCAACTCGCGAAAGACGATACGATACAGGCCCAGAGTCTCACTGCAGGAGGCTTAGTCCCGGGAACCGCTTTCTACATGTCGCCGGAACAAGCGCGTGGCGAGCCCGTCGACGCCCGTTCCGACATCTTTTCCTTCGGCGTAGTGCTCTACGAGGCTGCAACAGGGAAGAAGCCTTTCGTTCGCGATAACTCTGTTCGAACTCTCGCGGCGATTATGGACGAGAAGCCCGTATCGCCGCTGAAAGTCAACCCCGCGCTACCGCATACGTTTGAGCTTGTTGTCGGGAAGGCTCTGGAGAAGGATCGCCAGGCGCGATATCAGTCCGCAACTGAGTTACTTGAGGACCTGCAGAAGCTAAAGCAGGATTCTGACGCCAGCGCGGCAGCGGGAGTGCAAGTCCGTCCGGCAACTTTGACTGCACGTGCGACAGGCGTCTTCCGTCGCATGGATCCGTCAACCTTCTACATCCTGCTTGCCACTGCCGGGGTGCTTGTAACCATCATGGTCGTGCTGACAGTCTGGTGGGCAAGGAACCTGCGAAACTTAACCGCAGGTGTCAAGAGCAACACGCTAGCAGTATTACCGTTGCAGAATGCAGGCACAGACACGGGGTCGGACTTCCTTAGAGTGGCTCTGGCCGACGAAATCACCAACATCCTGACGTACACGCCTTCGCTCGAAGTACGTCCTGTATCCGCTCAGCAAGATTTCACACAGCCGGAACAGGCGGGGCGAGCGCTCAAGGTCGCTACCGTGGTGACCGGGCACTATGTGAGGCAGGGGAACAAACTCGTCGTCACATTGCAAGCGGTTGACGTGCGGTCGAATCGTTTGCTGTGGCAGAGCACCATCGACGTTCCCGCCAACGACTCTATCGCTCTGATGACGCAGCTTGAGCGGCAGGTTCGGCATGGGTTACTTCCCGTGCTTGGTGCCGCAGCAGGAGCGGTCGAGAGTGCCACTAAGCCGAAGAACCCTCAGGCTTACGACCTGTACCTCCGTGCTGCGGGGATTTCCCACGATCCCGAACCGAACAAACAGGCTATTTCCATGCTTGAGCATTCGGTCTCACTTGATCCGAATTACGCACCTGCATGGGACGCTCTGGGGCTGCGCTATTACTACGAGTCGCAATACTCGAGCGGCGGAGAGATCGTCTTTGATCGAGCCAGTCAGGCGTACGAAAAAGCTCTTTCTCTAGATCCTAACTACACCCCCGCCTACGCCCATCTTGTACGAACCCACGCAGAACGAGGTGCCATCGCTCAGGCGTACGCTGAAGCAGCAGAACTCGTAAGGCGCCGTCCAGACAATGCACAGGCGCATTTCACCATGTCGTACGTACTGCGGTATGCGGGCCTGCTGAGCGAAGCCGCCACTGAATGCGACAAAGCCCTCTCGCTTGACCCCGGCAACTACGGTTTCCGCTCTTGTGCCTTTACATTTTTCGAGCAGGGGAAGGCGGCTCGCGCCATGGACTATATGTCCCTCGATGCCGGATCGGATTGGTATGCCAATCTTGCGGCGCCAGTACTGCTGAGGGAAGGAGCCATTAACGAAGCTCGGGATGCCGCACGGCGAATGGTTGCGAACGACGTATGGTTTGGCGACATACTTCAGTCATGCCTTGGTGTGCGTTATACGGGTCAGTTCGACGACTTGGTGAAACAGAATGCCGTGGCGCTACTCTCTCAGCGCGATCCGGAATTCCGTTACCATCAGGGTGCCATCATTGCTTACTGCGGAGACAGCGACATGGCTTCACAACTCATCATGAGCGCAATTCAGCAGAACTACTGCGCTTCCGCAGCACTGGACTACGATCCTCTATTGAGCAAGTTGCGGTTGACTCCTCACTTCACCCGGCTTCGCGAAGCTTCGCTCGACTGCCAGAAATCCTTCCTCTCGGCCCGGAATCAGGGCGGCCGCTGAAGTCACCATACCAACGCAACTAGTCCCGCAGAGAATCTCCTTGTGCAACGTTTTCGCCCTTGAACTCTGGATGTACTGGAACGACAATGCTTGCAGCAGTTCACCACCGCGCACGGCGCGGACCGACGGAGGCAATCAACATGGCTTGTGGCACAAAGAAGTGCGCAACGACGAAGAAGGCCGTAGCGAAGAAGCCGGCGAAGAAGACCACCAAGAAGTAGATCAGGCTTTGCAGTTGAGGAAGGGGCGCCGAGCCCCTTTTTTATTGCGGGGACGATTTACCTGAGGACCCTTCAGATTGGTTCGTAGTACCGCTCGCCTGCGCACCCTCGACACAGCAATCTTCCGTTCTGCCGGACTTCCCTGTGAAAATTGATGCCTTCGCCGCATTCCTCACAAGTGACGCGTTGACCTTTGTAGCCCGGCATCTCTTCAGGACCGATCTGAACTCGCACCCATTGAATTTCGAACAGATCCGAATCCGCCATCTCCCGATATGCGAGCATCTGTTGCTGGTTTTTGCTCTCGAGCTCGGGATGCATTCGGCTCGCCAGCTCCTTGGAGCTTTCTTTAGCGCTGATGCGAACGGCACGGCCACCTGCAAGGTCCACAAAAGTGGCAGCGACCTTGCCCCAGTCCCGGAACTTAAGCGCACGCTTTCCCAAACGACATCCGGTGACTACTCCCACCGCGTCTGTCGCACAACGGTCGATTTCAACAAACGTTACCAGACGTTTGCGGTCCTTGCCTCGCGGATCCTCGATCCCGAGCTGACGCAGCCCGAGCATGGCCATACGGACACCGAGCACCTGCCCTGCGCAGATATGTCCGTGCGACGCAGCCGCGTCAGCAAGGTATTCGTCCAGAGACTTCATATCCCTACTCCGAAAGCGTGCGCGGCAGCGATAACAAGCACACCTCCATTCGTTCCAAAATCAGAACAGTGGATCGAAATGATCAGTTCGACTCCTCGTTCTTTGCTGCCTCTGGCTCTGTTGAAACATCTGCCGCACGGCCGTGTACTTCGTAGGTCACCTGCTTACTGTTCTTCGGATAGAAGCTCACTCGCATGGGTTGACGTTGCCAGGTTGGCGGCGCGCACTCTGAGTCGGGCAATTCGCCTCCGGTCGCCGGGCCAAGCGGGTTTTTCAGAACCGGTTTCTTAACCCCCACCTGAGCAACGATCGCAAACAGCTTTTCTCCGTTATCGGATACCCCGCAGTAAGCCACGTAGTCGCGATACCATGAGGCCGCGGAATAGTACGCGTCGAACTCAGGCAGACGCAACTGACTTACGCGGCCGCTCGCTCGATCCACCAGGACCCAGCCGCCTTTCTGCCATTTCCATTTCGGCAGCGTTTTTTCGTCATTCGGCAGCGAATCGTTGACGCGATACGCTCGTTGGATCGTAAATATAGTGTCGGTGATGTCGTGTGGCTCGCCCGTTGTGAACTCCTTTATCTTCCCGTCCACGGTGAGCGCGCGCACCTTGATTTCCTGCGATTGAGACTCGGTTGGGCCGAGGAAGAGCTTGACCGTGAATGTTTTACCGAAAGCCACAACGTGCGGTTTTGACGCCGCTGTTGCCAAAGCTGTTAATATCAATAAAGCAATAATCGGCCGAATGATCTTTTGCATAACCCTTAAGCCTACTGTGCGAATTTGAGTCCGACAAGCGATGATCCAAAACGGCAAAAGCAACCCGAGTAGCAGATATTTACGTCCCACAAAACTGGTGCCCGACATCATAAATCGCAAACGCTCCCCGCGGATTCTGGTGGTTGACGACAACCAAGACAACACTCTGCTCATGCGTGAGTTGCTGTGCTCGCGCGGTTACGACGTAAGTACCGCAAGCAACGCTGACGAAGCCGAAGTTCACATCAAAAATCAGGCACCGGATTTGATTTTGCTGGATGTCGTGATGCCCGGCAAATCGGGCTACGACCTGTGCTCCGAACTTAAGAGCGATCCCAAGACGCGCCTGGTTCCCGTCGTCCTCATCACCGGCCTCAGTGACCGTGAGGACAAACTGAAGGGAATTGAGGCAGGCGCGGACGACTTTCTTAACAAACCTATCTTCCCTGAAGAACTCTTTGCGCGAGTGAAGTCCCTCATCAAGCTCAAGGAGTTCACCGACGAGCTCGACAGCGCTGAGGACGTCCTGTGCACGCTTGGCCTTAGCGTCGAGGCGCGCGATCCCTATACCGAAGGACACTGCGAACGGCTTTCCAACTATGCTGCGGAGCTTGGTCGTCATCTTGGCCTCGACGAAGATTCAATTGTGGCATTAAGACGCGGTGGATACTTGCACGATCTCGGAAAGATACGAATTCCGGACGAAGTGCTGAAGAAGGGCGCTAATCTCACGGCGGCGGATTGGGCGATCATGAAGCAGCATCCAATTTATGGCGAGACCATCTGTAAGCCGTTGCGTTCGCTCCGGTTGGTTTTGCCGATAATTCGCCACCACCACGAGCACTGGAACGGTAGCGGTTATCCCGACGGCTTGAGAGGCGAAGGGATTCCGCTGCTGGCACGAATTTTGCAGGTGGTGGATGTTTACGACGCCCTGCGGACTGAAAGGCCCTACAAGCCGGCGCTCTCCCATGACCAGGCAGCGACTACGATGCGGGACGAAGCCGAGGCCGGACTCTGGGATAAGAGGTTAGTCGAGGCATTCCTTGGCATGTTGGAGAAGCAAGCAGACGAAAAGACGCAGGTCGCTTGATCTTCGTCATGACAGTCCATGACGAACCAAAGAAGAAAGCCCCGGAATTCGGGGCTTTTGTTCTATAGATCTGAAGAATAAGTCCTTCCCGTGTGATCAATCCCAGCAACTCGCAGCGGAAACCTGATCAAGACGTGCCCTGAACGCGCGGATGTGGGCCGGAGACGTTCCGCAGCAACCGCCAACGATATTCGCGTGTTTTGCAATCGAGCAAAGACGCTCCGCCATGTTTTCCGGCGAGATGTGATACACGATCTTGTCTCCGTCAAGGGATGGCTGGCCGCCATTAGGCTGAATGATGATCGGTGCGTTGCCCAGGGAGTGAAGGCGCTCGGCGAGATCAGCGAAATCTGCCGCGTGCAGGAGCGTACCGCAGTTGGACCCGATCACATCAGCACCGGCATCTATGGCAGTCCGGGCGAACTGTTCGGGTGTCACGCCCATCATGGTACGCGGACCATCCTTAGTCGGGTCAAAGGAGCAGCTTGCGATTATGCATGGAGCGTCCAACTCCTTGGCCACTCGAATGGAAAGGTCGACTTCCTCGAGTGCTGTCATAGTCTCGATGATGATCGCGTCGGCGCCGCCTTTGAGCAGCGCAGCAACTTGGACCTGTAGCGAGTCCTTAAGGTCGGCCGGATCAATCTCGCCCAGCGGTTGCAGGAAGCCGCCGCACGGTCCCACACTGCCCATAACCCAACCCTTGTCTCCTACGACCGCCTTCGCAATCTTTGCCCCCGCTCCTGCGATCTCGGCTTGACGATCTTCGAGACCGTAATTTGACAGCACGAACCGGTTTGCCCCGAAGGTATTCGTCGTGATCAACTGTGCGCCGGCCGCGACATAGTTCCGATGCACGGTCGCGACCTGTTCCGGATGCGAGACATTCCATTCATCGCCGCAACCGCCGGGCTCCAGCCCGAGTTGTTGAAGTTGCGTGCCAATGCCGCCGTCTGACACCAGCAATTTGTAAGTGGTCAGCGCTTCCTTCAGAGTCATAGTTCAGACCTCCGCGAACCGACCGCCAGCCGACATCGAAGCCGGCGAACTCGGCACTCGTTCACAAGCTGTGTGCTGCGTCAGGATATCTACCGTAAAGTTCCGCGGCTTTGCGAAGCTGCAGGATATTGTCGGGCGGTGCAGCCGGCGCGACCGAACATGCCGTGCTCAGGATGTACCCTCCGCCAGGCGCAGCCGTTTCGATGCGCTCACGTGCGGCGAGCAGTGCCTGTTCCGGAGTGCCGAGTAACAACGTATTCACCGCATCGATGTTGCCCTTGATGAACATCTTGCCGAAGGTCTGCTCTTTAGCATCGGCGAGTTCGACATTGCCGAGTGGCGCTGGGTCCAGCGTGTCAATTCCATTCGTTCCGGTTTGCTCCATCAAGTCGAGCCTATCGCCAATTGCGCCACACGTATGCGTGTAGATCGGCAAGTCAGGAAATTGCGACTTGATGCCCTGAATCACCTTTCGTTCATAGGGCAGGACGAATTCGGAGTAGTGCTGGCGCGATATGAATCCGCCGCCGGCGAATGCTGACGAGATCAAAATGGCATGAGCGCCGGTAGCCGCATCAGAGCAACCCAGTTCGATAGCACCTTCGGCGAGGGCTTCGAGGCACGCCTTCACTTTGCCGGGATCGTCCATTAACGCCATGAGACCGTTCGAGTAGTCGAGCAGTTCCATGAACTGTGAAAACGGCGAGAATATCTCGGCGTGGACTGAAACATCATTGCCGACCCGGTCCAGCACGTACTTCAACGTTCTGTGCTGGTAAGGCGGAAAAAACTCCTTGCCGCGTAACGCTGGCTCTTCGGCGAACCCCCAGGAGTACGGGTACTTGATACCGCTAATATCGTACGGTTCGACGTAGAAGAGTTGATCCGGATGGATCTCCTCGAACAGCGGCGCGAACCTGGTGCCGTCTTCGCGATAAACATGCGGCAAGTCGTCTGGAGGGCATACGCTCGTCCATCCGTTAACCCACGTGATTACTTTCTCGTCGCCATGGTCTTCGATCTGTCTTACGAATGATCGCCAGTTCGGATCGCGGCCAGGGAGGTTGATGAGGATGCCGTCGAATCCATACCGCTGCTGAAGCAGGATTAGCGCGTCGCCAAATGCCTCGCTGGTGTGCCAGATCGCAATCGGATCTAGTCCGGTGTTCAAAAAGTAGTGGCCCAGTGCCAGTTGGCACATGACCGGCACCCGGTCCGGGGTGCCGAGGTGCATGGCAATGTCCATCCGTTCTTTGCTGGTCATTCGAACCTACGAAAATGGTGAGTCCATCGTTTATGCGTGCTGAACTGCGTTGCGCACCGCACGACTTTCGGCGATCAATTCTAAGGCGCGAGTCACCGCGGTGCTCGCGTTTGCCGCATAGCCATTCGCTCCGATGGAATGCGCATATTCTTTTGTGACTGGTGCTCCGCCCACCATCACGCGCGTCCGATCAAGGACGCCCGCCTTTTGAAATGCATCCATGTTCACTTTCATCTGCACCATCGTCGTAGTCAGGAGAGCGGACATCCCGATGATGTCAGGCTTGTGTTCTGCCACGGCGTCTATGAACTGCTGCGCAGTCACATTGATCCCGAGATCAATAACCTGTATGCCGGCACCCCTCAGCATCATGGTGACAAGATTCTTGCCGATATCGTGAATGTCGCCTTTGACGGTGCCTATGACAAATCTGCCGACTGGTTCGACCCCGCTGGCAGCGAGCAAAGGTTCAAGGTGCTCCATCCCGGCTTTCATGGCACGGGCACGCACCAGCACTTCCGGTAGGAAAATGACGTTGTCGCGAAACTGCTGGCCTACGATGGCCATGCCTGCCAGCAGGCCTTTTTGCAGGACGTCTTGCGGCGAAACTCCCTCATCGAGAGCCTGGCGGGTTAGCAGGCTGACCTGTTCGGCGTTGCCTTTGATCAGTTGTGCTGCGAGTTGTGAAAGGTCAATCGACATGTTTCTCTTGAATCCCTGTGGAGGCTTAGCGGGATTGGTCGTGGTCGATGTTCCTGAGTGTAAACGCCCACGCGATCAGGTGTTTCATCGCGCGGGCGTTCTTTTCAGCAACCCTCACTTAACAGAAGCTACCTGGCTTTCCGCCTCGGTTGCACGACTTCTACCCTCGAAATAGCTTTCGATCTCTTCCAGAGTTTTCCCTTTCGTCTCCGGCAAGAAGATTGTGGCAGTAATGAAGTAGACCACAGTGCACGCAGCAAAGACGAAAAACATCATGGCGTAGCCGTGTTTACCTACTGAGGGCAGGAACATTGCCGCAATCGTGGTCGAGACAGCCTGGTTCAGCAGCAATGCGATACTCATGCCATTGGACCGAATGCGCGTAGGCATAAGTTCGGAGAGCGCCAACCATACACACACTCCCGGGCCGACCGCAAAAAAGGCCATAAAAACGAACAGGCTGATGCCGACCAGCCAACCATTGTCAGAAGTCGGGACGGGTGTGACTAAAGCATTGTCAATTCTGAGTGGCGCGGTCCGTGCAGCTTCAAGATTGGCAAACGGATTCGTGAAAAAGGCGATGATTCTGTTCGCGGGCACACAGCTTTCGCGCGTTAGCGTTACGGGCTCGGAGGTTTTGTCGTCGGAACGAACTACCTTTGTCGAACTGCGGAAGTCCCCGTATGAGTAGATGACAACGAGCGAGGTCGGCTGATTGTTAATTTCTCCGCTAGTCTCTGCTTTTGGAAGCAGAGTATGGGCAGCGTCTTGATTGTAGAGCAGGCGAAGCGTCTCGTCGGAACCGACCATTGACTGCACTTGGTCTCGTATGTCGACGCGCAATTTTTCTGTCTGCCGGAATATCATTCCGGTACACAGGAGCGAAGCGATGATCCCGGCGGTACCGATGGACAGCAGACGCTTCCGCCCGATGCGGTCTACCAGGAAGACGCCGCCCATGGTCATCAGGAAGTTCACGACCGTGAAGACAACATAGCCCCAGTGGGCCTGCACGTCGGACAGACCGCTCTGGAGGAGAATATTGGTGTTATAGCCGATTATGGAGTTTATGCCTGTTGCCTGATTGCAGGCGAGGATGATGCAGGCCAGCACAAACGGCACCACATATTTGCGGCGAAGAAGCGATTCTTTGTGTCCTGGCCGGGCCGAGCTTTTGGCCTTCTCGGCGGACTCGGCCTGTTCCATCTCGGCGAACTCGGCGCGAGCCTGCTCTTCCGTTCGGGAGCGGAGCAGCGCGGAATGGGCTGCTTCCCTCCGGCCCTTGCGAAACAACCAGCGCGGAGATTCCGATACGAGCAGGCTGCCAATCACGAACAAAATCCCCGGAGGCAGCGACACCCAAAAAATACCTCGCCAAGCCGAGTCTTTGAAGGCGAAGAGCCGTTCCGGACTCAACTTCGCTACTTCTTCCACGCGATAGCTGAAATACATGCCGACGAGGGCAGCCGCCACAATGCCCAGCGTCAGAAGCCATTGAAAAATGCCGGTCCCCTTGCCGCGGCTCGAAGCCATCAAACATTCCGCCAGATAAAGAGGAACCACGACACCAATCAGACCGGCGCTGATGCCCTGCAGCAGGCGGCCCAGAATGAGTGCCTCATAACTGTGCGAAAGCGCAATGACAGGGATACTGATGACGAACAGGAGTCCGCTAATTGCCATCAGTTGCTTGCGCCCCATCCAGTCTGCCAGCGCGCCTGCAAAAAGCGTTGAGATGACGCTGCCGAGAAGAACCGCCGCCACGACCATGGACAGTTGGCCCGCATTCAACTTGGACGTCGCCTCCAGATAAGGATATGCACCGGCGATAATGCCCACATCCACGCCATACAACAAACCACCCAATCCTGCTACGAGCAGAAGGAACCGGTTATAGCGAGCCTTTTTGTTGTCCATTTAATTTGCAACCTTTTCGTTTTTATCGATTTTGGTGATCTCGGCCTGGCCCGATTGGAAAGCGGCCCAGACCGATGCCAGTTTTTGTAAGTTGCTAAAAATAAATGTTCAGTTCGGAAAGGCGTGATGTCAAACGGAAAACGTCACAGAACGGACGCTGCGAACGCGAAAAAGGACCGGCAGCGAGCCGGTCCTAAGTGCAAAGACTGAGATTTCGCGATACTACGCTTGCTGCCATTAAGTTTACGGAGACGACGGCGCGGGCCGCCTGCGGCACCCCCGGCGCTGAATGGAAGGGTGCGGCCCCAGTTTGAGTTGTCAGGCCTGTGGTTTGCGCCCGCTGAGCTTGATAGAAGCGAGCGCGCGCTCGGCCTCGTCGGCCAGCGACCCTCCGCAGCAAGTTTTGCTGCCGCCGATCGAATCGGGCGCAAGAATGGTGGACAGATCCTTGCCGCGTGTGATCTGCGGGATCGACAGGTCTGCGAGGCCTGCGTCGAGCGCGAACGTTACGTACTCGTTCATGAAGTTGGCTCCAGCCACACAGCCCGTGTAGGCGATGACGTCCGACGCAATCTCCTCCGGCAACGGCGCGAGCAGGACGATGTCGCTCACCGCGAAGCGGCCGCCGGGCTTGAGCACGCGGAATATCTCGCGGAAAACGGCAGGCTTGTCGGTGCTCAAGTTAATCACGCAGTTGCTGATCACGAAGTCCACCGAGGCGTCTTCGATGGGTAGCTTCTCGATGAAGCCTTTACGGAACTCGACATTGGAGGCACCGAGTGTTTCAGCATTCTTGCGTGCTTGGGCGAGCATGTCGTCAGTCATGTCCACGCCGATGACGCGCCCGGCAGGACCGACACGCCGCCAGGCGAGGAACGCGTCGAACCCGGCGCCGCTGCCTAAATCGAGAACGGTCGTTCCCGGCTGAATGTCGGCCAGGGCCAGTGGATTGCCGCAACCCAGGCCAAGGTTCGCCTGGCCTGCGATCGCCAGGTCTTCAGGCGAGTAGCCAATCGCCGAAGCGTATTCGTTCGTTGTGGTTCCGCAGCCGCAGCCTGAGCGCTCGCCACGTGCAATGGCCGCATACCGTTCCTGCACTGCCTGCTTGAGTTCTTCCGATTTCACTGCCATGATCTGTTCCTTTCCTAATCAGTTCGTCTCGATCGAGAAGAGTTTCGCTGAGGCGGCGGGGCCGCAGCATCCGGTCTTTTCTAGTGCGTCGCAGATGATTCTGAGTGCTCGGATCACGTTCCCGCGCTCGCTGTCAGGAACAGCCGAGAGAATGCTGGTCGCTCGCTCGAGCATGAGTTTGTCCAGATCCTCGCGAACTCTTCGGCCCTGCGCAGTGATGCGCACCATCGCCGCCCGACCATCAACTTGCGCTCCGCGAACCCGCTCCACCAGTCCATGAAATTCGAGCTTCTCCAGAACTCTGGTCATAGCGCTGGGCGTGATCCCGGATTGTTGCGCAAGGTCCGAAAGCCGAGAGCCTTCGCTCGCAACCAGGGTCTTCAGAATGGCCGTTTGCCTGGGAGTCAGTCCGCCGCAACAGACTTCATCTGGCCCCACCCGCCCCAGTACCCGTGAAAGCCGTTCCAGTTGCGCCCACCAAATCACCGCGTCACTTGAACCTCTTGTCGCCATGGCAGAACGATAGCACATTGTTTGATTGAGTCAAGCAAATAAATTGTCGCGGTTGCATCCGAGCTCTGGTAGCGATACGCGATAAGCAGGCCGTGGGCTCTGTGCAGCTAGCAACAGGACGAGCGAAGCCTATTTTTGTCCCCTGCGTACCCGGCAAGTCGAATGCGTGAGAAGGAGATAGGAGGATACAAAACGGAACAGATGAGAAAAACATCTTTCACTTTTTCTTTGGGACGAGACAGCAAAGTCGCGCAGATGCGGTGCCTCTCCCTTTATGCAGCTCGTTCGGGAGCTGAGCCCGGCTGCTCGCGTCGAATACGCAGACCGTTGTCAACATCCTGCACTCCCGGGATTTCCGAGATGGCGTCTTCAGACAGCCGTTTCATCCCACGATCCGGGACCGTGCCGGAAAGCCTGACTTCGCCGTGCTCGACTGCAACCTCGATGTCGGAGGCATCCACATCCGGATGCTGCATAAGGCGTTCGCAGACGTCTTCTCGGATTCTCTCGTCGGAGCGCTTATATCCCTTCGGACCGACGCCTGTGAAACGTCCATGCCGGCTCGTCGGGCGTTCGCCAGAATGTTCCCGCTCTGATCTCCCGTAATCCGAGTAGTACGGCTCCGAGGTCCAGGAGTTGCGATCCCGCTCCGGATGTCGCTCGCGAAGGTCGTGAACCCACTTATCCCGAATGGAGTCGGCGCGTCCGAAATCACGAAACGCGTAATCGGGGCCGTATTCCGGTCCGACGCCGAACTCCTGCCGCCGCCAATCCTGCTGGGGTGAGTAGTCGGATCTCATTCCAGGCTGCCATCGATCCATGTTGTCGAACCTGCCGCCCTGACGGGGCGGTTCGTCGCGCTCGATATGCACGTCGCGACCTTCTCTGCGCGCCTCGTACTCCTGCCGCCGAGGCTCCGTGGCCTCGCGCGTGAGGTCGCGGTCTTGATACCGTTCCGAGCGATCTCGGTTGATGGGCATTCCTGCATCCCGGGCATCGTAATGCTCACGGAACCGCTGCTCGTCATCCTTGTGGCTGACGTTCCTCTGATCAGGGGGACGGAAATCCCGGTCATCCTTGCGGTCCATGCGCCGTTTGTCTCCTGCACGTGCCTAATCGCGGATGATCGCTCTGATGCCGGACCCTGGTTGGCAGATGTCAATGGGGGCGGAGCCTGGTTGGGGCAGGAGCCAACCTCAGCCGGCCGCAACCAGCACCGTCAAGACGGCAATGTGATTCGACGTCCGAATACCTGACGCATCGCGAGCTGTGTGGCGTAATAACCGCACATCCCGTGTACGCCTCCGCCCGGGGGCGTTGACGCAGAGCAAAGGTATAAGCCCTCCACCGGAGTGCCATAGAGGCGAGCAGTCGGACGCGTGAACAGTTGAAACAAATCGGCAGCGCCGCCGTTAATGTCCCCCCCAATCAGGTTCGGGTTGTGGCGCTCGAATGCTTCAGGATTCATGATTGAACGTTCGAGAACAACGTCGCGAAATCCGGGCGCAAAGCGCTCGATCTGTGCTTCAAGGCGGGAGAGCATGTCGACTGAGGATCCGTGAGGCACGTGGCAGTACGTCCAGGCAATGTGCCTCCCCTTCGGAGCGCGCGATGCATCGAACCGCGTCGCCTCCGAAACCAAAACCAAAGGGCGCTCGGGGCACCTGCCGAACCAGACCGCGCGTTCAGCTGCTGCGATCTCCTCGAGAGAGCCGCCCAAATGAATGGTTCCGGCTCGTGCGCATTCAGGCGCTTTCCACGGTATGGGTTCACGCAGGGCATAATCCACTTTGAACGCGGCGGCACCGTAACGGTAACGCCGCAGCACCTCGAGAAAGCGTCGCGGAAGCCTACTCCCGGCTACGTTAGCCAACTGGTACGGACCGAAGTCGCAGAGGATGACCCGACTGGGCGGCAACTGTTCAAGTGACGCAACAGGAGTGGACGTGACGACTTGCCCACCAAGGGACGCCAGATGCCTCGCGAGAACGTCCGCGATCCGCTGCGCGCCGCCGCGCGGCACGGGCCAGCCCACGGCATGGCCCGCGGCCGCGAGCACGAGTCCGAAGCCCGATGTCCCAACTTTTTCCAGCGGCAGCATAGAATGCGCAGCGATTCCGGCGAACAGCGCGCGTGCCCTTCGTCCGGAGAAGATCGATTCAGCGAGCGCCCGCGCAGGGCGCAGCGCTTGCAGGCCGAAGCGACCCAACATCACCGGACGTCTAGTCAGTCGGAGGGGCGCAAGAACCTCCCGCGACAAGTTCGCCCAGTTTTCGACCAGCGGCGTCATGAGCGTGCGGTAAGCCCGCGCATCCGGTCCCAGGCCGAGAGCCGTCTCATTTATGGATCGTTCAAGCAGAACTGCCGTGCCGTCATCCATAGGGTGGGCGAGTGGTGCCTCCGGATGAACCCATTCCAGACCGTGTTGAGCCAACGGAAGCGTACTGAAGAACGGTGATCCGACCGCGAGCGGGTGGACCGCGGAACAGATGTCGTGGACGAACCCCGGCAGCGTCAGATGAGCAGAACGGGTACCACCGCCTATCTCGCCTGCGCCTTCGATAACCACCACCCTTGCACCTGCGCTTGCAGCAACGATGGCAGCAGATAGTCCGTTTGGGCCGGAACCGATGACGTAAACTTCGGCCATCGGGACGTTCAGGTCAGGTGTTTGCATTGCTCTGCCCGCATCCGTAAGGAACTGATTGATGCAAGTTTTGCCAATGCCGGGTACGGGTGGGCGGTGGGTTTGGCAATGCCCAATTTGCCTTCTTATCTTCGTTTTTCGCGAATAGCATCGTTGGGCTTCGGCTTGACGATACCTTGATGCATCGCGAACACCGCCAGTTCGAGCCGGCTCGACACGCCGAGTTTATCGAAGATGTTGACGAGGTGCCGCTTGACAGTCTTTTCGCTGATTGCGAACTTCTCAGCGATGTCGCGGTTGCAACTGCCGGAAGCTATCTCTTCCACTAGTTCCATTTCGCGCGGAGTCAGATCGGCTGCCGGAGATTCCTCCCTTGCCGGGCGCACCATGTCCACGAGAGTGGAGCGATCTACCCAGAACTCTCCGGCTAGCACGCAGCGAATGCTTTTGACGAGGGTGTCGATTGCTGAAGTCTTCATTATCACGCCGCGTGCACCCAGTTCGAGGGCGGTGCGGATCTGAGCGCGCGTGATCGCGGCGGTCAGCAGAATGATGCGGGTCGGGACAGCCATTTCCGCCAAGTGGCGCAATACTTCAATTCCATCCAGGACCGGCATGGCGACGTCCAGGAGCAGGATTGCCGGGCGCAATTCGCGCGTCATGGCCAAGGCCTGTTCGCCGTCATGAGCCTCGGCGATCACGACGAAATCGGGTTCCTCGTGGAGTAGCCGTTTGAGACCGTCACGCACGATGGCATGGTCGTCAGCGATCACGATGCTGATCTGCTCAGGATGCAGTGGCTGCATGAGGTTCATACGCTTCCTTTGCCAGGGTGATTTCGAGACGCGAGCCGCGTCCGGGTGTCGAGTCAATCTTCAGGCTTCCGGCCATCGAGCGAACCCGCTCTTTTATAACCAGTGGCCCCTTACGCGTACGGTCCAGATCGTCCAAATCGAGTGTGCCGGAGAAATCGAATCCGTCGCCGTTGTCCTCGATCACAAGGTGGAGATCATCTCGCTGCGAATTCAGCCGTACAATCACGTTACGCGCACCGCTGTGTTTGCGGACATTGACAAGACCTTCGTGAACGATTCGCGCTATCTCACGGCAGTGTCGCGGAGGCAAATCAACGTGATCGGTTTCACACACGAACTGCGCTTCAATCCCAGTTTCCCGGCCAAACTTCTCGACCGTCTCAGCCAGGAAATCTAGAAGACGCTCGGGCGTAACGTCGAGTGCCCGCACTTCCTGCACAAGTTCTCGAAGATTCAAGAACTCGTTATGCACGAGGTGCTGGATGTTCAATAGCTCTCCTGAGACGGCTGGCTGAGCGGAAGTCTGCTTTCGAAGCAGGTGCAGTCGCATTTCAATTCCGAAGAGCGACTGGACAACTCCGTCGTGAAGATCACGGGCCATACGTGCGCGTTCTACCGCTCGGGCCTCGCGGCGCAGACGCCGTAACAAATAGATGTTGTGAATTGCTGGTCCGACTTCATGAATTGCACGATGAAGAAACCGCAGTGCACGCCCGCCGCGCCAGCCGAACCTGTTGTCGAGCAGGAATGCCCGGCTGGAGGTTTCGTCTCCAAGGGCGAAGTCAAAGATCACCGCGCGCGAGAACGGGAAAGCTTCGACAAAGTTGGGAGGTATGTCGCCGGGAGTCCCAACAAGGCGGTCGCGGGCTCCCGTCAAGATCTGCAACTTCACGCGTGATTTGCCGCGCCTGACAGCGCGCACGACGGAGGAAGGCAAGCTGAAGGTGTAATTGACGCGTTCGTGCGGTGTCAGTTCTCGGGAAGAGACCTTCAGGGATGCGCGAGGACTTGGGCGCACCGCGTCCCAGAGGAACGAGCGCCCACTTAGCCGGTCAGTGGAGATCAGCACGATTCGCTGCGCCCTGAAAATCCTCATTGTCTCGTCGAGCAGCGCTGATACCGTTACCTTGAAGCCGTCCTGCAGGCGAACACACCCGATCAGGCGTGCGATAGCTGCGGTGTCATCGCGCGAATGGCGTTGCTGTTCCCCAAGGTAGCCTGCCAGCAGACCGATGATCAGCAGGTAGCCGGCTCTGCTCCATACT
Source organism: Terriglobales bacterium (assembly GCA_035629075.1). Taxonomy (GTDB): domain Bacteria; phylum Acidobacteriota; class Terriglobia; order Terriglobales; family Acidobacteriaceae; genus JAEZPW01. The sequence goes on along the minus strand of DASPIK010000006.1, from coordinate 43,610 downwards.
CGCACAGGCTCGAATGGTTCATAACGAAGCTCGGAAAGGGGTGTTGACCTCGCTACGCTGGCCTGAACCACCAACGCAATCATCAACATGAAGGTGGTTGCGAGCGTCTCCCGCATGCCCCAGCGGTAGGCAGCTGCAAACAGGACAAAGACGTAGAACAGGAAGAACGGAGGATTTGGGCCTTCCGTGAACAAACTGATCACTGTTGGCCAGGCGATATCGACAACCTGTACTGCGTAGAGAAAGGTACGGGTATGCGCGGAACGGGTCCGAAGCAGCAGCAGAAGTGCGACACTATAGCACAGGTACCAGAACAGGAACCGGTATGCGAGCGGCGGAGCCCAGCTTGGCTCTGTGGGGTCGATTGTGATGACTGCAAAAACGGTCCCGGCGAGCAGAACCCGAGCAGTCGCCAGCACGATCTCTACACGGTGTCTTTCACCGGCAGCCAAATTCCGCATCCGCTAGACCCCTCGCTTGCTGCTTGCACCATGCCGAACGAACACAAGGCGGGGCAGAACGCCCGGACAGCGCTCGACGTGCGCAGCTTGCGCGCGGATTATCCTACAAACCGGGAGCTCACAACAAGTTCGCGAATCGGTTCGGCGTCGCTAAACCGTTCGAATCAGGTCCGAAAGTTGTCGGCGCGAAGTGCGCTCGGGGGTCTCAGCCGCGTACCCAATCGGCAGGATCGCCACCGGCGTTTGCCCGTTCGGTGCGCCGATCACTTCTGCAACGGATTCTGGCTTGAATGCGCCGATCCAGCAGGTGGACAAGCCAACAGCCGTCGCGGCCAGCATGGCGAACGTGCAAGCTATCGTCGCATCCTCAAGAGCATAAAGGTCACCGGGTTCGTACTCGCAGCGCGACGGATCAGCGCAAAACACCAGCGATACCGGGGCTTGCACGACAAAGTTCTGCCCGAAAGTGGCAGCCGTCAGCGCGACCCGCTTTTCATGATCGTCGACGCGATAAATTTGGAAGGACTGGAAGTTTCCCGCCGAGGGGGCCCGGTTCGTAGCTTCAAGTATCGCCTGCAACTGTTGCTCAGGTAGTGGGGTTGACGCGAAAGCGCGAACCGATTGCCTTCGCTCGACGGTCTCGAAGAAGTCCATGCTCAGCCTCGTTTGAGGAGTCGCGACGATAAAGCTGCCTGTCGGAACTGATCTCCAGGCGATCGCAGAATCAACCTAGCTGAGCCGAAGCTGGACTCGCTGTGCGGAAGCTCACTCCGGCTTGTGAACACGAGTGTACGTCGCGTGCACACCACAGCGTTGGTGCTGATACCAGCACGGCTTGTTCATGCAGCGGAGGCGTCGGTGCACTCGGGCGTCGCCATCTGAGCAGCAGCAGCGCTCCGATGAGGAATGCGAGCACCAACGCGACTGCGATCAGGAGCAGCAGTCGTCCGTAGTTCGTTCTGCGCGAGGCGATTGGCATGCGCTACTAAGTTTGTGGTCGAGACTTTGATTCTTGTTGCCACGCATCGTTTCGGAAGGGACCATTGTCCGATGCGCGTACAATCGGGGGAGAAATACAGAGCAAAACTCTCCGTGGTTACTCGACTTGTGACAGAGGTCTTTGACGTCATCGTAATTGGAGCCGGGGCCGCAGGCCTTCTGTGCGCTATTGAGGCCGGGAAGCGGGGGCGCCGCGTCGCCGTGCTCGATCATTCCGCCAGGATTGGCAGAAAGATTCTCATCTCGGGTGGCGGGCGCTGCAACTTCACCAACATTCATTGTCGGCCGGAGAACTTCGTCTCCGCGAATCCGCACTTCTGCAAATCAGCGCTGGCCCGATACACTCCTTCAGACTTCGTTGAGCTGATTGAGAAGCACAAAATTCGATATCACGAGAAGACGCTCGGACAGCTCTTCTGCGACGGTTCTGCGGGTGAAATTCTCAACATGCTGGAGCGGGAATGCCAGGTCGCCGGTGTCCGGATCGTGGCCGGTACGCAAGTGACCCAGGTGCGCCACAGCTCGGAGTTCACACTGCAAACCGATCAGGGAGAACTTAAGACTCCCGCATTGGTTGTGGCAACCGGCGGTCTATCCATTCCGAAGATAGGCGCCACCGGATTCGGGTACCAACTGGCCCGGCAGTTCGGCCTGGCGGTGAGAGAGCCGCGGCCGGCGCTCGTCCCACTGACCTTCAATCGTGACGACCGCGAGCGTTACTGTGATCTGTCTGGTGTGTCTGCCGAAGTAATTGCCTCAGCAGACCATCAGCGCTTTCGAGAGAAGATGTTGATCACGCATCGAGGGCTGAGCGGACCCGCTATTCTGCAAATTTCATCTTATTGGAACGGCTCTGATCCGATCACAATCGATCTCGCGCCTGGGAAGGACGTCACCGCCGCTCTGCGCGACCCGAGAAGCCGTCGCGATCTCAGTACCGCGAAAGCAGTCCTTAGGACCGTTCTACCAAACCGCTTCGCAGAACGATGGCTCGAAATGAATGCTCCTTCCAAGTGGACTAATCAGGGCTTAAGCGAACTCGAATCTCGGCTGCATCACTGGAACGTGATGCCGGACGGAACCGAGGGCTACGAAAAGGCAGAGGTCACGGCAGGCGGCATCGATACGAACGAACTGTCGGCGAAGACCATGGAGAGTCGCAAGGTACCAGGCCTTTTCTTCATAGGTGAAGTTGTGGACGTTACAGGCCAACTTGGTGGCTTCAACTTCCAGTGGGCCTGGGCATCAGGCTACTGCGCTGGCCAAGCAGTTTAGTCGCAGTTCGTCTAATCGTCGTGCCGAACGCGGCCAGCGAACCTGTGCGCAAACATGAGCTGCTAAAGAAATTCCCCACCTCGACTGGAGTCGAGGTGAGGAAGACTAAATGCTGTGTAACGGGGTCAGTGCGCTACGCAGTTTCCTTAAGAGTGCGCAGCACAGGAGCCTCGATTACTTCGGCTCGCTCCGAGACTCGCGCGCTGCTAAGTCCGGCTATCAGGGCGACCAAGTAGGTGGCGATGCCTATCGCTAGCACTACATTGAATCCCTGCCACATTGCCGCAACGGTTGCGACCAAGCTGCCGTAAACAGACGCGCATCCGTTGATCCCCCACGCCCACGGTACGAAAACCCGAGCCCTGTCCCGAACGAACTGCAAACCGGACGGGAAGAAAAATCCCAGTGCGAAGCCGATCGGAAGGATAGCCACTACGACGGCCGTCGCGCGAACCGCGAATCCGTACTGCAAGAGCTTCTCGGCTGCCGCTGTGAAGCCAAACATAAAGCCAGCAATGGAAATCACCAGCAGGATCGTGGCGAACGCTATTTTTCGGCTGAAACTCGCGTGCCAGCGGCTGGTCACAGCGCTGCCGACGCCGGCGCTCAGGAGAATGCTGCTGAGCACCGCTGGAATCGAGTACATCGGATTCCCGAGCACCAACACGCTCTTCTGCATAAGCGCGATTTCCACCAACATGAACCCGAACCCGAGCGCTGAGAAATACACGGTGTAACCGCGCGCTCCTGAAACCCGCATCCCCTCGCGGTGGAACATCATCAGCGGAACGAAAATCGCGCACAACATCGCAATGGTGGATGCGATGAGGATCTGCATAAGCGTGCTCTGGACGCTACTGCCGCGGAGTGTATCCAAGCTCCAGTTGTCGAGGTCCGCCAACGACGAACTTTCGAAGAAGAACGGTGAGTCATCGGTAGTCGGTGTAACTTTATAGCGGTAGTTCCGGAAAAATTGCGCTTCGTTTCCCGAGTCGTAGGCACTCAAAAGCGAGTTGAAGATGCCCGCCGTCTGGACCACACGACTATCACGCTGGCTTCCGTAATACGCCTCCTCGAATGCCGCCTGATCCGATGCGCTGCGCACCTTGGGCCAATAGAACACTTCGCGCCCAACCCTTGCTGCTTCCGCTCCGAGGCGCTCCGTCTCCTGCTGGGTAAAGCTGCCGTTCTTGACAACGGTTAGAGCCCAGTCCTGGTCTCCGATGACCATGATGCGGTCACTGACATTGCGAACGCCTAAGTTCCGAAATGCCTGGGAGGCAAGAACGCTCAGACGCAGCGTTTCTCTTGGCGGAAACGAATTCCAGCGGTACATCGCGACGACGCCGCCCGGTTTCAGGTGAGTGATGAAGTCCTGGAAGGCCTCGACAGTATAGAGATAATTCTCGCTCAGGACGTAGGCACCGGCATTCAACGCTGCAAACGTGTCAATCGCAATGATCTGGATTAGATCGAACTTCTTGTCGGTCGATCTGATGGCATTCCTGCCTTCGGCGTTAATTGCCCGGATACGCGGGTCCGAGAAGAAGTTGTCGGTGTACTCCGCATATCTGCGAGTCGGCAGCGAGTACGTGTACGGGTTCAGTTCTACAGCAAGAACCGAATTAGCATTGTTAGCAAGAGCATACGCCACATCGATGCCTCCGCCGGTGCCGATTATGGCGACGTCAGGATTGTGCAGGACCGTGTAAGGCAGGTTGGAAGGATGCACCGGCTTTCCGCTCTTCACCCGATCAAAGATGTCGTGAATGGCCCTTCCCGACAGCAGTCGCGTGTGCGCCGAGCCGTCCTGAGTGATGATCTTGTAAGAGCCTTCTGGATGCTCGCTGTAGTTTAGGACCTGACCATTATTAGCGCCGCTAACGACGTCAATGCGAGCGAGCGTGGTCCATTGGGTGCGCTCAATTTGCGCCCCCTTGGCCATCATGTCGCCCATCTCTTTGTAAGGTTCGGGGCGGTAGTCGAATCGACGACTGAAGGCGCCAGTGACGATCGACGCGACAATCGCGACTGCCGCAACAGCTGTGTAGCTCTTTCTGGATCCGACGCCGATCACCCACGCCCAGGCAAGAGCGCAGCCCGCGACCAGTAAGCTCATGATTGCTGTTGCTTGTACCGCGCCGACGCCAGGGAGTAGTTTGAAAAAAATCGCACATGCCACACCGGCGGCGATGAGATCGCAGAAATACAGCTTGCCCGTACCTTGTGGACTGTAGGCGAGGATCAGGGAAATGGCAGCGCCGGCGAAGATGAACGGGGGCACCGAAATCAGATAGCAGATCATCAGCTTCGCAGCCGGTGAGGCCGATGCCACGGCAGGCAGCAGGAGCGAAATCACAAACACGCTCGCGAGCATGCTGAAACTCATCAGCGCCGTACACAGTGCGACCAACTGGGCAGTCGGAAGCTCCCTGCGTTTCAGCAGAATCACCACAGTGCCGCTGATGCCGAACCCAAGCAGCGCGATCGAGATCGCCAGGTACACGACGTGATTCCAGAAGATGTGGGACAATACGCGCGTCTGAACCAGTTCGAAAGTCAATCCAGCGAAGGAAACGATCGCGACGGTGAGGTAAGTTAGCCACGTCCGTTCTTGGCGATTGGCAAATTGAATCACTCATCACCTCCGGGGTGATTACTTCTTCGTAAAACTATGCTGTGCGGCCCAGCGGAACTCTGCTGCCCTCAGTTGCCGTGCGTTCACGTTCTTCTGAAGTCGTTTCGTGGTACTCCATCTCGGTGTTGACGGCCCAGATGTTAGCCTTATCGACACGGCCTTCCACGATGTTGTCCACGGCAGTCATCGCGGTCAGCATCGAGTGGTCCTGGTTGTTGTACTTGTGCATGCCATTTCGACCGAGCAAGAACAGGTTCTCGAAAGTGTCGATGTACGCCTGAAGCTGCGGGAATTGCTGGTATGTGCCGAAGTATGCCGGATAGCTTTTCGGCATTCGTAATACGGTGCTGTCCAGCACCTTCGATCGCTCTATGATGCTGATCCGATCGAGTTCCTCGCGTGCGAGTTCACCGAGTTCTTGATCTGAGCGGTTCCAGAGCTCGTCTCCCTCATTGCAGAAGTACTCAACTCCGACCCAAATCTTGTTCGGATCGGCGACCATCCCTGGGCTCCAGTTATTGAATATCTGTAGCCGGCCGGCGAGGACCTCGGGTTCCTGGATGTATATCCAGTTATCAGCAATCAGTCGCTTGCCGTCCCCGTTGGCACTTTCCTCTTTAATCTTCAGTTCATCCAGTAAGAGGCCGACTGTAATGAAATCCCTGTACTGAAGACCGTCGCTGATCGCGCGTATCTCGTCCGGTACTTCGCAATCGAGAGATCGTACGAGTTCCTTTATCGGCATGGTGCTGAAGAAAAAGTCACCATGGAACTCCCGTGCTTGGCCATTCTTGTCGCGGCACACCACTGCCTGGAGTGTGCGCCCATCGGTAACCAGTTTTTCTGCTGACACGTCCGTGTGTATCTCGCCGCCGAGAGCTGTAACTTTATGCGCGACCTCTTCCCACATCTGACCCGGACCGAACTTCGGATATAAGAATCGCTCGATCAGTGAGGTCTCGGTCTCTTTCTGCGCAACATCTCCCGAGCGCTTGAACATCTTCTGCACAGCATGGAGGATTGTCTTTCCGATGGAAAGCTTCTTGATCCGTTGCTCGCCCCACGCCGCATCGATCTCCTCACAAGGAACTCCCCAGACCTTTTCGGTGTAGGACTTGAAGAAGGTTCGATAGAGTTCTTCGCCGAAGCGGTTGATGAAAAACTGCTCTAAGTTAATCACCTGTTTGAGCGGAAAGATCGCGCGGCGCAAATAGCTGACACCGATCCGGAACGTGCGCCACAGTCCCAAATTCCTCAGGGTTGCCGGCGACAACGATATGGGGTACTCGAAAAACCTTCGAAGAAAGTAAATCCGGGATTTCCTGTTGCGTACCAGCATTACCTTGTCGGCGCTTGAAGAAACCCTCTCCTCCAGTCTGTTCCCGTTGCCGTTCCCTGGCCGCCCGTGCAGGCCGTTAAGCGTACGAGACTGGTTGTGATAGGTGATTACGTTGTTTGCTCCCGGATGTGACTCCATTGGGAGGTGTGATAGCCACCAATTCATGACGCGATCGCTTTTTGAAAAGAATCGGTGACCGCCGATATCGATGCGGTTTCCCTTGTACTGAACGGTTCGCGAAATTCCTCCCATGTAACTGCTTTTCTCGAGCACGATGGGATGTACATCGCTACGGGTGAGCAACTCATAGGCAGCGGTCAACCCAGCAGGACCGGCCCCGATAATGATCGCGCGTCTTTGTCTACTCATTTCCTGACCAGTGCAAGATGCAGAGGAGGTGATTGCTTTTCGTTGCAGTCAACGGATGACGCATCGACGGGCACAAGTTGTGGCCATGGTGCCCCGTCGGGGTACAGGTACCAGATCTTCCGCTGCGAGAAATAGGCCATAAGGCGGCAGTCTGCAGGACTCCCTAGTGATTGTGCGAACACGACTCTCTGGCTATCTATGTCGGGTGCGTTGTAGACCCATTCTTGATGCGGAACGTGCAGTCCCCGCGAATACTTGACGATGAGCAGGTGGTTGCCACCGGAGTTTTGCAGGTGATGAATGATTCGTTGTCGTTCGATGTTCCATGGAGCTGGGAAACTCCACTGCAAGCGTTTCCCGAGCTGGAATCGTTCGTGATAGCTCATGAGTGACGCGATCAGCAGAACAAGGACGAGTCCACGTGCCCAGTAGTATCCCGGCTTGTGCCCGCGCAGGCGCAGCGCACGCAAGTACCTGATTCCAAGAAATGCCAGGCCCAGAAAACTCACCAACAGGGGAGCGGGGTAGGAACTCAACGGCCACCAAACGACCGCGAACAGTCCGAGCCAGACGAGTAGGAAAGTTGAAGTAAGGATGTTATGCCTGCGGGACCAGAGCGCGTAGCCGAGTCCCGTGAGTGCAAGGATCATCAGAGGCGCAAAGTGCTCGACGTAATAGAACTTGTACTTGTTTTGCGTGAGAAACTCGATGCCTTCACGAGTCCGCGAAAGCTCTCCAGGACGCCCTTCCCAGGTCTCGAACAACTTCGCCATCTGGTAATGGCGGTATTTCGGCTCCTCGCTCATTCCCGTGCCGATAAATGGGCGCACAAAGTGGTACTGGTGGTAGTTCGCAATGTACGGCATAAGCGTCGGGCTGCCGGTACTCCGGTAGTTGTAGTATCCGGTTGCAGCAGCGACTATGCCTACCAGCGCTGCTGTCGGGAGCAGCACACGGATGTAAGAACGTGTACGGTGAATCCAGACCAGCAGCGCTGTCGCCACTGGTACGGCGAAAAGAAAACCTTCGAACGGACGGCTGTTCGCCAGTAAGGCAACTCCGACTGCAAGCACGGCAATATAGGCCGGCCGATTCGTTCGAACTAGCCGAGCGTACGCGCCAAGGGTGATCGCCGCGCCAAGCGCCGAGACAGAGCCTCCCCAGTACGAGTCCCCATATTGCGTGAACATGCCATACTTCAGTCCGCAATACATTCCTGCCAGCAACGCGTATTTCGGCCTGATAAGTGGCTGCAACGCCCAACAGATGGCCCCGCACATCAACCCGCAACTCAACCACACTCCCCACCACGGGTGGTTCGCCAGCACCACACCTATCGTCAAAAACAGGCTGGGAGCGGGCGGGTACATCGTTTGGTAAGAGGGAACCAGATTGATATGAAAGCTTTCGAAGTGCTGCCAAAAGGGATGGACCGGGTTCGTAATCCTGCCGAGCGCGAAAGTCTGAGCCCCGAGAACAAAACTGAATTCATCAGGGATGATCGGCTCAGGAGGCCGGAGCCATTCGACTGCCGCAAGCCTGGGCAGCATGGAAGCAGCCGCACAGATCACAACTGCGAGAGTCCGTCGGTTGGCCACGGCGGTGAACCAGACTTCGATTCTTCTGCCCAGCCGAAAGAAGTACAGCAGATCTCCAACGAATAGGCCGACGACTAAGAGACAGACTTCTCGCATTCAAGTGCCCAGGGCCGAGGTTGTGTTCCTGATTACGACGCGGTGCTAGCGGTTCGTGCCGCCTCACGCCTACGATGCAGGCCCGCAGCTTAGTGAGGATGCGCCAAGACGTGCCGCTGTTGCGTACTGTCCAGAGATGCGGAAAATGCTCAGTGCGCGCAACAACTTATGAATTCCGCGCGTGAGTTGCTGGACGACATTTGTATTTCGCAATGCGAGTCTGTGATTTGAGCCTGGGCCAAAATCGAACTTTATGCGCGGACGCTCAGTCGCGGACGCTCAGTGAAGTGGCACAACCTTGGAGACTCCGCCGGGTAGGTAAGTTTTCTTCGCGAACTTAGTCTTTTCACAGGGGAACAAATGGTGAAGCAGCAACTTACGATGTTCACGCTGCCATGCGTGTCTTCGTTGCGCTACTTTGTGCCTCATTGCTGCTGGGGTGTGGTGGGGGTATGCCGAGCTACTCCGCTCTGCCGCAGACCACATCCACGCTCGCGACCCAGTACACGAATCCGCTTCGAATTACTGTACCCAGTGGAGGCACAGTAGAAAGTTGCCCTGATCCGTCCATCATCCGTGGCCAATCGCAAGGCGACGACCATTGGTATCTGTACTGCACGAATGACCGTTTCTCCGATGGCGGCGGCGTTCACTTCATCACGATCTCCATATCGAAGGATCTGGTGAATTGGGCCTATGTTGGCGACGTGTTCAAGCGAAGGCCAGACTGGGTCACCTCCAGCGGATGGCTTTGGGCCCCCGACATTCAGTACTTCAACGGCAAGTACTACCTCTATTACACGGTTTCGGACACGAACTACGGCGTCGGCGGCAGCGCAATCTTCGTCGCGACCAGCGACTCTCCGGTCGGGCCGTGGCGGGCATCCTCCACCCCCGTTGTGGAGCCCTCATTCTCGGCGTGCTGCGGAGTGAACAACTGGACCATAGACTCCAACGTCGTAGAAGACGGCGGGCAGCGCTACATCTTTTTCGGAACGTTCTGGGGTGGCATCTCCGCGCGCCTGCTTTCATCCGACGGGTTGTCTTCTTACTCTTCGACCGAAGTTAAGATAGCCACCAGCGACCGCTACGAGGCTCCTTACATCATCAAGCGGAACGGGTACTTTTACCTGCTGGTCTCGTCAGGATCTTGCTGCAACGGGCCACTCTCGGGATACGGAGTATTCGCAGCCAGAGCTACAAATATCCTGGGTCCCTACGTCGATCGCGACGGTCACACGCTCCTCGAACCGCGAGTTGGTGGAACGACGGTCTTGGCGATGAATGGAGATCGTTGGATCGGACCGGGGCACAATGCCGTAGCGACCGATGCTGCAGGGCAGGACTGGATGATTTATCACGCCGTGGATGCCAACAAGCCTTACTTCGCGGGTAGTTGGACTCGGCGGCCCCCCATGCTTGACCGTATCGATTGGATCGACGGCTGGCCTCGGGTGAGAGGCGGTGCCGGTCCCTCTGACTTTCTGCAGGCCGCACCCGCATTTGCTGCGAACTCGCAGCCCGGAATCACCGTTCAGCCGGCCCTGATTGACGCACCGGGAGCACTGCTTGGCAGTTTGAGCGACGAATTCAACTCCGACGTACTCGGCGCGCAGTGGTCGTGGATTCGCCCCCCGCAGCCGACGAGGTACGGCCTTGAAAACGGAGTTTTGCGATTTAATACGGAAGCCGGATTTCTCTACGTCAACCGGGCCGATGCATCGATTCTGGGTGAATCCGCACCGTCGAGCGATTACATGGTCGAGTTGAAGTTTTCGACCAACGTGCCGCGCTCAGGCTCTTTCAACTTCGCCCAAGCTGGACTCGTGCTCTACAAAGATGACTCCAACTATTTGAAACTGGTAAGTGTCGCCATCAACAACACTCGGCAGATCGAATTCGGAAAACAGATGACACCAAAATCAGCCGAGTATCCCACATATGGGAGTGCGTTCCTCGCCTCTCCGGAAGACGATACCTACCTTCGTGTTGTGAAGCGCAGTATTTCGGGAACGGAAATCTACACGTCCTACTCTAGTCACGATGGCATCAACTGGGAAAGAGGTGCTGCCTGGACTCACAATTTGGGGTCTGGGGCAAAGATTGGACTGGTTTCGATGGCTGGGGCGGGATTCTCCGCCTACTTTGATTACGTCCGCGTGTACTCGCTGGCGAATTGACCTGTTCTGTTGCGGGGTTCAACCCTCACCTTAAAGATCTTTCCTGGACGCGAACGAGCACTCTCATCGTGCTCAGCCTGGTCTGCAGCGTTCCTGTCGTTAAGTGTGTTACAACACTAGGGATCGCTGCCGAACGACAGGCCCTGCATCTATGCCCCTGCGTCGGCGCTGGAGGTGCACCGAACCTATGCATATTCCAGACGGCTACTTGAGTCCCGCTACATGCGCTGCGCTCTACGCGGCCGCATCTCCGTTTTGGTGCGTCTCCCTCCAGCGTGTAAAGAAGTTGCTCAACACTCGAATGGTGCCGTTGCTTTCCTTGTCGGCCGCATTCAGCTTCGTAGTCATGATGTTCAACCTGCCTCTACCCGGTGGAACAACGGGACACGCCACCGGAGTCGCTGTATCGGCAATCGTTCTGGGACCTTGGGCGTCCATGCTGGCTATATCCGTTGCGCTCATCATTCAGGCAGTGTTTTTCGGTGACGGCGGCATCACCGCGATCGGGGCGAATTGTTTCAACATAGCCATCATTGGTTCACTCGTGGCCTATGGCGTTTACCGCGTCATTAGCGCGGGCGCGGCGTTTGGTTCCAGGCGCCGCTTTGTCGCCGCGGCCATTGCCGGTTATGCCTCGATCAATGTTGCGGCATTCATTACAGCCATCGAGTTCGGAATTCAGCCTGCCCTGTTTCGAGATGCAACCGGTACACCGCTCTATGCTCCTTATGGCCTCAGCGTCACGATTCCCGCCATGATGCTCGGTCACGTGACCTTCGCGGGCGTGGCGGAAGCTTTGTTGACTGCCGGTGTTTTGGGCTATCTACAGCGCACACGCCCGGCGCTCTTGGCCCATCGCCTGACCGGAAGGCCTTCTACTGCATTGGCTAATGAAGCGGGTACGGTCGGTTGGCGGTCGTTGAAACCGCTCGTGGCGGGATTAGCGTTGCTCCTGCTGCTCACACCTTTGGGAGTTCTTGCCGTCGGAACCGCGTGGGGCGAGTGGTCGGCTGAGGACTTCGCGAGCGTCGAAGGACGGAATCAAATCGCGGCGGTTTCGGGGAACCAGGCACCCCCAGCGACGGTTCCATCGGGCCTGCAGCGACTCTCGTCTGTGTGGACCGCTCCGTTTCCAGACTATGCACCTCCAATGGTTAAGCACGAGTCGTTCGGCTACGTGCTGTCTGGCATGTTTGGAGTGGGCCTGGTGACGTTAGCTACGATGGCGCTCGGGGGAGTTCTCCGGTTCCGTGGCGCGGGTGCGCACCGTGAAGCCTAGAGGTTTCATTGAGCGTAGTCTCGAGGCTCTTGTTCGAGCGTTAGGGCACGCTATCGAGTCTGAGGAAATCGCAAAGAGTGATGGATTGCTTCAGCACTTGGACCCGCGCGTGAAGCTAGTAGGCTTCTTCAGCCTGATCCTGGCTTCCGTGCTGTCTCGCAGTCTTGTCATAATCTCGGCCATCTTCGCATTCGCCATTTTGATGGCGATGTGTTCGCGTGTGCCACTGCTCACTCTAGTCAAGCGAGTGTGGCTCCCGATCCTGATCTTCACGACCATCATCGGAGCACCTGCGCTGTTCATGACTCCCGGCCAGGTAATCTATCGTTTTCCAATTCTGAACCTTGGGATCACGGCACAGGGAGCACGCAGCACACTCTTTCTTCTCGCTCGCACTGAAACCGCCGCAACGCTATCCTTGCTGCTCGTGCTGTGCACGTACTGGACACATTTGTTGAAGGCCTTGCGGGCGTTGCGTGTGCCTGCAGTCGTCGTCGTAGTTTTAGGCATGACACATCGTTACATTTTTCTCTTGCTTGAGACAGCGCGTGAGACATTCGAGTCCAGACGTAGTCGCATCATCAACTCATTGCGCGGAAGCGAAAGTCGCCAATTGGCGGTTAATACCGCAGCGGTACTGATGGACAGGTCATTGCAGGTAGCTGACGATGTTTATATGGCCATGCAGTCGAGGGGCTACGACGGCGAGGTGCGGGTCATGCCAGAGTTCCGTATGAAGCGGAAGGACTACGCCGTCCTTGCATTCCTGCTCAGTTTGAGCGCGATTGCTGTGTGGCTGGGGAGATAGAACGAGTTTGCCTGAGATCTTCGATCTTCGAGAAGTGAGCTATCGCTACGATCAGGGCGTCACCGCTCTTGACCGTGTCACCCTGCAGATCCACCAAGGAGAGCGCATCGCATTACTGGGCGCAAATGGTTCGGGGAAGTCAACGCTGCTTCGAATACTCGACGCCCTGTACTTCGCAGAGTCCGGAACAGTGTCTTTCAACGGATCGGTCCTCAGCGAGGCTTTGCTCCGTGATGATGCTTTCCGTTTTGTGTTTCGTAGCAGAGTTGGTCTCGTCTTTCAGAACGCAGATGTTCAGTTGTTCAATCCAACGGTTTTCGACGAGGTTGCCTTCGGCCCTCTCCAACTCCGCCTGAGCAAGGATGAGATTCCCCGCCGCGTGATGCAAGCACTAGAGTCAATGGGAATAGCTCACCTGAAAGACCGTGCTCCGCATCGCCTCTCGGGCGGTGAAAAGAAGCGAGTGGCACTTGCCTCTGTGCTGGTGATGGAGCCACAGGTGGTTCTGCTTGATGAGCCAACGTCTGGTCTTGATCCTCGAAGTCAGAGCCAAATCATCGACTTGCTGCAAAACTACAGCGACAAGAAGACGGTGATCACCGCGACTCATGATCTCAACATGGTCGAAGACATCGCCGACCATTGCTACATTCTGGAACAGGGACGAATCGTTTCGTCAGGTGCAACAACCGACATTCTTCAAGATTTGCCTTTGCTAGAGCGTACCAACCTGATTCATGCACACAGGCACCGGCATGGCTCTCTAGTTCACACTCATCCTCATCAGCATGGGCATGGCCAGCACGAGCATTAGTCCGCCGCCGAAGTAACGCGCCTGGCGAGAACGATCTTTGCAGTAGTGACCGCCTGCCCAACATGGCGATGGGTATGATCGGCCACGTGTACCAGCAGACCGGCAACAGTCGTCGGCAATTGTTTCTTCCCGACAGTTCTCGATTCCTCTATTTTCGTCGCGTCGAACCTGCGGATTCGTTCGGCCGACTCGGTCAGATGTCTTCGATATTCGGCGAACAGATTTTCTGGCGAAGTCACCGGTTCCGACTCATGTTTCAGGGCTGCTAGTTGCTCGGGTGAAAGCGCCCGGCCTTCCGCGTACGTGAGCAGGCGGTCCACACTCCCAGGAATGTGCCGTAAGTGAAAAGAAACAGAAGCAATCCCCTCCGGACGCGAATTCAACTCCTCCGCGCTCAAACCAAAACACCAGCGCTCGACATCTTCTTGGGCCAGCTCAAGTGCGTGCAGAACTGCTCTGAGTACTGGCGGGACGTCGGTCAAAGTACCACGTAACCACGGTTCCGCGAGATTGCCATTCCCCATTCTGCCTCTCCTTACTCCTCATCCTATGCATGTCAGGATGTTGCGGAGATCGTCTGAGATACAGTACTTCTTTTCGGTTGAAGTATTTGGAGAGCATCAATGGAAAAGCGCAGGTTGGGGAACTCCGAACTGCTGGTGCCGCCGCTTTGCTTCGGCGGAAATGTTTTCGGTTGGACGACGGATGAGACAGTGTCATTCAAACTGCTCGACGCGTCGGTCGAGTCGGGGGTGAACTTCGTCGACACTGCAGACGTTTACTCGAGGTGGGTACCGGGCAACCAGGGTGGGGAATCTGAAACCATCATTGGAAAGTGGCTGAGGCGTACCGGCAGGCGGAAGGATGTCGTTATCGCAAGCAAGGCCGGCAAGGAAATGGGGCCGGGGAAGACCGGCTTATCAAAGGCCTACCTCTTCGAGGCCGTGGAACAGTCGCTGCGACGACTCCAGACGGATTACATCGACTTGTATCAAGCTCACCAGGATGACCCAGTCACTCCGATCGAAGAGACGCTGGAAGCATTCACAGAGTTGATCAAGCAGGGAAAGGTAAGGGTCATAGGCGCTTCCAACTTCACTGCAGCACGACTGTCGCAGGCTCTGGAAGCGAGCAGCAAGAATGGCTATTCGCGTTATGAAAGCTTGCAGCCCCACTACAATCTCTACGAGCGCGCTGAGTACGAGTCAACTTTAGAATCTGTATGTCTGAAGCATCAGGTCGGCATAATCAGCTACTACTCGTTGGCGAGCGGATTTCTGACAGGAAAGTATCGTTCCCAAGCCGATGCTGCGAAAAGCCCACGAGGAAAGTCGGCAGCGAAGTACCTCGACGAACGTGGTCTCAAGATCCTCGCGGCACTCGACGAAGTCGCCGCGCAGCATTCATCTACTCCCGCCCGCGTCGCCCTTGCGTGGCTCATTGCTCGGCCCAGCATCACTGCCCCAATCGCCAGCGCAACGACGATCGAACAGTTGAACGATCTCGTAGAGGCAACCAGACTCGAACTAGACCAGCCTTCGATTGAGATGCTGAACTCCGCTAGCGCCTATTGAGGGTCAGAAGAAAAGGGCACGAGCCGAAGCCCGTGCCCAAGGCTAGTTAACCTTGGCCTAGAACTCGTAACGCAGAGCGAACTGCATCACGCGCTTGTTCGTCAAGGTGTTGTTGAACTTTCCGAATGAGCTGATGGAAGAGATGCTGGTCGGCACGGATGCCGATGATCCATCAAAGCGGACCGAGTTGGTCAGGTTGAACACTTCGCCTCTGAACTTCAGCGTTTGTCCTTCCGCGACCTTCCAAGTCTTGCTCACGCCCATGTCGATGCCGAAGTAGCCGGTTCCCCGGAGAACGTTACGGGTGCCGCCTTCACCGGGCATCGCATAGCGGAACGCTTCCACTGCGGCTTTCGGGTCCTTGAAGAGGTTGGGCTCGCCGTCAACCATGTACGCACCGGTTTCCGGTTTCTCGCCAACAAGCACGGCGTTGCCGCCGAGCTGCCAGTTTGTGGCCCAGTTTGCACCGTTGCTTACGTTGAACGGATAAGCGCTAGTCCAGCGGAACACACCGGACACGCCCCAACCGCCGAGGAGCGCGTTCCGGACACCGCGCCAGCTTGAGCCCCACTTCTTGCCTTGGCCGAAGGGGAGTTCATACATCCAGTTCGAGTTGATCTGGTGACGCGTGTCGAAGTCCGACACACCTCTGTTCTGCCGCGGGTTCCAGCTATTGATGATCTGGCCGCCCGGTCCTTGCCATGTGCTGATGCGTTCCGCATCGGAGCCCATGTCAATCGACTTGGACAACGTGTAGTTCAAGTCGAACTGGAGGCCGTTGGTCATACGGCGACGCAGCGAGAACATGCCGCCGTGATACGAACTGACGCCGATAGAGCGCCAGGAGTAGAGCGACGAGAACTGATCGTCGAAAAAGTTGTACGGCCCCTCTTCGCCATTGATTCTTGGGAAGGCCGGGAACCCGTACAGGTCGAGATACATCAAAGCCAGGGTTTCGTTTCCGGGCACGCAGGCGAACAGGTCATAAATGGCCTGTGTAGCCGTAAGGTTTGCCGGAGCTCCGGAAGCGCAACCCGCACCAACAGCAGCGTAAGATCCGGCCGCACCGGGGAACAGATTTTCCCAATACGGAATAGGAGCAACCTGATCGATCGGAGTGCCGGCAGATACCATGCGACCCAGTGCCTGTGCGGCCGTGAAGTAGTCCATCTTCGACTGCGGATCGACCAGGTTCAGCGGCATGGCAAGATCGTCCTGCTGGAGCAGGCGATGCGCCAGTCGGCCGACATAGGTCGCTTCGAAGACGAAGTTCTTTGGCAGCTCACGCGTAACGGAGAAGTCGAAGACATGGGCGTAGGGCGTTTTTAGGTGATCGTCCATGCCCCAGGTGATCGCGAACGCATCATCCGGATAGCGGACAGGCCATCCGTCTGCCGGAGGTGGCTGTAACAGCGCATTACCGAAGTAGTCGGTTGTCGGAACGTCGTGCAGACTCGTGAGTCGTGGCGCGTTGGCCAGGCTCAGCACGCCGGACGAATTAGTGGTAGTGCTGGTCAATCCGAACGCACCGTTCTGGTCGAACGTGTTGATGATCCCCTCACCGAAATGGTCGTAATACATGCCGTAACCAAGTCGGATTGAACTCTTGCCAGGACCGCCGAACAGCTTCCCAAACAAGCCCTGCTCGAAGTTGGGCGAGTAAGCAATCGCAAGACGGGGAGCAAAGTTGATCTTGTCCCACGCCCAGTAAGGCTTTTTGCCATTGGCCTGACCGGAGAGGTCAAACTCGATGGGTTCGCGATTGACCTTTCCCACCAGCATGTTTTCGTAGCGGCTTCGATACCAGCTACCCATATCGATAGTCGGAGCCACCTGTAGTCCGGTTGCCTCGTACGGGGGTTGCAGGAGCGTGTAGCGCACCCCGGCCGTGACCGTCAGGTTTGGCTTGATGCGCCAGGCGTCCTGAGCGTAGAACTCAAGTTCGTATGATTTATAGTGCCGCCGAGTCGGAGTACCTTCGGGAAGCACTTTCCCAGATTTGTCGCGGTTGTAAGTTCCATCGATCTGACCGACAGCACCGAACAGGATGCCAAGCGGCCAGTCATAATCGGTTTCAAAGAACGAGGCAACTGGAGCCATCCCGCTCACCGTCGCAGGATCGCCCGGCATGCCGGTGTTCGCAATTCCGGAGCCGTCGAAATACGACGTGTTCGTGGTCGCCCAGAACCAGGAGTTAATATCGCTCAAGCTCTTGTTGCTAAGCAGGCGCAGGTTCTGGCCGAACTGAACGGTGTGGTTGCCCTTCACCCATGTAGTGTCGTTGACGAAATTGTGCACAGGGAAAGTGCGGCTCGAATTGCGAGTTTCACTTTCCAGGTTGTCCAGGCCGCGCAGGTCCACGTAGTGTCCCTGACCGATGCCCGCTCGACTGTTACCGGGGCGAACGAAGCCGTAACGGAAGTTGTTGACCCAGTTCGCACCGAGCATAGCCGTGTAGCCCACTGCAACACCCTTGTTGTTCCAGTGCCGCGTGGAGGATGGAGCGGTTCCATCCCACTGCGGGATCTCGGACTCGTTGTCATTCTGCAGGTTACCGCGAACAAACAGGCGATGGGCACCGTTGTTGGTCAGGTTGAAATCCAATTTGCCAATGTAGGTGTCCAGTTTGGCCGGGTTCGGGGCGGAGAAGGTGTACCCCTGAATGTTCAAGCCGTCGCCAACGGCATTGCTGTTCGGCTCCGGGTACTGTCTAAGAATGTTCAGAATGGCAGGATTCGGTCCAAGGTGCAGCGGATCCAGAGCAGTGACATCCAGCGCGGTGAGGGTTGCGACGTTGTAGTTGTTCGTATCGCACTCTCCGCTGACTCCGGCGCATGTCTGGTACTTCATAATCCCCTGCCGAAGGGACATAGACGGTACGTATCGCGTGACAACCACGTTTTCACGCGTGCGCTGACCTTCATAGTTGAAGAAGAAGAAAGCGCGGTCCTTCTTGATCGGTCCGCCGAGAGAGGCACCAAACGTGTTACGGATCAGCTTCGGCGCGCGGTTTTCCTGCCCTCGCTCGAGCTGTGTACGCTTGTTAAACCAGTCATTCGCAGTGGTAAACGTGGGGCGGTGATATTCGTAAAGTGAGCCGTGAAGCTGGTTGGTACCCGATTTCGTGACCAGCGACACCTGACCGCCGGAAGAACGCCCTGCATCGGCGTTGGCACCAACAGTCGTTACACGAAATTCCTGGAGGGAGTCGAGCGTAGATCGCAGGGCACCCTGGAAAGCCATACCAGCGTGCTGATCATTGTTGTCTACGCCATCGAGCGTGACGTTGGTCTGATCGCTTCGTGCGCCAGCGACTGCGCCGTTGCGGCTGTCCTGGGCGGGATCAACGTTGTCACCAACGAACGCGACGCCGGCCTGCAGGCTCAGGATGCCAACAGGATCACGGCCTTCGAATGGCAGCGACATGACCTGCGTCGTGTTGAACGCATTGCCCACAGTCGCGTCTTGCGTATTCACAAGAGGCGCTTCGGCACCGACTTCGATCGTCGTGGATGTCTTCTCAACTCCAAGAGTAACGTTAAGAGTGCCGGTGGTATCAACTAACAACTGAACCGTGTGCTTCGATGCTGCAAAGCCCGGATAGGCCACTTGAACCGTGTAGGTACCCGGAGGCAGTTGCACGAACTGATACGCGCCCTGTGCGTCGGTCTTGCCAGTGCGCTGAAAGGCCGTGGCGGGATTCTGAATGATGACTTCCGCATTCGGAATCACGGCGCCTTTCTCGTCGCTCACCGTACCGCGAATGGAAGTCGTCGAGCTTTGCGCCCAGATGATTCCCGCGAGCAATAAAAAGACAAAAAGCCAGACTACTGGCTTGTAAAGCTTCATTCGTTCTCTCCTCTGAAGCAATAAGCAAAACAACAATGATGAAAAACGAGGTACTCCTTCCAGAAAAGACGTGGAGAGGGAACTTTGGTTAGCGAGTGATCTGGTTCGAATGTATCGTGTCCCGAATTGAAACTGCGGCCGGAGCTTGCAAGCGCAGATGTATCGCGCCCGAGCCTGAGACTTGTGCTTCGAGACGAAACTAGACTGATTTCAGTCGGAGTTCAACTTCAAGCCCAGTTGGTCGTCGATTCCGGCACTTCACCGATCCTTCGCAGGACTCGATGCACGTTTTCACAATCGCTAGTCCGAGCCCTACGCCGCCGGTCTCTCTCGCGCGGGCTGGTTCCGGCCGGTAAAACGGTTCAAAAACGGCTTCCAGATCCTTTTCCTCAAGGCCTGGTCCGTGATCGCTGACGCGGATGATGACCAAGCCATCGGAACGTTCAGCCGCTATCTGGATGGGTCCGGCGTGGCCGGCGTACCGGACTGCATTACGGACAACATTCGAGATGGCGCGGAAAAGCAGATCGGGATCAGCAAGCACGTTGAGATCATCTCTCACCGCGGTATTAACGCCTGTGCCGTTCAGGGCTTCTCGGTCAAGGACGCGGCGAACAGTGTCCGCGATGTTCACTTTCAAAAGTTCTGTCGATACCGGCCGCAGGCTCGCCTTCGAGAACGATAGAACATCATTCACCAGCGTGCTCATGTGTTGCAGATCTTCGCGAAGATCCTCGAGACACGCGCTCTGTTCCGGGGTGGCAGAGCGCTCCAGAATGCCGAGCGCTACCTGCATGCGAGCGATCGGGGAACACAGTTCATGAGCTGTATCCCCAAGGAACCGCTTTTGACCTTTCACGAAACCAGTGAGGCGCGAAGCCATTCGATTTATGGACGCACTGAGCTGTCCGAGTTCATCTCTGCGGCTGATCGGGAGCTGAATCTCGAAATTGCCCTCCGCGATTTGCGCAGTAGCACGGGTCATGTGCGAAATCGAATGCGTAAGTCCGCGCGCAAGCGGCAACCAGCACAGTACAGAAATAATGACGACTGCGAAGCCCATGGCGAGCCACGGCTTTGGGTCGAAGAAGAACGGAGCACCAAATACCGATGAGGAGGCCGCAACCAACGCTCCGTGGCGGCGTCCCGCTCCACCCGGATTCGGCACCGGGATGCGGACTGCGACCCAATGTCGCGTCGGATTACTCGTTGTCCCAAGGAAAGCCAAAGGGAAGTCGCGATCACGCCGTCCGACCTGTCGCGTGAAACGTTCTGTGAGCTCCGGTGGGAAGCCGTCGTTCGGTCCCGCGAGTTGCGTGCCACGCTCATCGACAAGCGTGAATTCGACTTTGTTAGCGCTGGAATACCTTGCAAGCAGTTCGTTCCACGCCGCCGAATCGGTTTCGCGCAGTTCGAGGGCGAATTGCCGAGCAACAGACAAGAGGCGGTCGCGAGCGGGAGCCATTAAAAACGAGCGCAGATCCAGCCGGAACTGCACCAGCATGAAGACCAGGAAGACAACCGCGAGCATTACAAAGTTTAGCGAAGCAATTAAGAACACCTTCGTCGACAACTTGAGCTGCGGTTTCATGGCTTTGTTATCCGTCGCTTTCACACGTTAATCGATTGTTTTCGCAAAAGATCACACTTTTACCTTGTCTTTACAATTTTCCTGAAAATTAACACAACTTCTTAACACCAATTTGGTCAAATCCTGAGTAGCACAGGTGTATTGCGGAGGCATATATGTTTGGGGCTCAACTGATCGCCGGGATCGCCGCCCTGGCCATGTTAATCGGACAGGGTGTCGACACCGCCGCCAGGAGCGCGGAACGCCAGGTCGGAGTGGTGAAGGCCGTCAACGCTTCCGTCGCGGAGGTCGTCCTGACCCTCAACGACGGCTCGGAGAAGCGCATCGTTCTTGCGCCGGACGCGTCCATCGTTCGCGTCGCGCCAGGCGAGAAAGATCTTTCGAAAGCAGCACCCATCACCCTGGCCGAGGTGGAATCCGGAGACCGCGTGCTGGTTCGCGGTGCAACCAACAACGCCGGCGCGCTGGTTGCGACGAAAGTCGTTGTAATGAGCAAGTCCGATCTCGCCCGTAAGCATGAAGCCGATCGAGCCGAATGGAGGCGTCGGGGGGTTAGCGGGAAGGTGACCGGTATCAACCCCAGCGTCCCCGAAATCACGGTGACGACTACAGGTCGAATGCCGGAGACCTTAACTGTACGTTTAGCTGCGAGCGCTATTCAGCGCCGGTACAGACCTGATTCAGCGAGGTTTTCGGATGCAGTCCCTTCCAAAATCGACGAAATCAAGGTCGGCGACCAGATACATGCGCTCGGTGACAGGAATCCTCAGGAAAGCATCATCACCGCCGAGCAGATTGTCTCCGGGTCGTTTCGCAACTTCGCCGCAGTGGTAACCTCCGTCAATCCTGCACAGCACACGATCACAGTAAAAGACGTAGATGGAAAGAAGCCCGTAATCGTGTACGTCGGCTCCGATTCCGTTCTTCGCAAACTAACTCCCGAAGTAGCAGTACGCATGGCGAATGGCCGCCCGGGCAGACCTGGTGGCGGAATGCCGCCAGCAACTCAAAATGCACCGCAGCGCCCCGAAGCGCCCGCCATGCAGTCTGGCCGGGAGCCTATGCGCATGCAAATGATCCTGGACCGCATGCCGACTTTCACGTTGGAAGAACTGAAGTCGGGAGATGCCTTGATCATCTGCAGCGCCGGGACGGCCACCGCAGAAAAAACAACAGCTTTTACGATCCTGGCCGGTGCCGAACCGCTGCTCGAGCGTCCGATGGAAGCTCAGCGCGAGCTATTGGGAAGCTGGGACCTAAATACAGAACCGAACTTGCCCTGACGTAGTGGAAAGAGGACTGGTATCAATGATGTGCCGTCGTTTGAGCGTTCCTAAACTCATTGCAGTCATGTTGGCTCTGGTGTGTGCCAGCAGCGTTTTATTTGCCCAAACCGGAACCGGATCGGTTGCGGGGCTTGTGACGGATCCGACCAGCGCTGTCGTACCCGGCGCGCAGGTCAGTCTTATGCGCAACGGCGTGCAGGCGGCCGTGACGAAAGCTGACGGCCAGGGGCATTACAGCTTCTCCGGCGTGGCGTCAGGGGAATACAGCCTGGAGATTTTGGCGGAAGGCTTCGCTGCGTACGAAGCAGTTGCCTTGCAGGTCGGGCCTGGGCGCACTCTCACCCACAACGCCAAGTTGACCATCGCGGCCATGCAGCAGCAGGTCGAAGTTGCGGACTCGGATGCCCGGCCAATCGACGTAGAGGCGTCCAACAACGCGGGCGCTACCGTGCTGAAAGGTGAGGCGCTTGAAGCGCTTTCAGACGATCCCGATGCGCTAGCCGAGGACCTCCAGGCACTTGCTGGCCCCTCGGCAGGACCGAACGGCGGCGAAATCTTCGTGGACGGATTCTCGGGCGGTAAGCTTCCTCCCAAATCTTCGATTCGCGAAATTCGCGTCAATCAGAACCCGTTCTCAGCGGAGTTTGACCGGCTCGGCTATGGCCGAATCGAAATCCTGACCAAGCCCGGCACAGACAAATTCCGCGGCGACGCGATGTTCAATTTCGGCGATTCCATATTCAACTCCCGGAATCCGTTCGCAAAAGATAAGCCGCACTCTCAGCGCCGAATGATGCACGCGCAGGTCAGCGGCCCACTGAGCAAGCGGTCGTCTTTCTCTCTCAACCTTGAGCGCAGGGACATCGAAGAAACAAGCATCATCAATGCAACCATACTTGATTCTGCTTTCAATCCGCAGCCGTTTGACGCTTCTGTAGTAGCCCCCTCGGTCAATACGGAAATTGGCCTTCGTCTCGACTATCAACTTAACAACAATCACACTCTCGTGGGTCGCTACGAGTGGGAAGACACGAACCGCGAGAACGGCGGGCTTAGCACCTTCACGCTGCCCACGCGCGCGTACAACAGCGCGGGTCGCGATCACCTTCTGCAACTCACCGAAACCGCCGTCCTTAGCCCGAAGGCCATCAACGAGATCCGTTTTCAGTACAGGCGCGGTACCAATGAGAGTGGTGGGCTGAACAACGATTCGATCCTTAACGTTTCCGAAGCTTTCTCGATGGGCGGTGTTGAACGATCACGCGGCACTGACCAGCGTTGGGAAGTCACCGATATTGTGTCCCTTTCTCGTGATCGCCACATGATCAAGTTTGGTGGGCGCTTGCGGGGTGTGAGTCGAAGTGACTATTCCGAGGATGGCTATAACGGAGCATTCTCTTTCGCAGGCCGCATGCTAGGCGAGCAGCTAATCACGGCGCTGGAAGCATATCGCATCACCGAGATGGGCCTCCGCGACGGACTGACCATGGCCGAAATCAGGGCTATGGGCGGTGGCGCAACCCAGTTTTCCCTTACGGCCGGTGATCCGAACGTTTCTGTAAGCCAGGTGGATGGCTCCCTGTTTTTCCAAGATGACTGGCGCATAAAGCCACAATTCACCATCAACACCGGTCTTCGATACGAGCTTCAGAACAATATTGGTGACCGGCGAAGTATCGCTCCTCGCGTAGGATTCGCCTGGGCTCCTGGTGGACAGTCAAAACCGATTGCAGTCATCCGCGGCGGCTTCGGCATCTTCTATGAACGCCTTCGCGAGAACCTCACCATGGAAGTGAATCGGCTGAATGGCGTTCGGCAGCAGCAGTACCAGGTAAACGATCCGGACTTCTACCCGAATATCCCCCCTATCGAATTGTTGCAGGGGGCAGAAGAACAGCAGGTCGTCCGTATAGTGGCTCCGAACATTCGGTCGCCCTATATTATGCAGACGGCCCTCAGCGTCGAACGGCAACTGCCGAAGAACATCACCGTAAGTCTCACGTACACGAATTCTCGCGGGGTGCACTCTCTGCGTTCGCGCAATATCAATGCGCCACTTCCGGGCAGTTACGATCCGGACGTGCCAGACAGCGGCGTGCGGCCGTTCCCCGGCGGGAATATCTACATGTATGAATCCGCTGGTGTGTTCCGCCAGAACCAGTTCATTGTCAACGTTAACGGTCGGATAAGCCGTCGTGTGAACTTCTTCGGCTTCTATACCTTCGGCAAAGCGGAGAGCAATACCGATGGGTCCGGCAGCTTCCCAGTCGACCAGTATGATCTGAGCACCGAATATGGTCGCGCAGGTTACGACGTGCGTCATCGCATGTTCCTGGGCGGGTCACTGAATGGTCCTTACGGTGTCAGCCTGAGCCCGTTCATCGTCGTGAACTCCGGAGCACCCTTCAACATCACCATCGGTGGCCGCGACTTTAACGGTGATGGACGCCTAAACGAACGTCCGGCCTGGGCAACGGATCTGACGAGGCCCAGTGTTGTCGTAACCGAGTATGGTGCTTTCGATACTGACGTTCGGAACCTGCTGCCCGGCCAAACTCTCATTCCTCGCAACCTTGGAACCGGTCCGGGAAGCTTCACTGTCAACATGCGGCTGTCGAAGACTTTCGGTTTCGGCAAGCGAGAGGGATCGGAAACGCCGGCTGCAGCTCCCACCGGTGGCATGCCACCAATGCCGCCCCCCGGCGGCGGGCGTGGCGGACACGGCGGCCATGGCCGCGGCGGTTTCGGCGGCGGAGGGTGGGGAGGTGCGTCGAACAGCCGCTACTCACTCACGTTCTCGGTTTCGGCACGCAACCTGCTTAACACAGTCAATCTGGGCTCGCCGATCGGCAGTCTCAGCGCAGGTGATCGCTTTGGAACTTCAGTCGCACTAGGCGGATTCGGACACTTCGGCAGCAGTTCGGCGAACCGTGTGGTCGAGTTCCAGACAAGGTTCTCCTTCTAGCAACAACGGTCTCCCTTCATCCAAGGAGCGCTCAATCGGCGCTCCTCTTTTTTTTTGAAGGACTTGTTTATTCGAGAGTAGTCGCCGCGATTAGGCGCCAGCCGCTGCAGCTTCGGGCTTGCGCATTCGATATCCCGTGCCCCGCACAGTCTCAATGAATCGAGGGGATCGCGGATCGTCGCCGAGCTTGCGACGCAATGATGAGATGTGGACGTCGATAGCGCGATCAAACGCCTCGAAATCGCGGTCGGCGGTTTCAAGCAGCAATTGCTCGCGCGTGCGTACACGTCCAGCAGCCTTGGCCAGCGACAGAAGGAGGTCGTACTCGATAGGCGTCAGTACCAGGGGTTTGTCCCCGAGGGCTGCGGCGCGTGCCTCGGCATCCATCCATAAGTCACCCACGACGATGGGCGCCTGACGCTGTGGCTCAGCCGCCCGCGCAGTCATGGCCGACCTCCGCAACACGGCCCTTAACCTCGCCAGGAGTTCGCGGGTGGAAAAGGTCTTCGGCACGTAGTCATCTGCACCCAACTCCAGTCCCACAATGCGGTCGGGTTCCTCTCCCAGGGCCGTAAGCATGAGCACCGGAACCTGCGACTGCTTGCGCAGGTCGCGCAGCAGATCGAAGCCGTTCATGCCGGGCAGCATCACGTCCAGGAAGATGGCGGAAAAAGGCTCGTGGATTGCACGCTCCAAGCCCTCAGGCCCGGTATGTGCCGCCACGATCTCGTACCCTAAAGGCTGCAGGTAGTTGGCGATAAGCCTGCACAACTTTACATCATCGTCGATGATGAGCAGGCGGGTCGGGTTTTCAACAGGCGACGTCATTGGTGCATTCTGAATTCAGATGTTGCTTGCACCAGAGCTCATTCGTCAAGGTTGTTGCTCACATCCGTCAGGGTCGCGAGCGGCGCGCCTCGTATGCGGTTATCTGGTCCTCGAAGCGCAAAGTAAGACCGATGTCGTCCAGTCCGTTGAGGAGGCAATGGCGACGGAACGGGTCCACATTAAACGCGGCACAGAGGCCACTTTCATCCTGCACCGTGCAGCGTTCGAGGTCTATTGTCAGGCTGTACGTCTCTCCCTCGCTGGCCTTGCGAATGACTTCTGCAACGGCGTCTTCGGGTAGCACCACGGTCAGGACACCGTTCTTCCCGCAATTGTTAGCGAAAATGTCGGCGAATGAAGGTGCAATAATTGCTCGGAAACCGTAGTCTGCCAGCGCCCAGGGAGCATGTTCGCGCGACGATCCGCAACCGAAGTTCTTGCCGGCCGCCAGTATGCTTGCCCCCCGGTATCGGGCCGTATTCAGGATAAAACGGTCGTTGACGGTGCCATCGGGGTGGTATCGCCAATCATGAAAAAGGAACTGACCGAAGCCGGTGCGCTCCACTCGTTTCAAAAACTGCTTCGGGATAATCTGATCCGTATCGACATTGCAGACGTCGAGTGGCGCGACGACGCCTGTGTGCACGCGAAAAGCTTGCATGTTTCAGTCCCTGTATTTCCAATTTCGAACGTCAGTGAAGTGGCCGGTTATTGCTGCAGCGGCAGCCATCTCCGGGCTCACCAGGTGTGTGCGTCCGCCACGCCCCTGTCGGCCCTCGAAGTTCCGGTTGCTGGTCGAAGCGCATCGTTCGCCAGGATTGAGCGTATCGGGGTTCATACCGAGGCACATGGAGCACCCTGGTTCGCGCCAATCGAAACCGGCTTCCTGAAATATGCGGTCGAGGCCTTCACGAACGGCTGCTCGCTTTACATCCTGCGAACCCGGTACCACCATTGCGCGCACTCCGGGATGAACTCGGTAGCCTCGTGCGACGCGCGCGGCTGCCCGCAGGTCCTCAAGCCTGGAGTTCGTACATGAACCGATAAAGACGCAATCAATCTTTATGCCTTCGATCGGCTCGTTTGCCGCAAGCCCCATGTACTCTAGCGCTCGCGTTGCAGCCTGTCGCTCTGCTTGAGAGTTCATGTTTGCCGGATCGGGAACCGCACCGTCAACGGGAACTACCATGCCGGGGCTTGTACCCCATGTAACCTGCGGCGCAAGCCGACCGGCATCGATCTTGACTACGCGGTCATACGTAGCTTCGTCGTCCGTCTTCAGTTCACGCCATTTAGCAATGGCGGCTTCCCACTCTGCCCCTGATGGGGCGAATCGGCGACCTTTCACGTACTCAAACGTGACATCATCGGGAGCAATCATGGCGGCGCGCCCGCCAGCCTCAATGCTCATGTTGCACAGTGTCATGCGAGCCTCCATAGAGAGCGCCCGAATGAGTTCGCCTGTGTACTCGATAACGTACCCAGTCGCGCCGTCCGTACCGATCTGCGCAATCACCCCAAGCGCAAGGTCCTTCGCCGTCACGCCGGGACTGAGTTGGCCGGTCACTTCGATGAGCATGCTTTTCGGCTTGAGCTGCTGCAGGCACTGCGTTGCCAGGACATGCTCCACTTCCGAGGTGCCGATTCCGAATGCGAGAGCACCGAAAGCACCGTGCGTGCTGGTGTGGCTATCACCGCAGACAATCGTCATCCCCGGTTGGCTGAGGCCGAGTTCCGGTCCGATAACGTGGACTATGCCCTGGTCTGGAGAATCGATATCAAACAGCCGAACATCGAAGGCATCGCAATTGCGCCTTAGCGTTTCGATCTGTTGTGCTGCAATGTCATCCGTTATCGGCAGGTGGTTCGGTGTAGTCGGCACATTGTGGTCAACTGTGGCCACGGTAAGCTCGGGTCGGCGTACACGCCTATTTGCCGCACGAAGACCGTCAAACGCCTGCGGAGACGTAACTTCATGTACTAGGTGCAGGTCGATATAGATGAGTGCCGGCTCGCCTTCGGTGGCATGCACCAGGTGTCGATCCCAAATCTTGTCAAAGAGCGTTCGCTTCATTGCTGTCTCTGAACTGATATGGCGGCAAGCTCCGGAGCAACAGCTTGCAGTTCCGCCTCGATGAGTTCGCCCATGCGTTCTGTGGAAACCTTCGGCTCGCTCCTGGCAATGTCCGCCGTGCGATGTCCGGCCATCAGAACCCGCTTTATCGCGGTTTCGACGGCATCGGCTGGTTCGCTGAGTTTCGCGGTGTATCGCAGCAGCATCGCAGCCGAAGCGATCGCGCCCAGCGGGTTCGCAATTCCCTTGCCAGCAATGTCCGGAGCGGATCCGTGGACGGGTTCGTAGAGATCGACCTCGCCGCCGATCGTGGCGGAGGCCAGCATTCCAAGAGAACCAGTAAGGACCGCGGCTTCGTCCGAAAGAATGTCGCCGAACAGGTTTTCCGTTACGATCACGTCGAAGCTAGCCGGACTGGTGACGAGTTTCATGGCGCACGCATCGACGTACATGTGCTCAAGCATGACATCGGGGTACTGAGCCGAAAGGCTTGTAACCACCTTGCGCCATAGTTGCGATACTTCAAGCACGTTGGCCTTGTCCACAGACGTGAGCTTCTTCCGTCGCGTTCGCGCGATCTCAAATCCTACTCGCGCCACGCGCTCAACTTCCGCAGTGGAATACCGCATCGTGTTAAAGCCTTCTGTTTCGGCAACCTTCCTCGGCTCACCAAAGTAAGCGCCTCCCAGTAACTCGCGGACGATCATGATGTCGGCGCCAGCGACTACTTCCGGGCGCAACGGCGAACAATTGGCGAGGTACTCTGGGCAAACGGCGGGACGCAAGTTTGCGAAACCACCGAGTGCCCGCCGCAGTCCGAGCAGACCAGACTCGGGCTTGCTTCCGGAGGGCAAGCTGTCGAACTCGGGTCCGCCCACCGCTCCGAGCAGTACGGCGTCACTCGCAAGACAACTGCTGATTGTTGCTTCTGGGAGGGGCGTGCCGTGGGCGCGAATCGCTGCTCCGCCAATAAGGTGCTCGTGGAACTCAAAATCGTGGCCATACTGGCGCCCGATCGCTCGCAACACGCGTGTCGCCTGAGCGATCACTTCCGGGCCGATCCCGTCGCCGGGCAAAACCGTGATCCTACATTTCATTCGCAGAGTCCTATGCCAAAATGCTGGTGTTATTACCCGTCTCTTGCTTCTGGGAGCAGAGAAAGACCTCGGGCAGTTCTTCACGAATCACTGCCACCACTTGATCGTCTGAGACGATCTTGACCTGATCTGCCAGCGCGACGAACCTTCGGTACACGCGATCCAGATCACGGCGGCAAAGTTCGTAGCCGAGTTGATGACATTTCTTCCCGAGTGCGTGCCGTCCCGAGTGTTTCCCAAGCACGAGCGTGTTCTCGGGTACTCCCACTGACTGCGGAGTCATGATCTCATACGTAAGCGGATTCTTGAGAACGCCGTCCTGATGAATGCCAGCCTCGTGCGCAAACGCGTTTCGGCCGACGATCGCCTTGTTCGGCTGCACGCAGATGCCCGTTAGTTCTGTCAGCAACTGGCTCGCGCCGAACAGCTGATCGGTGCGAATCCCCGTCTCATATGGCAGGGCATTGCTTCGCACATACAGCGCCATCACAAGTTCCTCAAGTGAGGCGTTTCCAGCACGTTCCCCAATGCCATTGATCGTACACTCGACTTGACGGGCGCCCGCGTCGATCGCGGCCAGCGAGTTCGCGACTGCCATGCCGAGATCGTTGTGACAATGGACGGACACGGTCGCACCTTTCGGCTCCACCCGCTTGTACACACTCGAAACTATGCGCGACATCTCGTGCGGCAGGATGTATCCGACTGTGTCGGGTATGTTAATCACCGTGGCCCCGGCTTCGACGACTGCATCGACGACCTCAGAGAGAAACCCGAGATCGGTCCGAGTGCCATCCTCAGGAGAAAACTCGATGTTGTCGCACAGTGACTTAGCGTGCCGAATTGCGGATGTGGCGCGCTCGAGCGCCTGCTCGCGTGACATTCTGAGTTTGAAATGCAAGTGAATGTCGGAGGTGGCTAGAAACACGTGCAGGCGCGGGTGCTTCGCATAGCGTACCGCCTGCCACGCTCGATCGATGTCCTGTTCATTCGCACGAGCGAGTCCGGCTATCTCTGGCCTTACGAGTTCCTGTGCAATCGCTTGAACGGATTCGAAATCTCCTTCGGACGCGATCGGGAAGCCAGCCTCGATGACATCCACGCCGAGACGGTCAAGTTGATGCGCCATACGCAATTTCTCCCGAAGGTTCATGCTGCACCCCGGAGATTGCTCACCGTCGCGAAGTGTCGTGTCAAAGATGCTGACGTGCTGACGTCCCATGCGAGTGCTCCTCTATATGCTGAAACCTTACGTTTCGCACGGGAGGAACACTGACCGCAAACCAATAATTATTCTGGCCGCATAACTCCAACTTATAGTATTAGCCGCTAGATTGGGTCCATAAGCGAAACGAGCAGCGGGAATCCCAGCAGTGGAAACGGAAATAAGCGCTCGACGCGCCGCTAACCCTTCATAACGGCAAAAGCTTGCTGAAGCTGCGAAAGGAGCTTTCGCCGGACTTCTGCAGCAACAGCGGGAGCAGTCGCATGTTCGGGTATCTGGCGTGTCTGTTCCACAGTCGCTTTCAATGTGGCAAGGAACGCCTCACACGGCTTGCATTCCGCCATATGCTGTTCGAGCTTGTCGCACAGGCTTGGATCGAGAGCCTCATCCAGATAATCAGAAAGCTTGGCGAACATCTGTTTGCAACTGAGTGCAGACTCTCCCGCGTGGCTATGGATGTGGCGAGTTGATCGTCTGCGCCGCTTGCTGTCGGTCTTTAGCGTCTCAGGTTCGTGTACCCCGGCTGCAGAGGTCGCCAGTTGCTTCCTCAAGTAGAGCCGTGCGCGATGCAGACGAACTCGAACGTTCGCTTCCGTCAGCCCTGTCACCTCAGCAATTTCACTCGTAGAAAGCTCTTCCATGTCGTGCAGCACAAGAATCAATCGATACTGTGCCGGGATCTGATGAATAGTTTCCCGAAGCTTCTCTGCTTGCTCGGCCTTTAAGACCGAAAGCTCAGGGCTGTGGTGCTCGCCTGACGTAAGCGACTCAATCTCCACTGCATCGGGCATCAGGTCGTCGAGCGAAAGATGCTCTTTCGGGGCGAACTTGCTGCGGCGGCGCGACATCAGGCATCGGTTCTTCGCAACGCGATACAACCAGACAACCAGCGCCTTGGAGTTATCAAAACGCGGCAGGTTAGGAACAGTTTTGAGCAGGACGTCCTGCATGGTGTCTTCGGCGTCCTCGCGATGGCCGCACACCTTCATGCTGAACGAGAACACCGTGTTCTGCAGCAGTTCGAGAGCATGGTCCAGCGCCTGCGGATCGCGCTGAATGATTTCCATCGCTTTCTCGACGTCGCCCCTCACGTGTCAACCCTCCAAAACAAGCTTCGCATGCGCGTCGTTCGATCGCAACGGCGTTAGCTGTTCATTGCTGTTTGGCTTCCAACTCTGCCCAACGGGCATATAGTTCGTCAACGGTGCTTTGCGCCTGTTCCATTTCAGCCTGCGCACTGAGCAGCTTCGCAGCATCGCTGGCAATTGAAGGGTTCTCAAAAGCAGCGCGCTTTTCGCCCAGAAGCTCTTCCGCCTCGGCTATCCGGTCCTCAATTGTGGCCCACTCGCGCGCTTCCAGGTATGACAGTCTCTTTTTTCCTGGGACGGGTGCCGCCGCGCGCGGACCGTTGCTGAGCGCAGAACCGCTCGCCGCCTTCGTGGGCATTCGACGCTCCTTCTGCCACGCGTCCCATTGTGAGTAGTCGCCGAATCGCTCTGCGCCGCCCTGCCCATCCAAACCCATAACCACCGTCGAAACCCGGTCGAGCAGATAACGATCGTGCGTCACCAGCACGAGCGCTCCCGAAAATTCCAGCAGGCTTTCTTCCAGAATTTCGAGCGTAGGTATGTCGAGATCGTTGGTCGGTTCGTCCAGCAGGAGTACGTCCGCGGGCTGCAACATCAGTTGTGCAATCAGCACTCGCGCGCGTTCCCCTCCAGACAGGCGCCCAATGGGTTGTTCTAGCTGTTCGCTCGTGAACAGGAATCTTGCCGCCCAAGACGCAACGTGCACCACGCGGTCCTGGTATATGACCGAATCGCTGTCCGGAGCCAGCGCACGTTTCAGCGTTACGTCCGGGCTGAGCTGCCGGTTCTGGTCAAAGTAGACGAGTCGCAGCAAGTTAGCCCGCCGAATCTCGCCGGACGTTGGCTGCAGTTCGCCCCGGATCAGCCGAAGTAAAGTTGTCTTCCCGCTCCCGTTTGGACCAACAAGTCCAACGCGAGTGCCCGCCGTGATTGCAAAGTCGAGCCCCTGAAAAAGTTTGCGTCCGCCTATTTCGAAGCTGACCTGCTCAAGTTCAACGAGCCGTTTCGTCTGGCGTTCGGACGCGGAGAAGTCGATCTGTGCAGTTGCCGTGCGGCTGCGAGCGCTCAGGTCAGCCAGTTCAGCGATGAGCTCGTTGGCTTTATCTATACGTGCCTTCGCCTTGGTTGCCCGAGCTTTGGGGCCGCGACGCAGCCACTCAATCTCCGTTCGAACGCGGTTCTCCAGCGAGGCTTGCCGCTTCGCCTGCGAATGCAGAAAGGCTTCCTTTTCTTCCAGGAACTTGCTGTAGTTTCCGCTGACCCGCATCAGTCCGTCAGGATAGGTCCGCTTCAGTTCGGCCATTTCCGTCGCGACGTTCTCAAGAAAGTATCGATCATGGCTGACCACGACAGAGGCGAACCGGGAGGTTGCGAGCAGCCCTTCCAGCCACTCGATTCCTGCGAGATCAAGATGGTTCGTTGGTTCGTCCAGCAGCAGAACATCTGGGTCTTGCACCAAGGCTTCCGCGATGGCCAGTCGCTTACGCCACCCTCCAGAAAGGGAACCCGCATCGATGTCGAAATTTTCAAAGCCCGCACGCCCCAGCGTTTCGGCCAGCCGCGAATCGCGTTCACTCTCCGGGATATCTGCTCGGTCCAGCGCATGCTCAATCACCGACCGAACGGTTTGTCCCTCTTCGAACTGCGATTCCTGTTCGACGTAGCTCAGCCGGGCACGTTTTCTGACCGCGACCTCGCCTTCATCAGGCTCCACAGCGCCCGCAAGAATTCGTAATAGCGTGGATTTGCCCGAACCGTTCGGACCGATCAGCCCGATCCGGTCACCTTCCGAAATTGTGAACGAGACGTTCCGGAACAGCGGGACTGCCCCGTATCTTTTTGCCAAGTCCTGTGCGTTGAGAATCGGCGCCAATACCTGTTCTTCTCCTGATGTGTTGCTTTCAGGATATCAGCACGTTCTGCTGCGCAGGCCTGCAACGATTACGGTGCTGAACTAGAAACCCCAGCCGCTGGTTCAACCACCAATGACTGTGGTGTTCGCATCAGTTTGGAGGGATCGTAACCAGCTGCTTCGATCTGAGCTATCGCCCGGTCGTACAAGGTCGGTGCCATATTGGGGCTACGACTCAAGATCCACAAGTACTTGCGACTCGGATCGCCGACAATTGCGTACTCATACCGATCTCCCAGGCCGATGATCCAGTAGTCGCCGCTGAACGGCCAGAAAAACGTCACTTTGAGCTTGGCATTTGTCGCTTTATCTACGACCTTCGCGGTCCCTCTCGCTTCGTCTATTTCGCCGTTCTTCTGGCGGCAGGCATTGACGACTCGTATTTTGCCGTCTGGCCGCAACGTGTACATAGCTTTGGTGTCGCCAACGCATTTGCGCTGGAATCGGTTTGGGTACCGTGCGATCTCGTACCACGTCCCGACGTAGCTGCCGAGGTCTACCCTGTCGACTGTTCTTACAGCGGCCGTTGTCTTTGCCAGAAGGGTCTTCGCAAGCAAGATGCTTAGCGCAGCGGTCGAGAGCGCCACTAAGGCGTATTTCCTCGTCATGTCATTTTGGATGTAGTCTGGCCGAGAAAGAAGCTCGCAACTGTGCTTTCGCTTCAGACCGATTCCGCACAGGAAAGCGACAAACGCGATGGCGGCTTGACAGTCAAACGTCGTACAATCATTACAGGAAAGCTGCACATTTCAGAAGTTGCAATTTCCGCGAGCCGGTGTCCTCGGACGCAAGCAGGCCTCCACGCGTTCGGCCGGCAGGAGGTTCGGTTGTCAGACAGGAAATACCGCCAGTCCGGCTATCAAGACCGCGGTGAAGAGAAGCAGGTCAGCAAACCGCAGCAGCCTCGGGCGAAAGACAATACCTTCGGTCCACGTGCCATTCAGATGCCCGGCACGCGTACGGTCTCGCGCTGCGCTCAATGCGGAGTTGTCCTTCGCATGGTTGATCCATCCAGCAAGTGTCCACAGTGCGGCTTCGAACTGCACTCCTGCAAGCAGTGCGTGTACTTTGATCCCTCGGAACGTAACGAATGCCGCCAACCTGTTCCCATGCGCGTCTCACGCAAGGACCAAAAGAACGAATGCAGTTTTTACGCCATTAAAACTGCCGTCGAGCGCGAGACGACCACGAGCACCGGACGGACGCCGAGCACAGGCGCATCATCGGTTACATCCGCCCCTTCGACCGCCAGCGACGCACGTCGCGCTTTTGAGAACCTGTTCAAGAAGTAACCGCGCGAGTGCCTTCGACGTTTGTGTGTAGGGACGGGCTGTGCCCCGTCCGTTACGCAAGTGTGAAGGTGTATTGGTCCCAATCACCGTATCCGACAGATGGTTACAAAATCACCTACCTCTTGTACCCGATCTTTCTTAAGAAGTCGTGACGCGTCCTCGCATCGTCCGCTGTTTCGACTCCTTTCGGTGAACTGCCGTCGATCACGCCCATGACCCCGCGGCCCTGCTCGGACTTGGCCACGATCACCTCAAGCGGATTTGCCGTCGCGCAGAAGATGCTGCAAACCTCCGGAACGTTTTGAATCACGTTGGTCAGATTGATTGGATAAGCATTTCGCAAGATGACAACGAAGGCGTGTCCTGCGCCGATTGCCTGAGCATTGCGAACGGCCGATTCCCGCAGTTCATCATTATTCCCTTCGACACGTGTCAGGCATGGTCCTGAAGCTTCGTTGAATGCAACTCCGAACTGTGCGCCAGGAACAGTGTTTACTACCGCTTCGTAGATATCCTCCGCAGTCTTTATGAAGTGCGTCTGGCCAATGATGATGTTGGCGTCAGAAGGGAACTCCATGCGCACGGATTCAAACTCGAGCATCACTTTCTCCTCACCGGGTCTGAGTCGCTACTGCCTCGGCGGGTTCTAGCCTCGCCGTGAAATGCCGCAGGAATGGTGCTTCGTAGGTTAGCTTCAGGCCGCGAATCTGATCACGTTTCTTCCAGACCTCGAGAATAACTTCGATGAGGTAATCCACATGGCTCTGGGTGTAAACGCGACGCGGGATTGCCAGTCGCACAAGATCCATCTTGGCAGCTTTCCCGAACATCAGCGTCCCGATCTCGACGGAGCGGATGCCGCCTTCGAGATAGAGCTCTGCTGCTAATGCAGCACCGGGGAACTGTTCCAATGGAATATGCGGTAGAAAGCTCCGCGCATCGATGTAAACCGCGTGGCCTCCCGGCGGTTGAACGATCGGAACGCCCTGCTCAGCTATGTGGTTTCCGAGGTAAGCCGTAGATGCGATGCGATAGCGGAGATAATCCTCTTCTAACGCCTCCTGCAAACCGACCGCAATTGCTTCAAGATCTCGTCCGGCCAACCCTCCGTAAGTCGGATATCCCTCGGTCAAAATGAGCAGGTTCTTTTCCTGCATAGCGAGGTCATCATTGTTCGTGCAAAGAAAGCCGCCAATATTCGCCATGCCGTCCTTCTTTGCTGACATGGTGCAACCGTCGCCAAGGGCGAACATCTCCTGCGCAATCTCCTTGGGAGTTTTGTCGGCGTATCCCGGTTCGCGCAGCTTTATAAAATAGGCGTTCTCGGCAAAGCGGCAGGCGTCGAAATAGAGTGGAATTCCGTGGTTCATGCAGACGGCACTCACAGCTCTCGCGTTCTCCATCGAGACCGGTTGGCCGCCGCCGGAGTTGTTGGTCACGGTCAGCATGCAAAGCGGGATTCGATCGCGTCCGACTCGTTTGATTAGCTCTTCTAGCGCGGCCACGTCCATGTTTCCCTTGAATGGCGCCACGAGCGAAGGCTGTTTGCCTTCAGGCCGGAGCAAATCAACAGCTTCGGCACCAACGAATTCCACGTTGGCCCGCGTCGTATCGAAATGCGTGTTGCTGGGCACCACGTCGCCCTTCTTGCACATCACGGAGAACAAAATCCGTTCGGCCGCCCGGCCTTGATGCGTCGGGATAACGTGCCTGAATCCGAAGATTTCCTGGACGGAGTCGCGGAAGCGGTTGAAGCTCTTGCTGCCGGCGTAACTCTCGTCGCCTTCCATTATTGCTGCCCATTGATGTGTGGACATCGCGCCGGTCCCTGAGTCGGTCAGCAGGTCGATCAACACGTCGTCTGCCGGGAGCAGGAACAGGTTGTAGTAGGCAGCCTTGAGAAGCTCTTCACGCTGCTCACGGGTGGTCCAGCGAATCGGTTCGACACTCTTAATCCGGAAAGGCTCTATCACTGTCCTGATGGGCATCTGTATTCCTCTCGCGTACAACAGACCGGTGTGTGCTCCTGACGAGCACCGGCCTTCAACGGGATGAAAGCAAACTCGTGATTGTATGACCGGGAGCCGCAAGTCGGAACCAAAATCAACAAGGCGGGTACGACTTAAACACGGAGCCGGGAGACCAGAATCTGGCCTCAGCGAAGTTTTGAACAAGCTCAGAGCTGCCGTGCGGTGCAGCGACACCGGCAGTGCAGGCCGGAGACTCTCGATTGTTTTTGCGCTACATCCAACCGGCCATCTAACCAGAGGCGTTGAAATACTCATTCCTGCGAGCAACTTAGGGAGAAGATTGAATGGACCGCACAGGGAACAATCCGGCCGAGAACTTTCAGTCTGGTTCGGATCCAGCAGCCGACACTGACCTGCACCGGGATCCCGAAGACCGGCCGGTGGAAGACAAAAGAAAGGACATAAAAGACAAGATGCTGGACAAGACCATCGCTGACTCGTTTCCAACCAGCGACCCGCCGTCCAGCATTCCGGACCCGAGCGAATGTGAGGATGAAGATTCTTCCAGGGCAGCCTGAAAGTGGATCGAAGTAGACGCCGCTCGAGCAAAAGCGGCGTCTGCAAGCTGTCATTTCAATGCTTCGCCCAAGAACTTCGATACATCCTGCTTGAGCCTGGTCAGCGAATCGTTTTGTATGTACATCATGTGCCCTGCATCGTAGTAGCCGGTGCTGATGTTCTTTGCCACTTCAGGCTGCAGCCCCAAATGTGCAAGCGTGTACTGTGTCGCGTAGTAAGGCGTAGCAAGATCGTAGTAGCCGTTCGCGACGAACAACTTCATGTAGTTGTTCTTGGCGAAAGCTTCACGCAATGCCGCCGCGGTGTCCGGGAAGCCTTCGCCTGCCGAACCCCAGTCCCAGTCGCGAAATCCGCCACCCAGAATGTAGTACTCGGCGTCGGACTTATAGCCGAGTTGTGAACGCACATACTGGTTGAACATCGCCGTATACGGAGGTCGTATCGCTGCCATGCTCGGATCAAAATCCGGCACCTCGCCAACTCCGTTCAGATCTGTCCCGGTGAAGCGACTGTCGAGGCGGCCAACCGCCTTGCGCTCATTGCGCAGCAGTTCCTTCGTGAAGTGGCCCTCATCCACGCGCAAATTCGCATTGTCGAGATACTGTGTGCTAAGGCCGGTGAATCGCGAGAGCAGTTGAAGCACAGACTGGCGCTCCCGCGGATCGAGGCGATCCCCTTTTGCAAGCGCATCCGTGTACGTCGTGCTCGCGAACCGCTCAGCTTGACGCAGGGTATTCTGTAAATTTGCCTGTAGATCTGGCGGCAGCTTTTTATGGAACCACGCCGCCGCAGTGTAGCTCGGCAGAAAGAGAACGTACGGCAGATCGTTTGTGGCCGTGAATTGCAGTGTCTGGAAGCTGAGCACTGACGAAACCAGCACGATGCCGTTGAAAGCCACCCCATGTTCAATGAGATAGCCGCTCAGCCCGGCCGCCCGCGTTGTGCCGTAGCTCTCGCCGACCAGGAAAAGCGGTGACGCCCAGCGCTCATAGCGCGTGAGGTACAGGCGTATAAACTCGCCCACGCTTGAGATATCCCCCTTTACACTCCAGAACTTCTTACCTAGTTCTTTCTTCGCCACGCGACTGTAGCCGGTTCCAATCGGGTCGATGAACACGAGATCGACCTGATCCAACCATGTGAATTCGTTGTCAACCAACTGAAACGGCGGTGAAGGCATGAACCCTTCGGGCAGCATCTTCACACGCTTCGGACCGACCGCGCCGAGGTGCAGCCACACCGATGATGAACCGGGGCCTCCGTTGAAGCTGAACATCAGCGGTCGCTTCGGTCCTCCGCCGTCGAGCGTGTACGCAACGAAGAACATGTGCGCTTCGGTCTCGCCATCGGCGTTCTTTATCGGCAAGCGTCCGGTTGTTGCGGTGTAGCGCAGAGTCTTGCCGCCAACGCGGATCTCATGACGAGTGACAACCGGCTCGGGCTCTTTCTTCTCGTCTTTCTTCTCGTCCTTCGCTTGCTCGTCTTTGCCATCGGGAAGCTTGCCTTTCCGGATGACGGTTTCTGCCTCAGGCTTGGGCTGATCCTTCTGCTCCGCCGCCTGTCGCTCCCGATCTTCATCGGGGCGCTGAGCGAACGCGGGAGCGGGCAATGAGAGTGCAGCCAGAAATGCCGCCAGAATAGTCAGTTGTAGAAAACGCATGAGTGCTCCTTACATGTGTAAGACGGCAGGAACTC
Source organism: Terriglobales bacterium (assembly GCA_035629075.1). Classification (GTDB taxonomy): domain Bacteria; phylum Acidobacteriota; class Terriglobia; order Terriglobales; family Acidobacteriaceae; genus JAEZPW01. The sequence continues at coordinate 4,729 of DASPIK010000006.1, read as the reverse complement.
GCGGAAGATAGTACTAAAAATAGGCACGCCTCAAGCTTCTTCGTGCTTTCGTGGTGCGCGGGACGAAACCGAGTGCTGACAGCCAAACTTGATTTCCCGCTCTTTGCCTCGCCAAAATGAATCTAAACTAAGTACTGTGGCTGACATACTTGAACCCGATGCGGTATATACGCCCGCACGACGGCACCCCGGCGTGTCCGACGAGACGCTGGAACTTGTCGCGCGGATGCTTGACGACGTCTTCCAGATTCCCGGAACGCGCATACGTTTTGGTCTCGATGCGATAGTTGGTCTGATGCCCGGCCTGGGCGACATTCTCACCGGTGCTGCGTCGTTCCTCATCGTGCTTGCTGCCTGGCAGCGCGGCTTGCCTCGTGTCACACAAACCCGCATGCTCATGAACGTCGTCATCGACACCGGTATCGGCGCGATCCCGTTCCTGGGCGATGTTTTCGACGTGGCGTGGAAAGCAAATCGCCGCAATATGACGCTGCTGAAGCGCTCTGAAACCACCAGCATATCGCGCCAGAAGACCTCCGACTGGCTATTCCTGATCGCCATCTTCGCCGTTGGAGCACTGGTTTTGGCCATACCTATCGCGGTGCTGGTGTGGCTAGTGCAGCATTTGCGGTAAGCTGGGAAGCATGGCCGGAAAGACTGCTCTGATCGCCGGGGCCACAGGACTGGTCGGCACTTACTGCCTGAGCGACCTGATCGTATCGCCCGCATATTCGCGCATCGTTGCCCTCGTCCGGCGACGCATGCCTCTCAACCACCCGAAGCTCGATCAGCGTGTGGTGGACTTCGATCAGCTACAGGAACTGCCGGTTTCGGCGTGCGACGACATCTTCCTCGCACTCGGGACCACCATCAAAAAAGCGGGTTCGCAGGCCGCGTTTCGCAAAGTCGATTTCGAGCTACCTCGCCGCATCGCCGACGCGAGCCTCCGCCTCGGCGCTCAACGGGCCGTGCTGGTATCGTCCGTCGGCGCCGCCCCCAACTCACGCAATTTCTATCTGAGGGTCAAAGGTGAACTCGAGCAGGCGATCGCGTCTATGACGTTCGAAGCGTTTCACATCCTAAGACCAAGCCTGTTGCTGGGCCGCCGTGCCGAGTCGCGCTTCGGGGAAGGCATAGCTCAGACCATCATGCCCGCACTCGGACCACTCATGTTGGGACAGTTGAAACGGTATCGCGCAATCCCGGCCGAAACGGTAGCGAAGGCCATGGTCGCCGCGGCTCAGGCAGCCTTGCGCGGCGTCCACGTCTACGAATTCGAGGAAATCAAAGCCTTGGCCGAGCCTGAGATCAGCAAATTCGTCGTGAAAGATCCCGGGAAGAAATAGAAGAATAAGCGACAGGGGGCGCTGAATGGGCGCCCCGTCTAAGCTCTGCTTGGGCGGGGCTTTCTCGTATCTGGATCAACTACAAAACGGGCGGTTACCACTCAAACGTCAGCGCTTCGACCTTGTAGTTCTTTTTCTCCAGCAGCTTCGCGATACCCTTATCGCCGATCACGTGCGCGGCGCCGACCACGACGAAGTACGTTTCCCTGCCTTTCAGGAAGCCGTCGACTTTCTCCGTCATGTTCACGTTGCGCTCGTCCACCATTTTCTCCATGAGTTCCCGGAACGGTGTGTCGGCCATCATCTTCAGCATGCCATCGGCATCGCCGGCCAGGTACATTCGCTCCAACTCATGCACCTTGCCGATGTTGTTCAGCGAGTACGCCAGCGCCTTGTCCTGCTCGTCTTCCGAACGCGTCGAAAGCAGGCTCAACTGATACTCGATGGTCTCGAGTTCCTCAATCCGTTGCGACGCCTTCACCTGGTTCAGGAAGTGCATGTCGATTCCGCCATTAGGATCGGCTCCGGCCTTCTGCAACGGGACTAGCGCCACCATCGTCGACACGAGCCACGGCTTCAGCGGCTCAAGGTTCGCGCACGGCATTCCGTACTTCTCGCAGAACTGCTGCAGAGCGGCAGCCGTCTCTTTCGAGATGTGGCGCGACAGCGAATCTCCGGCGGCGTACACACCATGCTGCTGCACTAGCGCCGACATCTTCTGCTTGTCCACGTTCTTCACGTCAACCTCGACCGCCAGCACGTTCGAGTTCGCGAACGCCGTCTCAACCGCTTGCGGCAGCGGGTAAACGTCTTTGCGGACCAGGTGCATCGACCCGACCAGGTAAACCGTTGCCGTCGGCGATGTGACCTTCCACATCAGGAATCGCCGCGCGGGTTGCGCCTGTGCGGGAGCGGCCTGTTGCGCCCAGGCCGAGAGGGTCGCGAGAACAACAGCCAGTGCTAAAAAGCCATGCTTGCGGATTCGTCCCCACATAGAGCGGAAGACCTCCTGATCAGTAACAACAGCGTTCAATGCTCAGCGGAGAATACCATCGGGAACTCCGAACCCTGAATAACATTCGGCTGTGCACTTTGGTGCAAGGGCAGCCGAACCCGGGCAGATCTGGGCAGGATCAGGAGGTGTGGCTACCAGCCCATATTTGGGATGTACTACTCGGGAATCATACTCTGGGAATGCCTTTGCGCCCTAGCCACTCTCGGAACGAAGGCTCGTCAAACCGGCCATCTGCCACTCCCACAGCGTGGTCAGCGAGGAAAGCACTAAGCATCTGGCCGTCCATCCCAATGACACCGCTACGCTCCAATAGCGTCCAACTGTTCGCGCTTAGTCTTCCAGTCGTGAAGAACAGGTAGAAGACAGGGTCACACACCCGTACCGCGAGGTTCTTATATTTGTCATCCTCGCCTGAACCAAATGCGTGGCCTTTCGCAAGATTTACAGCACCTACGAGATCCCTGACCTCAGGTGTTGACACTTGGCCTTTTGTATAGTGCTTGGCTTGCCCGATCAACCAGACTCCGAGCTGACGTTGCAGGCCCGGTAATGGCTTGTCTGTGAATATATGTTTCTCAAGCCGCAATCGACCATAGAAATCAATCCCCTCGTCCGCCGACCTCGGGGTGAGAATAGGTTCATCAACTCCTATGATCGCCAAAACTCCCGTGCAGAGGGACTCGAATTCCGTGGGGGTCAGTTGCTCAAGTGCCGCTGCGTAGGACTTAAATTGGGCTCTGCCCTGTTTAGCCGCTCGGACTTCCTCGCCATCGCGTGGTTCTACGAAGGCGAACCCTTGAACATAAGTCGGTGACGAACTGTTGAACGCGAAGGGCACAAAGCGCCCCGTCTTGCTTAACTCGCTGTATTCCCGCTGCATCGATGAAGTAACCTGCGGCAACCAGCGTTCGGCGGTCTCGCGTGCTTCGGCCATGGTCGTGACCCAGCCTTGCCCGAGGCAGGTCTCCGAAATTAACTCAACGAGAGGTCGCGGCTGGGCTGTAACTTCAAACTCTGCAATCAGGATCTTCGACACAAGCGCCGGACCACGCTTCATTTTAGTTTCTCGTAATTCGCTAGCGTCTTCTCCGCCAAGTCGTGCAGTTTCTTGATTTCCGCCCGCTCCTCATCAGTGGAGGCCTGCAGTTCGAATACGCCGATCCGGCTTAGTGCATCGATTGCGCCGGCAACCGCGGACAGCCAGTTCTTAGAGAGCTCTGACCGCTTTGCAATTGTGGAAGCATCCAGGAAGGTGCGTGTGGGGTCCAGCAAAACAGCACGGGCCTCGGCATTTCCGAGAATATTTCTGAGTTCCCGAACCTCGCCATAGGTGGTGATCTTGGCTGGAGTCTTCGCGCCGTTGTCGCCGCCCGGCGAGATGAGCGTGTAGAATTGTTCCACTTCCGTCGGCTTCGTGAACTTTGATTCGGTCTCGTTCCAACCTAGCCAGTCTTTGACTGTTGGCAGTGACACAGCTTCATGGAACAGGGGATACATCTCTGGCTTGGCATTCGCGCCGAACTCGTCGTCGGCCTGCATTTGTTGGAGTGCTTTGAATGCGCGGTAGCGCCGGTTTACCTCCTGCGCTGTCATCCCTACACGTTCCGCGACCTCTCCGCTCTCGAGGTGGAAATCATCTCGGAGTTCTACAACTAATTTGGCGCGTTGATACCCTCCCCACTGGTCTATCCCGGATACGTGCCTTATTCCCATCAGCGCCCGTTGAAAAATACCTGTTGCATCACCCTCAACAATGATGACGGGAACGGCCGCAAGGTCAGCTTTAACCTCGGGAGGGATGTTAACCCCAGCGCTATCGTCGTCCGCTATCCAGCGCAACGCTGCCAACCGCCGATTGCCCTCAATGACTACGTACACCCCATTTTTATTAGCGTAGGGAGTGACCACAAGTCTTTCCACCGGAAGAAATCCATTCCGGAGGATTGAAGCCTTGAGTTGCGGCAGCGTGGGTGTATCCTTCAGCGTTCGATATGCCCTCTCCTGGACACTTTTCTCATGAAATCGTCCTGGGTCGGCGTAGACGAAATCCTTCGTTTCTTGGAACCGATAATTATTTGGGTCAAAAAGCAGCGCATTTAAATCGAGCTTTTCTTCTTTGTAAACGGGCACACGCCCTCCTTGGTTTGCTATACCAATCGGCTGCCGGAGAGACACATAACGATACGCAACAACATACGAGATCGCAAACACTGAATCCCAGGAGGTAAGCGAAACCTGGCGTGATGCCCAGACCTCACTCCTACATCCGATGGTGCCCCATATCTGCCCGGTTTTGGCAGATGTGGGTCTTTTCACCTCCGATCAAGTGATTCTGCGAAAGTCTTAAGTGCTGTCACGTACTGTTCCC
>DASPIK010000005.1:0-11744 GCA_035629075.1 Terriglobales bacterium | reverse complement strand
AGGCGGTACCAGCGACTCGATCGTCACCAGCTCCAGCTCCTGCTGCTGCACTCCAGCTTCTCTCAACATGACCGCATAAAAGCACAAAGCCCTCGTAATTACGAGAGCTTTGTGAGTACCTTTGTCAGCAGTCTGAGGGCGGCCCATAAGGCCGCGCTTCTGAACCATACTACTGATTCCAATAATGTTTATGCCTTGACCTTCTTCCAGTCGGCCATGAACGCGTCCAGACCTCTGTCCGTCAGCGGGTGCTTAAACATCTGATCAAGAACCTTGAACGGGATGGTCGCGACGTGAGCACCAGCCAGTGCCGACTGAACCACGTGCAGTGGGTGGCGAATGGAAGCGGCCAGCACCTGCGTGTCGAAGCCGTAAATATCGTAGATCTGAACGATCTGCTCGATGAGCGTCATGCCGTCCTCGCTGATATCGTCAAGGCGTCCGACGAACGGCGAAACGTAAGTTGCGCCAGCCTTAGCCACGAGCAGCGCCTGGTTCGGCGAGAAGCACAGCGTCAGATTCGTCTTGATGCCCTCGTCACTCAGCGCTTTGCAAGCCTTCACGCCTTCTCGGGTGGTGGGCAATTTGATAACCGCGTTTTCGTGCCACTTGGCAAATTCGTGGCCCTGCTCCAGCATGCCCGGGCAGTCGAGCGCGGTAACTTCAACGCTGACCGGTCCATCGACGATCGAGAAGATCTCCATGATCGTCTCTTTAAAGGGCTTCCCGGTCTTGGCAATCAGTGAAGGATTGGTGGTAACGCCGTCGAGAATGCCCATTGCCTGGGCTTCGCGAATTTCGTTTACATCTGCGGTATCAATGAAGAATTTCATAAGAATTGACTCACTGCTTCAATGAACGGTCGACTCATTGAATGAAGTTCCGACTCTCCGATTCGCAATATCCGCACTGACTGGGCCACGATCTGCATTCATCTACTAGTCCAATGAGACAAGGAGTCGATCGTCTTAGTTACCGATTCCAATCTTCTCGTCTATCACTGGATTGCGCAGCGTTCCGATGCCTTCGATTTCGACTTCCACTACATCGCCAGCTTTCAGCGGACCAACACCTGAGGGCGTTCCGGTCGGGATGAGGTCTCCCGGAAACAGTGTCATAACCCTGGAGATATAGCGGATTATAACATCCAGGCTGAAGATGAAATCGCGGGTATTGCCCTTCTGGCGCACCTCTCCGTTGACTCGGGTTTGTACGTTGATGCCAGCCCAGGGGTCGAGTTCGTCGTTCACTACGGGCCCGACAGGGCAAAACGTATCGAACCCTTTTCCACGGGTCCATTGCGTGTCTTTCTTCTGAAGATCGCGCGCGGTCACATCGTTGGCAATCGTGAAACCGCGAATGTAGCTCCGCACGTCCTCATCTTCGCGCAGATTGCGGCAGCGCTCGCCGATGATGACCGCCAGTTCACCCTCGTGATCCACGCGCTCCGACTCAGGCGGCCTTACGATGTTTTCGCCAGGCCCGATCAGCGACGACGGCGGCTTCAGGAACAACACCAACTCTTCCTTCGGCATAATGTTGTTGAGCTCGCGTACGTGCTCGGCGTAGTTGCGGCCTACGCAGACGATCTTGGAAGGAAGCGTAGGTGCAAGCAGATGGGCTTCTGCGAGCGGTAGGTGATCGATTCTGCGCGTAGGCAACTCGTCAAGCTTGCCCGTAAAACCCGGCTGCGCAACAAGCAACCGCGTAATAGTCTCCCGCCCAGCAACGGACTCGACCAACCCGTAATGGTGCTGATGGTCGTAAACAAACCGGCAATATTTCATCGTGCCATCCTCAAAGCCACACGCAGAGGTTCGCAAGTTCTCGCAGACACATCCGTCACTCTGCGTCCTTAGCGATACCTTCGCGGCCTCTGCGTATTTCTTTTACTGCGGAGTCCTCTCCGAGTTCTCCTCTGACCTTTGGCTCTCGTTTCCTCGCAGGTCTACCGCCGTTACGGCGTAGAAGTAGGTCTTGCCCGGCTCGACCTTTTCGTCTCGGAAAGCTGGCGTCTTGACCAGCTCTGTGTTCAGCCTGACCGCTGCCTGCCCCTCTTCGTGCCGATAGACGTTGTAGCCCGCGAGGTCAGTCTCGGTGTTTGGGGCCCATGTCAAATCAATGAACGGCTTCTGCCCCGGACCACTGAAGACCGCCTGCAAGCCGCCGGGTGCATCTGGCGCGAACACATCGTTTGCAGTCACTTTGATTTCCGGCGAGTCTTCGCCCTCAACTTCTGCGACCCTCTGTCCGTTGTGCGTAATCACCGTAACCGGCGTCACGTGATAGGCGTAAGTCTTCTCCCACTCGAACGACCGGTCTGCGAACGTCGCCTGAGGATCTGTGTGCAGTTGCACTTCCCCGATCACGACTGCCGACTTCGCCGCCTCCTGCCTTCTGTAAACGCGGTAAACGTGCCGCAAGTCAGGGCTGGGATGTTCATGCGGCGTCGCCATCCATGTGAGGACGATCGCGTCCGACGCTACGCCTGAACGTATTTGCGCCGGCGCCGCAAGCGTTGGCGCCAGCGGCACGCGGACCTGGTTCGACAGTCCAGCACTGCGCCCACGCCAGTTCAGTGTCGAGACGGCATACGTTACGAACTCCGTGGAATGCTCCTGCTGAACCTGTGGAGCAAGCGTATCTGTAAAGATCAGCCGCTGGGCTTTGTCTCCGTGCTTATGATCCGGAATCTGCTCAGGCGGGATCTGTCCCGCGAACTGCATGCAGTACCGCATTGGAAACTCACCCACGGCACGGCACACCTGAACCGGTCCAAGTCTGTTGTGTCGAATGTTCTGCCCATCGGTAGTCTGCGTCGGCATCGTCCAGGCCAACGTGACCTTGTCGCCTTTTCGCGTCGCGGAAAGGTCCTGCACGACGAGCGGCAATTCCAGCGAAGGCGGTTGCGGAGCACCGGGCGCGCCGCAACCAGCGAGCATCCCGAGCGTAAGAAACATTCCTAAAAGCTGAAGTCGAACATTCATGGAGGGCTAATCAGAGTAACAGAATTGGGCTATTGAATCATTGAGGAGGTTGATCCTACTGCTCCATTCGACCCAGAATGCAAAACGGCCCGGCTTTGGGGCCGGGCCGAATCATTCGTTCAACCGCTTATCCGATCATCCGTTGTTACAGGATGTACCTCGACAGATCCTGGTTCTTCACGATATCCACCAGCGCCTTACGCACGTACTCGGCGTCGATCGTGACGGCCTTGTCTTTTAGATCAGGCGCATTGAAGCTGACCTCATCCAAAACTTTCTCCATGATCGTATGCAAGCGTCGCGCACCGATGTTCTCCGTGCCTTCGTTCACGCGGGCAGCGAAATTCGCGACTTCTTCCAGCGACTCGCGGGTGAATTCCAGCTTCAGGCCTTCGGTTTCGAGCAGAGCCGTGTACTGCTTCACCAGCGACGACTTCGGTTCAGTCAGGATCTTGATGAAGTCCTCGACTGTCAGCGACTTCAACTCGACGCGAATCGGGAAACGTCCCTGAAGCTCGGGAATCAGATCGCTCGGCTTCGAGACGTGGAAAGCACCGGCCGCGATGAAGAGGATGTGGTCAGTGCGAACCATGCCGTAGCGCGTGTTAACGGTGGTTCCTTCCACGATCGGCAGGATGTCGCGCTGTACGCCTTCACGTGAGACATCCGGTCCGTGGCCGCCTTCGCGTCCGGCAATCTTGTCCAGCTCGTCAAGGAAGATGATGCCGGCCTGCTCCACCCGCTCCACGGCAATGCGCGTCACCTGGTCCATGTCAATGAGCCGCTGCTCCTCTTCCTGGATCAGGTACTCGAAGGCTTCGCTGACCTTCATCTTCCGCTTCTTCGTGCGCTGGCCGAAAATGTTGGGCAACATGTCCTTGACGTTGATGTCCATCTCCTCGACACCCTGGTTGGAGATGATCTCGAACGCCGGAAAATTCTTCTCGCGGACTTCCAGTTCAACGATGCGGTCGTCCAGCTTGCCTTCACGAAGTTGCTGGCGCAGCTTCTCTCGCGTGCGCGAGTGCGAATCGTGATCGCCACCTGTGTTCGCGCCACCAAACCCTACAAGCTGAGGCTGGTCTGAACGCGGCGTACTCGGTGTCGAGGCCGTCGGCAACAGCAGATCCAGCAGGCGCTCCTCGGCATTCAACTCGGCCTTATCGGCAACGTCTTCCAGCTTCTCTTCCCGAACCATATCGATGCCGATCTCGACCAGATCGCGGATCATCGACTCGACATCGCGGCCCACATAGCCGACTTCGGTGAACTTGCTGGCCTCCACTTTCAGGAAAGGTGCTCCGGCCAGCTTGGCTAGACGACGGGCGATTTCAGTCTTACCCACGCCCGTAGGGCCAATCATGATTATGTTCTTCGGAATAATTTCTTCGGCCAGCTCGGGCGAGAGCTTCTGCCGGCGCATCCGGTTGCGCAGCGCAATCGCGACGGAGCGCTTCGCAGCGTCCTGTCCGACTACGTATTTGTCCAGTTCCGCGACGATCTCCCGTGGAGTCAGTTCGTCCAGCGTCACTGCTTCCTCTTCAGCTGTTCCGGGTAAATAAAGTGCCATGTAAGAAAATCGCTCTTGGCTGTTAGCTATTGGGCGGCGCTTGGTGTACTAAGCATTTAGGCTTCGCCCTGCGAAACTACCGATCAAGAAACGCTGTCCAGGCCTGACCAACAGCCAATGGCCAGAAGCTAACAGCGTTTCTTTACAATTCCTCGATCGTTATCTTGTCGTTCGTATAGATGCACATCTTGCCCGCAATCCGCATCGCCTCTTCCGCGATCTGTCGGGCCGAAAGCTCAGTATGATTCATCAGGGCTTCCGCCGCGGCCTGGGCGTATGGGCCTCCACTGCCGATCGCTGCGATGCCTGAATCGGGCTCGATGACGTCTCCCGCACCACTGATCAGGTATGTCTGCTCTTTGTTGCAGACGATCAACAATGCTTCCAAATGGCGCAGCATCTTGTCGGTACGCCAGTCCTTGGCCATCTCGACCGCCGCCCTTTGCAGGTTGCCGTGATATTGCTCAAGTTTGGCGTTGAAGCGGTCGAAAAGCGAGAAGGCATCGGCGGTGGAACCGGCGAACCCAGCCATCACCTTTTCATCCAATAGGCGACGTATTTTGCGGGCGTTGTGCTTGACCACACCTTCGCCCATGGTGACCTGACCGTCTCCGGCCAGAACAACGGAATCACCACGCCGCACGCATAAAACTGTAGTTGAACGCACTAAACGTTTCTTGCTCATCTTCTAATCTTTTGATTATAGCAGCGGGAAAACGGCGCAAAGACACGCCACGGCAGGGAGAACCGACCCTAGCTAAGTTGATGCTGTATGGAAATGGTGCTGGAGACCATGATCCATCGACACGTTTGACCTTCTCAGTGCTTCACTTTTTCAGCCTCGAGTTCCTTAACCAGTTCGTCAATGCGAGCTTCCAGCACGTGCCGAATGGACAGCATCCCAAGCAGCTTGGCATTGGCATCCACGATCGGCAGGTGACGATAGTGGCGCTCGAGCATGATCGAGAGTGCCTCGGCTTCCGTGGTCAACTCTGTCGCCATTTCAACCGCCGTGGTCATCAGGTCTCGAACTTTGGTCGTGGCCGGATCAAACCCCCGGGTGGCCAGTTCGCGCATCACGTCGCGCTCGGTGAAGATACCCGCAACGCGCCGCTCGGAATCGAGCACGCAGACCGCTCCCACATGGTTGTCCAGCATCTGGCGCATAGCCTCAAGCACCGTGGCGTCTGGGGAAGTGACAGTGGGTTTCTGATCGGCGATCTGCAGCAGGCTCATGGGGACTGACCTCGGTTGATTCTCTGAGAAACATCAGTTGTAGGCGGTAGGCAACCAACCTGTCAAGCCAGCGATTTGACTCGGATTCCCACGTGGGAACGGCTTCTCCCCGCGTGAACTGCTAATGATGGCTCAATGGCTTCAATGGCCCAATGGCTCAATCATCCAGGGATACGTTGATCAATCATGCACTGTCCCCATCCCGAACGCGCCGGCCACATTCTGCGGCATCCTTCCTCGCGGGACGGTGAGGATGGCTTGCCGGAACATGAAGTCCAGGCGCTTGCCAAAGCCGATTGAGTCCAGCGCATCAGACTTGCCGAACAGACCGTCGACGGAAACGTCCAACCACTGCGGGTTCTCGAGTGCGATGCCCTCGAAAGCCTGAGTCCAGCGATGCTCAATACCAAGCGCCATGGCGTAGGGCAAGTACTTCTCGAAGATGCCCGGCTGCATTCGACGCAGCCGGTCGCCTTCCACCGTTCGCAGAAACTCCTCGAAGCCGCGCGCTGCGGTCCACGCGCGCATGCCGCGCCACGACTTTGCTGTCATGTTGCGCCCGAGCAAGTAAACAATCGCGGCGGAAAGAGCCATGCTGATGCCGCTTAGGATCCATGACTGCGACAGGGCCACGATGCCCGCAACCTGTGCGAGTACCAGCAGGCAGACTACCGCGAACAATCCAGCCTGACGCCACTTCTGGGCCGCCTCCGGGTCGACGCGGTACACGCCACGGACCTTCAGGGCGCGCATGATGTCTGCCTTCATATAAGGAACTATTTCCGGGAAGCGCAGCCGCAGGCTTGAAAGCTTCGTCCACCGCCCACCGTAAAAGGTGTGGAACAGCATCGTGCGTTCATGCGCCGCCAGTTCGCCCCACTCTTCCGGTTGCTTCGTCAACCGGATGACATAGTCAGGCTCGTCGCTGAAAAAGCCCTCCTGCGGCTTGGTTTCTTCCAGCTTGACATACCCGCGAACAGCTAGATCGATGAGCGTCGCGCTGATGTCGCGGGGGTCGATCCTGTCGTCAAAAAGCAGCCCGATTTCTGCGGGAGTGTAGCCTTGCGGCGGCTCGTACATCGGTGCAATCGAGCGCCCGGCGATAGCATTGCGCGGCTTGAAGTGCCGCAACACCAACATGATCACAAGCACGACTACCGGCAGCAGAAGCACCGGATTGGCTCGCAGGAACCATGCGACCCGCACCAATGCGTGCGGAGGCGTGAGGATGCCGCTTGGCATCGACACATCTAAGATCATTGACACGCCCGGAGCAAGCGGCCCCGGCGCTCCTGCGTTGATAGTCGTTCCGTCCGCCCGCAGCGGCACCTTGCCGCTATACGACCACAGCGCCGTCCGGGTGATCTCTCCGCCCTGAGCGCGCAGGTAGCTCTGGGTCTTGTACTGTCCAGCCGCGGCTTCCGGCAAAGTGACATTCATGTTTGCTGAGGTGATCGGCTGTCCTGCCGGTGTCGCGATCCAGAAGAACTCGTCGTGATCGACGCCAAAGCGGACCGCGTTGCGCACACCGTAGATGATCTTGAGCGTGTTGCCAGCGCCTCCCGAGACGCGAACCGTCACTTTGCTCGGATACTGCAGCGTGTAATACGGGACGCTCTTTCCTAATCCGTCAGTGACCTCGACCACATCGACCAGCAGGTGACGGTTGCCGAATGGCCCATCGAAGCGGGTGCGAATCTCCCGTTCGAACCCCGCTGTCGGCCCACGCAGTTCGAAGTTCTCCAGCACCGCGGCCGAGCCGTCGGCATTCACGACCACATTGGACTCGAAGTTCTCAATGGGTACAGCGGCAAGAGCACAGGGCGTGCTGCACAAGGCCAACACGATCGCTAGGAAAGTACTGACAAAGACAACTTTCGTTCCGCTTCCGAGTTGCGCGGTTTGCATAGTCCCGCCCGTTTTGGTTCCGGAGTCTCTGCTCCGCATTCTACCTGCTCGCCTGCACCATTCAATTGCCTTATCGGCGATTGCCTATCGGCGCACCTCCGCGTTACCTCCGCGCACCTCTGCGTATCTCCTTTGTTCCCCTTCATCAATCGACTTGAATCCCGCCGCTGGAACCACGAAACTATGCCTATGCTCGCTTCCTATGCGGTGCGTGTCGAAGATTCGCGCGGGCGGAAGCATTCTGAGCCCGAGCATGCCTACCGCAATCCGTTCCAGCGCGACCGCGACCGGATCATCCACGCTCGCGCATTCCGCCGGCTGGAAAACAAGACCCAGGTCTTCACGCGTCGTTTCTCCGACCATTTCCGCAACCGCCTGACTCACACCATCGAAGTCGCACAGATCTCGCGCACGATTGCACAGCAGCTCGGACTAAACCCCGACCTGGTCGAGACGCTTGCGCTCGTCCATGACATCGGGCACCCACCCTTCGGACATGCGGGAGAGAAGGCGCTCGATTCAGCCATGCAGGGGCATGGCAGCTTCTTCGATCACAACCTGCACGCGCTTCGCATTGTCGAAGATTTCGAGTTGCGTTACATCGGCTTCCGCGGCCTGAACCTCACCTTCGAGGTGCGCGAGGGCATCATCAAGCACTCGCACGACTACGACGCCGCCTCGCATCCCGAACTGAGCGAATACCTGCTCGACCAGCGTCCGCCGCTCGAAGCCCAACTGATCGACCTGACCGACGAGATCGCTTACAACACAGCCGACCTCGATGACGGCTACGAGGCCCGCATCCTTAAAGTGCCGCAGATCCGCCAGGGCGTTCGCATCTTCGACCGTTTCTACGCCGAGGTCGAGCGCCGCAGCCCACACGCCGCTGAGAAGTTGAAGTTCAACGAAGCACTCAAGCTGATGCTCGATCGCCTCGTGTCTGACCTGATCGAGAACACGCGCCGGCAGATTGCCGCCGCTGGCCTGCAATCCCCGGAAGACGTCCGCCGCTCCCCCGAACGCCTGGTCGCGTTCAGTTCCGAAGTCGAGGCCGAGCGCAAAGAAGCCAAAGACTTCCTCTACGCCAATCTCTACTTCAGCAAGCAGCTCAAGCCCGAAAAAGAGAAAGCCGAAATCGTCGTAGCCGAACTGTTCAATTACTGGATGACGAACCCTGAAACGCTGCCGCCGAGCTACCGCGAGAAGGCCTCAACCGAACCGCTTGCGCGAATCGTTTGTGATTACATCGCCGGCATGACGGATAACTTCGTCCTGGAGCATCATCGAAAGCTGTGTGGCAAGAAAATCGGAAGCAACAGGTCATGAATGGTCCGGCTCGGTGGCGCCGTTCTCTTGCGGCTTGAACCAGACTTCCACGTCCTCGACAAAGGTCAACAACACGACCAGCAACGACCCGATGATGCCGACGATGAACATGGCTTCCAGAATGTGAATGGCGACTTGCGCGACAGCGTTCACGATGCACCTCGACGTCTCTATTTCACCTGGTGCGTCGTAAGAACGGGATAAAAGCGAGATAAAGAAACTGTAAAGATGGGAAGCTGGCGCGACGATGCGCAGAAACCGCACTTAGGATCGGCAACCCGGCGAGGGGAAAAAAGCGGAGCCTTTTGGGCTCCGCTAAGTGCAGTTCAAGGAATGACTATGTCGGATTTCGCGTCTGCCACCCACCCTTGCGCCACAGGTGCGCAAGGGTGGGCACAATCGATGCAGACTAGAACACCATCTTCGCGCCCAGTTGCAGAATGCGGGCGTTCGGAGTCAGCGGCGAGGTCGGCATGCCGAAGTAGGTCTTTGGTGCATTGACCTTGTCCTGAAGAACGAGTTGGTTGCCGGACACCGCGTACTGCTGCGTACGGACGCTGACCACGTTGAAGCGGTTGAAGAGGTTGAACGCCTCAACAAACGCCTGGAGCTTAAGACGTTCGCTGATCTGAACGTTCTTGGTCAAACGCGGATCGAGTGTCCAGGTCGCGGGCATGCGGAATGCATTGCGGCCCATACCGGGGGTGCGGTCGTTCTGCCGGTTGCTGTCGCCGTTGAGATCGGAATTCAGCGTACCGGAGTAAGGCTGGCCGCTCTGGGCGACGAAGACGCCGCTCAGGTCCCACCCGCCGAATACGGCCTTGGCGTAGGACGGCAGATTCTGCCCATACTTCAATTCCCAAACCCAGCTCAGGGTGAAGCGATGGCGCTGATCGTTGACACCGGAAGCGCGATCGAGAGCAATGTTCTTTGGATCGCTGATCATCTTGGCGTCGTCGCCGCTGCTGAACGGAACCACGGCGGTGGCGTCCGGCATGGTGTCAATGACGTGGCTCCAGGTGTAAGCTGCCGAGCCCTGGAAGTTGTGAGAGAAACGCTTCTTCAGTTCGAGATTCATGCCGTTGTAAACAGAGTCAGCGGTGCTCTCGAACTGGGAGATGCGCTGGAACGCAGCGATCGGCCGCGCGCCGTACTTTAAGTAAGTAGCAGTCTGGCCAGAACCGGCAAAAGTGATCGTCTGCGGTGTGGGCGTGCCGAGATTGACGTCACGCGTGCGCTGCAAGTGGTCGGCCTTGACCCAGAGGTAGCTCGCGGCAACCGAGACGTCCGGAGTAAGTGCGTACTCGGTGCCGAAGTTGGCTTGCTGGATCAGTGGCTGCTGGAACGCCTGCGAGAACACGTAGATGCTCGGAGCCGAACCGGTCACGCCAGTTGGGGCGGGGCAGTTGGGCGAATCCACAGGAGCGCCGCACTTGGTGTTCGGGTAGGTCGGAGCGTTGGTCCCGTTGAAGTTCAGCGTACCAACGTTGATGCCGTTGTTGGAATGCGCCGTGCCGATCATGATCGACGGCGTATTGCCGTAGAACATGCCATAGCCGCCGCGGAACACCCACTTGTCGTTGCCAAGCGGAGACCATGCGAAACCGATACGCGGCGCGACGTTGTTCTTATCGACCGGGATCCTGCTGGTGACATAGCCCGCGCTCAAAGCAGTGAAATTGGTGACCGAAGGCTGCTTGATTGACTGAATGTCGTAGCGCAGGCCCAGATTAATGGTGAGGTTCTTATGCGCGCGCCAGTCGTCCTGGATGAACCATGAGGCCTGGAGCATGTCGGGATTCGTGCGCGGGCCGCTTGTTCCCGTACCGGCGAATGCCTGGGCGTATGTGGTCGCGGTGCTGGTCGCCACGCCATTAAGGCTTGCGCCGAAATCTTCGAGCGAGTTGAACGTGTACGCGCCAGAGAAGTTGCCGGGGAAGAAGTTGAGGATCTTGTCCACGACGGCGTCGCCACCGACTTTGAGAGTGTGGCGGCCGCGCACATAGCTGAGCGTGTCAGCATATTGCTGGCGCTGAATCGTCGTCTCGCGGGGGCTGAAGCTGTTGCGGCCCACTGTGAGAATGGTCTGCCCACCCTGCTTCACGACCGCTTCCGGCAGGTTGCTGTTAGCCTTGCCGGGTTCCTGATCGCGCAGGTAGGTGAAGCGGAACACGTTGATCGTGGAGTTCGAGAGGCTCGAGGTCAGACTTGATGTGAACGTGTCGGAGTGCACGAGCGAGTCGCCTGTGTGCTCAAGCGCGTTGCTGGGGATGCCGTTCTCGTAATTCACTCCGGTGAAACGCTGGCGGTTCCAACGTGCCGACAGTTGATTCCTCTGGCTCATGTTCCAGTCGTACTTCAGCATGTACGTGTCCTGGTTCAAGGCCTTGTTGTAAGAACCGGAGCGGGCAGTGAGATAGTCGATCGCCTTCTGCTCGTTTGCAGTCGCTGTATGGCCGAGACTTGGGATCGCGAACAGCACGGAGTTCGGCTGCTGGTTGCGCTGACCGTCATAGTTGAAGAAGAAGAACATCTTGTTCTTCATGATCGGTCCACCAAACGTGCCGCCGAACTGGTTGAAGTGGTACTTCGGCTTGGGACCATTCGCCCTCCGTTGACGGCGTTCTGCAGCTTCAGAGCGGGGTCATAGGCGTTCATCGACTGGTCGCGATAGAACCAGAAGCCTGTGCCATGGAAATCGTTGCTACCCGACTTGG
>DASPIK010000004.1:0-22433 GCA_035629075.1 Terriglobales bacterium | reverse complement strand
CTTCTTCAACAGCTCCGCGGTGTGATGTCCCTCAGGCGGGCCCGCCTTGAACGCAAAGGCGGTCGCATTGACGCTCCAGTCCGTACGCCAGAACACAACTTCGTGGTCCGGGAAATAGTGCCAGGGCGTGATCTTCTCCATCGGCGTCGCGGCGAGTTTATCGTCGTACCATGCCAGCGACCACCAGTCTTCGAAGTTCACCTGTCCCATGCTTTGCATGAATTCCGCAATGCCTTGCGCCTCGGGATTCCGGTGTCGGGCGGCGAGGCGGTACAGAAGGTTGAAGTTCGTATGCAGTTTGCCACCTGGATGACTACGCTCGTATTCGTCGCCCTTTTTCGCGCGTGTGATCGGCCCTTCGAACACATCCCCGAAATCGAACATCGTCTCGCCGCCCGGAGTAAGCACGTGGGCGAGGTACAAGTGGGCCTGTTTCAGTCCAGGATGCTCGTAAAGATCCTCGCCAGTCGCGTGCTTGTGCGCATCGAGGTAGTGGATGATCCACGGTGTCGAGAACACCCAGTACTCGAATCCTTCGTAGTAATAGCCGTCAGGCGAGTAAGTAGCCAGCACCCGGTCGTATATGGAGCGAGACAACGCCGCCCACTGTGGTGCGTCCGGTACTTCGTCACAAAGCGCATACGCCGCAACAGCCAACCCGGCGATTGGGATGAAGACGTGGTTCTGACTATATGAAAAACTTCGTCCTGGTTTGAGCTTGTAATGCTCGAACAGCAACCGAGCGTGGCTCGCGATGCTGTCCCGGTACCGAGCACGATCGGCAGCGCTCAGGTCGTTGTAGAGCAGATCGTATCCGATCCCCATGCCGTAGAGCAGGTGTCCGGCGGCGAGATCGACGTTGGGCTTGTTGTAGCGATAGCCCCAAACCTCATAGGTGGTCGCCGCGTCCATG
The DNA here is from genome assembly GCA_035629075.1 of Terriglobales bacterium. Lineage (GTDB taxonomy): Bacteria > Acidobacteriota > Terriglobia > Terriglobales > Acidobacteriaceae > JAEZPW01. The sequence continues at coordinate 21,520 of DASPIK010000004.1, read as the reverse complement.
TACTTCTTTGCGGCTTCAAGGTATTTGTGCTCGCCGGTGATCTGGTAGGCAAACGCGCTTTCGGCGATGGCGAGTCCTACTTCATTCTGCGCTCGACGCTTCTCGGCTGGCGGAGGCGGCGGATCGCCTTTCAACGCGCGAACATTCTGCAGCGCACGGGTCCACAAGTCTTTGTGGGTTGAGCGCGCGCGCACTCGCAGTTCATCAAATTCAGCGGCGGTGAAGTAAACGCGTGGATGCTTGCCTTGCAGCTCGGGCAGCAGGCGGGAGTTCAAATCCGCCATCAAGGATTGAAGCGGATGCTTCCCGCCCTTGCTGCGCGGATTATCTTTCGGGCCGAGCGCCTCGCGCCCGTCCTGCGCCGCGCACGTTGCGACCATGCTCGTTGCGAGTACAACCAATGCGCCCCACTGCGTGAACCGTTTCATGAGGAATCTCGTTAGCTGAATTTCAACTGAGAGGGAGGATCCGTGTTATGCGGATCCTCCCTTATTGGCCTAGAACATCAACTTCAACGCGAACTGGAATTCGCGGTTGGTGCCGACTGTGTCGTTCAACTGCCCTGCCAGAGTGTTATCGATCTGGAAAACAGGAAGTTCGAAGTTCGGATGATTGACGATATTGAAGGTTTCCGCGCGGAACTGAAGCTTCGTTCGCTCCGTGAGCCTGAATGTCTTCGACATCCCCATGTCAAACATGAAGTACTTCGGCCCGATCATCGTGTTGCGCGGCAAGTTGCCGTAGAAGTACGGGTGATCAGGCGTGACCACCGGGCGAGCAAAAGCTGAGGGATTATAGAAATATCCTTCAGGAATGTTGTTCCACGGATCGCCAACCAGATCAGGGCGTTGCGAACTGACGTCCGCAGCGGAGAACTGTGGAGTGAAGGGCCGCCCGGAATAAGCAGCGATAATGCTATTGACCTGCCACCCACCCACGATAGCGTTCAGCACACCAGAAGCATCGCTCAGGAAGGCCCGGTTGCGCCCGAACGGAAGCTCATAGTTGGCGCTGGCCGTGAACTGATGCGCACGGTGGAAGTCCGACAGGGCCCGTTCCGGAGCCCAGTTGTAAATGTCCTGCGGATACTTCTGCGTACCCGTGGTGGAGTTGTTAGTTGAAGATGCATCGTCGAGCGATCGCGAGAACGTGTAGGACGCCAGCATCGTCAGACCGTTACGCGAGCGACGGCGAAGTGTCGCCTGGAATGCGTTGTAATTCGAGGTCGACATCTGGTCCTGGTACTGGATGGTGCTGTACTGGGCCCACGGCCTTACCGTCACCGGGGTGTAGGTGGTCACATTATTGTTGGTCGTACTCGTGACCTCGCCCGTCGGAACCGCCTGGTTCACGTCGTAGCGGCGTCCCAGATGGCGGCCCTGCGACCCAATGTAGCCCATTTCAAGCGTCAGGTCCCGGATGAGCTCTCGCTCCAACGTCAGGTTGTACTGGTAGATGTCGGGAGTCTTACCGTGCGGATCTGCGCCGTAAGGCTGGACTGCGACTCCCCCGCGCCCCGACGGGAACGGCGTTGCAAGGGTGAGGGCCGTTGGATTTCGCGAGTCGCGGCTGTACTGCTCACGTACGACGTACGGGTAGTTCACCGCGATCTGCTGGCGGATGACATTGAATGTCTCCAAGCTATAGAAGAGTCCGCCACCGCCACGGATGACCGTGCGGTCGTCATTGAATGGCCGGTACGCGAAGCCGATTCGCGGCGACCAGTTGTTCTTGTCGCCGTAGATCAACGACCTTCCATAAAGCCGTTCGGTCGAATCAACCACTCGTCCCAAGTCAGGGATGAAGTTGGCGAGCCGACCCGTAGCCTCAACCAGCGGCGCCTGATACTCGTAGCGAAGACCCAGGTTCAGCGTCAACCGGGAGTTCACGCGCCAATCGTCCTGCACGAAGCCTGCGTACTGCCAGCCGCGCAGGTCGGTGGGAGTAGCGCCAACCTGACGCTGCGTGGAATCCAGAACGCCCATGAGGAAGTCGGCGAACGAGTACATGCCCGTCGAGGTGCTCAATTTCGGGTTACTGTAACGCCCGCGGAACCGGAAGTCGCCGCGGATGTTTCGGACATCGGCCTCCACGTAGTTGACACGTGTCAGGTCGAGACCGAACTTCAGGCTGTGCTTCCCTTTCACAACGCTGAGATTGTCGGTGAACTGGTAATTGTTGATCTTGTAAGCATAGGGATCATTGGGACGGTCGCCCATCTCCGAGTATCCGTCTACGCGGATAGCCGGGAAGCCCTGGTACTCCGGATCTGGACTTACTCCCGGAATTCCGAAGATAGCGTTGTAGTCGGCCGAACGATTCTGTCCGAAGTTCCCATTGTGCTGACCGTACCAGCCAAACCGGAATTCATTGACTACGCTTGGGCTGATCATGTGGGTATCGTTTACGGCCAACGAATCGTAACGTTGGCGCGTATCGCGACCGAAGCCCGGGTAGAAGTTACGGCTCGACGGGAATGGATCATATCCGGTGCCGGATTGCCGTGCCCAGCGCACAAACAAGTTGTTGCTGTTGCTCAGGCGGTGATCGATCTTGCCGAGGAACTGGTTGCGATCTTTACGCAGCTTGCCGTCCGCGAGATATCCCTGGATACCGCGTTCCGGGAAGTTGGCTGCCGGGAAGTACGGCACAAGTTGGAGCGCGATCGGGCTGAGCATACTCGCAGGGATGACGTTCAGAGTCGGGAACTCTGACCACACCACCTTTTTGGCGGTCGTGTCGTAATAGCTGTAGCCAACCTTGTTCGTATCATCGGTGTTGCCCAAGATGCCGTCTTTGCCAGCTCCACGAACATTGCGGAAGTCGCCGATGATGCCCGAGGTTCCAAGGCCAAGCCAGTCAGCACTGGGTGCGGTCAGAATCTGCGAAGCGCTGCGGCGCTCGCGCGTTCCTTCGTAACTTGCGAAGAAGAAGGTGCGGTCCCTGATGATCCTGCCACCCAGCGTTCCGCCGAACTGGTTCCGCTTGAGGTCGCTCGTTCCTCCGAAATAGTTCTGGGCGTCGAATGCGTCGTTGCGCAGATATTCGAACAACGTGCCGTGATACTCGTTTGTGCCTGATTTCGATACCACGTTGATCTGCGCGCCAGCCGTCTTGCCATATTCAGCGGAGTAGGTTGAAGTCGATACGTTGAACTCCTGGATCGAGTCGATTGAGGTGTTCACGCCGACCGAACCGTTGCGATCCGAACGGTTGGTCACGCCATCCAGAATGAAGTTGGTGCTGTCGGTTCGCGTTCCGGCAGTGGCGACACCTTCGCCCTGATCGTCATCGGAAGGACGAGGGTAGACACCGCCAACAAGCATTGTGAGATCGGTAAAATTACGGCCATTCAACGGAAGGTAGTCGACCTGCTTGTTGGTGATGACCTCGCCTTTGCGAGAGGTATCGGTGTTCACCACCGGCGCTTCGGCTGTCACGGTCACTTCTTCGGTCGTGGCGCCTACTTGCAGCTTCACTTCTATGCGAGCTGTCTGGTTGGTCTCGAGAACGAGTTGTTTCTGGGTGTAAGCCTTAAAGCCGTTGGCTTCGACTTTGAGGGTGTAAACGGAAGGACGAAGCTGGAGGATGGTGTATGAACCGTTCGTCTGCGAATTGACGGTTTGCGTGCGTCCGGTTGCATCTTCGGTGATAGTGATGGTTGCGCCCGGAATTGCGGCTCCGGTCGCGTCCATCACGCTTCCGACAACCGTGGCCTCGAAGCTCTGAGCTAGAAGTGAAGCGGAACCCAACAGCACCAGCATGAGCCCGACGCACATCGCTATACGTGGCCGGAGGTGTTTCATAAGTGCTCCTGTCAGTGTGCTTGCCGTTATGTCTGCCTCGCCGGCAAGCCGAATCTTGTACTGCTGGACTGCTGAACTGCTGTTGCGGACTACGAGAAGAAGAGTCCGCCGTTGATGTCGATATTCGTGCCGTTAACGAACGAGGCTTCTTCGGAAGCCAGGTACGCCACCAGGTTCGCCACTTCGCACGCCTCACCTTCGCGTCCCAGCGGCGTGCTTGCGGCCACTTTTACGCGAACCTCGGGTTTCGTGAACGTGTTGTGGAACGTGGTATTGATCATTCCGGGACAAAGGGAGTTCACGCGGATCTTGCGCGGGCCAAGTTCCTTCGCGAGTCCGCGAGTGAACGTCATGACTCCGCCCTTCGCTGTCGCGTAAGCAAGTGATCCAGGCCCTCCGCCATCGCGGCCGGCCTGCGAGGCGAAATTCACGATCGCCGAGCCGTCAGGCATGTACGGCAGTACGGCCTTAGTAACCAGGAACGTGCTCTTCAGGTTCAGGTCAATAACGAGATCCCAGAAGTCTTCATCCATCTCGTCGACTTTTTTTCGCGCAACGAGACCGCCGGCCACGTTCACCAGAACGTCGACGCTGCCGCCGTACACCTCGCGGGTTTTCGCCACGAGCGCTGCAATGTCGGAGGGCTTCATGACATCGCAAGGTATGGCGATCGCCTCCCCGCCAGCCGCAATGATCTGCTGCACGGTGGCATCGGGATTCTTCGAGTCTTCGAATGGGGGATAGGCGACGACGACCTTGGCCCCGCCTTGAGCAAGGCGAACGCAAACGGCCCGACCGATGTCACGCGCCCCACCTGTTACGAGTGCTACTTTGTTCTTCAGATCCATATACCTTTCTCAACTCCTTTATTCAGCCGTCGAGCGGACGCGCTCGATGCGGCCGGCTAACAGGAACAGCAATACGGTCCCAACCGGCGCCAGAACGCCCGCGACGGTCAAAATCGGTGTGTAGGAAAAGTGCTGTACGACCCAACCCGTGGTGAAAGTGAAAATCATGCTGCCGATCGCCGCGCCGGTTCCGCCAAGTCCGGCTACCGAGGCGACCGTACGATCAGAGAAGAAGTCGCTTGGAAGCGTCTGAACGTTACTGATCCAGGTCTGGAATGCAAACAACTCAACGCTGATGAACGCGAGCGCGAGTGCCGGGCTATCAACCCGCGTAACAAGAATCCCGATCGGCATGACGCAGGCCGCAACGGCGATCAACGTCTTGCGTGCGCGATTCACGCTCCAGCCGCGCTTGATCAGCAACCCGGCCATATATCCGCCGGTCAAACTGCCGATACCGGCAAACAGGTATGGCACCCACGCCGAAGCACCGATGGCCTTCATATCGAAGCCACGCGCGTCGGCCAGATACTTCGGAAGCCAAATTACGAACAGCCACCACACCGGATCAACAAACAGACGCGCCAGCACAATCGCCCAGACCTGGCGATACCGGAACAGTTCAATCCAGCGCGGCGCACGCTCGGCCTTATGGTCCCGAGGCACAGTTGCCTGCTGAGTCTGCTGACCTTTCAGGATGTAATCGAGTTCGCTCTTCGTGATGGCGGGGTGCTCCGCCGGTCGGCGATAAATGAGCCACCAAGCGCCCAGCCAAACGAACCCGAGCGCGCCTGTGATCACAAACGTCGCTTGCCAGCCGTAACGGTAATTCAGCCAGATAATCACCGGTGGAGCGACAACAGCACCGAACGCGGCGCCACTGTTGAAAATGGCCATTGCAAGCGCGCGCTCACGAATGGGGAACCATTCTGCCGATGCCTTCGCTGCGCCGGGCCAGTTCCCTGCCTCTCCGAGTCCGAGCACGGCCTGGCAAACACTGAAGCTCCGCACGCCTCTCGCCAGCGCGTGCGCCATCGCAGCAAAAGACCACACCACAATAGAAACGCTGAAACCTCTGCGTGTGCCGATCCGGTCATAGAGGCGGCCCGAGATCGTCTGACTGATGGCGTAAGCCAGAAGGAGCGCGACGCCGATGTAGCCATACTGCTGGTTGGAGATGTTGAGTTCGCGCGTGATCTGAGGAGCGAGCAGCGCCAGGCACTGCCGGTCCACGTAATTGATCGCCGTGGCGGCGAAGACCATGCCGATGATCCACCAGCGCAGTCCGCGGACTTTGAACCCGCTGCTCTGACCTTCAACTCTGCTTTCGCGTTCGAGTACCGCCTTTGTGTTACTCACGATTGGCTTCTCGCTATTGACTGGATTGGGACCGCGGTAACGCTTCAATTCGGAGTGTGTGCACGTACGTCATGGCCTCAGTGGGATCCGTATTCTCGATCCTCAACTGCTTACCACGCTGCTCAATCTCGCCCTTCTCCACCGAACCCGGCCGCCCTTGGGAGGTGACAAAGAGTGTTGAAACAGTCGCTTTCGTTTCTTGCGGTGCGATGGTTTCAACGCTTAATGAGACCGGTCCGTTGATAATGCTGTGACCGGTCACGACCTTCTCGATCTCCCGGTCACCGTTGAACAACACGGCGAACTTGCTCGGTTTGTCGGCCTCAAGTTCATCCCAGATAACGAACTGGTTAGGGGCTTCAAACAGAAAGTGTCGGTGGAATTTTTTTAAGCCGGCTTCTCTGGGGTAGGCGGCGGCAGCGTCCGCAACGGCGTAGAAGAAGTCAGGGGTCGTCGTCACCTCTCGCAGTCGAATGCGATTTAGCCGTTCGTAAGGGATGTCTTTGAATACTTCGTGCTTCCCGTCCGCCTGTCCGAGGCCGTTGATTAGGACAGTATTGTGGTTCGCCGTAAGCTTGATTCCTGTGTACCCGGTATCCCCGGTCAGGTACCGGCCTTTGGCGTAGATGATGAAGCTTCCTGCGTCAGGGTGGGCATGGCCCGTATTGAGTCGCCACTCGGGCACCACGCCCAGGAGGCTGGAGACGTGGTGCCCTTGCGGTGGACCGCAACGAAACGCGAAAGCCGTCGCATCTTTGTCCCATGACGAGCGCCAGTACACTACATCGGCATCTTGAAACCAGTGTGACGTTGCAAGCTCGAACATCGAAACTGGCTTGATACCTGGTTCGTAAGCCCAGAAGGCCCAGTGCGGCTCCCAAGTTTTCTGCCGCTGCGAGCGCATCCAGTCGGCGATTCCTTGCGCTTCTGAATCACGGTATTTCGCCGCGAGGCGATACAGCACTTCCCACCCGGAATTTAGTCGGCTTGAACGATGTTCATTGCGCTCGCTCGCGCCACGCCCGGAATCCCCGAAATCAAAAATGTTCTTGCCATCTGGCAGGATTGAGTGCGCCAAGTGGTACTTGAGGGGCACAAACTTCTGGCGCATCGCTGGATAGAGATCTTCGCCAGTCGAGTGCTCGAGCGCATCCAGATATCGCTGAATCCAGTGCAGGCTGTAAACGTGGTAGTGAAAGCCTTCGTAGTAGTAGCCGTCCACGTCGAAAGTGAGAAGGACGCGGTCGTAAACTGCGCGGACTAACCGCGCCCACTCCTGAGCTTCCGCTTCCTCGTCCATCAACGCAAAAGCCGCCACACCCAGTCCGGACATCGGGATGAACGTGTGATTCTGAGCAAACGAGTATTTCTTGTTTGGCTTGTAGCGGAAGTGCTGGTACATCAGTCGCGCTTGTCGCGTCAGCTTTGTGCGTGTTGCAGCCCGCTCTTCAGCGGTCAGGTCGTCGTAAAGGACGTCGTAAGCGAATGCGACTGCATAAAGAAGATGTGCTGGAGGAAGATCGACGTTGGGGGTGCGGTATGAGTAGCCCCACGGGTCCCAGCTTACGATCGCTTTGAGCCATCGCTTGGAAGCTTCCAGGTACTTCGGATCGCGCTCTACCGCATACGCGAATACCAGTTGCGAAAGCACGTACGATGACTCATTCTGCACACCGCTCTTGTCCAAGTCTGGCGAGCCTGCCGAGGGCGGAGCTTCGCGCAAGCCCTTCATGTCCCGGAGGGACTCCCGCCACAGCGTTGCGCCTTCGCCGTGCGCTCTCGCACGCAGCCCCTCGAGTTCAGCGTTTGTAAAGAACACGCGCGGGTGCTCACCCTTCAACTCGGGCTTGAGCGTCACGTCCCGTGCCAACAAGGTCGCAAAGGGAATGACCGATTCCGGCGTACTGATCTTTTCGGTGCTCGCCGAGACAGCGGTCGTACACCACCCGATCACGGTCGCGAATACGGCAACGTGACTGACGAGCCTGCGCCAGAAGTTCATTTCCCGCCTCCACTCCGTTTCCGGTGTGGCCCCGTTGACTGGCGGATCACCACGTGGCACTCGAGACACAGCTCCCGTTTTTGACCTTTGAAGCGATGCTCAATGCGGTCGATGAGAAATTGTGCCGCCCGCCTGCCTTGTTCGCCGATCGGCTGCGACACCGTCGTCAGCGGCGGGGTTGTGAACGCGGCGATCGGAATATTGTCGAAGCTGGCGATGGCGATATCGTCGGGGATTGTGAATCCAAGTTCATGTGCCGCGCGCAAAGCCCCGATTGCTGTGTAATCGTTTCGAGCAAAGACAGCGGTTGGCGGCTGCTTCAGCCTCCCCAATTGCATCATTGCTGCGTAACCGTCATCCTCGGTCGCATAGGCTGGGCCGTTTGCAGGGCCAGCGATGAGTTCGGAACGCAACGCAATTCCGTGTGCCTTCAGGGCGTCTTCGTACCCATGGAAGCGTCGAAGGTTCGCGGCGTGCTCGGGCGACACTCCGATGAACCCGATTCGTTCGTGGCCAAGTTCGATCAGGTGCGTGACCGCTTCGTACGCGCCCTTCCAGTGATCTGCAGTGACGCAATCAACAGGCGCGTTCTCGATCGGACGTCCAACCGTGACGACCGGTATGCCTTCGCGAATGATCGCGGCGATTGCCTCGTTGCCGATCTCAGTGCCTCTGGTCGCGACCAGAATTCCATCCACCCGGTGATCGACGAACGCGCGTAGCGCAGCCTTTTCCTGCTCAACACTGCGATTTGCAGTCGCTAGAAAGGCGGTATATCCGCTTCGCTCCAAAACTTCCTGAATGCCCGCCACGAGCTGCGCTGAAAAGGGGTTCGCAATGTCTGGCAGCATGATGCCGACTGCGTGCGTGCTCAGACCTTTCAAACTCCGCGCCAGGACATTCGGGCGATACTTCAGCGCCTTCGCTGCCTGCATGACCTTCTTGCGAACGTCTTCGCTGACGTAGCCCGTGCCGTTGATCGCGCGGGATGCCGTCATGGGAACTACTCCTGCAAGCCGCGCAACATCGGCCAGCGTGGACGGGCGACGCGCCGCTTTCCCGTGTTTCTTGGTTTCGCGTTTGTCCGGTTCCGTTACGTTGTGCATGTGTGTTATCGTTAACACTGTTATCGATAACACAATGAGCCTCAACCCGCAGCGTGTCAAGAAAGAATTTAGAAAAATCATTCTGGGTCGGGTTTGTGGCGCAAGGAGGCTATTCTGAAACGTCTACCTTTAGCTATAGCACCGGGGTTACTGCTGTTGTCATCCGCCTTTTCGTCAGCTCAATACGCAAACGTCAACACACCGGCTAGGCAGGATACCGAAGACATAGCCCGGACGACAGAGGTCAAGAATCTTACCTACCTGTCAATCGGCGGCCAGGACCTTCAACTTGATGTCTATAAGAACCCTCACGCTGGTCCGGCGCCTGTGCTCGTGTACTTCCACGGCGGCGGATGGTGGAAGGGCAGCCGCCCACTATCGTACGGTTCCTTCCGTCCATTCATAAGGATGGGCTTCTCGGTAGTTAGTGTGGATTACCGTCTGACCGGCGTGGCGCCCGCTCCGGCTGCTGTGCAGGACGCGCGCTGCGCACTCTCTTGGATCAAGAAGAATGCCGCCACATATGGCTTCGATACCTCTCGCATTGTGGTCTACGGAACTTCTGCCGGTGGGCATCTTGCATTGATGAGCGGAGTGCTACCGACGTCGGCAGGAGTGGACTTACCTCAGTGCCAGGACCAGCCAGCGGTCGCCGCCGTCCTCAATTTCTACGGCATTGCAGACCTCACCGACCTTCTGAAGCCCGAGCACCAGCGCAGCTGGGCGGCCCGTTGGCTCGGTAACGGAGACGCCTCCGATCGCGCTGACCTCGCCAGGCGCATGTCACCGATTTCGTATGTCCGCACTGGAGTCCCCCCGGTACTCACCGTCCACGGAGACTCTGACCCGACAGTTCCGTATGCGCAAGCCGTCGCCCTGAAGAGGGCGCTTGATCGGGAAAAGGTCCCCAACGAGTTGTTCACCGTCCCTGGCGGGGCACACGGCAAGTTCGATGACCAGCAAAAGCTTGCTATTGAAAATGCAATTCGCCAGTTTCTGATCCAGCACGGGGTGTTGCGGCGCTGAGATGCTCAGGTGTTTGAAAGATTTTGAACGTCGTGCGTCACACTGCTCGTTTATCAGACCCCGCCCTTCCCCGGCGTCCCACATGGACGGCTTTCATTACCATATCCGACGCCCAGCGTGGCATCCGTGACAGGGCTCCGGCTTTTGAACCGACACGTGGCGAGGCAAGAATCAGACCTGTACTCGGTACCCGCTGAGCAACACAGGTGGCGGATCCTCGCTATCGGCCGGCTCGGCATCAGTAAGTTGCGACAGGCTGCCAAAGCTCGACACGATTTCCTTCTGGGTCGGTGAACCAGCCAAACTTTCCAAAATCGTAGCTTTCGCGTTTTGGATCGACCGTGACGCCTTCGTCTATTAGACGGTCCAGCACTCGATCGAGATCATCCACCTGAAAATTGATCATCGCTTTCTGTGCCGGAGGAAAGTATGCATCCTCTTGTCCGAAGAAGGCGAAGACAATCTGAGCGCGTTGCGTCGAAGCGGGGAAAGCGAAAGATCCCTCGGACCTCACTAGACGAAGTGCCGCTCGTACAATCTATACAGAGCTTCTGGATCATTCGCTCGCAAGAATGCTCCGCCAAACCCAGTAATTAAAGCCATGCAGCCTCCTGTGTGAGGAACGTTGGTCGAGAGCTTACGCCTGGAAATCAGAGTGTACCGGAAAGTTCGACTAGCACCGGAATGGATTAGTAACGGGAAATGCCCTTCTGTTCGGCTTTCCCGTACGAACACGAGTTGTGTCCGGATGGTCGGCTGTATCGGCCGCTCGGCTCGATGCCAATGTGATCGTTAACGCGACTGCCGATCAAGGCAACCTCTGAGGGACAAATGATGGGATCGATAGTCTTCAGATGGTTCCGAATGCTGCACCCCACAATGGGGCCGACGGTTGCTGTCGAATGACCTCTACTCCCGAGGCTTCAAGGTTTCGAATCTCGGTTCGGCCATTCTCAATTTGGATGAGGCTCACACTTAAGCGGCCATTGCCAATCCGAATGTTGTGAACTTCAAGTTGTGGCAGCCATACCGGGAGCCGTGGTGTGAGATAGCACCGTAAATTTGGCGCATCCGGCTGGAAACCCAAGAATAGCTGAACGGCGAGGAATGGAACTGCCGCTGACCACGCCTGGGGGACGTTGGCTTTCTCATAAGGTACGGGCGGGCCTTCAGCGCGATCCAAGCCGCAAAAGAGTTCCGGCAATCGGTCCTGTTCGAAGTACGAGCACGCTTCAAAGACGCCGCCCAGAAGGCGATCTGCACCATCGTACAGTCCGTACCGCCAGAGCCCAGCGGCAGCAAGTGCAGTGTCAAAGGGCCAGACGGAACCTCGTTGGTAAAGAAGAGGATTGTACGCCGGATTTCTGCTTGAAAGCGTTCGCAGGCCCCAGCCACAAAACATGTCTGGTTCAAGAAAGCGGCGCGCGACCTTCATCGCTCGTTCTGCGGAGGGCACTCCACACCAGAGAAGGTGACCGGGGTTGGACTGTATGCTTCGGACCGGCAATTTGCTTCCGTCAAGAGCAACAGCATAGAATCCGGCCTCGTCCATCCAGTAACGTGCCTCAACGATCTCCCGCAGCTTGATGGCCGCGGTTCTCAGCCGGAGAGCTTCCTTGAGATGCCCGATCGCCTCAAGCAGCTCTGCAACCGCAAGCTGGGCGGCAAAGAAGTATCCTTGCAACTCCACAGTCGCCAGTGGTGTCCTCGCGATGGCGCCGGTTTCGGTGACAATCGCGTCACCGGCATCTTTCCAGCTTTGGTTGTAGTATCCGCGAGTGCTGCGGGTCGCATACTCCTGCAATCCATCTTGATCGCGATCGCCAAATTCGGAACACCAACGCAAGGCGCTGAGAGCGTGCGGAAGGTAGCGATCCAGCAACTCACGTTTACCCGTCCATCGCCACGCTTGCCACAGTGCGAAGCAGTAAAGCGCGGGAGCGTCGTGCGTTCCGTAGTACGCGGCATGGGGTATCTCCCCAGTATGTGCGAGTTCGCCAACGCGGATTTCATGAGGGAATTTGCCAGGTTCGGAATCGCGCCAATCATCGCGCTCGCTGGCTTGGCGATCACTCAAAGCTTGCAATGCTCCTTCGGCGAGCCAACTGCCTGCCAGACCCGCCATTAGAGACGTCACCAGCGTGTCTCGGCCAAACAACGTGAGAAACCAAGGTGCGCCAGCGGCGACGTAAGCCGATCCATCTTGCTGCGGGATGGCGAGCGCGTCCAAGTCCGAACTTGATTGTTTCCATACGCTCTCAACCAGGCGAGGGGCTGCTATGTGGGGGCGCTCGCGTTCGCTTCCGCTTCTTGAATTAGCGCTCTTTGCCCACGACGTTGTTGCTTCGCCGTTCACCTCGGGAATGGCATCGAGCGAACATACCCAATCCTCGCCCGGCTTAACCTGAAGGTCGAACAGAATGAGACCGCCGCTGTGCACGAGATTACCGCTGCTGGGATGAAAGTGAAGGCGCAACCCGCGAGAGAAACGTGACCGTACGTATCGGAGCTGAAGCCCATCCTCTGTCCGGAACCGCGCGACGGCGAGGTGAGGGGGCAGGGTCTGATCTTTAACCTGGAAAATGTCGGCAAAGTCGGCGTCGAGCTGGAACGAAAAACGCACCTGCGCCTCTGCCTCTAAGAACGTGCGGAGGCGCAACTCGTCGTGAAGGTAGCCATTGACTTCACGATGAAGCGTCAGCAATATCTCACTTTCTTCGATGTCGGCGCGCAGTGTTCGAAGCCGAGGGCTGCGGAACACCCAGGCCGCGGTAGCGGCACTCGGCCGTGTGCGGGAGAGGAAAGTCCATGGATGCCCGTTGATACCGATCCGATATGTGGAAAGCACCCGTGTATCGCCTGCAAAAAGGCCGTGCAACTGTCCTGCGAGAACCTGGGCATCGAGTCCACATGCCAAAGCAACGCCGCTGCCGAACAGAATCTCGATTGGATGGGCGATGCGCGAACCGTCGTTCATGGCGAAACGTGAACGCTAGTAAAGAAAGCCAATAATCACGCCCCAGACGGCGTGCAGGATTCCGCTGGTGACGGCAAATCGGGCGTTGCCGGTACGCCATCCAAGCAGCCCAATACCGGTCATCGGGGCTACGAGGCTGCCCGCAAGAAACAGCGAAAGGAACTCACCCCAGAGAAAACCCTCAAATGCTCGCGACCAGCCTAGGTTTGGTTCGATTAGCATTGCCCAAACCAGGACCAGTAACACGCTATTCGCAAGGTGAGATGCGAACCCGAAGAACCAAGCGCTAGGACGGTCTGAGACCAGGTAGCGTCGTCCGAAATCAGCGATGTCAACCGCAACCAAGCCAGGTACAGTGCCAGCCCAGAGACCTGCGATCACCATCACGTACCCGCCCACCAGACCCGCAACTATCACACCCGCCATGTCAACCTCTTTCCAGGAAAGAACCTGAACGCGGGTGGCAAACGACGACATATACCAAGACAGCATTCTCTGTCGCGAGATGCTTCATGCGAAGTCGCTGGTTGGCCTGTAACATGTGGCCAGACCCGAGTTGCTAAAAGCAGAGTGACAGTCGCGCCACTTAACGGACGCTGGGGAATGTTGTGGGCGGATGGTCGGCAATGCGAAGGCGCTATCCGCGTTCGTTTGCATCGCGCTCGCAAACTACTGAAAGAAAGAGATAGAGAAAGCCGAATCCGTCTCCGCTCCTTCCCGATAGCTTTGTCGGACACAATTTCCGTTCTTAGACATGTAACATTCCGCCCGAATCCAGCATTTCTTCATTGAAGGTCGCTGATACTCGTGCGCGTCTCTGTGCGCAAGTCCCGGCCGTTCGAGGCAAGAAATGATTCGATTCATCATGCGCTTGGTTACGCTCGCATTCCCGGTGCTAGTTGCGTTCGGTGCCGTCGCGCAAGATTCGCAGGAACTCACGCTCGAGCGGGCCGTCGCCATCGCTCTTGAGAAGAACCCTTTGCGGAAGGCGGCGCTCGCGGACCAAAAGATTGCGTCAGCCGCGACGAACGAAGCCCGGTCTATGCTTCTTCCGAAGCTCATGTTCTCTGAGGCGGCGATGCGCGGCAATGATCCCGTGTACGTCTTTGGTACGCGGCTTCGTCAGCAGAGCTTCACTCCCGCAGATTTTGCGCTGCACCGGCTGAACACTCCCACGCCGATTGGCAACTTCACAAGCCGATTCTCCGGGCAGTGGTCGGTGTTCGACGCTATGCAATCTTGGTACAGCGTGAGCCGCGCGAAGCTGGCACAGACGGCGGCAGGCCAACAACTGGACCGCACGGATCAACAACTGATCTTCAACGTCGTACGGGCTTACTACGGCGTGACGCTGGCCGAGCGTCAGGTCGAAACTGCAGATTTGGCGGTCAACACAGCGCGAGCTATCGAGGAGCACAGTCGCTCCCGTGTGACAAGTGGTGTCACAGTCTCGTCCGATCTGTTAAGCGCGCAGGTGCTCGCGGCGCAACGGCAGCAGGAGGCGATCCGCGCTCGCAACGGACTCGCACTCGCAAGGACGCAGTTCGCAATTGCGCTCGGGATGTCGTCCGCCGCTGAGTTCAGTACCGCTACGGAACTGCGGGAACAAGCGTTACCGCTGGCGGGAATCAATGAACTGGAGAGCGCCGCGCTTACGAATCGGCCTGATCTGAAGAGGCTGCTTACCGAAGAGTCGGCGCAGGATGTTTCGGTAAAGATGGCGAAGGCGGCGTTCGCACCGCGAGTTAGCGTTTTCGGATCCTGGCAGACGGATAGTCGCTCGCTGGGCTGGAACGGCGGCAACAACTGGACCGCCGGAGCTGAACTGCAATTCGACCTCTTCTCGGGCGGCAGCAAAGTTGCACGTCTCCAGCGAGAGAAAGCAACGCAGGAACGCATAGCGGCCTTGCGCGACAACGCCAAAGATCAGATTCGCCTTGAGGTCCGCTCGTCATACTTCGATCTCGACGCGGCGCGTCAGCAGGTCGAGGTCGCTCGCGCCGCCGTGGAGCAGGCTAACGAGAGCCTGCGCATCACGCAAAACCGCTATGAATCCGGCCTGACCACGGTAACAGATCTTATGCGCGTGGAAGATGCCGCACGTCGGACCCGGACTGACTATTGGGACGCGCTCTATCGCATGCACACAAGCTACGCTGCTCTTGAACTCGCGACGGGCACACTCAGCCCAAACTCGCAGGTGGTGAAACAATGACCCGCTCGATTAAGTTCGTCACGACAGCTATCGCACTGCTCACTGTATCTGCCGCAATCGGGTGTTCATCGGAAAAGCACGAGACCGCAAGCGCCCCTGAACTTATCCGCGACGTTCCCGTCCTGGCAGTCGAAAAAACGACTGTTTCCGACTACTTCGAAGCAGTCGGGACGGTACGCGCTTCGCAGTCGGCGCAGGTGGCGAGCCAAATGATGGGTACCGTGTCGCGCATCCTTGTGCATGAAGGCGACCGGGTTCACCGCGGACAAATACTCGCCGCACTCGACGAGGCTCAGCCTCGCGCCGGTGTGGATCGTGCACGTGCCGCTGTCGCTGCCTCGGAGCAGAACGTTGCAGCGTCGTCAGCGGACTATGCGCTGGCCGAATCGACACTGAACAGGTACCAGTCGCTCTACGACAAACAGTCTGTCAGCCCGCAGGAGTTTGACGAAGTAAAAGGGCGGTACGCCGCCGCGAAGGCCCGTCGGGACGGAGCGCGGGCAGCGCAATCGCAGGCGAAGGCGGCGTTGGAACAGGCAAGTAACAGCTACGACTACACGAAGGTCCGCGCTCCGTTTGATGGAGTCGTCACAGCCAAGCTGGTGGATGCGGGCGCGCTGGCATCCCCGGGAACGCCACTGTTCGTAGTCGAGGGCGACGGGCGCCTGCGTCTCGAGGCAACTGTGGACGAGCGGGGAATCGGTGCCGTTCGCCTCGGCAGCGATGTGCCTGTTCTAATCGATGCGCTCGGCAGCGGGCCCCTGACCGGCAAGGTTGTACAAGTGCTTCCCGCCGCCGATCCTGCAAGCCGCAGTTTTCTCGTGAAGGTCGAGTTGCCTCCAATGCCGCAGTTGCGTTCAGGCGTCTTCGGTCGCGTCCGTTTCCGGCAAGGCCAGCGTGAATCGCTTCTCGTCCCCCAGACGGCCCTCGTTCATCGGGGTCAGTTGGACGGAGTGTTCGTGCTCGGCAACGACCAAGTCGTCACGCTGCGATACGTGACGCTCGGTCGAGCCGACGATAAGAAGGTAGAGGTGTTGTCGGGTCTCGAACACGGTGAACGCGTTGTGGCGCAGCCTGGAGACCGTGAACTCAGCGGCAAGAAGGTTGAGGTGCGCTGATGAACGCCAACGGCAATCAACGTCCCGCGCTGCGCCTGGCCGGAAAATTGGCCCACGGGTTCATCGATTCGAAACTGACTCCGCTAGTGATCGCAGCTGCGCTCCTCATCGGCATCTTCGCCATTGTTCAAACACCACGCGAAGAGGAGCCGCAGATTGTCGTTCCCATGCTCGACGTGTTCGTACGCATGCCGGGTGCCTCCGCGACCGAAGTCCAGGAGCGCGCGACGATACCGATGGAGCGTCTCCTGCGCGAAGTTCCGGCCGTGGAGTATGTTTATTCGATCAGCCATCCCGAGATGAGCATGCTAGTTGTCCGCTTCTTTGTAGGGACGAAGGAAGAGGACGCGATCGTCAAGACCTACAACAAGCTCTACTCGAATGCGGATCGCATTCCTCCGGGTGTGTCGCAACCGCTGATCAAGGTGCGGTCGATTGACGACGTCCCGATCATGGCTCTGACCCTGTGGGGCAAGAAGTACGACGCATATCAATTGCGGCAGGTCGCTGGTGAACTCGAGCACCAAATCAAGCAGATCGATAACGTCTCCGAGACGAAAGTCATTGGTGGACTGCCGCGGCAGGTCCGCGTGGTCCTGGATACGCAGAAACTTGCTGGCTACGGTCTGACGCCGGGCGCCGTGACCGGGACGCTGGACCGGGCCAACGCGCGCGTAAACGCAGGCACGTTTGCGCAGGGAAACAATGAGTTCCAGGTCGATGCCGGCCGATTTCTCGCCGATGCGCAAGAGTTGAACCAGGTCGTCGTCGGCGTGCACGGCGGAAGACCCGTGTATCTGCGCGATGTAGTGCAATCCATCAGCGACGGACCGGCCGAAGCGTCCGACTACGTTCTTTTTGCAAACGGCAACGGCGCAGGTAAGCAGGCATGGACCGGTGAATATCCCGCCGTAACGATAACGATCGCGAAGCGCAAGGCGACCAACGCCACACAGATCACGGAAAACGTTGAAGAGAAGCTGGCAAGCCTGCGTGGTTATATCATCCCGCCGGACCTGAATGTCACCACAACGCGCAACTACGGTGAGACGGCAAAAGACAAGTCTGACGAGTTGCTAAAGCACTTGTTGCTCGCAACCTTGTCGGTGGCGCTATTGATCGCACTAGCGCTCGGATGGCGCGAGGCAGGAGTTGTGCTCGTCGCGATCCCGGTGACACTTGCCCTCACGCTGGCGATCTTCTATTTCTTCGGTTACACACTCAATCGCGTCACCCTGTTTGCGCTCATCTTCTCGATCGGCATACTCGTCGATGACGCGATCGTGGTCGTCGAGAACATAGTTCGCCACTTCCGACTCGCGGAGAACGCAGGCCGCCCGATGATGGCGGTCGCGGTGGAAGCGGTCGATGAGGTCGGTAATCCTACGATCCTCGCCACATTTGCGGTTATCGCGGCGATTCTCCCGATGGCGTTCGTCCGCGGGTTGATGGGCCCCTACATGCGCCCAATCCCGGTAGGTGCCTCCGCTGCGATGCTGTTCTCGCTCGTCGTTGCGTTTGTGGTGTCGCCATGGGCTGCGCTCCGACTGTTGCGCAAGCGGGGCCGGGGTAATGCCCACGAACACGAGACAGAAGGCGCAACTACTCGTTTGTACCGCCGGCTGATGAATCCACTGATCCAAAGGCCGCGTTTGCGCTGGGCGTTCCTCGGCGGCGTCGTTGTCCTGCTGGTCGCCGCCGGTTCGCTCGTGGCATTCAAACTGGTTCGCGTTAAGATGTTGCCATTCGACAACAAGAGTGAGTTCCAGGTCGTGATCGACATGCCCAATGGGACCACGCTTGAGCAGACGACGCGCGTAGCACAAGAACTCGGCGCATACCTTGGGCAGCAGCCGGAAGTCGCGAATTACCAGATTTACTCCGGCACGTCCGGCGCTTACAACTTCAACGGCCTCGTGCGGCACTATTTCCTGCGCTCCGGAGCGAACGTCGCTGATATCCAGGTGAACTTGCTGTCGCGGCACGATCGCAAAGCGCAGAGTCACGACATTGCCAAGCGGCTCCGCCCTGGCCTCGACCAGATCGCGGCGCGTTACGGGGCTCGCATCAAGGTCGCCGAGGTGCCACCGGGTCCGCCGGTGCTGCAAACGCTCGTCGCCGAGATCTACGGAGCCGACTACCAGCAGCAGATAGATCTCGCGCGACAGGTCAAGGAGGTGTTCCGGCAGACGCCCGGCGTGGTTGACGTCGATTGGTACGTCGAGGACGCGCAAACGAAGTACGACATGCAGGTCGATCTGGATAAAGCGGCACTGCATGGCGTATCCGCCGCCGAAGTCAGCCGCACGGTTCAGATCGGACTAAGCGGAGCAACGGCGGGGCTGCTGCATTCGCCAACATCGCGCGAAGATGTTCCCATCCGCGTGCAGCTTTCGAGACAGGCCCGCTCCGGGGTAGACGCTCTTCAGCAGCTCAAGCTGCCGACGTCGTCGGGAGGCATGGTCTCGCTCGGCGAGGTAACGAACGTTGAGAGGAAGACAATCGACACAAGTCTCTACCGCAAGAACTTGCGTCCAGTCGTGTACGTCACGGGCGATGTTGCCGGCGGTGAAGAGAGTCCCGTGTACGCCATCATGAAAATGAAGAGTGCCATCGAGAAGATCAAGGCTCCAGGTGGATACACGATCAATCAGTACTCGGCAACGCTGCCGAAGGAGACTGACCACCTCGCGCTAAAGTGGGATGGCGAATGGCACATCACCTATGAGGTCTTCCGCGACCTCGGCTTGGCCTTCGCCGCCGTGCTCGTTCTGATCTACGTGCTCGTCGTGGGCTGGTTCCGGTCATTCCTTACGCCGCTCGTGATCATGGCGCCCATTCCCCTGACGCTTGTCGGTATCCTGCCCGCACATGCGCTCATGGGTGCGTTCTTTACCGCGACGTCGATGATCGGCTTCATCGCCGGAGCCGGTATCATCGTGCGCAACTCAATCATCCTCGTCGACTTCATCGAACTTCGCCGATCGCAGGGCATGTCGCTCGAAGAAGCGGTCGTTGACGCCGGCGCCGTGCGCTTCCGCCCGATGCTGCTCACGGCCGCAGCCGTCGTGGTTGGCGCGAGCGTAATCTTGTTTGATCCTATTTTCCAGGGACTCGCCATCGCGCTTATGGCTGGCGAGGTCGCATCGACGCTCCTCTCGCGTATGGCCGTCCCCGTGCTCTACTACATGGCGCAGAAGCAGTTTGGGCCGCTGCCACCGCACACACATTCACCCGCGAATGCCGCAGATTGCCTACAAAGCACCTGCGACGTTCCAGCACCGCTGGAATCGAGGTAGACCATGACTGTCGAACGCGCTCTGCGAATGCTTGCTGGCTTTTTCGTGATGCTGTCCGTCGCACTCGGACACTGGGTCAGCCATTGGTGGTTCCTGCTCACAGCCTTCGTTGGACTGAATCTGTTTCAATCGGCATTTACGAATTGGTGTCCTGCAATGACGATCTTTAGAAAGATCGGACTGAAAGACGCGGCAGCGTGTGCTTGCCTGACAGGTAACGGCGCAAGCCGGTACGCCGTTCTGCATGATGCGGCGACCACCAAGAAGTAGGTCTATTGCAGCGCGAACCAGCAACTAGTCTCGTACTAGGTAGTGTCTGAAAAGTCGGCAATCCGGAAGTGATTGATGTCAGTGGCCGAGATTAGTCCTGCTAGTCGGCTAATGGGCGTAACTCCAATCTCCTACTAGTCCCGGATACGGACAACCCGGACACGACTAGCGCAACATCGTCGCGCGGCAGCGGAGGCCGCTGACGATGGCGCCTGGGCCGACCCTGCTCAGGGCCAAGCAGTTGATCGACCGGCGCAACGAGCAGGCGGCGGAGACCTTACGTCACACTTTATGTCACAATGGGGCTTTTTCGGAGGTCGCAGAACCGGGCGTAAGTGTTTGAAGAGGAAGGTTGGTAGCGCTACCGGGAAACAGCCCCGGACAGCTTGCAATTGTGCCACAAAAACAGCATAAACGTTAGTGTTTATGCGAGCTTGCACGTATCCAACGCTCTTCCCTTTTCCAACATTCTTTGCAAAAAAGAAACCCGAAAAATTGTATTTACCGGGACATACCGGGACAAGCCTGAACCTCTCGTTATGGTGCGCCAGCCCCGAAATGTACACTGCTCCCGATGCCACTCTTTGATCGCTACATCGGAATCGACTACTCCGGCGCGGAGACCGCCGAATCGAGTCTGTCCGGGCTTCGGGTCTACCTCGCAACTGACTCGAACGAGCCTCGTGAGGAATTGCCGCCCCCAAGCCCCCGAAAGTACTGGACACGTCGGGCGCTCGCCCACTGGCTCTGCACCGAACTATCCAAAGAAATCCCGACCATCGTCGGCATTGACCACGGGTTCTCATTCCCGATCGCCTATTTCGACAAATACGCCCTGCCTCATGATTGGGCGGCATTCTTGGACGACTTCCAAAAGCATTGGCCAACGGACCATCCGGGCAACGAAGTGCGGGTGCTGATCGCAACCGACGTGTTGAGCGAGGGTCAGAACCTTCAGGATTGCCACGTCATCGTGAACTACGACCTGCCATGGGCGATCATCCGGCTCATTCAGCGTGCCGGGCGTGTTGATCGCATCGGGCAGAAGGCAGACACAATCTACTGCCATTCCTTCATGCCTGCGGACGGAATCGAGAGGATCATCAACCTTCGCCGCCGTGTGCGCCAGAGACTGCGGGAGAACAGTGAGGTTGTCGGCAGCGACGAGTTGTTCTTTGAAGACGACGCCAATGATCAGCGTGTCGTTGATCTCTACAACGAAATGTCAGGCATTCTGGAGGAGACCGACACCGAGGTCGATCTGGCGTCGTACGCCTATCAGATTTGGAAGAACGCCATCGACCAGAACCCGAAACTCCAGAAGCTCGTCGCCGAACTCCCCGAGGTTGTGTACTCAACCAAGCCCCACACCCCGACTGCGGAAGAGCCATCGGGAGCTTTGGTGTACATGCGAACCTCGGAGGGGAACGATTCGTTGGCTTGGATCGACGGTGCAGGAAAGAGCGTGACGCAGTCGCAGCTTGCGATCCTGCG
>DASPIK010000003.1:0-47910 GCA_035629075.1 Terriglobales bacterium | reverse complement strand
CAGGCGGTACCAGCGACTCGATCGTCACCAGCTCCAGCTCCTGCTGCTGCACTCCAGCTTCTCTCAACATGACCGCATAAAAGCACAAAGCCCTCGTAATTACGAGAGCTTTGTGAGTACCTTTGTCAGCAGTCTGAGGCCGCGCGTCAGCGCGGCCTTGTTTACACCTTGCTGTTCATCGACTTCGGGCTACATCTGCTCGCAACCGCCTTAACTTACCGCCGTCTTGCTGTCTTCTTTGCTGATTTCTTCGCGCCTTTCTTTGCTGACGCTTTCTTCCCAGCCGACTTCTTTCCAGCGGTCTTCTTCGCGGCTTTCTTGGCTGCTTTCTTCGCTGGCCTCTTGGCCGCGGACTTCTTGGCAGCCGCTTTCTTTGCAGGTGCCTTCTTTCCTGCTGTTTTCTTTGCGGGACCCCTTCGCGCAGCAGCCTTCTTCGGAGCGGTCTTCTTCACCGCCTTCTTCGAAGGCACCGGCCTTCTTTCCTCTTCTTCTTCCTCTTCGGGTTCGGCAACGGTCGGTGCTTCCTCCATCGCCGGAGCCGCGGGGCCGCCTACTTCCTCTTCTTCCTCTTCCTCGTAATCCTCTTCTTCTTCTTCGTCTACTGGCTCGTCGTAAGCGCCGTTCCCGCCGTACTCGTCGGCTTCGTCGTCGCGTCCGTACAGGGTCTCGTCGTCAAACCTCATGTCTCCTCCTGAATCGCTTGGCGGCTTACTACGTCGCCGTTGCTGTATCGGGGACCAACTGCATGAAACTCTGCACAACAAAACCGGCGCGGATTATAGCACAGCACTTCTGCACAACGGCGCAGAGCGCACCGGACTTCCTAACGATGCTGCCAGCTTGCATTGGGGTTGTTGCGCGATGAATAACTGCATCCGGCATTGATTGGGTGCGGTCTGCCCACGGAAGCAAAACCCAGTTGGTCACGCCTTGAACGCAGTCGAACGGTCTGGTGTGCAAGCCCTTCGGCAGGTCGGATGCTCACGCCTGCCGTAGGCACTGCAACGAACTTAGCCCCGCACGAAGTGCGGGGTTACGAACGAATCACGAACCAAGTGCCGGAGGCACGACCGAATAGGCCTGTTGAGTTAAGCGAACGGCCGCATCATTGGGCCTGACCGCCCTTGATCACCAGCACTGCGCCGATTTTTAACCGGCTTGCCGCGACGTGATTGTCGCGTTGAAGAGCGGCAACGGTCGTGTTGTAAGCGCTGGCGATTGAGCTAAGGGTCTCACCCTTTTTCACTTTGTGGCGGACGGTTGCAGATTCTCGACGCGAACCTCCGGCACGCTTCCCTGACTCAGTCTTCGGATTGCTGACCTTTCGAACTTCGGCGCGCGCCACGCATACCCGCTTCGCGTTGCGGCCTGTACCTTTGCGCGCCCACTTCGTGCACGGCGCTACTTCGCGTTCAGAGTTATCTTCTTGCGCTTCAGATACTGGGACGCGACTCCCGCCGGCAACCGGCCGGTGAATAACCAGGCTACGGCCCGCCTTCACCGAGTTTCCCTTAATTCGGTTCCACTTTCGCACCTGCTCGGCCGGAACCCCGAAATCGTCGGCAATCGACGTTACCGTGTCGCCTCTGCGAACTGTGTAACGCGTCGCGCGTTTCGAGTAGGCGATCTCGGTGCCTCTTCTGCTGGATGAAACCGGGATAATCAGCTTGGCGCGCTGCCCGACTTCCTCGCCCTCGAGATTGTTCGCTTCCACAATTGCTTGCACCGTGGTCCGGTACTTCTTTGCAACGCCGGCCAGCGTGTCGCCCGGGTTCAGTTTGTGGTAGTGCCACGATACTCGCTTGTCGACCGGAATCGCCGCGATCGCCGACTGGTAGATTTCCGTCGTCCCAACCGGAACGTGCAGTGCGAATTTCTGGTCCTTCGGCGTGGTCAGCCGGATCAGGCTGGGGTTCAACTCCTGCAATGTTGAAAGCGAGGCGTCTACGCACTCGGCCACAAGCCGCAGGTCAACCGGGTAATCGACTTCAACCGTTTCATACTGCAGCGGCTTGTCCCAGCGCACTCGATCCAACCCGTACTGCGCCGGGTTCTTCGACATGATTGTGATGGCCAGGATGATCGGTACGTAGTTGCGCGTTTCACCCGGCAAAACGCCTCGTCTGTAGAGTTCCCAGAAGTCAGCGTATCCGGTGCGCTGAACGGCTTTCTGCACGTTTCCCGGCCCCGAGTTATATGCCGCCATCGCCAGGTACCAGTCGCCGAACTGCGCATACAAGTCCTTCAAATGCCGTGCTGCTGCCCGAGTGGCTTTCTCCGGATCCTGCCTGTCATCAATCCACCAGTTGCGCTTGAGACCGTACCCTACGCCCCGCGAAGCCATGAACTGCCACATGCCCCTGGCACCGGCTCGCGACAACGCAATCGGATGAAAACCTGATTCGGCTTGCGCCAGGTAAATCAGATCCTGCGGAACACCTTCTTCTTTCAGAATCCTGAGGATCATGTCCCGATATCGGCCTGACCGGATGTACCCGTGTTCCAACGATCGACGTCCACGATTGGAAAAGTAGCTAATATAGCTTGCGACTGAGTCGTTAAGCGTCAGCGGCAAGTCAGATTGCGTAGTCTTCAGCTCTTCTTCGGCCTTGGCGCGAATGTTCGGATCTATCGGGAAGGTAACCTCGTTGGCCTCGTCAATCGGGGCCGGCTCAGATGGCTGCTCCGTAAACCCATCGCCTTCCTTCAGCGCTATGAGCTCGAGGTTGTGAACGCTTTCTACGAGACGATCGAACTCCTGTTCCAGCCGTTCATCGCTCTTAACTTCAGGCGGGCCTTGCAGCAGGATGTTGAAAGCTCGGTCGAAGTTCTCCTTGGCGGCCTCGAGGTGCCCGGCGTTATAGTTCGCCTGACCTTCCTGATACTCGCGCCGCACGCGCCCGATCAACACCTCTACAGGGTCAACCTTTGGAACGATCTTTTCTTCGATCTTAGGCGTCGGCGCAGTCGGGGCCGATTGCTTTTCGACTTGCTGAATAGTGGGTGCTTGCGCTCGCATAGGCGGCGCCACTGCCGCGCGCTTCTGCTCGGAGGTCTCACAGGACGTCAGCAACACTGCCGCGCCCACGACCGGGATCAAAAAATAAGCTTTCAGATTTCCCATTGTTTAAGCTTTGTCCCGGCAAACGCAGCCCCGTGCGCAAGACCGGACGCGGTGACGCGTCGTAAATCGCAGATTCCGCTAGAGCCCTTAAATGCTACTACCCTGCTTCTTTCAGGGTCAATCAAGTGAAACAACTAGAAAATCTGATGACTGGACGATTCGATGATTGTTGGGGCGTAACTGCTACGGTTCTGATTTTGGAAATTTGTTCGTCCATTTCCCAATTCGGCTGCTGAGGGTCTTATGCTCACTCCATGTCCAGCCCACAGCAGCAACTGCAGAGTCGCAGCAAGCAGTTCGCGGTAAGAACCGTGCACCTCGTCGATGCGCTTCCGCAAAAGCCCTCAGCCTGGGTCATTGGCAAGCAACTTCTCCGCTCGGCGACATCAGTAGCGGCGAACTATCGCGCCACCGCCCGAGCCCGCTCCCACGCAGAGTTCGTAGCAAAATTGGAACGGTGGTTGAAGAGGCAGACGAATCTGTATTCTGGCTCGAAATGTTGAGTGATTGTCAGTTGCTCGACCCCAATCGCCTTTCCTCCCTCATCGCAGAGGCGAGCGAGTTGCGAGCAATTTTCGCCGCGACCTACAAAACCGCGAGAGCACGGGCCAAGTGAACACAATCATCCAATCATCCAGTCATGCAATCATCCAATAAAAGCTTGCTCCACGTCCTCCACCAGATCCGCCGCGTGCTCAATTCCAACCGACAGTCTCACCGTAGCCGGCGAAACACCTAACAGCTTGAGACGCTCTTTGCTGATTCCCACGTGTGACGACAACACCGGGTACGACACCGTCGATTCCACGCCTCCGAGCGAAGGCGCCAGATACCACATCTGCAAGCGGTCGATGAAGCGTTCGGCCGCCTTGCCCCCTCCCTTGATGTCGAACGACACCATCATTCCAAAATCTTTCATCTGCCGCCGTGCCGCCTCGTGGCCCTCATTCTGCGGCAATCCAGGGAAGAACACCCGCTCCACTTTCGGATGTTCTCGTAACACCTCGGCCAAAATCGTCGCGTTGCCCGCCGCGCGTTCCACCCTGATCTCCAGCGTCTTCATGCCACGAATCAGCAAGTACGACGCCGCTGGATCCAGGCACCCTCCCGAAAGCTTCATCATCTCCCGCACCGGGTCCATCCATGCCTTCGACCCGGCGACGGCTCCAGCCGTAACGTCGCTGTGTCCGCCCAGGTACTTCGTCCCCGAATGGATGACCATGTCCGCGCCGAGTGCCAGAGGCTTTTGCAGAATCGGTGTGGCGAACGTATTGTCCACCACGACGCATGCTCCACGTTTGCGGCCGATTGCCGCTATTTTCTCGATATCGGCACAGCGAAGAGTGGGGTTGGTGGGTGTCTCAATAAACAGCATTCGCGTGCGCTTCGTGAAATAACGTTCGATCCTGTCCAGGTCCTGAAACGGTACGAATCGCGTCTTCACGCCAAAGCGCTCGAAGATGTTCTCGAACATCTTGAGCGTGCCGCCATAGATGTCGAGCATCGACACGATTTCGTCGCCAGCCTTACAGGCGGCGAGAACAGCGCACATCGTCGCAGCCATTCCGCTGGACGTCACCACGCAGTCTTCAGCCCCTTCAAGTGCGGCGAGTTTCTCTTCCGCGGCACGCGTTGTGGGGTTCGCGTAGCGCGTGTACATGTACGCCGAAGACTTGTGTTCCGCAATCCGTCGCAGTTCATCCACTCCGTCGAGCACAAAAACCGCCGAGTGGACCACGTCCGTTGTGATGGAACCATTCGCTCCATGCCGATCTTCGCCTGCATGAACGCACAGCGTATCGTCTTCGCGCTTCCCACGCTTAGCCACATTCTCCTCCGGGTGAAAAGGGGATTCTACGTGGCGAAAGGCAGAGATGTCATTGCGGAATAGGCATAGGATTTAGAACAGTCGTCGGGAGGCTGAAGCGCCGAGTCAGATGTCTTCCTGCTTAGTCATTTGCTCCGGCCACACCGATGCTGCTGACTGGCTCCCGGAAGGGTGAAGACTGCTGATCAATGTCGGCCATTGCGTACGCCCCGTCGCACCGGTTCCAGTAATCGCAAAAAGTCGCGGCGATGTTGATCGCGGTTCCGCAAAACCGCAGCCTTGACCATTGCAGCAAGGCTGCCATCATCAACCGGTCGCGACGGACAAAACGAGAAGGGAAGCGCTTGGCGAAAAGCGCCTTGCGTGCCCGTCGCACCAAGCCTGCCTGCCTCGCTTTTGCCCCGACTGCCAGCGTTTCCTCGTCCCATTGCCGTGCCACGCCCGGCACCGATGGCAACGGACAAGGTTCATGCCCCTCGTAGGTTTGCCACGGTACCGAGGTTGCAAACGGCGGGAACAGCCTCATCCATTTGTGATAGAACCGGTGCGCCACCGTCCACTCGAATGGCAAGCGCACGATCGACTCGAGGTAATGCGAGTCGTAGAACGGCGACTGGAATTCCAGTCGGTGCATATCGATGTACTCGAAGTGCTGCACGAAATCTTTGCGCTGGTGGTTCTTGATCAGGAAGACGTGAAACGCACGCGCCGGATCGGGGCATTGGATCGTGCGCATCTCATTGAGGAAAGCCTCAAACATCAGTTCCTCAATCTGCTCTGCAGCTTTCGTCAGGATGCGTCGATTTATGCCTCCCAGGTGGTAGCTCCGAAACGCATCTTTCATCCGGCCCTGGCGCAACATATCTGCCAACCCCTGCTCAATATGCAAATGTCCGCTGCTGACGCTACCACCATGTCCGGTCCACAAGATCTGCGGGTGCTCAAGTTCTTCGCCATTTCTCGCAACCGCTGTGGTGTACGTCTCCATCGCTGTGCATTCGAACTTCTGCCCCCACACAAATTCCGGGACATGAGCCTCGGTATGGACCGTCCCTGCAGCTCGCGCCAGCATTTCGGCATAAACCCGGTCCTGCGAGTTGTGGAACTGGTACATGTTCACCGTGTAGACGCGTGTGTCCAGCGCGCGCAACCCACTCACCACCGCACGAGAATCCAAGCCGCCGCTGAGGCATGCAGCGGCCGCCTGCTGAGAACGAAGTCGGCGGCGAACCGCGCTCATAAATCGCTCGTGCGCTTCGTGCAGACAACTTTCCTCATCGGCTGTTGAGACCTGCTGAACCGAACCGAAATCGAAATACAATTGCGAACGCACCTTCTTGCCGCTGAACTGGAGTACTTCGCCGGAGAGCATGCGCTTGATTTCGCAATAGGGCGTGCGCGAGCCGAGCGGATGCTTGGGATAGACGGTCATTTCTGCCAGCGCCAGCACGTTCATCGTCTTTGAAAACGGCAGGGATTCCAAAACGCGCATAACGCTCGAGAAGACGATCCTCTCTTCGTCCACCCAGTAGTAAATGGCCCGGTGTCCAATTTTGTCCGTGGCCAGGGTCAGCGTGCCGCTGGGCGCATGATAGTGAGCGATCGAGAAAATGCCGGTTGCAGACTTCAGACTGCTCAGTGAACCCGCCTGCAGGTCATGGTGAATGATTTCCACATCCACGTCTCGCGGCCTGCAACCATCGCCGATACCCAGCAGCGGTTCTCCCGTTGCAAACGTTACGGAGCCATCTGAGCGGTCGCGAACAAGCGCTGGCACCCCGAAAACGCCGATATCTACCTTCATCAGGCAAACGCGCTTGTTCTGGTAAACCTCAACCTTGTCTGCCGGATTACGCGAGAGGTTCTTTCGAATAATGGTCAGGACAGCTTCGTCGATCGGCGAATTACCACGGCTGAATACACCAGCGATTAATGTCATTTTGTGCAGTTCAGCACTTAAGATGAAAAGTGTGTGCTTTTATACCGACTAGGATGCACGAGTTGCAGGTCGAGTACATAGAAGAACAGCGCTCCAAATACACTATTCGCGCCCAAAACAGGACACCATCATTGCCGCACCTTTCATCTGCCGCCGCAAAAACACGATCCGAAACCTGCGCGATTGCCACTCCTTACGCCAGTGCGGTACGATACGCTCTCGACCAAGGCTCCGCTTTCGCGGTGTTTCAGGCACATAGACCAGTCGCATGTTGAACGAACTACAGCATCGGGAACAAATCGTGCATTTTGGCAAGTTGCTGCACCAGAAGGGATACGTCGCCGCAACCGACGGAAACCTTACCGTGCGACTGGATCAGCACACTGTCCTCGCCACTCCGACCGGCATGAGCAAGGGCATGATGTCGCCCGAAGACCTCGTCATCGTCGATATGAACGGTCGTAAGCTGTCGGGCCATCGCGCGGCCTCCACAGAGATCGGCATGCACCTGCTGATTTACAAATTGCGACCCGACGTTCACGGCATTGTGCACGCTCACCCGACCACTGCGACCGGCTACGCTGCCGCTGGCATTCCACTCAACAAGAACCTCATTTCCGAGGTTGTGCTCTCTCTCGGTTCAATCCCACTTGCGCGCTACGGCACCCCAGGAACCGCCGAATTGGCCGATGCGCTCGAACCCCTCATCCCTGACCACGATGCCATTCTCATGGCCAATCACGGCGTCGTCACCTACGGCGACAACTTGCTCCGTGCCTACATGAAGATGGAGACGGTCGAGCACTTCGCCAAGATCGCACTCGTGACGCATCTGCTGGGCCAGCAACAACCGCTCAGCGATGAGGCTGTCGAGAAACTGGTGGCAACACGGCTTAGAGAACTCTCGTAGGCTGCTCGCAGCGCAACCTGACTCATGGCAGGGTATTCGAAGTCATCCTGAGCGCAGCGAAGGATCTATGCATTTCTCTTCGTCCTGAGCAGAGTACTCAGGCCTTAGCGGTACTCCTTCCACGCAAAGCAAAAGCGAGGGCGTTGACACCCTCGCTCAATGACTCAACGGCCCGATGACCCGATCATCCAATCCGGGTTATTCTCCCCCAAACCTGAACCTCATTCCCGCCCTGAAGTTCGCTTTCAGCGCCGGATAGCCCGCCACCTCTTCGTACTTTCGGTTGAGCAGGTTCTGGAAGTTCGCGTAGGCCGTCACTCTGCGCGTCACTGATCGCCACACGCCCAGGTCCACTCGCGCGTAACCGGCCGCGAAAGTGCCGCCCGGGAAGAGTCCCACATCCGGACGTCTGCCTACCGCCGTAGCGCCAAGGCTCGCACCCCATCGGGTTGCGGTCCATGTCGCCAGCAGCGTGCCTGCGTGTTTCGGACGCCTTAGCAGCGGACGCCCCGTCTCCACCAGTGGGTCCCACGGAGCTGCCGCGTTCAGGATCTGCGTCGACGTGTACGTGTACCCTGCGTCGATCGACAGTCGCGACATCGGCCTGCCGTGAAACTCGATTTCCGCTCCATGTGCCAGCGAGCGATCGAGATTGACGTACTGTCCGATGAACGTGATCGGATCGCTCGCGAACGTGATCTGATCGCGGAACAGGTTACGGTAGTAGGTAGCCGAAAGCGCGTACTTGCCGCCGCCCAGGCTCTGTTCCAGTCCCGCTTCCCACGACCGGTTCGACTCAGGCTTCAACGCCGGATTAGGAATCGTGAATGGATCGCTGGAGAAAGACTCCTCCAGTCGCGGCTCTTTAATCCCCTCGCTGTATCCGGCGCGCAACCGTGTCCCCGAGAACAACTCACCGCCGCGCAGCAACAGCAAGCTCGCATTCACGCGTGGAATGCCGCGGTTCCCGAAGCTCTCGTTGTGGACAAACCGCGCACCCGTAATCAGTGATAAGCGCTGCCACGTGATTACCTGCTGGCCGAACACCTCGTGATTTCTGCGCAGACCATGCGTGAGCGGAGGATTGAACGGCCCCAGATATCCAACCCAACCATTCTCGTCTTCAAAGTGATACCCAAAAGCCGTCCGAGCCCAGCTTCGCTCCCAATACTCGCCCTGGTAATCGAAACCGGCACGGTTGATGTTGCTGTACCCATGGAACGGGTAATCAAGGCTGAAGCCCGAACCCGGCGACACGCGTCCCGGGTCCTCGAACGAGTCCTGGTTAGTGCGCTTCACGTTGTGTTCGAACCCGGTGAACGAATGTTGCCAGCGCCCGACTGCGATGCTCAACTCTCCGCTGGCCGCGAAGTCATTCTGGCGTGTGTACTGATCCGTGTCGGGCGGCAGCAGCGGCTGCCCGTTGTAATTCCAGTTCGCCTGCACCCCCGCGCCAGCGTTCGAGTGCCGCGTCGTGAACCGGAAGAACGATGACGGTGTAATCCGCACGCCAATGTTCGCTCCCTGCGACGAGTCCGAGTACCAGTCGTTTACGCCCTGCCCTTCGCTGTTGAACTGCTGTCCGTACACGTTGTAGTCGAACCGTCCGCGAGCCCCGGCCAGTGACGCATACCCACGTGCCGTCTCAAACGTTCCACCTTCGGCGCCGAGTCGCAGCTCAGGAACTCGCGTCGTGCCTGTACGCGTCCACATCTGCACTACGCTGGTCATCGCATCGGAACCGTAAAGCGCGCTTTGCGCCCCGCGAACCAGTTCAACTCGTTCAACCTGCTCCATCGGCAGCAGGCCGAAATTGAAAGTACCGCCTGGATCGTTGACCGGCACACCATCGACGATCACCTTGTTGTAGCGAGACTCGCCACCGCGTACGAATAGCGATCCCAATCCGCCGCGACGCCCGGCCTGCGCAACCACCACTCCCGGGACAAAGCCCAGGACGTCAACGGCCGCGATTGGCTGCAGGTTTCGCAACGTGTGCGGCCCGATCTGCTCGACAGTCGCGGCCGCTTCCCCAACCGTCAGCGGCGTACGGGCCCCGCTGACCTCGACCGTTTCGGCCACCGACTGCAACGACAGACGCACCGTGACACTGTTCATTTCGGGCAACTGGGCCGTTGCCGTTTCCGCTGCGAAACCCGGCGCGAGCACTGAGACCCGATAGTTGCCGTTCGCAAGACCGGTAAACCTTGCTACTCCTTCTCCTGAGGTCGTTTGCACGGAAACCGGAACTGAACTGTTTTCACGATAGAGTGCTACGCGGCCTTTATTGACCACGGCCGCCTGCGGATCGAGGACGCGAACGGCCAAATCAGCGGCTGATGAAGCCTGAGAAAGCGTTAGGAATAGAAACAGAAGAGATACAAAGACACGAACAGAATTATGACAAGACGGGCGCATAGCGACCCTCCTTTTCACGCGAAAGGGGTGCGTGGATTCAGGTTCGCGCCGGTCTCCTGGCTTTACGAGTAAGGACGCCTAATCATCCGATCGATGACGTGACTTAATCCCGATCTTCAATCCCAAAACGTAATCTGATGGTGCCCCACCCTCGTGCCGTTCTTTCGGCCCTAGGTGGGTACATCATCAAACTCACATCTCGGTGACGTCCGGACTTCCGCAGCGGCCTTCCCACTCTCGCAGTGGCTCGCTGCCAGTGTCCTCGCTTACAGTTGCGCGGCAGCGCGGGAGTTACACCCGCTTCCCATGTCGCACGAACCAGGACTCAAGCCTACGCCTGCTCGGCATCCTTGTGCAATTGACTAGAAGGGAATTGACGATTACAGAAAACCTTGCCGTTGCGTGCGTTCTACCGCAGGCGTGTTTTGATGGTCGCGCAAGGACTGGACAGCCGTTAGCGGACTCTCGCTTACCTTCTGGGTTGACGACGGCCGCTGAACGAAATGGCAAGGAGAACTCAGGGTTTGATGATAATGCCCGGTGCGCCGGGTTACCGTGTGCGAGGGCGGTTTAGCAGCTTCGCTCCGATCGCTCCCCCTGCTGCACCAAATCCGATAAAGGCAACCAGGAACACGATCAGGACGATGGTAATCATGACGGCAACGCCTTCGGGCGTAGCCAACCTCTGCATCATGGCCTGGGCTTCGGGGCTGGTATTGCGCGCGGCTGATTGCTGAATCACCTGCTGCATGGCCTCACGCAGTTTTCCGCCTCGACGCAGCAGAACCAGGTCGATGGCCGTAACGATGGTGAAAGCCAGGAAGCCGAACAGTCCGGCGATAGCCCCGACGCGTGCCCCCATGCCTGATGTAATGGTCGCATCTGTCCGGCGGCGGAGATACAGGATGACGGACAGCGCTCCCGCCGCGATTGGCCACAGGAAAAAGCTGATGACGGGAACGAGCCAGGAAAGTGCGATGACCGCGCCCGCCATCATCGCTCCCGGAAGCGCGTCAGACCACTGGATTCCGGACGTGGTCTGGCTGCCATACGGCCTGGAGCCCTGACTATCGTAAGACGACCCCTGCTGCCACTGACCGTGTTGTTCGAAGCTAGCGGGTTGCGCGGGAGGCTGTACCTCGCCGGGAGTTCCGGGACGGAGCGGCGGAGTGGCCGGTTCGTTGCCGCGGATATCGGCAATGCGAATCTGGGGAGCGTTGCAATTAGGACAGAAAGCCACGCCCTCTTCTACCTGCGTGCCGCATTTGTAACAGGGTCGTTCCACACGCTAACGGTACAAGATGGGCGCGATGGGTGCAAGCCAGCGGGTTCCGCAGTCACAACAATGGGCACGCCTTAGCGTGCCCAAAATTGTTCAGTGCCGGATGAGATGGCGATCGTTACAGGGCGCTTTCTTTACCTCGCACCTGAACGTAAACCAGCCCAAACTCGCTGCCCTTGCCGTCTGGTTTCACCGAAACAATGTGCTGCCGTTCTTTCGTACCGACGACCAGTTCCAACTTGTCACGGTCGTGCCTCGGCTTTTCATTGCATTTGAGCTGATCGCTTTCTTCATGTACGCCGTTTTTGCACTCGAGAACCTCGCCATACTTAGCGAGTTCCTTTTTATAGAAGTCGATCAGTTTCTGGGGCGGGTCATCTGAAACGTAATTCAGCGCGACCACTTTCACACCGAACAGCGAGCTTGAAACGTTGACGTTGGCGCGGCTATGTTCGCCTTCGCCATCTGGTTTCAAGCGCGCTCCCGGATAGACCGCCACGCCTACGTCACTCGGATTGACGTCCGAAGTGTTAACGTTCAGGCCCCCGACCGGCGTTTCGATCTTCACGTTCTCGTTTTCGCCTTTGCCCTGCTTCTGGACGGTGCAGGCAGAGACCAGAAGCAGCAGCGACGCGAAGATCGCGATTGCAATGAGTTTACGGGTTAGCGTTGCCTTTGATGTCGGGAACATTCGTTCCTCCTAGTGCCGCCTGAGCGGAGCGTTCGATGCCGAATCCCCGATCTGCAACAGCAGGAATCGGGACCGGCAGATGGCCGCGAATGGGAATCTCGCCGAACAGGGCACGAACCGCGCTACCCTCCGATGTCACCGAGTTCGAGAATGTGCAGATATAGTTCTGCACGCCCGGGAACTTGGCCGCAACGTAAGGGTTACCCATCGCGACGACTACCGTCTTGTCGCCGGACTGGGCCAACAGCGAATTGAGCACCGCGGTCGGATCATTGATCTTCTTGCCGGCGGAAGGCACCGCGTAAACAGCCGCGATTACAGCCTGTGCTTCGGCCGCCGCCTTATTGATGCTCTCGGCCATCAGAGGACCAATCTCCGAGTCGACGTACATGACCCGCACGTCTGGCACCCGTTGCCTCAACTGCCGTTCAAACTGGCGTCCCCAGTCGCTGCGCACGTCATCGGTGAAGATCACCGCCAACACGCGGTTCGCAGCCGTCTGCACTAATTCATACGCATTGACGTAGCCATTTGTTCCGGGGCGTGGTGTTGGCTTGATAGGAAGAACTTTGCCGTTGTCCCGGACGAGCGTCACGGCGTCATCCGCCACCTGCTGCGCGATGGCCACGTTCTTCGGATCGGCGACTTTGCGGTTGAGAGTATTCAGGTCGACCAGACGAGCCTTGTGCAGACCGACGCTAGCCTTGGCCTTGAGGATCTTGAGCACGGACTCATCGATCTGCTTCTGCGGAATCTCGCCTGATTTAACGGCATTCAGCAGGCCGTTATAAGCGCCATCAACGTCGCCGGGAATCAGCACCATGTCATTGCCGGCCTTGACCGTAGCAACCGCCGCTGCGCCCGAAGGGTTAACGCCGGGCACTTTGGAGTAAATTCGCATCAGTCCGTTCATATCGAGGGCATCAGTAACCACGAGTCCCTTGAAGCCCATCTGCTTCTTCAGCAGGTCGTTCACGATCACCGGGGAGTTGGTTGCAACGCGGTCGGGTCCGTTGTCCAGGGCGGGCATGGTCAAGTGAGCCACCATGACGGAATCCACCCCGGCGTCAACTGCAGCCTTGAACGGCGGTAGCTCGACCGTGTCGAGACGCAGACGGTCGCCGGTCACGGAAGCTAAGCCAAGATGCGAGTCGGTGGCCGTATCGCCGTGGCCCGGGAAGTGCTTAGCCGTCGTCAACATGCCGGCCTGCCGTGCGCCCTTAATGTAAGCGACGACCATGTCGCTGACCTGCTTCGGGTCACCGCCGAAAGCACGCGTGTTGATGATTGGGTTCAGCGGGTTCGAGTTCACGTCGGCATCGGGGAACCAGTTCCAGTGAATGCCGATGGCGCGTGACTCCTCCGCTGTAACGCGCCCGAATTCCTCTGCGTATTTCAGGTTGCCGGCCGCGCCGAAAGCCATGGCATGCGGGAAAGCCGTACCACCATCGAGCCTCATGGACAGACCGCGTTCAAAATCGGCCGCGAACATCAGCGGCAGCTTGGAGTCGCGCTGTAACTGATTCGTAAGTGCGGCAGCCTCGTACGGCTCGCTCTTGATGAGAAACCCAAGCTGTACCGGGACGGTGAATCCGAAACCGCCCAGATGGTACTTGTGCATCCTGTCGCGATACTGAATGTACTGCTGACTGTTTACGTTGACGAACTCGCCCCGGGTCCAGACCATGATCATCTGGCCAATCTTCTCTTCCAGGGACATCTTCTTCAGAGTCTTCTCGGCCCACTTCTCGCCGCCGCGATCCAGCTTGATCGGACGGGCTTCAAGGTACTTGTCTTTAGCAGACGCTAACGAAGCAAGGGCAAACATCAATAGGAGTACAAGGCCAGTTTTGCGGATCATAGCAAGAGAACGATAGCAGAACGGAAGGTAATGAGTAATTAGTAATGAGTAATGAATAACAGGTCGCGCTTTTCACCTCGGCTGCTGAATTCATAGCACGCCGGCTGCTGTGCGGGCGTAGGTATCTCACCCGGACTCCCGAATCGACTCGCATCCTCTGATCTCAGCAACGACGGCGCATTTTCTCGTGTTCCAACGCGTCCGTCGCGCACATAATATTGTGTGCTCTGCTTCATTAACAGTAAGTGATTAGAGGACTGAAGTGGCCGACCCGCAGCTTGCGGGGGTGCTACCGCATCTACAACACTTACGGATCAGTAATCACCACCTTTGGGAGACATTTTTGCCAGCAAGCAAGCAAGTCCTGCAATTAACCTCGCTGCGGTTTTTTGCCGGACTTTGGATCGTCCTGTTCCACGCCGCCCCAGCGTATGTCATGGGGGCGCCATCCTGGTTCCGCAACATGGTCATTGGCGGCTACGCGGGAACCACCCTGTTCTTCGTGCTTTCCGGCTTTGTTCTGGCCTACCGATACGTGCCGGACGCGAGCAAGCTCGAACCAAAGCGGTTCTGGATGGGACGATTCGCGCGCCTTTACCCCGCCTACGCGGTCGGCCTGCTGGTGTCGCTCCCTATGCTACTGCAGGAGATGGCAGCGACCGATCCGAGCGGACGTGGTTCTCTGTTCGCTGCCTTGTTCCTGGCTCCCACGATGATGCAGTCGTGGTTTCCCGCCGTGGCGACCCGCTGGAACACGCCCGCATGGAGCCTCTCGACAATCGGATTGTTCTACGTCCTGTTCCCATTCGCTATCTCGTGGGTCGCCTCGCGTCGTCGTGAATCGCTGATGAGGTGGGGGCTCGCCCTGCTGGTTTTCGCGCTGGCTTGGCCCGTCGCTTACATGTTCCTGCGGCCCGATGGCTTCACGGAATACAACATCACGACCAGCTCGCTGCAGATGAACGTCCTCAAGTTCAACCCGCTGGCGCGGCTTCCTGAGTTCATCATCGGCATGCTTCTCGGCCGAATGTATCTTGAGCGCCGTACTGAGAGTCGGAAATTCGGCGCTGCACTCACGCTGCTGGCTATTACGCTCCTGCTGGTGATGCTGGCTCCCAGCATTCAATTGCCATATCCGCTGTTGCACAACGGCCTGCTGATCCCCGTTGTCGGCCTGTTGATTTATGGTGTGGCCGTCGGTGGATGGCCTGCGCGCCTTCTCGCAGCCTCGCCGTTCGTGCGGCTTGGGCAAGGCAGTTTCAGCCTATTCGTGCTGCACTATCCTCTGTGGCACTGGGTCAACGCCGCTGACCGCGGACTGGGGCTGAACTGGTCGAGCTCGCTGCTCTTCCTCGTCGGCTACGTCGCACTCGCCTTTGCAGTCGCGATTGTGAGCTATCACTGGATTGAAGTCCCGATGCGCAAGCTGATTTCCTCGCGCCTGGGACTTGGGACCGGCGTCCCGAAAGAGCGAAAGACGAGAGAACAGGCATCCACCGCCGAGCCGACGCTGGCGTACGGCGACTGAACACTAGACAGCATCAAGGACAAACGGACTGATCTTTTGGGATCATCCGTTCATGAGTTCCTCAGAACATTCTCGCCTTCAACCGTTCCCACCACATGTAAACACGCGCCCACACCGGCACAGGCGGCTGACGATCAATCCGATCGACCTTCTTGAAGCCTTTCAAGCCTTTCGGCGCTTCGAACAGCGCCGGATCGAGAGGAGCAGTTGAAAGTTCTACGACCTCGCTCTCCGTTTTGTGCACCGACTCTCGCGTGCTGCCGTCCGGCATTTTCAGCATTCCGCGGTATGTCCTGACTACTTTGACCGGGAATCCGTTTTCGCGCGGGCCGGTCTCCTTCAACTCATAAACCTCATTAGGGCGGTTATCGAGTCCGGCGGTCAGCACGGCTACATAACCTCCGGACTTTTCTGCGGGCAAGAGATCGGTTATGCAGCTCTTCCGAGCCTTAAGGTCAATAAACCAGCCATCCTGCACCGTCTCGCTTGGCTGTGTTCGGCTGCCTTGATGGGGAATGTTCTTGGTTGTAGTGATGACATGACGCGCAAGGTAGCCGAAGAACTCCTTGCGATCTCCCGTGTCAACGGTGTGCCTTTCAACCGTGACGGTCGGCTTCGGCTTTTCCTTGGGCTCAGGCGGCTTTGAATGACTGGCCGCCAGCGCTTTCAGCTCCTCGCGCGTTGGATATCGTGGCAGCGGGTGCATTTCGTATTCATGATCGCGCGTGTTGATCTCAATGCCCATCCGCGTATCGCATTGCTGGACGGTCGCGATCACCGGACCATAGGTATACTCGGTGGGCGAATTGGGATGTTTGGGATTGCGGGAGTATCCCGCGCCTGGACGCCACTCGCTTCGTATGCGGGCGCCCTTCACGAAGTAGGTGGTCTCAAACGGCGGGAGCGCGTTCGGTCCGTTCGCATCGAACATCGTCTCGCGCGTGACGATCTTCAGATCAGAAGGCGCCTGATCGGCAGCGACCCTCCACCACGTCGCGCCGCAACAAACCAGCAGAAGCAGCAGGGAGCTAAGAGGCACGCGGACACCTCCATCAGGCCAACAGCGCTACATTGCCGCACTGATTATGAGCCTGAAAGCTTGAGTAGCACCAGCCCTGAACACGTCCTGGCGCGACGGTCCGCGAGAGAAATTCTGTAGCCTTGTAACACCTTGATGTCAAAGGGGTTTACGGCAACAGCGCGGCACCCGAAACGTGCTCCACTGTGCTAGAATAGAAACATCTGGGTCACGCCTAAGTAATTGTAGTTTCAATAGCTTGAGCTTGATTCGCGGGAGCCGTAAGCGACACCTGGCACACGTGACCGTCGCGCAGTTTAGCAGTGTAGGTTTGGGTCACTCGTCTTTCCTCTCAGGGTCGAGCACACGGCGTTACACCAGTCGAGATCGGAGTTAGATTGGCTTCCAAAGAAATCACGAACGCGACGGCCGCGGCCGAAGCGAAGAACGTCAAGAACGGAAAAGTGACGAACGGAAACGGTGCCACGAACGGCGCTGTCGAGAACGGCTACACAGCCGAGTCCATTAAGGTTCTCGGCGGCATGGAAGCCGTTCGTAAGCGTCCTGCCATGTATATCGGCTCGACCGGCGAGTTGGGCCTGCACCACCTGGTGTACGAAGTTGTCGATAACTCTGTGGATGAAGCGCTTGCGGGTCACGCCGACAAGATTGACGTCATCATTCACGTCGACAACTCCATCACGGTCATCGATAACGGCCGTGGCATTCCCGTTGACGAAATGGATCTCGATGGCGAGCGTGTGCCAGCGTGCCAGGTCGTCATGACCAAGCTGCACGCCGGCGGCAAGTTCGACTCATCGACATACAAGGTCTCCGGCGGTCTGCACGGCGTGGGCGTCAGCTGCGTGAACGCGCTTAGCGACGAACTCGAACTTGAAATCTGGCGCGACGGCTTTGTGTGGCAGCAGGACTACTCCAAGGGCGATCCGCAAACGAAGCTGAAGAAGGCCGGCACCACCCGCAAGCGCGGCACGAAGATCCACTTCCATCCCGATCCGGAAATCTTCACCGCCAGCGAGTACAACTACGACACGCTTGCGCAACGCCTGCGCGAACTTGCATTCCTCAACAAGGGCCTCGTCATCACGCTGACAGACGAGCGTAACACCGACTCGAAGAGCGGCGAGCCCAAGCATGCCGAGTTCAAGTACAACGGCGGCATCGCCGAGTTCATCAAGCACCTGAACAAGGGCAAGAACGTCCTGCATGAAAAGCCGATCTACATGGAAGCCGAACGTGACGGCGTCGTCATGGAAATCGCGCTCCAGTACAACGACGGCTACAGCGAGAACGTCTTTTCTTTCGCCAACAACATCAACACGGTCGACGGCGGCACGCATCTTTCGGGCTTCCGTACCGCACTCACCCGCACGGTCAACTACGCCGGCAAGCAGTTGGGGCTGTTCAAGAATGACAGCGAATCGCTGACGGGCGACGACGTTCGCGAAGGTCTGGTTGCCGTAGTCAGTGTCAAGTTGCCCCAGCCGCAGTTCGAAGGCCAGACCAAGGGCAAGCTGAACTCCGACATCTCCGGCATCGTGCAGGCATTTGTAAACGAGCGCCTCAGTGCCTTCTTCGAGCAGAACTCCACGGTGGCCCGCAAGATCATCAACAAGGCCATCGACGCCTCACGCGCGCGCGAAGCTGCACGTAAGGCACGCGACCTCACCCGCCGCAAGGGCGCACTCGATTCAGGCGGACTGCCCGGCAAACTCGCCGACTGTTCAGAACGCGATCCCGGCCGCGCCGAACTGTTCCTGGTCGAGGGCGAGAGCGCAGGCGGCACCGCCAAGCAGGGCCGCGATCGCCGGTTCCAGGCGATTCTGCCCCTCAGGGGCAAAATCCTGAATGTCGAAAAAGCGCGGTACGACAAGATGCTCGGGCACGAGGAAATCCGAGCATTGATCACCGCAATGGGCACCGGCATCGGCAAGGACGATTTCGATATCTCCAAGCTGCGCTACAACAAGATCGTGCTCATGACCGATGCCGACGTCGACGGCTCGCACATCCGTACGCTGCTGCTGACGTTCTTCTTCCGTCACATGCAGGAGCTGATCAAACGCGGCAACGTCTTCATTGCGCAGCCGCCGCTCTATGGCATCCGCAAGGGCAAGACGCACCAGTACATCAAGAACGAGCGCGAGTTCGTGCGCGTCATGGTGAAGCGCGCCAGCGAAGGCATAATCGTGCGCTACGGCGAGGGCGCCGCCAAGCTGGAAGGCGCGCCGCTCACGAAGTTCTTCACCACGTTGAAAGAGTATCTGGAATTCTACGAGAAAGTTGACAAGCGGTTGCGCGACGACAAGGTCACCGATCTGCTTCCGCAACTCGACATCTCGAAGAAGTCCGACTTCCAAGGCGACCCGAGTACTCCTCCTGCCGCACTGAAGGAGCTTGAGAAGCTGCTGAAGGCGATGGCGAAGGAGCGTCAGTTCCACTCCGTCGAACTTCGCTTCGACGAAGAGCACGACATGTGGGAAGTCGTCTTCGTAAATGCGCAAGGCGCGGAACACCGCATCAACGGCGAACTGGCGAGCTCACCTGAGTACAAGCAGATGATCGCGAAGTACAAGCAGATCGCGGAGTACATGCAGCCGCCGTTTGTTGTCGAGTTCAAGACAAAGGAAACCGCGGAGAGCGCGAAGGAAACCGACGAAGACCTGAGCAACGCCGAGAAGGCCGAACTCGAAAAGGCCGAAAAGCGCGCAGGCGCCAAGGCTCCCACGCGCCGCACCAAGGCCGAACAGGAAGTGGTGGAGAAGTCGAACGTTCGCGACCTGTTTGAGTACGTACTGAACGAAGGCCGCAAGGACTTCACCATCCAGCGCTATAAAGGTCTGGGCGAAATGACCAGCGAGCAGCTCTGGCAAACCACCATGGACCCTGAAAAGCGCACGCTGCTCCAGGTGAAACTCGAAGACATCGCGGAGACCGAGACCATCTTCACCACGCTGATGGGCGACGATGTCGAAAGCCGCCGCAAATTCATCGAAGACAACGCACTGGATGTGAAGAATCTGGACATCTAGCGACGAGAAAAGCAGCAGCAAGGCAGCCACAACGAAACAGAGAAGTCCCAGCCCGCCGATTCGTCGACGGGCTTTTTTGTTTGGCTCGGCTATCGACCCAGGTTCTGCGCGATAAGAGAGCTTCGGCTCCGCGCGGGCCAGCTTCTGTAGTGTTCCCGATATCAACAGTGATCGTACTCAGCCGAGGTTGGGTGGCGTCTTCGCAGCACCGGGCGATGATTCCGGTCCAGTACGATTTCTGTTTTGCGATGTATTTCAACAAAGGGGTATCGATAATAACGAAGAAATCGGTTTACGTGGTGACGCTGGGTATTTTCGTCGTCCTGAGCTCTTTGCTTGCGGCACAAGTACAGACGGAGCTGCCTCCCGTGGTTCCAGGTGCGAAGCCTGTGACTGTGGAGCATATCAAGATCCACGGAACGGCGCTGGAAGGCAACCTGGAGGGCGATGCCGTAGATCGCGACGTGATCGTCTACTTGCCGCCCAGCTATGCTAAAGAAAAGTCCCGGCGCTACCCGGTCGTCTACGCGTTGCACGGATATTCCGTCGGTGCCACGCAGTGGTCACAGGAAATCCATGTGCCCCAAACCATAGAAGGTGCTTTCGCTCAAGGCGCGAAAGAGATGATCGTCATAGTGCCCGATTCGAAAACCGTTCACAACGGCTCAATGTATTCGAGTTCGGTGACCACCGGAGATTTTGAGGGATTTATCGCGCGCGATGTGGTTGCGTACGTGGATGCTCATTACCGGACGATTCCAAACAGGACGAGCCGCGGGCTGGTCGGCCACTCGATGGGAGGATACGGTGCAACTCGCATCGGGATGAAACATTCGGATGTGTTCGGCAGCCTGTACATCATGAGCCCATGTTGCTTGTCGCCCCGAACGGCGGGACCCGCAAATCCGGACAGTGCCAAAGCGCTTGAGGCTATCAAAACGCCGGGTGATACAGCCAAATTGCCCGGCGCCCTACGCATGCAGCTCGCTTCGGCAGCCGCATGGTCTCCAAATCCGAAGAACCCGCCGCTTTATGTTGATCTGCCAATGAAGGATGGGGCCCCTCAGCCCGAGGTTCTCGCCAAATGGGCCGCTAACGCGCCCCTGACCTTTGTAGATCAGTACGTCGGAAATCTTCGCCAGTACCGCGCAATCGCAATGGATGTAGGTGATAAGGACGGTCTACGCGTCGATGCTGGCAAACTGCATGACGTTTTGATAAGTATGGAATCACGCATACCTACGAAGTGTATCCGGGGACTCACACGAGTGCGATGGCTGTTCGCTTCCAGAACTACGTTATGAAATTCTTTAGCGAGAATCTCTGTTTTACGGCAGGCGGCAAGTAGTCACTCCGGCTTATCCCGTGTGCCCCTATGACTAGTCGGCTTCCGTTTTCCTGGTTAGCGATGACGTAGGTGGAGGGCACGCCAGCATTCTAAATGCCCCACTCAAGCCAAGAAGAAGGCTTGAGCGGGGCACCATCTCATATGCTACATGGGCCACGTGCCCACTCTGGATACTTGTACAGAAGCGGATTTACCGTCAACAATCCGCTCTTTCGTTGTGACCACACGAAAACACACGTAATATCGGCGACGATGAGCACGAACCCAAACATCGTTGAGAGAGCTTACAGGAAGCTCAACACCGCCACCAAACTGACCATATCTACTGACGAGTGGA
The DNA here is from genome assembly GCA_035629075.1 of Terriglobales bacterium. Classification (GTDB taxonomy): domain Bacteria; phylum Acidobacteriota; class Terriglobia; order Terriglobales; family Acidobacteriaceae; genus JAEZPW01. The sequence continues at coordinate 26,573 of DASPIK010000003.1, read as the reverse complement.
TCGCTCTACTTGCGTCTGGTCTGGCTGTTGCTGTGCCGCAACTGACCGGCATTCCATGGAAATATGCCAGCCCTGTCACTCTCTTCGTGACGTTTTCAGTATTCGTCTTAGTCAGACAAAGGGCAGCATGGCCGAAGCGCATTCTCGTTAACGCCGGTGGCTGCCTTATCTTGTACCTGATTCTGGCGTTGTTCGGCTCAAACCGATAGCAGGAATCCTGTTCGAGCATGAGGCTTGGTGCTCACGATCCCGATTCGGGATTACTTGCGATAAGCGGATTTATCGTTCGCTATTTGCACTTTAGTTTTGTGGAGCCTTGAACTTCAGCATTTTCAAGGCTTGCTGAATCCCCGCCACGGAATCCGCAGAGACATCTATTGACAGAATGTATCCATTCAGGAACGTGGTGTAGATTCCACGATAGTGCGCGGCACTGTCCCTGCCAACTTTCATGGTCGCATACACAAAGCGAGTCCCTGAGATTTCAACTGGCGACTCCGGTTGAACCGTTTCAGAACCTTCTCTTTCAAGCTGATGACGAACGCTGCGAACGTATTGCTCAGGAGATTTTATTGAAGGGTTGGCCGAGAGTGGGTCAGCAAGAACCGCGATGTCATATCTATCGCAGCAGGCAGTAGCATTCGACTGAGCGTCAATCAGGCGCGCCCGTTTGCCCTCTGAACTGACAAAACCTCCCTGGGTGAAATGACCGTTAAGAGGTGCGAGCGTGAATCCAAAGTAGTCGTTTCTATATTGGTTATCGGCGATCTTGCCTTCGGCGAAAATAGCCTTGATGTCCTTCGTTGAAGATTGGCCAATCGCACCAACTGCCGCCAAGACGATTACGCTCAGAAACGACAAGTATCTGATTCGCATGCGCTCGAAGGTAACAGAACTTAGCTGTGCATAACAGGGGTTATAGCTCACTATCCCATTCTGGAATTCGGCCTCGCTGCATTCGCTGGTAAGACTTTCTCACCACACAAGCGGCAGCAATCGACAGCGCACTCGCTCGGCGTACTCTCTGTACCCGGGCAGTTCCTGCCGCAACATTCGGTCCTCGAGTGCGGTTCTGGCGATGAGCACAAGAGCCACAACCGCCGCCGGAATAACAGCCGCGCGCGATCCAAGTACCAGCGGCGTCGCCACATAGAAAACGATCATGCCGACGTAGCCGGGGTGGCGAGCATAAGCGTAGGGTCCGCTCGTCACCACCTTGTGGTCCCGGTCTTTCTGAATGCGAACCACGCCCTCAAAATGCCGGTTCGAACGCATCGCCCACACAGTCAACCCGTTTGAAATGAGCACCGCAACAACGGCAAAGAGTTGCTGCGCGAGGGAGAACGGGCGAGTCCAGGCATAACGCACATCCAGGCCAGCGACTACCGACATGACGATCGGGCCGAAAATGATTCCGGGCAGGATGAACTTGTCCCATTTCTTCCAGCCTTCTCCGACCCGCCCGCGTGCGTTAAGCAACTCCCGCGGAACCAGCAGGTAGGAAGCGATCATTCCGATACCGCACACCGCCACGAACAGCCATGCTCCCGCCCATGCGATACGACCGGACGTTATGAATAAGAGTGCGAACTGAACTACGAGGAAAATGAGCGGCCGCAGAAATCGGCGATTCGGAGCCGGGGATTCTGGCTGCTTAGCGACTTGAGTTGTGGCGCACATGGATTGTCTCCGCTAAGCATAGTGCATCGAAATGACGGGGCAGAAAAGTACCTACCTGTTCGCGCCCGAGCCGACACACATATTCGCTGAGAGCGAAGGAGTCAGATTCAGGTATCAATGTGTTCCCGCTGCGCAGCTCACTACATAGGCATGGGCTCTGGTTCCGGCATGAGAGGAGGAACCAAGTCGGGCTCGGAACCCGGCTCCTCTTCCGGATCGGGCTGAGGGTCGGGTTGTGGATCCGGCAGCGGTGGTGTGGTCCTGAGGAACATTCGTCTCATCGGGGACTCCATCACATTTGCGATGCCGAACCGCGCAAACGAGATGCGAAACTCCCAGTGCGGCAGAGCGAAGTGCATTGCGGCCTCCCTGTGACCTGAATACGCCCAAAATCGTGGGCGACAGCGCTCGCACACACCCCTGGCCGGCGAATACTCGACAACACCACCTCGCGGACGGACATCAAGACAAGTCGTGACTTCAATTCCGGATGACAAGGGGGTACTTCATGGCCAAGTGTGAAGTGTGCGGCAATGATTACGACAAAGCATTCGAACTAACCGCAGCCGGCCAACGGCACGTGTTCGACAGTTTCGAGTGCGCCATACAAGCGATCGCCCCCATTTGCGAACACTGCGGCTGCCGAGTAATCGGGCACGGTACAGAGGTCGGCGGCCGTTTCTTCTGTTGTGCACACTGTGCAAGGGCCGCAACCTCAGCCGAGGTAGTTGATCGCATCGCCTGAGCCATTTTGAGACAAGGAAAGGGGCGGCCGGTTAGCCGCCCCTGTCTGCAGTGTTGTGACATGCGGCCTAAGTGTCAAGCCGCACGCCTGGAAGTTAGAACGAGTAACGCAGCGTGAATTCCAGAACGCGGCGGCCATTCTTCAGGTACGGGATACCATAAGGCACTCGCGCTGGCGCGAAGTTCTTGTTCTGGTCGAACGTCGCCCTGATGTTGCCGTCGATGTCGTTGTTGAACGTCCACAACGGATGGTTCAGGAAGTTGAACGCTGACATGCGGAACTGAATGTTCTGGCCTTCGGTGACCTTGAAGGTCTTCTGAACCGCGATGTCGCTGTTGAAGTAGCCCGGTCCGCGCATGTACGGCATATTGATCGGCCCATTCTGACCGCCCTGCTGCGGAAGAGCGAAACAGCCTTGAATGGCCTGGTTGGGTCCTAGAGCTTCGGAAGGATCACACGTCAAAGTCGGGATGAGAGTGTAGTCCGGCGTACCAAGGAAGAACCGTTCTTTGACTTCGAAGTTCAGACCGCTGACGCCAGACGGCCCGGACGCCCTGAACCCCTTGTCGTATGCGGACTGCAGATTCGCACCGCTCTGGATCGAGGTAATGTTGGAGATCATCCACCCATTCACGATCACGCCTAGAACGGGGTTGCTCTTGATAACGTTGCCAACTTCGTACGACACCGTCCCGTTGAACACGTGCGTACGGTCAGTGTTCAGCACGCCATAGTTCGCGCGCAACTTGTAGGGGTCAGCATCCCCCTGAATACCGAGTGCCTTCGAGAACGTGTAATTCAAGCCGTAGGTGAACGAGCCACGCGGCTTCACCCAGGAGACCTGGAGAGCGTTGTAGTTCGAGTACCCGCCGTGCTTGTACATGTTGATGTGCTCGTAGGCGGTGTACGGACGGAACTGCCTGCGGAGCGACTCCGTCTCGTCGATGTTCTTAATTTCCTCAACGGTTCTGTTGGGGGCCAGAACGATGCCAGTTACCGGGCTGGGTCCAAAGTACGCGCCGAGGGGAATGTTGTTGATGTCCCCGAGGCTGTTGTGGAGCATCAGGTTTTCGCTGTTGTTGCCCACGTACGCGATTTCGAGAAGCGTGTCGTGCGGGGTCTTCTGCGACAGCGTGAGGTTGTAGGTGTAAGTGACCGGTTGCGTGTCGTCTTTCGGATCCACAGCGTAGATTGTGCTGCTGGCCGCCCCAGTCACGGTCATAGCGTTCAGGTCGCTCAGGCGGGTCGGGCTCCACGTTTCGTACGTGCGGGTGCCCAGAGCCGTGCTGAGTGCGCCGGCATAATCGTTGTACTGATCACGCCAGCGGTAAGCACCCCAGCCGCCACGCAGCAGGGTGTTGCCATTGCCGAAAATGTCATACGCCAGGCCAACGCGCGGAGACACGAACAGCGGTTTCACGTCGCGGCCCGAAAGCGGAACGTTCTTGTCGATAGCGTTCCAGCGAAGACCTGGCAGTGACTTGCCCGCTGCGACATCGGCCATGTACTGCTCCTTCGTGAACGTGGCCAGGCCGGTGTTGCCGGTGGCATCGGTCCAGGAAGGCGAATGTTCGAAGCGAAGTCCGAGGTCTAGCGTAAGCCGGTTCGTCGCCTTCCACGAATCCTGGAAGTAGAACGACAGGCTCTTGTAGTTCATGTCAGTTGTTGCGTTGCGGTTGATCTCGTAGTAGTTCGAAGCGACGCCCATCAGCAGGTTTGCAACCGGATTGCCGCTGGCAATGTTCGACCAGCCCATCGGGGCAAACTGCAGGCGACCATTCTGGTAGTCCACCGTGCCCTGCTTGTTGCCGGTGATTTCCCAGTACAGACCAGTTTTGAACGTGTGCCTTCCGAAAACTTTCGTCAGGTTGTCCGAGATCGTTGGCATGAACTTCGTGGATTCGTAAGACGAAGTGTCCGGCTGGTAGATCATCGGGTAGCCCGGGATCCACCATCCATTCGACAGTGCCGGCATCACGTCAACGCCGTTCTTGAATACGCCCTGGTACGGATAACCCAGGTTCTTGCGCGAAACAGCCGCCATGTTGTCGTAAACACCGGGGTTGGTGTAACGAGACACGGTCACAGTCAATTCGTTGGTCAGGGTCGGGCCGAAGACATGCAGCAAGTTGCCCGACAGCGTGTTCGACGTGCCCTTCTCGCCGGCTCCGCCCGGGAACGGAACCGACTGCGGCGGCTGCCACCACAGCATGACCGGGATGTCCGAGGTCTGTTTCTGCAGGTTATAGCTGACGTACAGTTTCGTCGCGTCGCTGAAGTTGTAGTCGACGCGGTGACGCATCATCCAGCCGTTCTGGGTCTTAATCTGCGGCGCGATGAAGTTGATGCCGCCGTTCTTCGTGGGATCCGCGTTCGGCAGCGGGATCATCTTCATGATCGCCAACCCACCTGGGTCCATGTACTGCTGCGGCAGCACAGTTGTGCCAGCCGGAATGGCACTGCCGTCCGTGTAGTGGCCGTCCAAGCCGCACTGCGGTAGCCATCCACCCACGGAGCAGAGATCAGCATTACCTTCGCCGGTGGGGCCGAAGTTGCCACTGCGCATGCCAACTGTCGGAACCACTGCGCGCATGATACCTTCGCGCTCCGGGAAGCGCTGGTTGTAGTACTCGAATGCGCTGAAGAAGAACATCTTGTCTTTGTTCTTGTTGAAGTCGCTCCAGGGCAGCCGTACCGGACCTCCGAATTGTCCGCCCGGGTAGTAGTAGCGGTCTTTCGGTTTCTCAAGCTTGTTGTAGTTAGTCTGCCAATCGGCCGCGTTCAGCTTCGAGTGGCGGAGGTGCATGTAGGCTTCACCGTGATAGTTCGAGCTGCCGGACTTGCCGACCGCATGAATTACCACCGGTCCCTTTGCGCTATCAGCGCCGAAGTTCGAGGTCTGCACCTTTACTTCGGCCACCATGTCGGCGTTGATCGTCTGCGTTGCGTTGCAGTTGCAACCCGGGTCGATCACGTGCGCGCCGTCTGAGATCAGGTCTGTCCCGCCGCGATCCGGCGTCCCGTTCGCAGAATAGCCGTTGCCTACCGACGATCCGATACCTACGACCGTCGCGTCATACCCAGACTTGTTGTTCAGTCCGCCATTTCCAGTGAAGTTGTTGAAACCCGGGAGAACCTTAGTTAATTCCGTGATATCGCGGCCCACCAGCGCAAGGTTTTTGACGTCCTGTGCGGTCAGAACTGCGCTGCGCTCTCCGGAATCAACCACCTGCACGGCGCTCAGTGTCGACTCGACCGTCACAGACGTATCAGTCGTACCGACCGCTAGCGTGGCGCTCACATTTTTCTTGTCGCCAGGCAAAACGCCGACGCCCTTCACAATCCAGGTCTTGAAACCCTGCGCGTCTGCCTTGACCGTATACGTTCCAGGCATGACGCCCGCGAACGTGAAATACCCTTCGCCGTTGCTTACCGTGTTGCGTGTGTCTTGAGTCGCCTGATTGATCAGTTCGACTTTCGCTCCTGGAACGACTGCGCCAGTACTATCAAGAACCGTACCGGTGATGACTCCGGTGTGTTGTGCGAACACAGCCGATTGCAACATCAACAGCGCAATAATAGTCAGCGCTGCCGTTGTTCCGTATCGCCTGAGAGTGGATAGGAACTGCCTCCGCATATTGCCTCCTGAGCATGTCGGAAAAGCTGGTGTGGAACAGAGCAGTGGAATCGGAAAAGTAGAACCTGTGTGAACGCCGAGTGGCATAAGGGGAAGCCCCGTGATGCCGAGTGAAAAAGCCGTACGCGGCGCGGGACTCGCGAAGAACCGATGTTTTCGTTTCGCGTCTCGTTGGAGCTTGAGCGTGAGTTTCGATCAGCTTGCTGTAGGTGTTCGACCAAGAATGGATGAGTGCAACAACGGCATTCGCATCTGCCGCGTGTCCGAGCATGCAAAGTCGGCGACTGAACGGTGTTTCCGTCATGGTTTCGCCCAGCAACTCACCCTGCGTTCACCTCGCGGCCCAAAAACTCGCTCCGGAACCCGACAATCGTGATCTGAACCTGAATTTGGTCCGCGTGAAAACGTTTTCATGGTAAGGTATCCAGAGTACCTGTTCCGTGTCAATAGCTTTTTCATTTGTTTGAAAACGTTGTCATCCGTAATCTTTGAGCCGAGTCGCGTACGATCATGAAATTTCTCGGAATTGATGTAGGCACCGGCGGTACCCGGGCCATCCTTATCGAAAGCTCGGGCGCGGTCATCGGATCTGCCGCCCACGAGCACAAAGCCTTCGCTTCCCCCCACACCGGTTGGGCGGAACACGACCCGCATGACTGGTGGAATGCCTGCAAAAAGGCGATTCGGCAGGTTATAGCGACAACCGGAATCGCGGCTGAGGAGATCTCCTGCATCGGGCTTACCGGCCAGATGCACGGTGCGGTATTGCTCGACGAGTCAGGCCAGGTGCTGCGACCGGCGCTCATATGGTGCGATCAGCGAACGCAGGAACAGTGCGACTGGCTGACTTCCCAAGTTGGCAAGGATCGCCTGATTGAACTGACCTGCAACCCGGCGCTTACGAATTTCACCCTCACCAAGCTGCTTTGGGTCCGCCAAAACGAGCCGCATCTATGGAAACGCTTTCATAGTTTCCTTCTGCCGAAGGACTACGTCCGCATGAGGTTGAGTGGCGTTCGAGCGATCGACGTCGCCGAAGCATCCGGAACACTCCTGCTCGATGTAGCCAACCGCTGCTGGTCCAAGGAAATGCTGGCGGCTACCGGTCTTGATGAGAACTGCCTCCCGAAGCTCTATGAGTCACCGGATGTAGTCGGCTGCGTTACGGCGGAAGGCGCGGCGGAAACGGGCCTGAGGATCGGCACTCCCATAATAGCCGGTGCCGGCGACCAGGCGGCTGGGGCAGTTGGGATGGGCATTGTTCGTCCCGGTGCGGTTAGTGCAACGATCGGCACATCGGGAGTCGTGTTCGCCGCGTGCAATCGCCCCGCGCTTGATCCGAAAGGGCGCATCCACACGTTCTGCCACGCGGTGCCCGGACGTTGGCACGTCATGGGAGTCACGCAAGCGGCAGGACTGTCATTGCGTTGGTTCCGGGATACGTTCGGCGCCGGCGCTGATGATGGGCGCGACCCCTACGAACGGCTGTGCGCGGAAGCCGCGCAGGTTCCGCCGGGAGCGGACGGTGTGCTCTGGACCCCGTACCTGATGGGCGAACGCACGCCGCACTGCGATTCGCAAGCACGCGCCTCGCTGATCGGACTCGCCGCCAATCACGGACGCGGTCACATCATCCGCGCCATTCTCGAGGGCGTCGCTTTCAGTCTGCGCGATACGCTGACCATCCTCGAAGAAATGAAAGTCCCCGCGCAGGAGATCCGGTTGGGTGGCGGAGGTGCGCGCTCTCCGCTCTGGAGCCAGATACAGGCCGACGTCTACGGTCAGAGCGTATCGACACTTCAGGCCGAAGAGGGCGCAGCCTACGGCGCAGCGATTCTCGCAGGCGTTGGAGCTGGCGCATGGCCTAGTGTTGAAGCAGCCTGCGACAGCGCAGTTCGCGTCGCGAGCCAAGTTGCCCCTGATACAAACAACGTTGCAGTCATGCAGCGCCAATACGCAGCTTACCGCCGTGTTTACGCAGCAGCTAAGTCGATATGGGCTGACGCCGCATCGGCGAAGTCTTGTGACTCGTAAACCGAAGCCCGGTACCGTAGTACCGAAGAGAATTTCGCGCATGAACAAACGGGATCCGCAGATTGCAGATCCCGTTTTTTGAGTTTCAGCCGAAGCGAATTCACTGGTGCCGATACATTTCCCAGCCCAGGTATTTCGTGCTGGCTTCGTAAACGGCTGCGCTCGTGGTCGACATATTGGCCGCTACGTGGTGCTCGAAGCCGTTCTCGCAGATGTAGCGCAGCAGTTCCTGCATGTGCGGAATGTGAACGACACCCGCTCCGCCAAACGTATTCAGATCGTCGTCTGTGAACGAGCCTTGCCCAACGTAGCCGCGGACCTTCCCGGTGTAGTCGTCGGTGGAGTAGCGAACGAAGCTCATCGGGCTGGCTTTCACGCGTCCCACGCAGGTTCCGAACGAGTTCTCTTTCCCCACGCTGCCCGCGATGATCTCCTGGAAGTCCATCTTCACTTCATTGAAGAAGTGCTTCGGCAGGTTCGAACAATGGAAGCAAACGGCTTTGTTCCCGTCCGTGCCGTAATTGTTGTTCCAATCGAGCAGCGCGCTCGGGGTGCCCGAGGCGAGTTGCAGCACGTGCATGCCGACCACACCGCAGACGTCCACCTCGCATGCGCTTGAGACCAGGTTGTTGCTCATCATGCTCATGACGGCGCACGGCACCACGCCGAAGTAGGTTTCCAGCACCGTCCAGCACTGGACCGCGCTGATCTGAACGTCGGTTTCGTGCATCCAGTTTTCGATCACGACGGCAAGCTTCGCCATTTTCGTCAAAGCCTGTTCGGGCACACCCGCAGTCGGAACGTACTTCTTGATCTCCGCCACTTTGCCCAAAACGCACGCTTCGGCCTCCGGCAGGCGGTCGATACGGCCCATGATTTCGCCGAGGTCAACGGGTTCAACCGAAATGCCCTGCTGCTCGAGAATTTTTTCGCTGAATCGAACCGTGTTGAAGTTCGCCGGACGTACTCCGATAGCGCCGATGCGCAGATTTCGAAGGCCGTTCACGATGCGGCATACCGCGGCGAACTGTTGAAGATCCTGCCTGAACTCGTCTGAGTCCGGGGCGACGGTGTGCAAGCGAGTAAGAGAATAAGGAATGCCGTACTGCTTAAGGTTGTTGCATACCGACATCTTGCCGCAGAAGCTGTCGCGCCGGAACGCGATCGTCATCTGGCCGGCGATGTCCGGCGTGGCCTGAACCAACACCGGAACTTTTAGATTTGCGTACCGCAGCGTATCAGCAACGGCACGTTCGTCACCGAAGTTCGGTAGCGTGACGATTACCCCATCGATGCGGTCCGCGTTCTTGCGGAACAGTTCGGCACACCGCTTGGCCTCGTCGTGTGTCTCGACGGCACCGTACTTGCTCTGCTCGGGCGAGAGTACGACGCAATCCATTCCCGCCCTTTCAAGCGCGGCAATCATCTCCTCACGGCCTGACTTCGCGAGGTGGTCCGGGAAAAAGCCCCGGTTTCCCACGATCACGCCCATAGTCATCTTCTTAACTGACATGGATTTCCTCATGTTTCTCGGCTTCAATCGCCGCTTTCTTTGCAGACACCGGCTTGAATCGCACGCAGTAAATCAAACCGACAGCCAGCAGAACTGCACCCCACCACACACCGGCGTGCAGGTCATAGAGAACCACCGGATTCTGGGGAGGCTGAATGAACCACTCGTACAGTCCCGCGCCAAGGATCAGGCCGCCGTTGACTGCCAGCGATATGCCGATAAAGAACCAGATCGATATCTCGTCACGTGATGTCATTTGTTCACCGCCTACCAGAAGTAGATATTGAGCGCAGCGAACACCACGCTCACCGCTACCGCCCAGAACATCGGGCGCTCGTACATGGGCACACGTTCTTCGGTTGGCACATCGGTCACGCCATACACAAGGCCGACAAGTTCGCTTTCAGGCTTCGGCTTCGTCACCATGCTCACAACCACGGTCACCAGCACGCACACGATCCACGACCACAGTGCGCGGTACATGTTCTCAGCCATATCGCGAGCGTTACCCGAGAGCGCCACGTAACGCAGCGCGGTCGGGTCCATCTTCACCCAAGCCCACATGCCGACCGACGATAGCGTTCCTGCCAGCAGGCCCCAGAATCCGCCTGCAGGCGTGCAGCGCTTCCACAACATGCCCAGAATGACCGTTCCGAATAGCGGCGCGATAAAGAAGCTAAACAGCGCCTGAACGTAATCCATGATCGACAGGAATTGCATCACCAGGTACGCCGTGCCAATACTGACCAGAACGCCCAGGATCGTACACCAGCGACCCATCTTGACCTTCTGCTCGTCGCTGGCATTCTTGTTGATCAAGGCGCCGTAGATGTCGTAGGTCCACACGGTCGAGAACGCCGTCACGTTGCCGGCCATGCCCGACATGAAGCCCGCAATCAATGCCGTGATGCCAAGACCGAGCAGGCCCGGTCCGCAATAGCGCGCAAGCATGAGCGGCAGCACTTCGTTGTAGCTGTGTCCGCCGGTTGCGACAGCCACGCTTTCACCCGTCAATTTCATCGGCAGCACGGCCAGTGCGAGCAGGCCGGGCAGAATGACGATGAACGGAACCATCATCTTGAAGGCCGCGCCGATGATCGGAGCCAGCTTCGCCGAACGCATGTCTTTTGCGGCCAGCACGCGCTGTACAACCAGGAAGTCCGTCGTCCAGTATCCGAACGAAATCACCCAGCCAAGTCCCAGCACGATGCCGGTCCAGTGGATGCCCATCGGGTTGCCGTTGAACGAACCCAGCGTCCCCCACAGGTGCGTGTATTCGGCCGAAGCGTTGGTCGCGATCTGCGCCTTGAGGTTCGACCAGCCACCTGCTTCGATCAGACCGAGAATCGGGATCAACAGTGCGCCGGCCCAGATAAGAATGAACTGCAAAACTTCGTTGAAGATCGCGGAGCGCAAGCCACCTAGCACGACATACGCGGCCACGGTGATCGACGACACCCAAATGCTGAAGTGAATGTCCCAGCCGAGGACAACCTTCATCACCAGCGCCATCGAATACATGTTGATGCCGCTCATCAGCACCGTCATGAACGCGAAAGAAACGGACGAAAGCGCGCGGCTGCCCTCGCCAAAACGCAGCTTCAGATAGCCCGGCACGGAGTGCGTCTTTGAAATGTAGTAGAACGGCATCATGACGATGCCGAGGAACAGCATCGCCGGGATCGCACCGATCCAGTACCAGTGTGTTGCGAGAATGCCGTACTGATACGCCGCCGCCGCCCACCCCATCAGCTCAAGTGAGCCGAGATTTGCAGAGAGGAAAGCCAGACCCGCGATCCAGGCCGTCATTTCGCGGCCTGCAAGGAAGAAATCTTCGCTGGTGTTCGCCCGCTTCTTCAGGTACAAACCGATTGCAAGCACCAGGGCAAAATAGAAGACGATGACGACGACGTCCACGAACGAGAGATGGACGAGCCGCTGTGTGTTAAACAACAACAACGCAGGGATCATGTGTCACCAGGAACGATCGAAAATTAAAACCGCATCACTGCCAAGCCAACTGCCTCTACTCCGTCTCTCGGGCCGATTCCTAGAACCGCGCATTTCCGGGTGAAAACGTTTTCACCTCGCGGCACAGACATCGCTAACTCATGAAAATGCTTGGGAACAGGTGTAAGTCTCTCCTGCTCGCGTGAAGGCGTCAAGCGTTTCGTGCGTGGATTAAACCTGAGGATTCGCTTTAATCTCGACCGAGACCCAAGATGCAGACACCTTAGCTTCTCAGCCGAGCAGCGACCTCTGTATCACTCAACCGTCACCGTCTTCCTCAACGGCGTCTCCGCTGATGACGTCCCCACCAGCGCCTCCACCGCGCCTGGCTCGACCCTGAACTTTCCGCTGCCCTCATCCCAATAGGCCAGCGCCTCGGCCTTGAGTTTCAGCTCGACCGTCCTCTTCTCTCCCGGGCGGAGCGTAACGCGCTTGAAGCCCTTCAACTGCTTCAACGGCCGTTCAACCTTCGACTCCGGGTATCGCACATATAGCTGCACAACTTCGTCTCCGGCGCGCTTGCCCGTGTTCTTAACGTCGACCTTCAGCGTCAAGGTCCCGTCCGTGCGGAGCCGGGTCGAACTCACGCGCAACTTCGACATAGTGAAAGTCGTGTAGCTCAGGCCGTATCCAAACGGATAGAGCGGTTCGCCCCTGAAGTACATGTAAGTGCGGCCGTTTCGAATGTCATAGTCCATCATCGGCGGCAGTTGCTCGAGGGACTTCGGCCACGTGTGCACAAGCTTTCCGCCGGGATTGAAGTCGCCGAACAGCACGTCTGCCAGCGCATTGCCGCTTTCCTGGCTGTTGTGTGTCATGTGCACGATGGCAGGGATGTTCATCTGCGTCCAGTTGATTGCGTATGGAAAGCTCGCCATCAGCACCACGACCGTGCGCGGGTTCGCCTCATAGACCTGCCTGATCAGTTCTTCGCGTTCCAGTGTGATCGTTTTGCGGTCCATCGCTTCTTTGCCGTCGCTCGGCAGCGGACAAACCGCCCAGCCCGCATCGCACTCGGGATGGTTGCCTACCACAATGATGGCCACGTCCGCGCTCTTCGCCGCAAGCACTGCGGCATCGCCATCGTTGTTGGCCAAGTACGTTACATTTACGCCGCTTCCGACTTTGTTCTTGATTCCATCCACCGCGCTGACTGCGTAAGGCGGCGTTCCGCTGTACCAATCCAGCAGCACCCGGTTGGCATATGGCCCGATCACCGCAATCGACTTCAGCTTGCTGCGGTCAAGTGGAAGTGCGCTGTCGACGTTCTTCAGCAACACTATGGACTTCTGCGTGACCTCGCGCACGAACGCCTTGTGCTCTGCGCGGTTCCACGGTTCCGGCTCGCTGCCGATCGTGGAGTAAGGCACCATTTCCGGTGGGTCAAGCTGGCCAAGGCGAATCATCACGCGAAACACACCTCGCAGCGCTTCATCAATCTCGGCTTCGCTGAGCAGTTTTTTGTCGAGCGCGGAAGTTACCGCTTCGGAATACTTGTCGAGGAACTGGTTGATTCCGGCCTTGATTGAATCGGCGGCAGCGAGGTCAAGATCGGGATAGCGCTTGTGCTCAGTGACCAACTGTTTCAGTGCGCCACCATCCGTGCAGATGATGCCATCGTTGCCCCACTCCTTTACGGTGATGTCTTTCAGAACGGGATGAACTTCCATCGGCGTACCGTTGTAGGCGTTGTAAGCCGCCATGAACGCCCGCGAGCTGCCTTCGACAATGCCCATGCGGAATGGCACCGAATAGTACTCGTGGAACAGCCGCTGGTCGAAGTTCGACGAAGAACTGCCGCGTCCGTCCTCATTGCTATTCGCGAGGAAGTGCTTCATCAGCGCGGCGGTCTGCCAGTACTTCGGGTCGTCGCCTTGCAGGCCCCTGACGAACGCCACTGTCATGGTGCCATTGAAGAAAGCGTCCTCGCCGTACGACTCTTCCGTGCGCCCCCATCGCGGATCGCGCGCCAGGTCGGCGTTCGGCGCGCGCACCACCAGGCCACCCTGGCTGTACTTGCTCTGAAACATGTAGCGCGTTTCATAGGCTTCAACGGCGGCAACGCGCCGAACAAGTTCCGGATCCCAGGTCTCGCCCAACCCGACCGCTTGCGGGAACTGTGTAGTGGGCACAACCGTTGGCCGGCCCCATCCGCCCGGGCCGCCCATCGCGAGGCCGTGCAGGCCTTCAACGTGCCCCGTTCCTCTAATTCCCAGTCGCGGCACATCAGGGCGCGTACCGAGGCACGCAACCTTCTCCTGCACCGTCATAAGCGACAGGATGTTCTCGACCCGCTGCTCGATGGGAAGGTCAGGGTTTTGGAAGGGGTACTGGTACTGAGCCCAGCCGTTCGCGGCAAGAGCTACGAGCACTAGAGCGGCACAGATCAACCACCGGCTTGCACTGTTCAAAGTTCTCCCGACCTCCTGGCCTGAACGAACGGATATTGCTTCCGACAAATTGGCGGCGGGGCGGAGTTCAATCTGGAATGCTTCGTGCAAACGTTTTCACAGCTCACCGCGCCTTTTTTGTTACTGACTAGCGGGTTATTGAGAGCACTGAATACGGAACGCCGAGTGCTGACCGATCCCTAGTCTCCGCGGAGTCCGGCAACGGCGTTCCCGGCGTATTCCTTGTCCGACTCGAACTGCTCGTCGCCCGAGTGGCTTAACAACTCGCGTTGCAGGAAGAACTCCAGGTTGCCGCGCATCACAAGGTGCGGAGCAAGGGTCAACTGTGGCGGCGGACATTCCGCTTCAACGAGGAACTCGTGTAGCACGCGGAAAGCCATGCGGCCCTGTGTGCGTGGCCGCTGATATATCGTAGCCGTCACCGCGCCTGACCTGATTTCGTTTACGAGCGCGGGGAACAGATCGGTTGTCACGATGGTCAGCTTCGGAAGCAGATGAAGGTCCCGAGCTGCTTTGATGACAGGAATCGAGAGTTCAGTCGTGACGTAGATGCCGACGATGTCCGGATGCTTGCTCAGAAGCTTTCGGCACTGCTCGTAAGCGGTCTCATCCGTGTCGTGGTCCTCGATGGCGTCGTGGACCCGCATAGACGGATAGAGCGAACGCACTGTGTCCTCGAAGGCCCTGAACTTCTCCGCGTGCTCGTTGATATCTGCGTCAAAGATCGTGACTGCAAGTTCGCCTCGGCCGCCTACGATGCGTCCGATAAGGTCTGCCGCGAGAGATCCGCTGGCCTGCGTATCGATCGAAACTACCGAAAGTCTTCCGGTTGCAGGCGCGTCCGTAGCCACGAAGACGACTGGAACGTTCGCACGGGCCGCCCGCCGCATCAGCGGCTTCAACGTATTAGGCTGGCTGGGGAACGTAATGATTCCATCGACTTCCTTGTCGAGAGCTTCCTCGAATGCTACCTGCTCACCTTCTCCCAGCGAATACGTGCGAAACTCCAACTCTACGTTTTCGAGGTCGAGCGACTGCCGCTCCTGCTCAATGCCCGCTCGCACTTCGTCCCAGAATGAAGTCGTACCCTGCAGAGTGTTGACCGAAATGCGAATCGTACGCTTGGACGAAAGGTATCGCGCTGCGAGGTTCGGCTTGTAACCGAGCTTCTTGGCCATCTGCAGCACGCGATTCTTCGTCATCGCCGTTGTCTTTGGGTGATCGTGCAACGCTCGGTGGACCGTGGCGGTGGAAAGTCCAAGCGCTTTGGCGATATCGACGATGGTCGGTTTCTTTTCCATGCAAATTGACTCTGCTCACGACTGAGCGAGTCGATAGAGCGGGGTTTTGAAAGGTAAACGTTCCCACAGTAAGACGCGCTCGAAACCTTGTCAAACTTTTCGCGGCTGCGAGGCCCAAGCTTTGTTTCGCTCACAGCCGCTGATCACACTTGCTTACTCTGAATTGCAGTTACTTCGTCGAAAATTTAAAAACGGTTGTTGTCCGGTACTGCTGGCCTGCCTTCAGTGTTGTAGTCGGGAATTCAGCGTGGTTCGGCGAATCCGGGAAGTGCTGCGTTTCGAGGCAGAACCCGGTGCGGTATGCCATGGGCTTGCCACCTTTCCCTTTCTCGCCGTTCAGGAAGTTGCCGCTATAAAACTGGATGCCGGGTTCCGTGGTGGTCACTTCCATCGTGCGACCACTCCGCGGCTCATACACCTGTGCCGCCAATTGCAGCTTGCCCAACTCGCCGTTGAGCACCCAGTTGTGGTCGTAACCCCTGCCAAGCTTCAGTTGCTCATCGTCTTGATTGATCCGCGCACTGATGGCGGTCTGTTTGCGGAAGTCGAACGGTGTGCCTTCTACCTCGCGGAGTTCTCCTGTCGGGATAAGTCCCCCATCAACTGGAGTGAAGCGGTTCGCATTCAGCACCAGTTCATGCGCGAGAATGTCGCTGTCCGCCGCCGCGAGGTTGAAGTAGCTGTGATGGGTCAGGTTTTGTATGGTGTCCTGATCCGTTGCAGCTTCGTAATCGAGCCTCAGTTCATTGTCATCGGTCAGCGTGTAGGTGATCTTCGCGGTCAGATTGCCGGGGTAACCCTCTTCGCCATCTTTGCTTAGATATGTGAACTGAATGGCGTTGGCCGAAACGTGGCTCGTTTCCCACACGACTTTGTTGAAGCCTTTCGTGCCGCCATGTAATGAGTTTGGGCCGTCGTTTGTCGCAAGCGTGTACGTCTGCTCGTTGAGCGTGAACTTCGCTTTCCCGATTCGGTTGCCATAGCGCCCGATCGTAGCTCCGATGTACGACGTACCTTTCTCATAGCCGCTTACATCGTCGTAGCCCAGCACGACATCATCGAACTTGCCGTTGCGATCCGGCACACTGAGCGAAATTAGCGTAGCGCCGTAGTTCGTCAGTTTCGCTTCGAGTCCGTTCTTGTTTTTCAGGACGTAGTAGAAGACCGGCTTGCCGTCGGCTGTACCAAATGATTGTGGCTGCACGTTAGTTATGACCTCTGTCCTTATGACTTGCTACGGGAAGTCGCTCAAGCAAGCGCCGAACCGGGATACGTGCTCGGCCCGCGATATTTCTTGTTCCCGTTATTAACAACAGAAATTCTACATAACTACTTTCACCGCGACAGGAAAACGCGATACCGCCATCGGCGGAATCTCCACGATCAGTCCCGCCGCAGTCCTGCGCCAGTTCACGCTGCCAATCCAACCCAGTATCCGCACGGACTTGATCTCGCTGTGTTTGCCAAACGGAGTCTCAGCCAGGGTCTTAATCGTGAGTTTGCCGTCTGCAGGAGGCAGCATCGCTATCGCGTACAGCGCATTATCCTTGGTCGTGAAGCGAATATCCTCCGCCGTGAAGGGCTTGTTTTCGCCCTCTTTCATCTTCCCGCTGGTGATCACCGTCGGCCCTTCGCCATACGTCTTCCACGGCCGAGTGCCGTAAATAGCCTCCCCGTTCGTTGACAGCCATTTCCCGATCGTCAGCAGCGTCGTTTCTGCTTGGGCAGGAATCGTGCCGTCAGCTTTAGGCCCGACGTTCAGCAATAGCGATCCGTTCTTGCTCACCACATCTACCAGCAATTGGACCAGCGACTCCGGCGTCTTGTAGTCGTCGTTCTCAATGTGGCACCACGACTTCCAACTGATCGAGGTGTCAGTCTGCCACGGCTCCGCGCGCATCTTGTCGAGCTGTCCGCGCTCCACATCGTATGTCGCCGTTCCTTCCGGCATCGACTCCTCTTTGTAGAACTGCACCACGCTGCGCCGCTGTTCCGCAGCGCGGTTGTAATGGTAGGCGACAAACTTCTGCACGTATGGCTGGAACGCGCTTCTCTGCCCGATCCACCAATCGAAGTACACGAGTTCCGGCTTGTACTTATCAACCAACTCCGTCGACCTCGCCAGCCAGTCCTTCAGAAACGCCTCGTCCGGATCCCCGCCCTGCGGCTTCGGAGGCCCATACAATCCCGCATAGCGCGGATCCGTCGCATCCGACTCGAACTTCAGCGCGCCATCGAAGAACCAGTAGTGCTCCGCCCGGTGCGACGACAGCCCGAAATGCAACCCCTGCTTCCTGACCGCCGTCGAAAGCTCGCCAATTACGTCTCGCTTCGGCCCCATCTTCGCCGCGCTCCACTCTGAGAACGCAGTGTCATACATCGCGAATCCATCGTGATGTTCAGCCACCGGAATCACATACCTCGCGCCCGCCTTGCGAAACAGTTCTGCCCATGAGTTCGCGTCAAACTTCTCGGCCTTGAAGAGCGGAATGAAGTCCTTGTACCCGAACTTCGTCTGCGGACCGTACCTTTCGACGTGATGTTTGAACTCGGGCATGTCCGGCTGGTACATGTTGCGCGAGTACCATTCGTTTGCGAACGCCGGAACCGAATACAAACCCCAGTGAATGAAAATCCCGAACTTAGCATCGCGGAACCACTCAGGCGCGTTGTAACCCTTCAGCGAATCCCACGACGGCTTGAACGGCCCGCGCTGCGTCACCTCATCTACGCTCTTAAGCGACTGCTCTATCTTCTGCTCGTACGTAGACTGTTCAAGCTTCTGCTCGCACGTCGGCTGAGGGTGCCGCACCCTCGCAGCGCGATGTTCGGCGCCAGGATGGGTCTGCGACACCGCCACCGTCGTAAGCAAGCCCAAGCCGAAGATCAACAAGTTTCGTCGCATCCGCATCTCCATCGACTAGCTGCCATTCGTAGCGCCGCCGACCCGGCGGCTGTCGCGGCGGCAGCTTGCCGCCGCTGTCCCCGCCAACATTACTGCCCCACTACCACCTGTTTGCCCGAGTACTCAACCACCTTGTCAGCCTTCGCAGTCTGCCCCACGCCGACGCCATGGTTTTCACCCACAAACACCACGCGGAAGATCCGCTTCTCCAGCATTCCGGGGAACTTGCCCTGCCGCTCGCCAATCGTCAGCGTCTGCTTCGCCTCGTCCCAGTGCATCGAGATGGTCGCGTGTACGCCCTTTTCGTAGTTGTAGGTATCCCCCTCGTCCTCGTAAAGCGTGAACTCCCCGTTCGCCCCGCGATACACACGCAGCTCGATCGGATCGGCCGGCTTCTCTGCCACGTACTGAACATCCGGCCCCATCGGCACAATCGACCCAGCCCGCACGTACAGCGGCAGACGCTCGAGCGGCGCGGCAGCATCAATCGCCTTGCCCCCATCCATCGCCGTTCCGGTCCAGAAGTCGTACCACGTCGTCGTCTTTTCCGACCGGGGCAGATACAGCCTGCGCGAAGTCGCCGCCGGCTCTGTCACCGGGTTCACTAGGATCGACGGCCCAAACATGAACTGGTCCCCGATGTTCAGCACGCGCTTGTCGGTGCGAAAGTCCATAACCAGCGGACGCATCAGCGTGTAGTTGTCCTTCGTAACCTTCCACGCCACCGAGTAGATGTAGGGCATCAGCTCGTACCGCAGGCGGTCGAAGTTCACCATGATCTTCTGCGCTTCCGGCCCATAGGACCAGATTTCGTTCTGGTCGTTCGTACGCGTGCCGTGTACGCGAAAGATCGGGCTGAACGTGCCGAACTGGAACCACCGCACGAACAGTTCGCGGTACCCCGGGTCCTCCGGGTTGCCGCTTACAAATCCGCCGATATCGGTCGTCCAGTAGGGCAGGCCCGAAACCGCGAAGTTCAGTCCCGCGGGAATCTGCCGCTTGAAGCTTTCGAAATCGCCCAGAACATCGCCCGACCACGCCGTGATCGAGTTCCTCTGCGCACCGGCAAATGCCGAGCGCGAAAGAATAAAGACGCGCTTCTGATCGCTAGCCGCACGCTGGCCATCGTAAACTCCACCCGTGGTCAGCAGCGGGAATAAATTGACATAACGGTTGCCGCTGCCCATCGCCAGCTTGTGTCCAAGCAGAATGTTGTCCTGCTGGCCTTCGGTCTCCGGCTCAACCGTGTCGAGCCACCACGCGTCCACGCCCAGCTTGAACAGGGCCTTGTCCATTAGGTCCCAGTAGTATTTGCGCGCCTCAGGGTTTGTCGCATCGTAGATCGCCATGCCAGCACGGTGATACGGCAGCTTGTCGTACTTGAACTTCTCGACGAACCAGCCCTGCTTGTCCATGTAGTCGTATTCGGCCGAGCCCGGCTCGAAGAACGGCCACACAGAGATCATCAGGTGGAAGTTGTTCTTGTGCAGCTCATCCACCATCCCCTTCGGATCGGGATAGTTCTTATTGAAGACGTGCTCGCCCTTGCGGTTCCACCAGAACCAGTCCTGCACGATGTTGTCGACCGGAATCTGCAACTCACGGTACTTGCGCGCAACACCGAGGATCTCTTCCTGTGTCTTGTAACGGTTCTTGCACTGCCAGAAACCGTACGCCCACTTGCCGAACATCGGCGCCGCGCCGGTCAGCTCGCGGTACCCGGCCACGATCTGGTCAACCTCAGGGCCGTAAATGAAGTAGTAGTCAACGACGTCGGCGACTTCCGAACTCAGGTACAGATAATTGACAAATCGGTTGTTGAACCGGCTCCTCGACGTGTTGTTCCAGAAGATGCCGTACCCGTTGCTCGACACCAGCATCGGCACCGCGATGTTCGTGTTCTCCTGCGACAGGTCAACCGACTCGCCGCGATAGTTCCACACGCCCGCCTGGAGCTGCCCCAGCCCAAACAGCCCTTCCGGCGAGCCGTATATGTTAATGAACGACTCCGCCCGGTACGTCTTCTCGCCATTCACTTCCACCGGAATCAACGACCGGTTCGCTTCCTGCACCAACCGGCGTCCGTTCAACTCGGTGTAAGAAATCGACCCATCAGCCTTCGTGAACGTCACTTTTACCTTCGCCGTCGTGATGGTCACGTCCGCGTCAGTCGCTTGCACGGAAAACTTGGTCGCGGGCCAGAAGGTCTTCGTGACGACGTGATCCGGGCGGTTTGGGATCGTCGAAGTCGGCGAATAGGTGACCCGGATGATCGAGTCGGTCGCGACCTGGATTCGCGTCACGCCTGTCTTCATCGTGAACAGAAGGCCGTCGCTCTGCTGCTGGAACGAAACTACAGGGTTGTACTCCTTCCACTGGGCAGTCGCGGCCGATGCCAGCAGAAACAGCGCAATCGATAGAACTGCAAAGAACTTTAGTTTTCGCATCATCGCTCCGTGAACGGCTTGCAGGAGTGTCTTCCCCGAGTTCTGTAGCCAAGCTCGCCAGACCCTGGCTCGACCGGGGAATAAAAAAGGGCAGCCATGGAGGCGTCGGCTGCCCAATCAATAAGCCCGTGCTGTCTTCCCGCAAATTGGCCTGAACTGTTCACCTGTTCGTCAGTCATACGACGTCTCGGCTCCGCGCGATGCGCTTGCCCGGCACAATTTCTAGCCGTTGCGTGAATAGCTGTTTTGTAGCCCAAGAACTCTGGTGTGTCAATGTAAACGTTCTCACTCCCCGAAAACGCACCTTTCGGAGTCAGCGGTTCCAGCAAATCTGCTTGACCCGCCCGGAACAGCGCGTGCAGACTTGACTTTCCACGAATCAGTCGCAGGCGTGGGTTACTGGCGTCGCGGTGTAAACGCTTTCAGCAGGGATGCAGGCGATCACCGGCGCTGACACAGACAGTGGTGTACCTCGCGACCGTTGCAAAGTCGCGACGAAGTGTTCATCTCCGAGGCCTTTCAATGCACAAACGCTTTTTCGCTATCCTACTGGCCGCCCTCCTCGCTGCCGCAAACCTCTGCTGGGCAGCGCAGAACAAGCAAGCAAAGCCCACTTCTCCAGCGAGCCAGCAGCAGGCCACGACCGCCATCGTGCCGGTTCCGAAGTTGGTTCTCGGCGCGGCATGGTATCCCGAGCATTGGGAAGAGTCGCGCTGGGAACAGGATCTGTCACTCATGCAGGCCGCGGGAATCAACATGGTTCGCGTTGCCGAATTCGCATGGAGCAGACTGGAGCCACAGGAAGGCCGGTTTGATTTCGACTGGCTTGAGCGCGCTATCGCTCTGGCCGCGAAACACAAGATGACGGTCGTTCTGGGTACGCCCAGCGCAGCACCCCCGGCCTGGCTAACGCAGAAGTATCCGGAAACGCTTGGCGTATGGGAGGACGGCAGCCGCGCCGTTCACGGCAACCGCGTTCACTACCGCTTCACCAGCGCGAAGTACCTCGAACTCTCCCGCCGTGTCGCCGAGGAAATGGGCAAGCGCTTCGGCCACAATCCGAACGTCATCGGCTGGCAGATCGACAACGAGATCGGTTCGGTCTCCTATGACGAAGACACCCGAGCCAAGTTCCAGGCGTTCCTAAAAGACCGCTACAGGACTCTCGATGCGCTCAACAAAGCATGGTCCACCGACTACTGGAGCCAGACTTACGACAACTGGGCGCAGATTCCGATTCCGGTCGGATATCACAACCCGGGTCTGATGCTCGATTGGAAGCGCTTCGTGACAGCCACGTTCGTCACGTATCAGCGCATCCAGGTGCAAGCTCTTCGGGCGCAAATCGACCCTAAGCAGTTCATCACTCATAACTTCATGGGGTTCAATGGCAACTTTGACCACTACGAGATGACGAAGGACCTGGACTTCGCCTCATGGGACAACTACGTCCCAACCGGGCATCTCGACCCGTTGTGGAACGGCAAAGTGCATGACCTGACCCGCGGCTTCAAGCGGCAAAACTACTGGGTGATGGAAACGCAGCCCGGCTCCGTGAACTGGGGCGCGATCAACACGGCTCTCGATCGCGGTGAAGTTCGCCGTATGGCATGGGAAGCGATAGGCCACGGGGCCGACGCCGTCAGCTACTGGCAGTGGCGCAGTGCCCTCGGCGGCCAGGAGCAGATACATGGCAGCCTGGTGGGACCCGATGGCCGTCCGCGCCCGATCTACACGGAGATCTCGCAACTCGGCAAGGAGTTTGCGAAGGCCGCCGACGTGATCCACGGCACGACCCCGAAACCGCAAGCCGCCATTCTCTTTGACTACGACAGCCGATGGGCGGTCGAGTTCCAGCGCCATCACAAGGATTTCAATCCCGTTAACTACCTGCACACGTTCTATCGTCCGTTGCGCACACTCGCGCAGGACGTGGACATCGTTCATCCTTCGGCACCGCTCGCGCAGTACAAGCTTGTGATCGCGCCGGCACTCAATGTCCTGCCGCCCGCAACGGCACAGCACCTTGTCGAGTACGTCAAAGGTGGCGGCCATCTCGTCATCGGCGCCCGTTCGGGCATGAAGGACGTGAACAACGCACTGCTGCCCTCGCGCCAACCCGGCGAAGCGCTAAGCAAACTGCTCGGTGGCGATGTCGTCGAGTTCTTCGCGTTGGAGAAGAACGTGCCGGTCAGCGGCGAAGTCGCCAACGGCGAAGTCACGATCTGGGCAGAAATGCTCGAGACCACCGCACCTGACACAGAAGTGCTCGTCCGTTTCGGCAAGAGCAACGGATGGCTCGACGGACAGCCTGCGGTCATCTCACGGAAGGTCGGCGCCGGTCGCGTCACTTATGTTGGCGGCCAATTCGACAACGCCGTTATGAGCGGCCTAACCAAGTGGATGGTCGCGACCAGCGGCGTTAACCCCGTCCTGAAAGACGCACCAGAAGGCGTCGAAATCTGCCGCCGAGTTGGCGACAACAGGACCGTGCTGATCGCCATCAACCACACCGCACAACCGCAGTCGCTAACGTTACCGAGCGCCATGCGCGAAGTGTTGAAGGGAACGGCCGCGAGTACGACCGTGGCCCTGGCTCCGAGCGATGTCGCCGTACTGGTAAGTGAACAGAAGTAGTCGCTCAGAAAGCCTGTTAGAAATGGGGCGGGTCGCCTGACCCGCCCTTTATTGTTCCAGTCTCGCTCGCGCCCGTTTAGTGTCGGACGTCCAACCCAGTCATCCTGAGCGAAGCGAAGGATCTATGCAGTCGGCGCACGTGTGCATTCTGACTTACCTGCGTACCAGTATGCCTCCGCCAGTGCAATCTGGCTGCAGCGGACTGATATCCAAAACCAATTCGTGAGCCCCGGAGTCGATCACATCAATGGGAAATTCACTGCCTCGCACTCCCATTCACGACTTGGGTCGCGCCTTTGTTCTTTCGTTACGACCCTGAGGCAGTGTTTCCCATTAATAGGCTTTGGAAGTTCGAAATGCCCACTGTCGTCCGTCTCACTAGCAGCAACGACTTTTCCGCAGTCGAAGTGCCTGATGGCGCCTTTGTGTTGGCGAACAATCTCCGCCCTGTAAGGGGGGAAGTCCTTCTCAGTTCCAACATAGCTTCGATCTAGCCTGGTCGTTAGCTCTACGTATGCGCCGGGAATAGCAGGACGCCGACCAAGCTCTTTTCTACGTGGCCTCAAACTGCCCTGCACTTGTCCTGACAGGGTGTGGACTCCGGTTGGAAAAACGCCCGGGACGAACCACGAACACGGAAATGCTGCGACCACAACTGCTACGACGAAACCAAATACAATCGCTGGCAGCCGTCTCATGCGCAGCACTTTACGCCGATTCACACCTAAGTTCCACGATTGTACCCACCCGTGAAGAACCCGGTTCAGCGCCGGTGTAAAAGCCAAGCTCAACCGAATCTTTGCTGATGCGATAGAGGCCCACACAAGCAACCCGGCTTGCGTGGCTCACCCCAACACCAGTAATGGCGGGAATAGCTGAAAGCAAGCAACCGCTGCCGCTTATAATGGGCGGCGATCCAATGAGCAATCGTTTATTCAACGCTTCTGCAATCACGATTCTCTGCCTCCAGACGCTGCTGCAGACGGCCTGTTTTCGCGGCAGCACATCTGCACCACGGCCGGTAAGGCCGCCAGCTCAGCCTGATTTTGTCGATCTTCGACCGGGATCGCTCCGTGTGGTAATGCCCATGTTGCGCTCGGGCGGCTACGTCGTCCCGTCCGTCAGAAACGCCGACCCCAGCAGTTCGAACATCGAAGTTGGCGATGACTTTCTCGGATACGAGAAGGATTACTACATCGTTCGCGCTCGGGACGATGGTGGAATCCGCATCGAGTTCTCTCGTGCACAAGTGTGGGAGAAAGGGCAGACATCTACGCGCCGCCACCCAAAGCTGCGTCTGTTCTCGCAAGCGGCCAATGCCAGACACGTTCGCCTGGTATATCTGATCCGCGTTTCAGAGGCGGACCACAACATGGCGATACTGGCATCGGATAATGTGGCTGCTTTGGAGGAGTCTACACGTGCAGTCACGAAGAACGCCGCTTGCCAGAACTCAGAGAAGGTCACTTGCACCTGGGTGCCGGAGGGAGTGGCCGTCATTGCCGAAATGAGTTGAGCTAGGCTGGCTAACCGGTGCCCATCGCCGCACGTGCAGGTCTCGCGTGGTGTGCGCCAGCCTGCCACAAGATCTAGGCAGCGCGTGAGCAGATTGCGACCAACTCCTCGCAACCCCGCGACGAGTGCCCGGCGTCGTGGGTGCTTTGTGATAAGAATGGATCGCCCCCAGCCTGACATCGCTATTGCGCCGCGTCACTGATCGTCACCAACCCGGAAACGATATCGGCGCTCGCGGTTGGTAGAGCCGAACGGTTGGGACTGGTTTCCATGTTGGCGCGCGCGTCGGACCTGGCCGTGATCACAAAGACGTAGCTCCTCCCCGGTGCCAGAATCCCTGGTGGCACGGTGACCGACGTCTTGGCTGTTCCAAGCGTGGCGACCGAAATGTACGCGAGATCGCCTGTCGGAAGCTTTGTCGGTGTTGATATTTGCACGGTGTACCCATACGCACTGCCCAGGGCAGGTGCCTTCCAACTGAGACTTACTGACGTGCTGCCTATTGTCGTGTTTGCGAAGAAATCCGCGCCGTTAATTTGAGGGCCCTGTACAGGCGAGATCAGCGGCGCTACAGGTGTATTCGGCACAGAGGTCGCCATGCCGTTCGTTACCACAAACTTCGCCGTCTGGCTCGAGCCCGGCAGAGGCAGATCAACGGCTGCCTGCTGGCACAGCGAAAATACCCGCTGCCAACTTGCAGGGAAAGGATCACCGTACTGCACTGTCCCGAATTCCTGATCTGTGAGGAGAACAGGGGGCAATAGGAAGCCAAAACTCCGTGGGGATTCAAAGCTCCCTGCGCAGCGGAACGGCATTCGGATGCTAAATCCGGTGGAGTTGACGGGTGGAAAGCTGTCGCCGTCGGGAACCACCGATTTCGGCCAAAGCAAACGGGTCGTGCGTCCAAAGGTTGTGTACGGGCCTTCGCCCTGCTGCACTGAGAGTTCGAACGATGTGCCGATTGCCGTCACAGCTTTAGGCGCAACCGCCTGAAACAACGGTGCCCACGACGCGCCTTTGATGATCAAATCCACAGAGGACAGAGGACTCGCCTGCAACTCTCCGGTAACATTATTGATCCCGCCTGCAGTGAACGTCAGATTCGGCAGGCTTAGCGTTCGGCCGAGGACGAAGCCATCGAGCGAACCCAATTGCGCCGGCTTGTATTGCGTCACGCGCGCGTCGTAGTTCCCCGAAAAATCGTAAGTGCTGCCCAAAAACAGGCTGGCCTTGTAAGTCGTGGAATTTGGCTGCGTGGTGCCGCCAATAGACAAGATACCGGGGACGTCCACTTCGATCTCGCCAGTACTTGGTATAGCTTCGAGGCCACTGAAATTGAAGTTGATCGTCGTGGTGGCGCCCGGCGACGGTGAAGTTCTTATGCCTGCGGGCGAGCCACTCAAGTCAGCGCCGAAATCAAACGTACTGCTGCTGGTCCAGTAGATTCCGCGCGGCGTCAAACGCAACCAGTAGTAACCGCCCGGCACGTTTGGGATTGTCAATACGCCGTCAGCGCCGCCAGAACCGTAGATCGTGTCGAACGTGCCATCTGACTTCGGCACCAGTGCTGCGGCAAACTGCGGCGCCACGCTCCAGTTGTAAGGGCTCTCGACAGCTCCAGCCTCGCTCCAATACTTATCGATCCAAGTCACGCGCACGGTGCCCTTCGGCGTAACGCTCCATGACTGTACGCTCGAACCGCCGCCACTTGTCGTTGCCCTCACGCTGAAGCTGTTGG
>DASPIK010000002.1:0-94000 GCA_035629075.1 Terriglobales bacterium | reverse complement strand
AAAAAAGCGGCCCCTCTATATTCATGAAGGGCCGCCCAATCGGAGGTTGACAGCGGAGGTTTACAGAAAGAGAGTCCTACCTCGAAAACTAGAAACGAAATACCAGTCCTGCAGAGGGAACAGCCGAGTGGGTGACCTTGTCAAGCGCGAACTGTCCATCGAAATCGGGGGCCTTGTAGACCAACCCGCGATACTGAGCACGGAAGCTGATGTTCTTATGAACTGCGAAATCAGCGCCCCCGCCGTAGACAAATGCTCCGCGCGTCTGCTGGTCGATTGCAGAAACATCACGGGGATCAAACACTAGGGCACCACCGCCAGCGAGAAGGAAAGGTTTGATGACGGTATCAGTTGGAATCTTGAATACGACTGATCCGGAAACCTCATGGACATTCGTCGGCAGATCGGCCGTGCCCGCAGTCGCAAAGTATCTTTGCGAATTGCGGTAGTAACCGTAATTGCCTTCGACGGCCACCCACTTATTGACGTTCAGGCGGTATCCCGTCAGGAGTCCTCCTGAATGTGTTGGCTGGTGAGTGATGCCACTGTCGGTGGTTTCTTTGGTGAAGAATCCAGTGCCTTGAACACTCACTTCATTCCGTGCTTCTTCTTGGGCCCATAACCCCGTGCTTATCGTCAGCAGCAAAACGACTGCAACAACAAAATGACGCATCGATTGACTCCTTAAAGCGGGACGAGCTTATAAATACATCGCCACATTGCACGTCCCGCGCATATGAGGAATGCAGTTGGCATGCCAGCCCTGGCAGTCAGCGCATGACGTTAGTGTTCAGGGACTTAGCGTTTTGGACGGGAAGAAATCCTGAGGCTGGCGCTGACCTCATGCTGGCACACTGCCCGAATGCGGTCAGCAGAACTGGGCAGCAATCACATTGGCTAGTAATCCGACTTTGTAATAGCCAGTCGACGCATCTTGTTCTGAAGTGTGGTTCGCTTCAGGCCTAGTCGTTCGGCGGCACCGCCGGGACCCGAAAGACGCCCGTTTGCCGCACGTAGTGCGGCCAGGATCGCACTACGCTCCGCATCGTGGAAGCTTGAGCCGCCTGGGACTGCAAACTGGCTGCGGACGCGGAGCTCACGCACGGGTACGTTGAGTGTCTGTCCACTAGTGAGTATCACCGCCCGCTCGATGAAGTTCTCCAATTCCCGCACATTGCCTGGCCAAGGCCAGTTCACTAAGGCCTCCATAGCTTCGCGCGGAATATCTTTAATATCCTTCTGCATCCGTCGCGCGAGGCGCGAGACGAAGTAGTGGACCAGCAGTGGGATGTCTTCCTTTCTGTCACGCAGAGGAGGGATCTCGATGGGAAAGACATTGAGCCTATAGAACAGATCTTCCCTGAATTGTCCCTTGCGGACCATGTCGGGAAGGTCGCGGTGTGTTGCCGCGATCAGTCGGACATCCACATGGATCGTTCTCGCACTTCCAAGTCGCTCGAACTCCTGTTCTTGAAGTGCCCTAAGCAGCTTGGGCTGAAGCTCGAGACTGATGTCGCCAATTTCATCTAGGAACAAGCTGCCCTCATGAGCCAATTCAAACCTGCCACGCTTCTGAGCAAGAGCGCCTGTGAATGCACCTTTCTCATGGCCGAATAGCTCACTCTCTACAAGCCCCGAAGGAATGGCAGCACAATTCAACCTAACGAAGGTCCGGCTCCGTCGTGGACTGAGGTTATGAATTGCGCGGGCGATTAGTTCTTTTCCAGTTCCCGTTTCCCCCAACAGCAACACGGTGGAACCGGTCGGCGCTACGATCTGAACCTGATCTAGAACGGCCCGGAGCGCTGCGCTCTTTCCAACTATGTCCTCGAAGTTGTACTCAGCTCGAAGCTCTGACTCAAGATACAGTCGTTCTGCCTCAAGGCGACTGCTGGTGGCGTTGACTTTTCCGTACGCGACAGCGTTCTCGACAGCCAAAGCGATTTGTGTGCCGACCTGCATAAGCAGGTCGAGATCCTCTTGGGTGTACAAAGCAGGTTGGCGACTACCGAGGGAGAAGATGCCAACCAGCCGGTTCGCAGTGCTGAGAGGAGCGCTGACAAGTGTGGAGATGTTTTCGGCCTTCAGTCGATGTGCCACTGCCGATGGTAGCTCGATGATTTCTTCTCGCGTGAAGACTCGTGGCGCGCTCGACCTGATGTCCTCCAACTCTGAATTTTTTAGATCCGGAACTTCGACTTCCTCAAGAAATCCGTTTACATCTGGAAAATCCAGAGCGGCGCATTTCAGCCGACTGGAACTGCCTTCGAAGAGCCAGAACCCGGTGAAATCATTAGCGAAGAACTTGCGAATGGAACTCGAGGCGGCTCGAAATAGTTCATCGAGATCAAGTCGGGAAACGATGTGGTTATTGATCTCGAGTAACAGTCGTAGCCGATCGCGCTCTCGGGCCAGGTCGCGCTGGTATTCCTCCGCGGACTGCAAGGCCAAGGCACTTTCCAGTGCAACAGATACGTGCGACGCCACCGACCGCATTAACTCTACATCTTCATCGCTGAACTCCCCTCGTCTTCTCGTTCCGAATATGAGCGCTCCGAGTTTGCGTCTGGAAGTTGAGATCGGGAAGGCGTACGAGCTGTGGACCTGTTCGAGATTTAGCCGAGAGCTCAATTCAGGTTGATTTGCAATCTCCTGTCTCGCATCCTCGACGAAAACGGGGGTCTGCTTATCAATTGCTCTTTTTATTGCACTCTCGCCAAGCCTTATCTCGGTTCCTATCTCAATTCCAGGATCGTGCCCACTATGAAGTGCGTACAGCGTCACTGTTCCTCGGCTTTCGTTCAGCAGCAGCAACGCCACAGTCTCAAAAGGCACAACCTTAGAAAGCAGAACAGAAATGCTATTCAACACTGCTTGGAGATTCGGCTGTGTCGCAATCGCCGCCGAAACCTCAAGCAGCGCACGATACCGGCGATCTTCTGTTGAGGTGTTTAGTCCGGGAGTTCCCATAATCACCAATGATGCCGCTGCAAGTTAGTCTGCTCTCGAGGGCTTGTGCCACCAGATTACTCTATTAGCCAAGTTTCCGGTTCCAAGTTCTTCGTGCACGCAGGACTCCGAACTTCAGAAGGCCAGCTCACGCATCGGAATGCATACGTAGCCTGCGATACCAGTGTCAGAAGTTGCAGTTCGCCTACTCGAACGGCTAGCCCGCCCGCCCATATTTGGGCAGGCTGCCCACCTGCGGGCACCCGCGAATGCGAGACGACGATGCTTTTCTCATTCAAACTGGCTGATTAGTTAGCTTTTGGCCCTTGCCGAACGTTTGGCAACAGTCGTGCGTTTATTAGGGCGTGCTGCGAATCAGTGTTCGACATCACGCTGACAGGGTCACCCTCAAAGTCGAGGGGAGATTAGTCGATGAATGGGCACGCGAACTACGCAACGCAGTGCTTGGTACGACGCTCGACAGATGGCCAATAGAAATTGATCTGCGCGACGTAACCTTCGCTGATGAGGCTGGTGAGGAGGTTCTTTGCTGGCTGCATCGGTTGGGTGCGCACTTCCAAGGATGCGGCTCATTTTCCAGTGGCCTCTGTCGTCGTCTCGGGATCCCACTACGAAGGTAAATCTGTCTAGGATTGGGGCATGAAGGAGCAGCTTCGGCCCCGGGTGCGGTCGCTCCCCCACGCTTTGTGCGGCCGCACCTACCGCTATCCGTAGCGGAGGAAAAGAAAGCAAGAGAATGACGACCACCCCGGCGAAATTCCGCATTGACGATTCTATGAACGACCTGCTGATGAACAGGTATCAGCAACCCTCACCAGCGGCCGCAGATAAGGGAGTTTCTCTTCCGGAGCCAGTTTTTCCGAGATTCCCGTTGAAGCTACTGGACCCAGGTCCGATTAAGCCACCGGAGCGCCGTACCTGGACGACTCCTCAGATCTTGCGCAAGATGCGCGGCTGGCTTGTGCCGTATCTCCGTTCTCGAATACTGCCTGGAGATTTCCATCCGATCACCTCTTATCTCTTCGTTGAGTACAAGTGCAATCTCGACTGCTGGTACTGCCCTTCCTACAACAACCAGGTGAAGGGCATGACGGAAGACGTGGCGCGACGTTCCATCGACTGGTTGCATGATCACGGTGGGCGCGTTCTTGGTCTCATGGGTGGAGAACCCTTACTCCGGCCGGAGTTCATTCACAAGGTCGTCTACTACGCTACGAAAAAGGGAATGTGGGTATACATCGGCACCAACGCACGCCTATTGAACCCAACGCTCGCTGCCCGTCTCGGCGATGCAGGTGTGGCTGTCTTCAATGTTGCCGTAGATGCTTGGGATGAAAAACCGGGCTTGCCGAAAGCACTCGTACCCATCCGTCGCAACCTCGAGTATCTGCTGCGAAAGCAATACGTGTACGGATACATGGTGTTCTTCAACATCAACATCTGTCGCAACAATCACGATGATGTGAAGCAGCTCACGGACTGGGCGCACGATCATCGCATCGCGACTGACTACCACATCAATGAAACGCCGATGCTTGACCAGAGCGACCATTTCAAGCATCTGGAGAACAATCCTACCTATCTCCGTCCGGAAGATTGGACGGCTGTGGACGGACTTGTCGATTGGCTGGTGGAAAGGCACCGTGCCGGCTACCAAATGGTGAACTCGGTTCAGCGCTTACTAGAGATGAAGACATTCATGCGGATGAGTTCCGGCCTTGACCTGAAAGAAGTAGGCTGGAACGGCGATGGAACCGGTGATGTAGACAAGATGCTCGCAGCTCTTCCTGGTCTTGTGCAGAGTGAATCGGGAGATCTGCAGTTTGCTGACTGGAACTGCCGTGCAGGGCAGAACAACGTTGTCGTCCGCACGGACGGAACAGTTGCGCCTTGCTTTCCGTTATATCCAGCCACCTTCCACTGGGGGAACATAGACTCCTTCGCTTTCGATAGTCGGCAATTGAAAGAAATTAAAGCAGTCTGTCAGCGCCACTGCTTCTCCACGCTCAACCATAACCTCGCTTACTGCTACAACGATGGACGTGTGATCAGGTGGATTTGGCAAGCAGCCAAGCGCGGTTTCAAGGGCGGCGGTAGAGCATTCGAATAGGCACCAAGGGCACGGTTGCGGTTGAGGTAAGAAACAATGTTGCGTCTATGTCATAAAGTGAATCCATTCGAGCCGCAAGTGCGCTCCCGCCACGCCTCGCCTGATGAAGTTCGACAGGCTTTCAGCGAAAACGATGCTGACTTGAAGTGGCTGGCATTGATCCTGACTGGCAACAAGGAGAGTGCCGAGGCTTGTGTTGTTAATGCCCTCGCACTCTCCACTAACCACAACCAGGTTTTCGAAGAATGGCTGAGCCATTGGGCGCACAGGGCAACAATCCGCTGTGCAATCGAGTCTCAGCGCGTGTCCATCAGAGAAGCTCGTACTCGGACCTGTCCTCATGGCCACCACTCCTCACTCTCGCCGCTTGTGAAAGAGCGCATCAAAACCGAGCCAGTCACTCGTGCAGTTATTGCGATGGACGTGATAGCACGGTTTGCGCTCGTGCTTCGCGGAATTGAGGGCTATTCGTCACGCGAATCCGCTGTACTTCTGGGGATTAACAGGGCTGAGTTCGAAGCAGCCTATTGTTCAGCGATAGCGACTATTGAGCAGTCAATGCCAGAGTTTGCAGAAAGCCTTGAAGAGACATGATTATGCTGGAAGCCATTGCCTTGCCAGATACCAGCCGGCGTAGGCTCGTTAGGAGCTCAAGCGGTATCGAGCCCACGGAAGCACGCATTCTTGGGTCGGCGGTTGCGTTGTTCGGTGCGAAAGGATACGCAAGCACCTCGATAAGAGACATTTGCACGGCGGCGAACGTATGTCGGCCAACTCTGTACTACTTCTATGGAAGCAAGGAGGGCCTCCTGCATGCTGTCCTCAAACAGACTACTGAACAGGTGAATCGTCTAATCGCAACTGCGCTCTCCGGAGATGACTCCTTCCAAGTCAGGTGTACTCGGCTCGCGTGCTCACTTTTCCGGTACGGAGTCGAGCATCCCGACTACTGCCGTTTCGCGCTTTTCGTGTCACGATCCAATTCTGGAGCAGTTCAGGCGGATGGAATAGCGAGGATCCGTAGCGAGGCGATTCAACTTGTGGCTGATGCTGCGGCAGGGAGATTTCCTTCATGTGAGGGGCGGGATCCCAGACTGTTCGCCTTGATCTTTACCGGTGCCATGACGCACGCACTTGAATCATTCTTCATTACTGGTTCGCCTCTTCTCACGCCTAACTGCGCAGAAGATATTGTCGCGGCCTTGTTCCGGGGTTGGGCCTAATCGTCACTTCGGTCTTCGTGATGCCGCGAGATGTACTACTTTATCGACCTTCTGGAACAGCGAGCGGTGGCTAGTCGGCCGTGATGCCTGCCCAATCGACGTGCCCGAATACGGGCAGCTTGCCTGCATAAGGGCATAGGTCGACCCTTTCGATACTGGCCCGACTCCACATAAATCGCAGTAGCTCCTTCAGTTACACGCGCCGACTGCTTTGGCATGCCCAATGCAATGGGGTAGTTCAGTGACGTGCATGAACGGCAGGAGCTCGATTGTTGACCTCCGCGAAACCGAAACGGTGGATCAGCAGACTAGGGCGTGTATGTACGCCGGCGTGAATCTCAGTTCTAGAGATGAGAACTGCCTCTTGGTCTGTGCGGCTCCGGAATCCGATGTCGTCCGTCTCGAAGTCATCACCTGCCGATCGCTTGGCCGGTCTCGTGTTCCGCTTCTAGTGGCGACACGCATTTCAAGACGACGTGACTCTCTCACGGGGAGGGCGGCCTGGTAAAGCCGTGGCCATCCTGCGTGAGATCACTGCAGCATCACGTACACAAACCTGAAGAGAGAAGGAATTATTTCGTAATGTCGAGTTCGAATGTCTCAAGAATCGGCGCAATCGGCGTCATCGCTATCGCGTTGCTCTTGTCGGGGTGTAAGACCAAAGCTGCCGTGCAACAGGCCGGTCCTCCCGAAGTTGCGACGGTGACGGTTCAACCCGAGAGCGCTGTGTTAACCACGGAGTTGCCAGGACGTACCTCCGCGTATCTTGTTGCTGAAATTCGGCCCCAAGTGAATGGATTGATTCAACGTCGCGTCTTCAATGAGGGAAGTGACGTTAAGTCGGGCGACCTGCTCTTCCAGATCGACCCTGCGCCGTACAAAGCCGCTTATGAACAGGCAAAAGCAGCCCTTGTGAGTGCGGAAGCAGAGCTTGCTACGGCGAAGGCAAACGTCCCTTCGCTCCGCCTCCGCGCTGAGCGATTGAAAGGGCTTGCGGAAATCCATGCGGTTGGCGAACAGGACTATGACGATGCCACAGCAGCTCTGCAGCAGGCTGAAGCCACTGTAGAAGCGCGCAAGGCGGCTGTTGAGACACGACGCGCCGCGCTGGAAGCGGCACGTATCAATCTTTCATACACTCCCATCAAGTCACCAATCGCAGGCCGTGTTGGTATATCCAACGCTACCGTTGGCGCTATGGTGACCGCTTACCAGCCCACGGCACTCGCCGTAGTGCAGCAACTTAACCCTATCTACGTGGATGTGGCGCAGAGCAGCGGCGAACTGCTACGTCTGCGCGAGCGCTTGGAGAGCGGACGTTTGGCCCGCAACGGGTCGCTTCAGAACAAAGTCAAGATCGTCCTGGAAAACAACACCACCGTTGAGGGCACCCTGAAAGCGCGCGACCTGACGGTGGACCCGACTACCGGCACTGTGACGCTGCGCATCGTCGTTCCGAATCCGTCTCAAGTTCTCCTCCCGGGCATGTTTGTTCGCGCCATCGTTCAAGAAGGAATCAATGAACAGGCTTTGCTCGTACCGCAGCAGGGTGTTACGCGAGACGCTAAAGGGACTCCAATAGCGATGGTTGTCACGAAAGACAACACAGTCGAAATGCGCACGCTGGAGTTGGAGCGTGCGATCGGAGACAAGTGGTTAGTCACCAAAGGGCTCAATGCCGGTGACCGCCTGATCGTTGAAGGTTTGCAGCGCATACGTCCAGGCGCCCAGGTTCGGGTTGTGCCAGCCCAACAGCAGTCAGCACAGTCGGCCAAAGGGGAAGATCATGTCTAAGTTCTTCCTCGACCGCCCTGTGTTTGCATGGGTGATCGCCATCGGCATGATCTTGGCCGGTGCGCTCGCGATATATAACCTTCCGATCTCGCAATACCCGCCCATCGCGCCACCATCGATCTCGATCACAGCGATCTATCCCGGCGCTACGGCGAAAACCGTCGAAGACAGCGTAGTGCAGATCATCGAGCAGAAGATGACGGGGCTCGACCGCATGCTGTACATGAACGCGACAGCCGACGCCTCCGGTAGGGCAGAGCTCGTCTTGACCTTCGCTCCGGGTACCGATCCTGATCTCGCGTGGTCGAAAGTACAGAATAAGCTTCAGCTTGCGATGCCCATGCTGCCAGAAGTTGTGCAGCGTCAGGGCGTGACCGTAGCCAAGTCCACACGAAACTACCTGATGATGGTCGGATTGGTTTCGGAGGACGGAAGTCTCACCGAACACGACCTTACCGACTACGCAGTATCGCAGATTCAGCCATCGCTTGCTCGCGTGCGCGGTGTCGGTGAGGTAGAAAGCTTCGGCTCGCAGTATTCGATGCGGGTGTGGTTTGATCCGTCGAAGCTGACCCAGTACAACATGGCCGTCAGTGACATCGTCGCTGCGATCCGCACCTACAATGTGCAGGTATCTGCAGGTCAGTTCGGCGGAGCGCCCGCCGTACCAGGTCAGCGTCTGAACGCATCCATCCTCGTCCAGTCGCTGCTCAAAACCCCTGAGGAGTTTGGTGCAATCCCGCTGCGCACAAACCCGGACGGGTCGATTGTTCGAGTGCGTGACATAGCACGTACAGAACTTGGAACCGAGTTTTACGACGTCAAGCCGACCTACAACGCCAAACCGACTGCAATTCTTCCTGTCCGACAGGAACCCGGAGCCAACGCGCTCGACACGGCTGCAGCCGTGAAGGCGAAAATGGAAGAACTCTCGAAATACTTCCCACCAGGGATGAAGGTCGTCTACCCGTACGACACCACTCCGTTCGTGCGCGTTGCGATCAGCGAGGTCGTCAGGACGCTGTTTGAAGCGGTCATCCTCGTGTTCCTGATCATGTATCTGTTCCTCGGCAACATGCGGGCAACGTTAATCCCGACCATTGCCGTCCCGGTGGTCATTCTGGGCACGTTCGGCGTGCTTGCGCTGTTCGGCTTCTCGATCAACATGCTGACAATGTTTGCGATGGTCTTGGCAATCGGTCTGCTCGTGGACGACGCCATCGTGGTTGTGGAGAACGTCGAGCGCGTGATGAGCGAGGAGGGACTTTCGCCGCGCGAGGCGACGCGCAAGTCGATGCAGGAGATCACGGGCGCTCTCGTTGGCATCGGGGTCGTACTCTCGGCAGTGTTCGCGCCAATGATCTTCTTTCCTGGATCTACCGGAATCATTTACCGCCAGTTCTCGGTGACGGTGATCGCCTCCATGTTGTTGTCGGTGCTGGTGGCCCTCATCCTGACTCCGGTGCTCTGCGCATCGCTGCTCAAGCCCGTGCAGAAAGGACATGAAGCGGCTGAAACAGGCTTCAGGTTACTCCGGCCCTTCTTCCTTAAGTTCGACCACTACTTTAACCGGCTGCGCGACCAGTATCAGGCAATCGTAGTTCGCATCTTGGGCAAGCGTGCCCATGCGGTCGCGGCTTTCGTGCTGATCGTCATCGCCATGGGGTACTTTTACCTCCGCATGCCCACGGCATATCTGCCGGATGAGGATCAGGGCATATTGATGGCCATGGTACAACTGCCTCCTGGTTCGACCCGCGAACAGACTGAGGTAACGCTCGACCAAGTACGTCGACACTTTCTCGAAGACCAAAAAGAAGCGGTCGATTCGTGCCTTACCATTGCTGGCTTCAGCTTCGCCGGGCGCGGACAGAATCAAGGCATGGCGTTCGTGAAGCTTCGCGATTGGGACCTGCGTCAACGTGATGATCTTCGCGCCAAGGCTGTCGCCGGAAAAGCCATGGGAGCGTTCGCGGCTTTGCGCGGCGCGGTCGCATTTGCGTTCCCGCCGCCTGCGGTTGTCGAACTGGGCACATCGACCGGATTCGACTTCATGCTGCAGGACCGAGCGGGGCTCGGCCATGCGAAGCTGATGGAGGCTCGCGGCCAACTGCTTGCAATGGCGGCCAAGGATCCTCGACTGGTGCGTGTCCGACCGAACGGTCTGGAAGATGTACCTGAATACCACAGCGATGTCGACTGGCAGAAGGCCGGTGCGCTTGGCGTCCCTCTATCAAACCTGCATCAGACCGTCTCTGCCGCATTCGGTAGTGCATACGTGAATGACTTCATTCAGGGCGGCCGCGTGAAGCGCGTGTACGTGCAGGCTGACGCACCATACCGCATGCTGCCATCCGACATGGATCGGCTCTACGTCCGCAACAATCAGGGTGGCATGGTCCCATTCAACACGCTTACGACAGGCCGCTGGGTTCACGACTCGCCGCGTCTGGAGCGCTATAACAGCTTTCCGTCTCTCAACTTCCTGGGTGAACCCGCGCCGGGACGCAGCTCTGGGGAAGCGATGCAGGCGATGGAAGAGATGGTCGAGAAGCTACCGAAGGGTATCGGGTACGAGTGGACCGGATTGTCCTACCAGGAGCGCATGGCCTCGACCCAGACTGGTCTGCTGTATTCCTTCTCGATCTTGGTGATCTTCCTCGTACTCGCGGCTCTGTACGAAAGCTGGACAGTCCCGATCTCGATCATGCTGGCTCTTCCGCTCGGCGTCATCGGTGGCGTACTTGCATCGTCGTTCCGCGGCCTACCGAATGACGTGTACTTCCAGATCGGTCTGCTGACCGTGCTTGGACTGACGACTAAGAACGCGATTCTGATCGTGCAATTCGCAAAAACTCGATTGGAGGAAGGAGCGGGGTTGATCGAGGCGACGGTGGAAGCGGCTAAACTTCGCCTGCGTCCAATCGTGATGACTTCGTTGGCCTTCGGTTTTGGCGTGCTGCCGCTGGTCATCGCGTCCGGCGCCGGAGCCGGAGCGCAGATAGCCATAGGCACGAGCGTGCTCGGAGGAATGCTGACAGCGACGTTCCTTGCCATCTTCTTCATTCCTCTCTTCTTTGTGATGGTGATTCAGTTGTTTGACAGGAAACTGCGGCGCAAGACGGCCGATCCAGCGGAGGTTAGCTAATGAAGAGAATAATTCTGACTCTGGTGATGACCGCCGCTCTCACCGGTTGTGTGCAGCCGCGCTATAAGCGCCCGGCGATGCCGGTCGCGCCGCAGTGGCCAACATCGGCCGCTACCGACATGAACACCGGTGTGCCCGAAGCCGCCGACGTGAAATGGGAGGACTTCTTCACCGACGAGAAGTTGCGGTCTGTTCTCAAGCTTGCGCTTGAAAACAACCGTGACCTGCGCATCGCCGCACTCAACGTAGAGCGAGTACAAGCACTGTATCGAATTCAGCGTGCCCAACAAGTACCCAACGTGGGTGCAGCGGCTGAAGGACAGGTCTATCGTGTGCCTCGGAATCTCTCGCCGAATGGGCAGGCATACAATTCCGAGCAGTATACGGTCGGGTTGGGTGTGGCCGGCTGGGAACTGGATCTGTTCGGACGTGTTCGTAGCTTGAAGAACGTCGCGCTCCAACAGTACCTCGCTTCCCAGCAAGCACGCTCTGGAGCGCAGATCTCACTCGTGGCTGCCGTGGCTAACACGTACTTGACGTTAGCCGCAGACCACGAGAACCTGCGGCTCGCACAGACCACGCTTGAAGCCCAGCAGTCCTCGTACGAGTTGATTCGACGTTCGCGGGAAGCGGGCATCGGTTCTGACCTGGACCTGCGTCAGGCACAGAGCCAAGTAGAAGCCGCTCGCGTCGATGTCGCGAGGTACTCAGCACAGGCCGAAACCGACCGGAATGCCTTGAATCTGTTGGTGGGCATCCCCGTGCCTGCCGATTTGCTGCCCCTTCAACTTGCCGCCGTATCACCGGTTAAGGAGATCTCGGCGGGGGTACCATCGACGGTTTTGCTGAGACGGCCGGACATCTTGTCTGCCGAGCATCAACTGCGCGCGGCCTACGCCAATATCGGAGCGGCGCGTGCCGCGTTCTTTCCTCGCATCGCGCTAACCGCCAGTGCTGGGTTCTTGAGTGGCGATCTATCGGGGCTGTTTAAGGACAACGCCAAGACTTGGAATTTTGTCCCGCAAGTTGGTCTGCCAATCTTTGACGCAGGCGCTCGCCGGGCAAATCTTCGGGTCGCTAATGTGGACCGCGAAACGGCTTTGGCCGAATACGAGAGAACCATACAATCGGCGTTCCGTGAAGTCAGCGACTCACTAACTCTGCGGACACGACTGGCTGAGCAGGAAGCGAGTCAACAGGCTCTAGTTGATGCGCTGGACCATACGTATAGACTGTCCGAGGCACGCTACAAAGCGGGCATCGACAGCTACCTGAGCGTTCTCGTGGCACAGCGATCGTTGTATGCGGCACAACAAGGCTTGGTCAATCTTCGCATGGCTAAACTTGCAAACACAGTCACGCTGTACAAGGTGCTCGGAGGCGGTGCATAGGACCGGCTCCGGGCAGGATGAACAACGCCCAATCCAGCGTGATGGACATATCTGGGAGGATCAATGGCCGGACGATTGGTTTCACTCCTTCTCATGGCAACAATGGTTCATGTTGGAATCGCACCCGCGTACGCCGAGTCGTTGGAAAGGTCCAGGGCAAAAGCAGAACGACTTAGGCGTGAACTGATAAACATGGGCACAGGGCCCCACGCACAGATCGAGCTGATACTGCGTGACAAAACACAAGTCAAAGGGTATCTCGCCGAAGTAACCGACACGTACTTCATCATGGTGGATCCGCAGACGCAGGATGAAGTGCAAATCGCTTATCCGCAGGTCGCAAAGGCAAGAGGCCATAACTTGTCCAGTGGCGTCAAGTTTGCAATCGGAGCGGGCGCCATCATAGCCCTTTTGATCGCGATTGGTTTGGCAAGTCGGTAGTTTAGCTTGCAGGTGTAGAGCGTTCGGGGAACCGGTGGTTTACCACTGCCGATTCCACCGGACGCTTTCGCGATCGACGCTCCACTATGGCGTGCCGAATAGTCGGCCACGGTCTCTCCGCCGCGGGAATGCGTTGTCCGATGCTCTCTCCCTGAATATCGGGCTCCCCGTGGTCTTGAAACCCTGTTCCAGAATGCTGCGTTTGTTCTCGATAAATCAGATTCTCGCAATTGTTCTGAGAACGCCTGCTCAGAAATGACGGTTTTGGCTGACGTTCCTTGGAGACTCCTTCGTGCGTGAACTTCCCGGATTTGTAAGTAGAGGCGATGTAGCAAGCCAATCTGTTGAACATACAGCGATTGCAATCAAGCAGATTTCATCGGAAGAGGCTCGGACTGCGGCCGTGCAGGCTGCTCGCGCACTAGTCGAAAAGCAATTTGCTGACGGATATTGGTACGGTGACTTAACGGCCGATTCGACGCTTCAAGCCGACTACATCCTGCTGCAGATGTGGCTTTATCCAGCGCAGCCCGATGGCAGTTGGAATCCGCCAACCACGCCGAAAATCCGCAAAGCCGCCCGCGCCATACTGGATTCTCAGAAGCCAGACGGCGGCTGGAACATCTACGAACCCGGCAGGGCCGAAATCAACGCTACTGTGCGCTCCTATACGGCGCTGAAGATGGTCGGGATGGATATGAACCACCCGAACATGCAGAAGGCTTTCTCTGTCATTCTCAAACTCGGCGGCATTCGAGCGTGCAATAGTTACACCAAGATTAATTTCAGTTTCTTCAACCTCTTCCCACGCAAGTTCTGCCCAACAATTCCGCCCGAGCTAATGATTCTGCCGGGCAACTTCCTCTACGAGATGTCGTCGTGGACCCGAAGCATCATCGTCCCACTCTCGATAGTGCAAGCGCTAGGAGGTGCCAAACCGACTCCAGGTGGACTTCGGGTAGACGAACTGACGCATCCGACTCGCAAATTCGCGCTCCCTCGCAAGGATCGCATCGCGAATCTGTTCTTGAGCGCGGACCGGCTGCTGAAACGCTGGGAACGACAGAACGTCCGGAAGGTGCGCGGTGCAGCCATTCGCGAAGCGGAGAACTGGATGATTCAGCACTTACAGCACAGTGAAGGGTTAGGTGCGATCTATCCGAGCATGATGTACGCAATTATGGCGATGGATTCGCTGGGCTATGAACACGACCATCCAGACCTGTTGCTGGCTTTCCAGCAGTTCGACGACTTGATCCTCGACCGTGGCGAGAGCCTGATTTTCCAACCCGCGAAGTCTCCCGTTTGGGACACTGCGATTGCGGCGTACGCGCTCGCCGAACTGGGTGTTGTCGATCAGAAGAAGCTCACGGCCGCAGCCGATTGGCTTCTTTCAAAGGAGGTTCGACGGAAAGGCGATTGGGCCAGAAAGCGCCCGGACTTAACTCCTTCTGGGTGGGCCTTCGAATTCGATAATGAGTTCTATCCAGACATTGATGACACTGCCATGGTGTTACTCGCACTGCTTCATGCGAAAGCAAGCGATCCTCAGAGACAGGTTCG
This sequence comes from Terriglobales bacterium, assembly GCA_035629075.1. Classification (GTDB taxonomy): domain Bacteria; phylum Acidobacteriota; class Terriglobia; order Terriglobales; family Acidobacteriaceae; genus JAEZPW01. Next base: position 79,360 of record DASPIK010000002.1, on the reverse strand, counting down.
TGTTGAGAAACGTGCAATCAAGTGGCTTTTAGGAATGCAGAGTTCCGACGGAGGATGGGCCGCATTCGACGTCGATTGTAATTGGCAGATCCTTAACAAGGTTCCGTTCGCAGATCACAACGCGATGCTCGACCCCACCTGCGCAGACATCACGGGCCGCACGCTCGAGTCATTGTGTAAACGCGGGTTCAACTACACCAACGAACCAATCGCTCGAGGGATCGCCTACCTTTTGAAAAGCCAGGAGTCGAACGGAAGCTGGTTTGGACGCTGGGGAGTCAACTACATCTACGGCACGTTTCTCGCGATCCGCGGTTTGCAATCAACGGGAGCTCCGAACGTATCAGATTCAATTGCACGCGGTGCGAAATGGCTGAAGTCTGTACAGAATCGCGACGGCGGCTGGGGCGAGAGCTGCCGCGGCTACGAGACCGAGAAGTTCGAGCCAGCTTCGAGCACTCCGTCACAAACATCCTGGGCGCTTCTGGGTCTGATTGCCGCAGGAGAGGTTCAGAGCGCCGAGGTCGCAAAAGGGGTCAAGTGGCTTAAGGAGAATCAGCGCCCGGATGGAACATGGGAAGAGACGATCACGACGGGCACGGGGTTTCCGAGGGTCTTTTACATCAGCTATCACCTATAGTCACGGTAACCGTGACTACTTCCCGGTGCTCGCGCTAGCGACATATTCCAAAGCGATCGCCGAGCCACGCAGAAAGGCTTTTGCTTCGGAAAAGGGGTAGCATCTCCGAAGTCTGTTGTGTCCGGATAGCGGGCAATCCAGAAGTGATTGGGTTTTGGTTGAGAGCTCGGCTCGTGGGTCAATCTGGGTCAACGTTTCGCATCTGGAGTGTTGTTCAGCGGGTTTTACGTTGTGAATCGTTGTCATCTGCGCCGCGAAGTTGTTGATTCTGCGTGGTTCGGCTCCGCTGTTAACCGGAGGGTTGTAGGTTCGAGTCCTACCTGAGGAGCCATTTTTTTGTAGATACTGAATGGGCAGTCGGCATGGGGTACATTGACCAGACCCCAGTGTCGGTGCGAACTCGCGACGAAGCGCTCCAGCGACTGCGGGTCCTGGGGCCAGGTTTTTCGGGAAGGAACTTTCGAGCAACGTGGCGACCGAGCTGAGTTCTTCCTCGTCCACCACGTCCATCCCTCCACCGCCCAGCCAAGCGCGAATTCTTAGTGGGGAACCGTGCGTCCGACCATAGCGCCCAGTCCATAGGTGGCTCAGCTTGCTGCACCTGGCGGGTAGCTCGGGCAAAAACTCGATCCAACGACAGCTCGACGACTACGTTCATGAAGCCTTGCTGTAGAGGCATCATTACAGAACACCATTCGTGCGTACGCCAACCCTTGCCACCGCCTGCACGCAAAATGCTGTTGTTTATTCCGAAGATGGGCCGAAGAGATTTAGGCCGCACCCCAATGGTTAGTCTTCCCGCCTACGCTTCGCATGTAAGCCCTGCACTGTGGTACATACTTCGTTGAAGCTCCTGGGTTACTTCCGAGCATCTTAGGAGCGATTCGTTGTTCATTAGCCAGCATCGGCTGGGAGCTAAGTGAAGCTCTAGAGGTGTTCGTTGCGAATGAGGTCGTTGATGTTGTTTGTCCTCGTTGCCGTTGTTCAGTGGTCGACCAACTTGTTCGAAAGGTACCCTCCGGGCCACCTGCCGCTGCGGTGTCAAATCGACGAGGCTCGTGCCGTCAAATTCTGCGCAAATTGCGTTGCCACAACCTGCGCAGGCCAGCGCAAGAGTCTCGCAGGCGGCCGCCACCTATTCTGACGCGGAGAGGCAGGTTGCGCAGCTAGAGGCCCTATTCGAAGCGATTTCGGCTGGGCGGTGATTTAAGGTACGAAGTGGCAGAGAAGTTCATCAATAAGACGCTGCAAAGCCTATGAACTCACTTCTGCACTCATTGCAGACGGCGATCTCGCTCATTCTCGGCCGAGATCCCGACGTGTTTTCCGCCGTTTCGACTTCGCTTTCGGTCGCAGTGTGGTCAGTCGTATATGCATCACTGTTCGGCGTGCCTGCCGGCATGGCGATCGGCCTCGCCGACTTTCCGATGAAGCGCGTTGTGATCGTTCTGCTGAATACACTACTGGCTCTTCCGACGGTCGTGATCGGCCTGCTGGTCTACGGATTCTTGAGTAGACAAGGTCCATTGGGCGGCTTGGGAATTCTTTTTAGTCCAAAGGCGATCATCATAGGTCAGGCAATTCTCGCCACACCGATTGTTGCAAGCTACACGCTGTCAGCCGTACGCGGTGCGGACATCCGGATCTTGCCGACTGCACTTACTCTGGGTGCAACGCGCCTGCAGGGCATGCTGCAGCTTGTGCGCGAAATCCGGTTTGGAGTGGCGGCGGCAGTCATCGCTGCCTTCGGCCGGGCGATCTCAGAAGTCGGCATTGCCATGATGCTCGGGGGCAACATACGCGGCTACACGCGCACGATGACGACGGCTATCGCGCTCGAAACCAGCAAAGGCGAATTTGCGTTCGGACTCGCACTTGGCATCATCCTTATGGCGGTTGCGCTCGGAGTGAACCTGGTGCTTCAGGCCGTGCAGGAGAGCCGTCACGTATGAACAGCCAGTTCACGTTGATGGGAGTTCGCAAGTACTACGGCGAAAGACTCGCACTCGACATAGATTACCTGGAAATATCCCAGCGGCAATTGCACATCGTTACCGGGGCCAACGGTTCAGGGAAGAGCACTCTCCTGAACGTCCTTGCGTTCCTCATGAGGGTGGAGGCCGGGGAGTTGCAGTTCGATGGGAAACGAGTGGAGTGGAACGGGGAAGGACTCCAACGTTTGCGAATGAGGGTCACGCTCCTACATCAGTCTCCTTACCTCTTTGCAGGGACGGTTGATTACAACCTGGCCTATGGTTTGCGGTTGCGGGGATACGACGGACACATAATCGCCTCGAGAGTGAGCGAGTCACTCGCGACTGTTGGTTTGGACGGCTTCGGTAGTCGCAACGTGAAGCACTTATCTGGGGGCGAGCGGCGCAGGGTCGCACTGGCCCGCGCTCTGGCGCTCAGACCCGAGGTGGTGCTGCTGGACGAACCGCTAGCGAACGTGGATCGTGCCACAACGCGCGAGTTGGAACGGGTTATCGCTTCTCTTCCAGACGCCGGTACGACCGTTGTTCTATCTACGCATCACGTACATCAAACCGAGCACCTTGAAGGAAGCATCATCGCCCTGGAAGAAGGCAGACTTGACACTGCGAACTGCCGATCCTAACTCAATCACTTTGCGAATCAAGTAACGCTTTACGATGCTTTCGATTCCCAATCGTCCCGCCGTCTCTGACCGCTCTGCTCCCCCCGGGGCAGCGCAATCAACTCAGCTCCCGTCGAGTCGGCGATCGCTTTCAGTTCGCTCATTCTTAAGTGTTGGCCATAGACTTTGAGGTCGAGGTTGTAAGTGGCCACAAGGATGTACCGCGGCATATGGGAGGCGTCGGCGTACTTTGTGCGTTCGCGATAGAACAGTTTTCCAGCCATTGAAAGGGATTCGTCCTTTCCTGTCCGTGATGGGAGGTTAGGGCGGGATTATAGCCGCATTCCAGAGCTCGCTTCAGCGGTGGATCACTGTTCCGACCTCACCGCCGTTGATGGCCTCGGAAAGCTGTCCTGGCTTGTGTCCGTTTATTATCTTGATCTCCTGAATCGCGGACGGGTTCTGCAGCAACTCGACGGCTTTTGGCTCCAGGACCATATCTTCCATCTCGCGGTTTAATAGATCTTCGGCAGTAATGTCCCGAATGAGCGGTGCTTCGGGATTCAAACGTGGGTCCTGCTCGTACAGTCCATCGACATTTTTTACGAGGATACAGCTTTTCGCGCCAAGTAGCTGGGCGATGAGCAACGCTCCTGTGTCGGTTCTATGTGGCGGGATCAATCCCACCTCCGGTGAATATTCGTAAAGTCCATATGGAGGCGTGCCGTGAATGACCGGAAGCAGGCCGAGGCTAAACATCGTTGGGAGGTCGAGTAGATCGCTTGTGTGCAGTCGGGAACCGCCCCACTTGGAAAGAAGCAAGGTCATCATAATTGCGTTCTGCTCGCTGATCTTCGCGGACATCTCTGCGAGCACACCGGTTGGCATTCCGAGATCAATACCGATGCTCATGATGTGACGGACCCGTGCGCCGCCACCGGTAACCACTAGAATCTTGTGCTCCTTCGAGAGGGCCCCGATTTCCTCGACCAAAGGCATCACGACATCACGCCCATAGTCGATGATGCCATGGCCACCAATCTTCACAACGTTCAGGTCCGGAATAAGGCGCAGAGGACTGATTTCAGCCTGGCTCTTCAGCAGACTCTTTCGGACGAGACTCTCACCTTTAAGCTTCGAATCAAGTTCAACGCGCTTGCGCATTCGTTCGAGTGCCTCCCGATGTACTCGCCATTTTACAGGGGCATATCGCACTTGCTGGTTCATTGACCGCTGGCACGCGGCTGCGCTACTTTGCAGTCACTGCTGTAGAGCTGTGGTGGGGTGATTCGGATGAAGTTTTACGTGGGATTCGACGATACAGATGTGCTTGGCTCCGAGATTGGCACAGGCAAGCTGGTTCGTTCTCTGGAGCAGAAGTTGCCCGCTGGAGCCCGGATGTGGGGCGTCGTGCGCCATCAACTGCTTGTTGATGAGCGCATACCGGCAACCTCGCATAACAGCTCCGCGTGCGCGATCGTGGATGCGGACGGCGCCGGTTTGCTAGATGCAATTCGCAATGCGGCCATCAAGCACATTGAAGAGGCAGCACTGGAAGGAAGCGATCCAGGACTGTGTATCGCCCGCGTAGATGCCGTGCCAAGAACCGTTGTGGAGTTTGGGCTGTCATGCACGCATTCGATCGAAACTCAGAAACAGGCAATGCGAACAGCTAACGATGGATTAATCCATCTCTCCGGACACGGCGGCACGAACGACGGCATTATCGGTGCACTAGCAGCGGTGGGTTTGACAGCGCATGGATGGTCAGGCCGCTTGATTGAGCGGGGTGGACTCCGCAACCTCCCCGATCCGGTTCCCGTGAGTGAACTTCTGGCCAATGAGATCACCCCAATCGACATCGGTCGTGATTCGGTGAACGTGCCTCCAGACGCACTGATCTATACCAGCGGTTGGCCTCGCCCACGCTTCTGCGGAGGTCGCGCAGTCTTGCCGATACGCCTTCATGAGGGCCGTTGGATTTCGTTAGGCGCTAAGCGAGATAAAACCAGACCCGTTGAAACCAAATAAGCGGAGCAGCATGATCCGCGTGGGGTGCGGGAAGTAGTCTTCGGCCTGGCGCTTTGGTTTGCGGGGGTGGGTAGGCGCCGGTTCTGCCCGGCGCCTTTGTAACGTTTAATGGCGTTATTTGCTGGGCATCATGAATGCCTTCACAACGATGTCACGAGGGTGAGTGCCGACCGGGATGGTGGTGTACAGGGCTGCGGGCGAAGTGAGGTTCCCGTAGCGGCGTTCCGTGGTTCGCACGACCGCGACGTCACCGGCCTGCGAGTCGCATACCAACAAGAAGACCTGGTTGGCGGAGAGTGCCATTGCTTCCGGGCGACTGCCGACGCCGATGGTTGTTTGCCGTTTGCTGAAGTTAATGGCGAAGATGGCAACAGAATTCGCGCCGAAGTTGCTGACGTAGAGAGTGGCATTGTCAGCAGCAACCAAGCCCCGCACGGGTTTTTCACCGATGAGGAAACTGCCGGAAACCTCGTTTGTCGTAGTTTCGATAGTAGAGATCGTCTGAGAGTCGTAGTTGCTGACGAACAGTTCTCCCCCGTCGGGTTTGAGCGCGAGATGAACCGGGGTCTGACCGACATCGAGCAACGCAAGCAGTTTGTCGCTTTTGAGATCGATCGCTGCGACCTGACCGGAACCGCTGCATGCGACGAACGCCTTATCGTTCCACGGCAGGATGGCTAAGTCCTCCGGGTGCTTGCAGGCTGGCACTGTGCTGCGGACAGCCATTTTCTCAGTATCGATGACGGAAACCGTGTTGTCCTCGCGATTGGACACTACGACCATTTTTCCGTCAGGGGAGACCCTGGCAAGACCAGGCGAACCGCCAACAGGGATGGTGCCGATCACGCGCCGGTGCTCAAGATCGATGGCAGAAACATTGGCTGAACCGGAGTTTGCAACATAGGCGCGCTTACCATCGCTCGAGACTGAAATGAAGTATGGCTTGTGGTGCACGCCAATTGCACCAACGACCTCATTGCGCTCCGCATCGATGATGCTGACGTTGTCGGAGCCCGTGTTGACGACGTAAATCTCGTTTTTTGTCGGACTAGCTGCGAGTCCGGTTGGCCCATGGCCAACGGAGAGGGTCTTCTCGGGCTTGAGCGTCAACAGGTTCAGCACGCTCACAGTGCCGCTGCCACCATTGCTGACATAGGCATATTCGCGGTACCCGGAGGGGATCGGCCGCTGTTGCGTGCAGGCGGTCGTCAACGCGACCGCCGCAACGATAAGCAATACGGCGAGAAATGCTCGGTTGTTTTTCGTCACGTTAGTGGCTTGCGACGGGCGCGGCGCTGACCGAAATCTGCCGTTCCGCAACACGGCGGTGCACGATTCCGGCAATCTGCCGCACTTCCGCCATCAATGTATCGAACTGGTCAGGATAGATGGACTGAGCGCCGTCGGAAAGTGCTTTGTCAGGATCACAATGAACTTCGACGATAAGACCATCGGCGCCGACGGCTGCCGCAGCGCGGGAGAGCGGCAGGATCTTGTTGCGCTTGCCAGTCCCATGGCTCGGATCGACCAGGATCGGGAGATGGGAGAGGCGCTGCACGGCCGGGATGATGCTGAGGTCGAGCGTGTTGCGAGTGTGGTCGGCGAAGGTGCGTACGCCACGCTCGCAGAGGATGACGTTGTAATTCCCCTCGCTCATGACGTATTCGGCAGCCATCAAGAACTCTTCCAATGTTGCCGACATGCCACGCTTCAGCAGTACAGGCCGGGGCGAACGTCCCGCACGCTTGAGCAGCGAGAAGTTCTGCATGTTTCTGGCGCCAATCTGAATGATGTCTGCGTATTCCTCGACGAGTTCCAGTGACTCGTGGTCGATGGCCTCGGTGACGACACGCAAGCCGAAGTGATCACGAATCTCGGCGAGGATTTTCAAGCCATCAATGCCCATGCCCTGGAAGGAATACGGAGAGGTGCGCGGCTTGTAAGCTCCACCACGGAAGAACTGTGCTCCGGCGCGAGCCACTCGTTCGGCAACCGCGAAAGCCTGTTCGCGAGACTCGACAGCGCAGGGACCAGCAATCACGGCGAAGTTCTCGCCGCCGATGGTGGCTGTTGAACCGGAGAAGCGGATAATCGAGTTCTCCGGTTTGACGTCGCGGCTGACGAGTTTATAGGGTTTGCTGACCCGTATGACGTCCTGGACGCCGCTCATCTCCTCGATGGTGGCGGCTTCGACAACGCCTTTGTTTCCGGTGATCCCAATTGCAGTGCGCTGTGCGCCGGGGATGGCGTGCGCGCGGTAACCGAGCGATTCGATCTTTTCGCAGACTGCGCGTACCTGTTCCGGCGTTGCCTGCGCCTGCATCACTACAAGCATGGTGTGAAACCCCTCGAAGAATAAGCAATCTTAAACGGGAGGTGCACCGCTGGGCAATGCACAGATACGGCAGTTTGGCCATGGGTGTTCAATGGCGTGAACCCGGTGTTGTACTTATTTGATCTTTCGGGCCGCTCTCTTGCGCATCCTATGTGCTTACGCCAATGCCCCGGAGCATTTCGAAAGAGCAGGACTTAAAACACATGCCGCCGAAACCGGCGCACCCGCCAACGCTCACCTCGCGGCGAATAGGGATTCACACATCGACTGCAGGCGGGGTGGAGACGGCAGCAGAACGTGCGTATCGGCTGGGCTGCAACACGTTTCAGGTGTTCTCATCGAGCCCGCGACAGTGGAAGCCTTACTCGCTTGTCGCTTCACAATGCGAAGTGATGAGCAGGTTGCGCAAGAGCTACGGGCTAACACCTCTGGTGATTCATACGAATTACCTGATAAACCTGGCCGGGAAAAACACCGAGTTCCATCGCAAGTCGATTGCGGCGTTTCGGGGCGAGGTGGAGCGTGCGCTGGCATTATGTGCGGAGTTTCTCGTGCTGCATCCCGGATCGTTTCGGGGCGGCACCAGGGAAGAAGGCTTGGAACGCGTCGCGACAGCGATCGCCGAAGCCGTACAGGGGCTCAATCTAAGGAAATCAGGACTGAGGATCCTGATTGAGAATACCGCCGGGGCTGAATATTCGCTGGGTGGCAAGTTTGAGCACATCGCTGAACTCATTCAGATCCTTAACGCAGTGGTTCCGGTGGCAGCATGCATCGACACTTGCCATTGCCATGTGGCCGGGTACGACATCGTGTCGGAGGAAGGATATAAACTGACGATGGGGCATCTGGAACGCACGGTGGGGCTGAAGAATGTGGCAGTATGGCACTGCAACGACGCGAAGGCTGAACGTGGAACGCGACTGGACCGCCACGATCATATCGGGAAGGGCTCGATTGGCATCGAGCCATTCCGCCGCTTGCTCAACGATGCTCGCACGGCTCACGCGGCGTTTATCGCCGAAACGCCGATCGAGGAGCCAGGGGACGATCAGAGAAACGTGGATGCGCTCAAGCGTCTCGTGGCGAAAATTGGTGACTAGAGTGTGCTGAGATGGGTGCGGCGGCACGAGTGGCCGCCGCTAAACGGGTCTTCGGTGGAGATGACGACTAGTTCCCCGAGTAATTTCTAGGATCGATCGCAATGTTGTCGTCTGCATGACGCAGCTTGATATTCCACTCCAGAACGGTGCTGTTATAACCGTCAACCGTGAAATGAATGTTCCAGGTTCCGGGAAGTGTCATGCCGTTTACCTGCTGAAAGTTGCTGAAGCGCTCTTCCATGCGGTACCGGATGGTTTGCTGACGCGCGCTGGCATCATCGGTGATTCCCATCGGAGGGGCGATTTCAGCCGTGTACAGGCTTTTCACGTGCCGGAAGGTCTCCGGGTCGAAGTAGAGGTGAACGCTGCCCCCTCCATTCTTCTTCGCTTTGTAAGAGATCTGATGAAGCTGTCGCCCGTCTACTTTCTTCAGGCCGTCGTACGAGAGCTTTGCTTGCTTCGCTTCTACGTTGAGGAGCGGCCAGGATGCCGAAAGCACGCTTCCCAGGAGTCCATCGCGCAGAATCTGGGACTGGTTGTATACGAAGTCTCCGAAAACAGTGCGCGGACTGTTGAAGACCTGTACACGGCTCCCGTCGAACACAAAATCCTCGCTGTAGTGAGGTCCGCCATAGTTAAGCACGAACCGCAGACGGGAGTTCTCAGAGATGAGGTAGGTTTTGCCGGTTAGCTTGCCAGCTCCCGCAGTGTGGATGATGTGCTCGACAACCCCCTCGAGGGATCGCGACTTGAAAGCGGCAATGGTGTCCGCCGGCCCGATCGATTGAAGATGGCGCGCAATAACATCGTCCGGAGTGAGCTTTTCTTTGGCTCCGGCAAAAGTACAGCAAAGACAAGCCGTTATTAGCACGAAACCACAAACGAGTCGTTTCATGATCCTGTGCGACCGCTTAAGGTTGTGAATCTTGAATCGAAGGCAGACTACGCGTGGTGATTCGGTTTGTAAACAGAATTTCGGCTCGTAGTGCACGTTGGCAGTCGGCTTCAACCGATGTATTTACTCCGGCATACATCATTGGAAATTAACTCGCCCCTTGCGCTTCGAAAGGGTATTCTGGACGCCCATAAGCACAACAAAAGCGCTTGAAAGCAGAAAGTGGGCGATCCGTCGAACTTTGTTGGTCAAGCGTTTTCATACGGGAGAAAGCATGAAACTAGTACGGCTATTCATCGTGGCCACAATGCTGCTTAGTTTCGGTATGAGTGTGACGTCGTATGCCATGCCAGCAGATGAGAAACCTGCCACGGGGGAGAAGAAGCAGGCTAAGAAGAAAGTAGAGAAAAAGCCACAAACTTCCAAAGGTGCTGAAGCGACTAGGAAGTAATCGCGTCTTTGGCCCTGATGGCCAGCGGCGGCGTGAAAGCCGCCGTTTTTTGTTCGCCAAAGACCGCGTCAAGCTGCAGAGCCTCTCGTTGTAAAATCAAAGATTCCCAATTTGTTCGCGAGTTTCAAAGAGATGCCCGAAACGAATATAGAGAAGCCGTCCACCCAGAACGTCGAACGCGAAGAGCGGTACGAGCCGCAGAGCATTGAGGAGAAGTGGAGCGCGCGTTGGTGGTCGCAGCCAGACTTGTTTAAGGCCGACCCTGCCGACACGAACAGGAAGAAGTACTACGTACTTGAGATGCTGCCGTACCCGAGCGGAGTGCTGCACATGGGGCACGTGCGGAACTACTCGATTGGCGATGCGCTCGCACGGCACATGTGGATGCGTGGTTTCAACGTGCTGCACCCGATGGGCTGGGACTCGTTCGGCTTGCCGGCCGAGAATGCCGCCATCAAGAACAAGCGGCCGCCGAAAGAATGGACGCTGGGCAACATCGCATACATGAAGTCGCAGATGAAGCGACTCGGGTTCGCCTACGACTGGGAACGCGAGGTTACGACCTGTCTGCCTGATTACTACCGCTGGAACCAGTGGTTCTTTCTGAAGCTCTACGAGAAGGGGTTGGCGTATCGCAAAAAGAGCAAGGTGAACTGGTGTCCGGAGTGCGCGACCGTTCTGGCGAACGAGCAGGTGGTGGGCGGTTGTTGCTGGCGGCACGAGACGACGCCAGTTGAACAACGCGAACTGGAGCAGTGGTTCGTTCGCACGACCGATTACTCCGACGAGTTGCTGCGCGATCTGGAGAAGTTGGAAGGGTGGCCGGAGAAAGTCCGGACCATGCAGCGCAACTGGATCGGCCGCAGCGAAGGCGCGATGGTCGATTTCAAGCTGGACGGGCCGATAGGGAAAGCGGGCGAGACAATCACCGTTTTCACGACGCGCATTGACACGATCTACGGCGCGACCTCGCTTCAGCTTGCGCCGGAGCACCCGATGGTTACTGACTTCATCGCGAGTGATCCCGATCTGTTTGCGAAGGTCGAGGACATGCGTGCCGAACAGCGGAAAGCCAAAGAAGTCGGCGACATCGGCGCGATTGAAAAGCATGGCGTGTTCACCGGACGATACGCGGTGAACCCGTTCAATGGCGAGAAGCTGCCGATCTGGGTGGCCAACTACATTTTGATGGACTACGGCACGGGCGCGATCATGAGCGTGCCGGCGCACGACGAGCGCGACTACGATTTCGCGAAGAAATATGGACTGGATATTCGGCCAGTCATCCTGCCGCGACGCCAAGGTGAGCCTGCCGGTAACGGTGAGCCGGATGAACCCGTCCTGCCATTCGTCGCCGAGGACAGCCTGGTGATGAACTCGGGCGAGTGGAATGGGTTGTCGTGCACCGAAGCCCAGAAGAAGATGGCCGAATATGCTGAGCAACACGGCTTTGGCAAGGCAACCGTAACGTATCGCTTGAAGGACTGGGGTATCTCGCGTCAGCGATACTGGGGAACGCCGATCCCGATGCTGTATTGCGACAAGTGCGGCGTGGTGCCCGTGCCGGAAGAGCAGCTTCCGGTAGTGTTGCCGGAAAATGTCGACATCACCCTTGCGGGCGGTTCGCCGCTGGGGCGAGTGCCTGGCTGGGTGAATACCACCTGTCCGAAGTGCGGCGGTGCAGCTCGCCGCGAGACGGATACGATGGACACGTTCGTCGATTCGTCCTGGTACTTCTATCGATATACCGATGCGAAGAATGATGATGCGCCGTTTGACAGCGCGACCGCTAATTACTGGTTCCCGATCGATCAGTACATCGGGGGAGTCGAGCACGCCATCCTGCACCTGATCTACTCGCGCTTCTGGACGAAGTTCATACGCGATCTGGGACTGGTCAACAATGACGAGCCCGCTGAGCGATTGTTCACGCAGGGAATGATCATCAAGAACGGCGCGAAGATGTCGAAGTCGCTGGGGAATACCGTTTCTCCGGATGACATGGTCGAACGCTATGGCGCGGACGCGACTCGTGCGTACACGCTGTTCGCAACATCACCTGATCGAGAGCTTGACTGGCAGGATGCAGGCGTTGAAGGCGTTTACCGATTCCTTGCCAAGGTCTATCGCTTCTTTGCACAAAACCCCGCTTTAGTTGACGGGCAAACGTACTCCGTCGCTGAACTTTCGCCGGAAGCACGCAAGATTGCGCGCAAACTGCACCAGACAATCCGGAAGATCAGCGACGACTTCAACGGACGTTGGCACTTCAACACTTCGGTGGCAGCCTTGATGGAGTTGCTGAACCTTTGTTCTTCATCGCAGCAGGCGCTCAACGCCGCTCCGCGAGCATTCATTGCCGACCTTGAACGGAACATCGTAATGCTGCTGCATCCGTTCGCGCCCTATCTGGCCTACGAGTTGTGGGAGAAGATCGGGCAGACCTCGGATCTGTTGCGTGCTCCGTGGCCGCAGTTCGATGCGGAACTGGCCAAAGAAGAGGAAATCGAGATGGCCGTTCAAGTCAACGGCAAGCTGCGCGGACGAATTCTGGTCGCCGCCGAAGCTACCGAAGAAGAAGCCAAGCAGGCTGCAATGGCGGACGAAAAAGTGCAGGCCGCAATCGAAGGAAAGCAGATCGTCAAGACGATCGTGATCAAAGGAAAGCTGGTCAACATGGTGGTGAGGTAAATTGCGCCATCGGGTCATCTGCCATTGCTGCTCCTTCAGAAGGGCAGGGGTAGATGATCCGATGGCTCGATTGCCAGATGACCCGATCACCCGATTTATGTATCCTTTCCTCCGTGCCAAGTTCCACACCAGTGCGCGACGGATTTCGGGCCGTATTTCGGCAGCCGTCGATCATTCTTGCCGAGATTAGCTGGCGCTGGGCTTTTGGCGCGGCGTTCTGGGCTTTGCTTCTCTTGTCGTTCATGGAGTACTTCAAAAGCTTGGAAGTCTCCGCCATTGACTGGCTGATGTGGAAGACCGGATTTCCTCCCTTCATGCTGCAGGCCCTTGCGGGAACAATCGAGGGTAGCGGCTTCAAACTGCTGAGGATCGCCGCGATCCTATTGCCCGGCTGCGCCGTTCTATGGGCGCTTGCCGCGACCTTTGGCCGAACGGCTACACTGCGGGCTCTTGTGGAACCTGTCGCTCGCCCGCGACTGCGGACGATATTCGGACTCAGCTTTTTACGTGCTGCGCTTACTTTGGCTGGAGTGCTGAGCCTGCTCGGAATTTACTTCTTCGCAGCAAGAAGCTACGTGAGTGCGCCGGGGCAGCTTCCTAATGCCGGTCGAGCATTCGTGATTTTGCTCCTGGGCGGTGCGCTGGCTACATACATCTGGTCGGTTGCGAGCTGGATTCTTGCGCTTGCACCCGCCGTCGCAACGATCGAACGTTGTGATGCCTTGACCGCCATCGGGCGTGCGGTGGGCAGAGTTGGGGCGCTCTCGGGGCGTTTCATGCGAGTTGGCTGGGCGTTCGGCTCACTTCACTTTCTCGCTTTCGTGCTGGCGACGGGTTCCGGGATGTTCGCACTCGGACTTGCCAGCCTGCTGCCGGGCGAAGCGGTACTGTTCGTGCTTGCCATGGTGGCACTGGCGTACTTCGCCGTGGTTGATGGACTCTACATTGCGCGGCTTGCTGCGTACTTAGCACTGTTGGACGGCTTAGCGGATTCGCGGCCACTGCAGCCGGCATTCGTTAGCCCAGGGTCGCAGCCGTGGGGCGCCGCCGGCGAAATGCCCTCGCAGCTATAACTGCGACAACCCTCTGGAGAGGGATGCGGACTCTCAGTTACACTGAATTGTGGAACCGCAATCGATCGTCATCCTCGACTTCGGCTCGCAATATACGCAACTTATCGCGCGCCGCATCCGCGAACAGAACGTTTTCTCGGCCGTGCTGCCGTGCACGGCCCCTCTGGACGAAATCCGCACGTACAAGCCTGCTGGGATCATTCTGAGCGGTGGGCCATGTTCGGTCTATGACGCCGACGCCCCGCCGGCCGACGACCGCGTCCTGTCGCTTGGACTTCCGGTGCTCGGTATCTGCTACGGCCTCCACTTCATTGCGCACAAACTCGGAGGCACGGTCCGCCCGGGGCCGAAGCGCGAATACGGCCACGCCGACATTGAAGTTAGCCAGAGCTCGAAGCTTTTCCGCGACATGCCCGCCCGCCTGAGCGTCTGGATGTCGCACGGTGATGAGGCGGTGGAACTGCCCAGCGGTTTCAGCCGTGTCGCGGCATCGTCGAACGCGCTGGCCGCCATACACGACGAAGAACGCCGAATCTGGGCGGTTCAGTTCCATCCTGAGGTTCATCACACGCGGCTCGGCACCCAGTTGCTGAAAAACTTCGTGTTCGAAATTTGCGGTGCCCGGGCAGACTGGACACCGCAGCGCTTTATTGACGAAACAGTCGAAAGCATTCGCAACATGGTTGGCCCGGAAGGCCGGGCAATCTGCGGACTCTCTGGCGGCGTGGATTCGTCGGTAGCGGCAACGCTGGTGCACCGCGCCATCGGCGACCGCCTTACTTGCGTGTTCGTCAACAACGGCGTGTTGCGCAAAAACGAATTTGAGAAGGTGCAGCAGAACCTGCGCGACAAACTGGGACTCAACATCGTCGGAGTCGATGCGTCGAAGCGGTTCCTTGACAAACTCGCGGGCGTGGCCGATCCGGAGAAGAAGCGCCGAATTATCGGCAACGAGTTCATCGCCGTATTCGACGACGAAGCACATCGCATTCTGCAGGCGCAGGGTCACGTCGATTGGTTAGTGCAGGGCACGCTTTATCCGGACGTGATCGAGTCCCGGTCGGTGCGCGGACCGTCGCAGACGATCAAGTCGCATCACAACGTCGGCGGCCTTCCTGAGAAGATGAAGCTCAAGCTGATCGAGCCCTTGAAGGATCTCTTTAAGGACGAAGTCCGGCGCATTGGGCGCGATCTGGGTATGCCCGAAGACGTCCTCCAGCGCCAGCCATTCCCGGGGCCGGGATTGGCGGTTCGCATCCTGGGTGAAGTTACGCCGGAGCGAATTGCTCTGCTTCAGGAAGCGGACGACATCGTGGTGAACGAGATCAAGAATGCTGGGCTGTATACCAAGATCTGGCAGTCGTTCGCCGTGCTGCTTCCGGTCATGTCAGTCGGCGTGATGGGCGACCAGCGAACGTATGCATATACGTGCGCGATTCGCGCTGTGCATTCCGAAGACGGCATGACGGCCGATGTAGTCGAACTCCCGTGGGACGTGCTGAAGCGCATCTCCACACGAATTGTGAACGAGGTGAAGGGAATCAACCGCGTTGTCTACGACACGACATCTAAGCCGCCGGGAACAATCGAGTGGGAGTGAAAATTTTCCAGATACGGTCATTGAATGACTTGACGATTCGGGCGCGCTTCGGCGCGCTCTTTTCGTTTGGACTAGATCGAGCCGAAACGTACCCCGGTTAGGCCGTTTCCAACGCGGTATTCGCGTTTGTGCCTATAATGCACGCTCGCAACATGCTCCGATCCACGCACCGTGCAGGCATGTCCAATGTTGACCTGGTCAACAGAGCGCTCAGCTCCACTCGACGACTCTATTCGCGAACTTGCGGCTGAAACGGCTAAGCGACATCTGGCCCAAGGACCTGAGTCGTTTGGGTATCGCAAGGTGGGACGGTCACAATGCGAGGAGGATACCGAGTACCACCTGTGCTTTCTATCTGAAGCGATTACCACGGGACGCCCATCGCTGTTTGCCCGGTACGTTGACTGGCGCGCATCCATGCTCGCGAGTCGAGGGATCGAGCCGCAGGAATTCGCGCGGAAACTGGAACTGCTCAGGGGGGTAGTTCAGGAGCGGCTTCCGGAACCGACTTCTGCAGTCGCGAGCGAAATCATCACCTCTGCATTAGCGAGAACTCGGGGACAACTGCCGGACATACCGACGTTTCTACCTGACTCAGCGCCACACGTGGAAGTTGCGCGAACCTTCCTCAATCTGCTGCTGAGTGGCCGACGGGATCAAGCGGCGGAAATGCTTTCAGAACTGATGGCTAAGGGGATGGCTCTTGGAGTCATCTGCCAGTCCATCATTGAGCCTAGCCAGCGGGAAGTTGGTCGGTTGTGGCAGATGAACAGGATCACTGCCGCACACGAGCATTACTGCACACAAGCGGTTCAATGGACGATGACTCGACTCACTGCCGCGGCGGTGAGAACCCCTAAGCGCGACCGCCGGGTAATAGCAGCCTCCGTGGCCAATGAGTACCACGACGTTGGGATCAGGATGCTGGCGGACTTGATGGAACTCGATGGGTGGGAGGTGTTCTACCTGGGGGCGAATACGCCCGGTGCCGCACTGTTCCAACTCGCCTCGGTGTTGAGGCCTGATGTGATCGCGCTCTCCGCCACGATGCCGTTCAATATTGAATCCGTGCGTCAAACCACCGTCGCAGTGAATGCGTTAGTTCCCAAGGCGACCGTCATCGTTGGCGGGCAAGCTTTTGCGAACGAACCGGATGTGTGGGAGCACACTGAAGCTGATGCATACGCTCAAAACGCAGCGGAGGCTGTTGACGTCATCGACTCGCTAGTTGATGGAGGACAAAAGTTTGCAGCCAGTGACTGAGGCGGTCAGGCCGGATCTGTACCCGGCCTGACTAGGATTACATGATCTCAGCTTCAAGCTGCTTCGCGCCCTACTTCGACTTCGTAAATTGAGTACCACGGGGTGGCGCGCCTGAGGCGGTCGTTGACGTTATTGATGTTCTTGACGCCTTCACTTGAAAGCCATTCTCGGAATGCCTGCTCACCCTTTTCGGCAAAGACGGGAATTCCGTCTTTCCACGTCGCACGGCCACAAAGGACGCCGTTAAACTTGACGCCGGACTCGGCAGCGAGTTCGAGCGCCTCGTTGAATTCGTCGTTGCTCACCCCAGCAGACAGGTAAATGAACGGCCTTGTGGTCGCAGTCGCAGCATCGAGGAAATGCTTCTTGGCTTCATCCCTGGAATACGACGCCTGGGGTCCTTTGAAATTGCGCGCGCCCTCGACAAACTTCATGTTCACAGGAACTTCCACTTTGAGCACATCGACGCCGTAGCGCTCGTTCGTGAACTCGGCCATGCTCGCTTTGACGATGCGCGGCTTCTTTTTCGCATACTCGAACCCCTTCTCGTCCACTCCCTCCTCATAGCCGACCAACTCGAGGAAGAACGGGATGTCGTTGGCGCGGCATTCGTCGCCGAGGCGCTCGACCCAGGCATGCTTTCGGTCGTTGATGTCTTTGGGATCGTCTGGAGTGTAGTAAAGGAGGATCTTTACGCAGTCCGCACCAGCTTCCTTGAGGCGCCGGACTGACCACTGGTCGAGCAGGTCCGGAAGACGTCCGGGGCCGGTTTTGTCGTAGCCAGTCTTTTCGTATGCGAGGAGCAGGCCGGCGTTCCTGGCGCGTTTCTTGCTGGCGGGCAGGCCCCACTCTGGATCCAGCAGAATGGCGCTGGCATGGGGTGTCAGGATTTCGGTGACAGCAGTCTTGAAGGCTTCCAATTCCGTGGCGCCAGCCTTTGGACCCAGCGCTTTCTGCAATGACCCGCGTTGGTCCATGGCGGCAGCGGCGATTACGCCGCGTTGGTCGGAAACGGCTCTCAGCCCCGCGAGTTTTCCCGGAGTAAGTCTCATGAACACAACCTCCTAGGCTCTCGAAGATGCGGGGAGTGACTTGCGCGGTTTCATGCCGAACAGACTGGAAGCGAAAATCGCGATTCGGAACGGGGGGCGTGCAGATCTGAAGACGGCGCCGCGATGTCTCGAGTTGAGGGCTGAAGCGGCGGCTAGGCAGTCGCTTGCCTCGAGTCGGAACGCGTGATACGGTAAAAGAGAATACCCGTACGTTATCTGCGGAATGTGCGCCTGTAGTGGTTCGGCCGAGTTCAGACCACCCGCAAAGGACTCAATCAAGCACTTATAGAAGGAGAAGGTACATGCCCCTAGTCTCGATGCGCCAGTTGCTCGATGAAGCGGCAAAAGGCGGTTACGGCGTTGGCGCTTTCAACGTCAACAACATGGAACAGATCCAGGCAATCATGGAGGCGGCACGCGAGACGAAGTCTCCGGTGATCGTGCAGGCGAGCCGCGGGGCTCGTGCTTACTCGCAGGACAAGTTCCTGTATCACCTGATGCTGGCCGCCGCTGAACTGTATCCGGAGATCCCGACGGTGCTGCACCTTGATCACGGCAACAGCATCGAGACGTGCAAGTCAGCTATCGACCTGGGGTTTACGAGCGTGATGATGGACGGCTCACTAATGCCGGATGGCAAGACGCCTTCGACGTTCGAGTACAACGTCGAGACGACGCGCCGCGTTGTTGAGATGGCGCACGAAAAGGGCGTGACGGTCGAAGGCGAAATCGGCGTTCTGGGCGGCATTGAAGACGGCCATGGCGCGGGCGGCAGCGGCCTTGAGCACGTGACCGATCCCGATCAGGCAGTCGAGTTCGTTGAGAAGACCGGGTTAGACGCACTGGCTATCGCCATCGGTACCAGCCACGGCGCTTATAAATTTACGAAGAAGCCGGACGGCGAAGTCCTGAAGATGAACATCCTCATCGAGATCCACAAGCGGCTGCCGAACGTGCACCTGGTAATGCACGGATCATCGAGCGTGCCGAAGGAGCTCCAGGACATCGTCAACCAGTACGGCGGCAGCTTGAAGCCGACCTGGGGCGTCCCGGTGGAAGAAATCCAGCTTGGTATTAAGAACGGTGTCCGCAAGATCAACGTCGATACGGACAATCGACTGGCCATTACGGGCGCGATTCGCAAGGTGTTTGCGGAGACGCCGGAGAAGTTCGATCCTCGCGATTACATGAAGCCGGCGCGCGAAGCTATGAAGAAAGTCGTCGCGCAGCGCATGACCGAGTTTGGTCAGGCCGGTCACGCTGGCGACTACGCACCGATCTCGTTGGAAGAAATGGCGAAGCGGTATGCGGAGCAGAGTGTAGGCGCGAAGTAGCTTAAAGACATACGCAGACGTTCGCTAAGGTCTCGCCAGGGGCGCAGAGTGAGTCAGGACTTCACTCTACGCTCTTTGCGGGACCTTAGTTCTTTTTCTATCCCGTTCTCGAGCTCTGATTTGGCTTAACGCAGCGCAGCGCTGGCTAGAGCGGCCTTTTGCTTTTCAATCAGTTGGCGGATTCCGGTGCGTGCGACCGCCAGCATGGCCTGGAGTTGGGCTTCGTCGAAGGGCTTGTGCTCGGCTGTCATCTGGACTTCAACGATGTTTCCGGTGCCGGTCATCACGTAGTTGCCGTCAACCTCGGCACGGGAATCTTCTTCGTAAGGCAGGTCGAGCATGATCACGCCGTCCACGATGCCGACGCTGCTGGCGGCAACGAAGTCGGTCAAGGGCGTTTTCTTCAGGGTGCCGGCTTCAACGAGTCTCTGCATGGCGATCGCCAGTGCGACAAAGCCGCCGGTGATAGCTGCCGTGCGGGTGCCACCGTCGGCCTGAATCACGTCACAATCGATGAAGATGGTGCGTTCGCCCATGGCGCTCATGTCCGTGACTGCGCGGAGGGAACGCCCGATGAGGCGCTGGATTTCGTGCGTGCGTCCGCCGACGCGTCCTCGGGCGGATTCACGAGGCGTGCGCGTCAAGGTGGACCGCGGAATCATGCCGTACTCGCTGGTGATCCATCCCTTGCCCGAATTGCGCATCCAGGATGGGACCGTTTCTTCTATCGAGGCCGTACAGATCACGCGCGTATTGCCGATTTCAATCAGGCAGGATCCTTCGGCGGTCGATATGAATTCTGGAGTGATCGTAACGGGGCGGAGTTGGTCGGGCGTGCGGTTATCGCTTCTGTAGATCATGAAGTGGTGATTGTAAAGAACTCAGGCAGAAGAAGGAAGGAACGGGAACGTGGCGGTGATCAGCGAAGTCAGTCGGTGGCGAACTTCAAGTCGAGGTAAGGTTTTGACGCGCGGATTACGACATCATTCGGCGATTCGGCCCGGACGATGACTACTTCGCCGTTCTCCGATTCCAGACGTGTTTCCCTGGTCTCGGAGACGCTAAATTCCACACGCATTCTAATCAGTGGACAGGTCCGATACAGGCACGTGTGCGTCTGGAAACCGCCCGGGCTTCGGAACAGCTTGCGGAACTCTTCACGTGTCATCCCCGGCTTTACCACCCTCTCCAGCGTCGACATAGTTCCGGTTAGCCATTCCACGTAATCCTGCCCGGGCTTTATGTCGGGGAGGTCAGGTTCCTGTCCACGCGCGGTCAGCACAGAGCCAACAACTAGGGTGAGGATCAGACGCATGGATCTGATGCGCATGGAGGGCCTCCGTCCACGTTAAGAACGTGAACATCAGATCCGAGTTGCTACCCTCCCAAGTCTGCGTGCTGAACGTCGTCGACGCTGTAGCCCAGGAATCGGGTACCGAGCCGGCGAAACTTCTCGACGGAGTCGGTCACGTAGAACTGAAGTTTGACGTCGCCCTTGAGCAGTTTCGTTTCCGCCGGTTCGCCTTCGTACTTGACTCCCATCTCGCTGGCAACTTTCAAGGCGGTCGACTCGGCTGAATCGACGATGCCAACATCGGGTCGCAAGATGCGACGCAACATGGGCTTCAGCAGGGGATAGTGGGTGCAGCCAAGCAGGAGCGCGTCGCTGGCCTCCGAGCCGTTTTCGAAGGCCTCGCCAAGGTAGATACGGGCGACCTGCTCCGTGACGTCGTGTTCGGTCCAACCTTCTTCAACGAGCGGTACTAACAGAGGGCAGGCTTTCTCGTATGCCTCGATTCCACAGTTGGCGAGAGCGCGCTTGTAAGCGTGGCTGGCGACCGTCGCCTCCGTGCCGATGACGACGGCCTTTCTCGTTTTGCTGATGTTCGATACGGCTTCCGCTCCGGGATTGATGACGCCGAAGACGGGCACGGTGCACGCGTCGGCTACAGCGTCAAGTGCGAGCGCGGTGGCGGTATTGCAGGCGACGACGAGGATCTGAATGCCGTGCTTCTCGAGGAACTTTGCGGCTTCCGTAGCGTACCGAGCTACCGTTTCGGACGATTTGGAGCCGTACGGCAGGCGAGCCGTGTCGCCGAAGTAAATGTAATCCGAGCGGGGCACGTAGTGAATGAGTTCTTTTAGAACTGTAAGGCCCCCAACGCCCGAATCGAATACGCCGATCTTGAACCGTTCTTTCACCGAGCTTCTTCCTTCGCCGGGTTAGTGGGCAGCTCAACGGCTCCGCTCGGGTTGAGGAACGCACCGAGTCCGGCGACATCGTAGTAGTCCTTCAAGTCAACGTGTCCGGCAAGAGTGTCGCGATCTTTGCCTTCCACGAGAAACTTCACGCGCTTGGTGCCGGGCACGTTGGCCGCGAGCGTGTGCGCGATAGATGCGATCGTGAGTTCTTCAACCAGAATACCCGAGCGATGTCCGTCTGCGAAGACCGAGTTCATGTCCAGGACCGCTAGATCGTCTCCGACGAGATAAACGGCCTTCACTTCAGCGCCCTGCGGAAGCGAATGGGGAGAGGCGCCGTTGCTATAGAAATCTAGCAGGGCCTGGACGGCCTCACGTGCCCGTTCCGTTCGATCGCTCGGCATGCGTACAGAGATCGTGCTTCCTCGCAGCATGCCCTCGTCGTCATATGCAACCAGGACGGGAACTTGCTCTTGTGTGCCGGCGACAGGGGGGACTACTGCCTGGGCGTCGGTGACGTGGCGCTGCGCCTGCTCGGCGCTGCGCTTCAGGCGCATCGCATAGATGCCGAGTGCCAGGACTGCGATAAGCAGCAGGGCAGCGGCGATAGCTACGCCGCGATACTGCGTCCTCTGAATTTCGGGTTTGGTGTCGAGCAGAGTCACCGTCCCACCTGCCTGTTGTGAGCGGTAGCGATAGCTGCGCCCAACGCACTTGCGATGGACTGTTGGTAAGAAGCAGAGCTCAAATCACTTGCGGAGCCACGCGCCGGAGGGGCTACTTCAATGGCGATCGCTGCTAGTCCGAGATTCTTCAGGGGTGCTACAGTGCCGGGTAACGAGGTTGCGGGCATGTCTCTCTTCAACAACTCGGTAACCACAGTCGACGAGAATGCTCGGCTTTCGGATACGTACGGGGCGTGAGCGCTGTCGGGACGTACGAATAGGAGCGGCTTGGCAGGTTGCGGTGGAACCATCGCCGTATAGCTGCGCACCCCCGTACCTACTGTCGAAGCGTGTAGAGCAACGTAGACGGTTGCGGTAGAAGCGTCGGCTGAAGTTGCACGCTGCTCCATCGAGACCGACACATCTGCGTCGCGAGTGATGGCGCAGCCGATTCCACGTGCTTCGAGGTCCCGCCTGATCCGGCGGGCCAGGGCTAGAGTGACCTCTTTCTCTGAAACCTTTTCGCTCAACGCGGCCCCAGCGTCGTTGCCGCCGTGTGCCGGGTCGAGGATGATCGCTATGCGCGGTCGCGGAGGAGGTGCTATAGGGGCTGGCGCGGCGGTAGCGGCTGCCGGAGCCTGTTGCGTTATCTGCGGAGTTGGCGCTGGAACGTTTGCTGCCACTGTGATGGTCTTGCGGTCGTCGCTGAACGTCGCGAGCAACGGGGATTGCGAAAGGACTGTCAGTTCCGCAGCGCCGTTTGTTTCGCTGTAAGAAGCGTTTGCAATCAGTCGATCGTCGAAAGTGTATGTTTGCAGGCCCGAGCGCACGGGTTCACGGTTGAAAACCATTCGCAACCTTCCCGGTTCGGTGGCGATAAACGGATTGACCGGAGCTGTGAAAGTGAAGGTCACTTTCCCGGTGTCGGACCTTCTGGCGACGAATTGCGTCGATGTTACGCCGAGAAAGACGCGACGAGCAGAATCTTGAACTTCGACCGGCAACGAGACTACTGGAGGCAGGACATCTTTGAGGGACCGAAGCGGAATCAGTCCGCGACCGTTCTCGAGGATAAATGCTGCGGCAAGATCGAGTGACTTGCCGTGAACTTTTCCTTTTGTCTTGCCGTGCTCAAATTGCACGTCGACGTCACGGAACCTTAGCTTCCACTTATTGCCGTCAACCTTGGCTGAGACAGCGCCAAGCGGTTCGAGAGCCTCAAGGAGACCCACGAACTCTCCCCCAGTGCGGTCTGCCACAGGCAGAGAGTAGCTGGTCTGGGCCGCGTAGAAAATGATTCGCTTACCCTCGGGCTGAGCATGTGAAAAGATGCCAATGCACAGCGCGCAAAGAGCGCAGATCCCGACCAGGCGTACCGTCTTTTGCCTCCATCTACTCAAGAGCATAGATTGTGAGGCCACTCAATAACTTAGGATAGAAATCCGTTGATTTCTGCGGGAGTACTTGTCCGGCGAAAGCGATGTCTCGCACTTGGTCCATACGAGCAGGATTCATCAGAAACGAGATGTTTGCGTCGCCTCGACGTACCTGCTCGATAGCCTCGTCCGAATCACGCACATACCGGACATGCACTTGATTGCGGATCGCTTCTTCGCTGATGCCAAGAACGTGTTCCAGCAGCAACTTGTGGAGTTGGACAACGTCGAGTTCGCCCTGCTTGGGCGACATTCCGCTAAGCAGAGAGTCGGCGGAAGAGCCGCCACGTGATTCCAGCAGGAAATCGCCTTGGGTCGTGACTGCTATGAGTGCGGTGGAATCGGAGCCGCGTTCGCGAAGAAGCTTGGTTGCAATGCCTGCGGTGGCTCGCTCGCGCAGCGGGTTTACCGTGAAGAACGCCCTGGCCTCTTCAACGAACTGGACCGCATTGAAGTTCTCCAATCCAAACACGACCCGGTGGGTCGGGAGAATGACAAGGCCTTCCGCATCCATGTTGACGAACGTCATCATGACACGTTCGTAGGGAGCCTCGGGCAACAGGGCCCCCGCCTTGGCGCGACGTTCGTTGCGGTAATTGAGAGCCGTTTCGTAGCGGTGATGGCCGTCAGCGATGATGAGCATTTTGTTCAGCATCGCTTCCTGCACAGCCTTGATAACGGTTGGATCCGAAATGGCCCACATGCGATGACGCACACCGTACTCGTCGACAACGTCAGCGGCGGGCTTGGTCGAGGTGCGAACACCCGCTGCCGATCCGGCCTCGGGGCTGCCAGAGGCAATCTGCGTTCCCGAGGTCAGGATCTCGTCTACCCGATGTTCGGGGTCGCTGTACAGCATGAAGATCTGGCCAAAATGGCATTCCGTGGCTCTGAGCAGGTTTAGGCGATCAACTTTGGGACCGGAAAGGGTCTGTTCATGACGGTGAACGATGCCGTTGTCGTAATCCTCGACCCTGCCCAGGGCGATGAAGCCGCGACGCTGAAAAACATGTGCCGAACTGTCGCCGGGCACCGTAAACTCCTGACTATACAGGTAAATAGAAGGGTCAGGATCAGGTGCGAGAACGCCGTTCTGGCGCCACTCACGGAGGTAAGCGGCGGCGCGAGTATATACATTCTGCCCGTTGTCGTTTTGCTCGCGTCTTCCTAGAATGATACGCACCAAGTTGAAAGGGCTTAGGGCGTAGTAGCGGTCCTGCATCGCAGGGGTTATTTTGTCGTACGGTTGCGTTACGACGTCAGCCAGGTCGACGCGGTCTGGATTATAGCGAAGCGCACGAAAAGGGTATATGGTCGCCATGTCGTGTGCTCCTGATTCTAAACCGTTTTGCGAGTGCATGAATTCCGAAATATCGATTTGGACAGCGACTCGGAACTGATATACGGTCACAACGGAACGGCACATGCAGGAAAACCAACGAGGATAGGGGAACATCAGACGGAATAGCCGTCCGAGTCGCTTCGTTGAGACTGAGTGTTTTGACAACGATCCGGGGCACGACATTGCCGGAACCAGAGGAGTTTATGGCCCGCAAGTGTAGTCATGGGCGCGGGTCATCTGTCAGCCACGCGACCCATCTGACTGAGACGAAGAAGTGCGTCTATCTTTCACCCTCCAAGCGCTGGTTCCGTACAGCGCTATCGCTGTTTCTTGGGTTGTTCGTCAGCCTGGGTGCGCCGGGCACCCTTGCACAGTCGCAGTCTGAAGTGCACATCACGCCCCGGACGAATCCGGGAACAGAGGCCGCCGCGAGAGCAGGAGCAAACATCGACCCATCGTTGAAGACCCACACACGACCCTTCAAGGTGGACGTTGATCTCGTGCTTGTGCCGGTCACTATCACCGATCCGTTGAATCGACTCGTGACGGGACTCGAGCGGGAGAACTTTCTGCTCTACGAGGGTGACACCAGGCAGGACATCAGGCACTTTTCTAGCGAGGATACTCCGATTTCGCTGGGCGTCATTTTCGACCTTAGCGGAAGCATGGATGACAAAATTGAAAAGTCGCGCGATGCGGTCGTGGAGTTCTTCAAGACGGCAAATCCGCAAGACGAATTTTTCATGATCACCTTCGCGGACAGGCCTGAGTTGCTGGCCGATTTCACTCAGTCGGTCGAGGAGATTCAGGGCAAGCTGATCTACAGCATCCCAAAAGGGAAGACGTCATTGCTGGACGCCATCTATCTTGCCGTTAACAAGATGAAGAAGGCCATGCACCAGAAAAAGGCCCTGCTCATTATCTCTGACGGCGGCGACAACAACAGTCGTTACACGGAAAAAGAGATCAAGTCGATGGTCAAGGAAGCCGACGTGCAGATCTATGCAATCGGGATCTTCGACATGTCGCCCAGAACGGAGGAGGAGCGTCTTGGTCCGGTCCTGCTGTCGGAAGTGACGGACGTGACTGGTGGACGAACTTTCACCATCGACAATGTGAACGAACTCGCCGATGTCGCTTCAAAGATTGGGATCGAACTGCGCAACCAATATGTGCTGGGGTATCGTCCAAAAAATCCAGCACACGATGGGAAGTGGCGAAAAATAAAGGTGAAGCTGTCACCACCGAAGGGTTTGCCGCCGCTGCGGGTTTATAACAAGACGGGATACTATGCACCTCGACAGTAACAAATTGTTTCCCTCGATCGCGATCGGCTTGCTGTCAATGGCCTTATTGGCTGGAGCCCAGACTACGGCTGGTTCGGCTGGCACCCAGCAGCCCTCGACATCGCAGCAGCCGCGTTTTGATCCGATTCCGGAAGTGCTGCCGCCTCCGATGGGCGATCGTCGTGCAGCGCCGCAGCCGCAAACAACACCGCGAACCGAATCAGCCGGCCAACCCCAGGGCCAGCCGACTCAGCAGGGAAGCACGAGCCAGAGCGCATCGCCCGCTCCGAATCAGCCCGGCGATACGGTGCAAGTGCCCGTGCAGGGTCAGCCCGCGGCGCGCACCGACGACGGCGTTTACGTCTTCAAGGCGAAGGTTGAGGAAGTCGTTCTGCACGCAACGGTAGTGGACGATAAACAGCGCCTCGTTACGAACCTGGACAAGACGGCGTTTACGGTGTTTGAGGATGGTCAACCTCAGACAATTACGTCATTCCGTCACGAGGACATCCCGGTAGCGCTGGGGATTGTGATCGACAATTCCGGCTCGATGCGAGACAAGCGCGCCGCCGTGAACTCGGCCGCGCTCAATCTTGTGAGGGCCAGCAATCCAAAGGACGAGGTATTCGTCGTGAACTTCAACGACGAGTATTACCTTGATCAGGACTTTACTGGGAGCATTCCAAAACTCCAGGACGCGCTTGAGAAGATTGAGTCCCGTGGTGGAACAGCCATGTATGACGCACTGGTGGCATCGGCAGACCACCTGAAGAAAAGCGCCCGGCTGGAGAAGAAAGTCCTCTTGGTCGTGACCGACGGTGAGGACAATGCGAGCCGACAGTCGCTGGAGCAGGCCGTCCGGCGTCTGCAGGCAGAGAACGGTCCCACGGTATATACGGTCGGGATTCTGGGGGGCGAGGGGCACGCCAAGAGGGCGAAAAGAGCCATGCAGGAAATCGCCGAGGAAACCGGAGGCGTCGCGTTTTTTCCGAAGGACGTCAGTGAGGTCGATTCCATCACTCGCCAAGTAGCACACGACATTCGGAACCAGTACACGATAGGGTATCGTCCGACCCGGCCGCAGTCGGAGGGCGGGTATCGAATGGTTAAGGTTGAAGCGCGCGCAAAAGGGCACGGCAAGCTTCAGGTCCGGACTCGCAGCGGCTACTACGCGGGCCAGGAGCGCGCTTCACGGTAAGCGAGCAGATAGTTCGTAGGCGCCCGGAACACGGGCGCCTTTCTTTTGATTCAAGCCCTTTGCAATGATTGGCTAAGGACGTCGACGCGCGAATTCTTCAGGCCGCAGTTCGTCGCGATGGTACAGACGTTTGCGTCAGGAAGTCGACTAGGTTTCGGTTCACGATGTCAGCGTGAGTCCAGTTAATGGCATGCGGTCCGTCCTTCATTGTTACCAGTCGTGCTCCCGGGATCATACGGGCGGTAACTTGTCCTGAGGCGGAGAACGGAACTATCCGGTCTGCTTCGCCGTGTATGACTAGCGTTGGGACGCTGATCTTCGAAACGTCATTACGGAAGTCCTCCGTCCACGTGCGCACGCAGGCAACACTCGCCACTGCTGAGGCTCCCATCGCGACGTTCCAACTTGCGCGTACAGCTTCTTCGCTGACGCGGGTTCCCATGAAAACATCTGTGTTGAAGAAGTTCTTCAGAAACTCGGTGAAGAAGGCGTAACGGTCGGCTGCGGCAGCCTTTTCGATGTCGTCGAATATAGCTCCATCGACTCCCTCGGCATTGTCGCTGGTCTTCAGTAAATACGGAGGCACGCCGGCGATGATCACAGCGCTGGTGACATTGTCGGACCCGTACTTGCCGATGTATCGCGCCACCTCGCCGCCGCCCATCGAAAAGCCGACGAGCGAAACAGCGTTCAGACTGAGATGTTGAATGAGGTTGCGCAGATCTTCCGCAAACGTATCGTAGTTGTAACCCGTGGTCGGCTGGCCGGAGCGGCCAAAGCCTCTTCTGTCGTACGTGATGACGCGGTAGCCTATTGTAAGAAGCACTGGGACTTGCTTCTCCCATGATGCGCCGCTCAAGGGATATCCGTGGATCAGTATGACGGGATGTCCTGTTCCGTGGTCCTCGTAGTAAAGCTGGATTTCGGTCGTGTTCTCCCTTCCTACTGTTACATAGGCCATCAGGCGCCTCCTCGTTTCCGGGATTGTGTGAGTCGCTTTCTTGATGTTCAGAGGAGCGGGCCGGATGTCTGCAACGTGCAGCCGTGTTCGTCAACTTTCGCTTAAGCGTGCGATCTCTTGAATGGAAATAAGGTCACGGGTGCGCGTTGCGGGGGTAGACGCACGTCTCGCGCGGGGTGTGGCGCGCTTACGTGTGGCGGAGCAGCGGGCAACGCGGTGTGCACGAAAGTTATCGGATAACAGAGTCGCAGCACGGGAGCGTTGCTTCGCGCCTCTGAGACTGGGAGATTGCCGGGAAGTGCCGATCGGCATGTCACCTCGGGAGACTCGAGTATCCATCCCGCGTGTGGCGTGGGTGTACAAGCATTGTGAAGCGTTCAAGCCTAATCCGGCGCAGCGTGGAGAATTCGCTGCTTACGCTGGCCGCCCTAGCTTTGCTTTGCTCGGCACTCGGCTGTAGCGACAAGCATCGCGGTTCTCCCAACGCCACCGAGGAAATCAGGAAGCGCACGTTCGAGGGTGCGACTGGGGCGCAGATATCCCCCGCAGCCACTCGCCCCGAGGATGGGCAGTGGTCCTGGGCAGCAAAGGATTTTGCTAACAGTCGTTTCAGCAGCCTCGACCAGATCAATACACAGACGGTCAAGAACCTCAAGGTTGCATGGACCTTCAAGACCGGCGTGCTCCGCGGCAACGAAGCAGCTCCGATCGTGGTCAACGACACGATGTACCTGATCACGCCTTTCCCAAACATCCTCTACGCACTTGATCTGAGGAAGAACGGGGCGAAAAAGTGGAGTTACGAGCCTAAACCAGACGCTGCGGCGCAAGGGGTTGCGTGCTGCGACGTGGTCAATCGCGGTGGTTCGTACGCGGACGGCAAGATCATTTACGGCACGCTTGATAACCACGCCGTGGCTGTCGATGCCAACACGGGAACGGAAGTCTGGAAGGCGAAGCTGGGGGAGATCAACCGCGGCGAAACCATGACGATGGCGCCGCTCGTTGTGCGAGACAAAGCCTTTTTCGGTAACAGCGGGGGTGAGTTCGGTGTTCGTGGTTGGATGACAGCGATCAACATCAAAACCGGAAAGATCGCTTGGCGAGCATACAACACGGGGCCTGATTCTGAAGTGCTCGTCGGCGCTCGTTTCAAGCCCTACTATTCGCAGTACCGCGACAAGGATCTGGGCGTGAAGTCGTGGCCACCGGAGCAATGGAAGATCGGCGGGGGAACTGCATGGGGCTGGACCTCTTACGACCCTGAATCGAACCTCATCTTCTATGGCACCGGGAATCCGGGGCCATGGCATCCGGAACAGCGTCCCGGAGACAACCATTTCACCTCCGGCATTTTCGCGCGCGATGCAGATACGGGCGAGGCTGTCTGGTATTACCAATGGTCGCCTCACGATCTGTTCGACTATGACGGGGTTAATGAGAATCTGTTGCTCGACTTGCCGATAAACGGGCAAATGCGGAAGACCATCGTCCGCCCGGAACGCAATGGATACATGTACGTCCTTGATCGCACAAGTGGGCAGGTGCTTTCCGCAACGCCGTTTGCACACATCACATCAACGCGCGGCGTGGATTTGAAGTCGGGCCGGCTCGACTACGCTGAAGATAAAGAGCCACGCACCGGAATCGTCACCCGCGACATCTGCCCGGCCGCACCGGGCGCCAAGGACTGGCAACCAAGCGCGTTTTCACCACGTACCGGTCTTGTCTACATCCCGCACAACAATCTGTGCATGGATCACGAAGGATTCGAGGCCAACTACATCGCGGGTACTCCCTATCTCGGGTCAAACGTGAAGATGTACGCGGGGCCAGGCGGTCATCGTGGATTGTTCACGGCGTGGGATCCAGTGCACAACACTGCTGTATGGCAGTTGAAGGAGCATTTCCCAGCGTGGAGTGGAGCGCTCGTCACCGCCGGGGACGTGGTGTTTTACGGAACCATGGACGGCTGGTTCAAAGCAGTGGACGCTCGCAGCGGGCAGGAGCTTTGGAAATTCAAGGCTGAGTCCGGCATCATCGGCCAGCCGATCACGTACCGCGGGCCTGATGGCAAGCAGTATGTGGCGGTCTACTCGGGTGTTGGCGGATGGTCCGGTGTGGTGGTCTCAAATCAACTCGATCCAACACGCGATGCCGGTGTGGCGCTGGGATTCGGTAACGCCATGCAAGATCTGTCGCAATACACAAAACCGGGGGACACGCTATACGTGTTCGCCCTACCTTAGGCCTATGCGAGTCGTGCACCTATCACTGATCTTGGCTACGATCGCGCTGCTCGCATGTTCACATCAGTCGCACAAACCTACTGCGAATGCGGAGGCTGCCCGGCCAGTGCTTCGGGTGTGCGCCGATCCTAATAACCTGCCGTTCTCGAACAATCGCGAAGAGGGTTTCGAAAACAAAATAGCTCGGTTGCTCGCGGATGAGATGCACGCCGAACTTAAGTACACGTGGTGGGCACAACGCCGGGGATTCGTTCGCAATACGCTTCGCGACAATAAGTGCGACGTGATCATGGGGGTGCCGACGAGTTTTGAACTCGCCGCAACCACCAGCCCGTATTACCGATCGTCCTATGTTTTCGTCGCACGTCAGGATCGGCATTTACGGGTTCGATCGTTTGACGACCCTCTACTCAAAAGCCTGAGAGTCGGCGTGCAGATGATTGGGGATGACTACGCTAACTCGCCGCCGGCTCATGCGCTTGCAACGCGCGGCATTGTCCGCAACGTTCGCGGATACCTGGTTTACGGCGACTATCGCCAGCCTAACCCTCCGGCACAGATCATCAATGCTGTCAGCAGTGGCGAAGTGGATGTGGCCGTCGTATGGGGACCGTTGGCCGCGTATTTTGCTCATCGTTCCGGTGTGCCGCTGACGTTGGCTCCGGTCACACCCCAAATTGATGTGCCGTCCATGCCCTTCGTTTTCGACATTGGGGTCGGTGTGCGCCGGGGCGACACGCAACTCAAAGAGCGGATCGAGCAGGCTCTTTCTCGTCGCCGTCATGAGATAGACGGCATTCTTGCCGAATACCACGTGCCGCGGCTCGATGGTCCGCTCGCGAACGGGAGTGGAGGCCACTGAGTGCGAGTCCAAGCCGCCAGCGGCATCAGTCTGTTGATCGCCACAGCGCTGCTGGTTGGCTGCGAACGTGAGGTGCGGAATTTTCGTGCAACGGCTGCGGTCTCACATCCGGCAGACACAAATGTCCAGCAGTCGTCCAATCAGCCTGGCGTGCCACAGCCGCCGCCAACTGCAGACGGGAAAAGCGTCGTTCCCGCGATGTATGGCACGTACTCGGAAAACGCGTATGCGGTGGGGGAAGGAAAGCGCCTCTACCTTGCATTCAATTGCTACGGATGTCACGCGAACGGGGGCGGGGGTATTGGACCTCCTCTGTTAGACGGCTACTGGAAGTACGGGGGGCATCCGCCGGACATTTACAGAAGCATCGTCGAAGGACGCCCGAACGGGATGCCATCCTTTCGCGGCAAAATCCCCGAATACCAGGTCTGGTGGCTAGTTGCTTACGTTCGGTCAATGAGCGGCAACGTTCCCAAAGATGCGGCTCCGAGCCGCTCGGACCACATGTCGGCGAACAAGCCAGAGTTGCGCAAGGAAAAGGAAGGGCCGAACCGATGAGGCGTTGCAAAGACTTGATGTTCGGCCTGGCATTGTTGGTGTTGAGTGTTGCCAGCGGGTGTACCGGCATTCCAACACAATCGGCCGTGGACGCCGCCGGCCCGCAGATCTCGCGCATCGAGTGGTTGTGGTGGCTATTCACGTGGGTGCTGGCAGCAGTTTACGTGATCGTTGGCGGCATAATCGTTTTCGCTCTATGGCGACGGCGGCGTGAGAAGGATATGGCCCCGACCCTGTCGCACCCCGAGCCGCGCAAGATTACTGCCGTCGGTGTGGCTACAGTCGCCACAGTGCTGATCTTGCTTGCGCTGCTGACGGTCAGTGCGACCGTCAGCAAAAGACTGTGGACCCAGACGCACGCAAACACGATTGAGTTGATGATCGTTGGCCACCAGTGGTGGTGGGAAGTTCGGTATCTCGACCCCGTCCCCAGCAACATTGCCGTGACCGCTAACGAGATTCACATCCCGGTCGGCCGTCCCGTACGTGTTCGTCTGACTTCATCCGACGTGATCCACAGCTTTTGGGTTCCAAACTTTCATGGCAAGAAGGACTTGATTCCCGGCCAACGAAGCGAAACTTGGATTCAAGCCAATAAACCCGGCATATACCGCGGTCAGTGCGCTGAGTTTTGCGGACATCAACATGCGC
Organism: Terriglobales bacterium; assembly: GCA_035629075.1. Classification (GTDB taxonomy): domain Bacteria; phylum Acidobacteriota; class Terriglobia; order Terriglobales; family Acidobacteriaceae; genus JAEZPW01. The sequence continues at coordinate 46,886 of DASPIK010000002.1, read as the reverse complement.
ACATGACGCTGCACGTTGTCGCCGAATCAGAAAAGGAGTTTCAGGCATGGATCAATCAGCAGCGTAAACCGGCCGCTGAACCGGCGGATGAGACACAGGCGCGTGGACAACAGGTGTTTCTGAACGGGCCGTGTGGTACGTGTCACACTGTTCGCGGAACTCCTGCAGGATCGCTTGTTGGTCCTGACCTGACGCACGTGGCTTCTCGGGGGACTTTGGCGGCCGGCACAATTCCGAACACTCGCGGACATCTGGCGGGCTGGATTCTTGATCCACAGTCGATCAAGCCGGGCGTACGCATGCCGCCGAATCCAATGGAGACCGACGAACTGCAAGCACTGCTGACGTATCTCGAGAGCCTGAAATGACCCCGCCCGTTACCAACACCGACGAACTCGCGATTGCAAGCGCAGCCGAGACTGCTGAACGCGAGAAGCTGTCAAAGACGTGGTACGTGCCGCGAGGGTTCTGGGGTTGGTTCACGGCGATTGATCACCGATCTATCGGCCGGCGGTTCCTGGTTACGACCTTCATCTTATTCGGCCTTGCTGGAACCCTTGCGGCCATCATGCGATTACAACTGTCGCGTCCCAACAACAACTTGGTAGGGCCGGACGCGTATAACCAGATCTTCACTACACACGGCACGGCGATGATGTTTCTGTTCGCTGTACCAGTTTTTCAGGCGCTCGCCATTTATTTCATGCCATTGATGGTGGGTGCGCGCGAGATCGCCTTTCCGCGGCTTGTCACGTACGGCTATTGGCTGTTCACGTTCGGCGGCATCTTCCTCTTTGTGCAATTAGTTCTGAACACCGGTCCTGATGTTGGCTGGTTCTCGTATGTGCCACTCGCGGGTCCCGACTACAGTCCCGGAAAACGGGCAGATACCTGGGCTCAACTGGTTACATTCACGGAGACATCCGCGATTGTGTTCGCGATCGCCATTATCACGACCATCTTCAAAATGCGCACTCCCGGCATGTCACTGAATCGGCTTCCATTGTTCGGTTGGGCGTCACTGGTGACCTCTTTCATGGTGCTGTTCGCCATGCCCGCAGTGGTGCTGGCGAGCACGATGCTCATCCTCGACCGCCTCGTCGGCACACACTTTTACAACTACGCAGAGGGCGGCGACACAATTCTGTGGCAGCACCTTTTCTGGTTTTTCGGGCATCCTGAGGTCTACATCATCTTCATTCCAGCTACTGGCCTTGTTTCGGTTGTGTTGCCGGTGTTTGTGCGCCGGCAGGTGTTTGGATATACGGCGCTCGTGCTTGCAACCATTGCAACCGGATTTATGAGCTTCAGCGTGTGGGTGCACCACATGTTCACCACAGGACTGCCGCAGCTTGGGTACAACTTCTTCAGCGCAGCGACGATGATGGTGGTGATACCGACGGCCGTGCAATTCTTCTGCTGGATCGCAACACTCTGGAGTGGCAAGCCGCACTTTCGCACACCCTTCATGTTTGTGATCGGATTCTTCCTGATTTTCCTCGTAGGCGGGCTGACCGGTGTTCACTTGGCATCTGTGCCGATCGACACGCAAGTGCACGATACGTTTTTCGTTGTCGCACACCTGCACTACGTTCTGATCGGCGGTTCGGTGTTCCCCTTGTTCGGAGCGCTGTATTTCTGGTTACCCAAGATCACGGGGCGATTGTTCAGCGAGCGTCTCGGTCACCTGAACTTCTGGCTTATGTTCGTGGGCTTCAACCTCACGTTCTTTCCAATGCACATGCTCGGACTGCGAGGCATGACACGGCGCATCTACACTTATGCGCCGGAGACTGGGTGGGGACAGTTGAATACAGTGGCGAGTGTCGGCGCTTTGATATTGACGCTCGGCATTGTCGCCTTCGTCGTGAACTTCCTCTGGAGCTTGCGACGTGGCCCCGTTGCCGGAAATGATCCGTGGCATGCAGAATCGCTCGAATGGGGGACGAACTCACCCCCACCAAATTACAACTTCTTGCATATACCTGTTGTGGAAGGGCGCAGCCCTTTGTGGGAACGCAGCCAGCAAGCTCCAATCGTCACGGGTGTAAGGAATGATCGACGAGAAGTTCTGCTCACGCGCATGCTGGATGCCGAACCTGATGCGAAGACTTACCTTCCCGGTCCAACGATATGGCCACTCGCCGCAGCTATTGCGACAACGGTTCTATTCATTGGTTCGATTTTCACGCCGTGGATGGTCGTTTGGGGATCCATACCGCTCGCAGCAACGTTGCTGGCCTGGTTCTGGCCGAAAAATCCGCAGCCTGAAGATGTGTTCCAGGAGAAACCCTGGAAGGAGTGGCGGAAATGAGAGCGCGGCAGTCGGTCGACGTCTCGCAAGTACCCGAGCTTGCGTTTGGTAGCCGCAGCACGCCTTTCTGGGGAACATTTGGTCTGATCGTGACGGAAGGCATGATCTTCGTTCTGCTGCTGGTCACCTATTACTACCTACGTGGACGATCACAGGAGTGGCCACCAGGCGTGCTGCCGCCGTACTTGGTGTGGGGCACGATCAATCTCGCGCTACTTCTCATCAGTGCTGTACCGAATCAGTGGTACAGGAAGCGTGCGGAACAGATTGATTCACGTGGAACCCTGATCGGTCTCGCGATTGTGAGCGTACTAGGTTTGATCATGTTAGGCGTTCGCACACTCGAGTTTCGGTCGTTGAATGTTCGGTACGATGCGAACGCCTATGGGTCGATCGTGTGGGCGATCTTGGGCTTTCATACGGCGCACTTACTGACGGACCTGGCGGATACGATTCTCATTGCATTGGTCTTCTTTTTTGGACCCCTTGAGAAAAAGAGATTCATGGATGCCAGCGACAATGCGATGTACTGGTGGTTCGTCGTAGTGGTGTGGATCCCCGTTTACATCACGATCTACCTGGCTCCGATGTGGATGTGAGGAGAACTTTGGCGGCTGACGTTAACACGTTCCGTAAAGAAGATGAGCATTCGCGTACCGGCCGCGGCCTGCTGCTCCTCTGGATTGGTTTCTTGCTGGGACCGGTGGCGTTTCTGTCGGACCTTCAACTCAGCTACTCGCTGGTTCGTTATTCCTGTGATGCACATCGGCAGTGGGTGCTTTATATCGTGACCCCAGTTGCACTGGGGCTCACAGCCGTTTCGATCTGGGCAGGTTGGAAGGCACTTTTGATGCTGCCGAAGCGGAGCGATCTTGAAGGAGACAGCGTCTTTGATCGCAGCCGCTTTATGGCGTACGTGGCGATAATGATGAGCTTGTTATCCGGGCTGGTGATCATCGCGATGGCTATTCCGCGGTACATCGTGAACCCTTGCGACTACACGTGATATGAACTGGTTGTGCGTCATCACCGTCCTCCTCACCGCTGTGCCACTGACGGCTCAGCAGCATCGTGCGCACTCGTTGAGCGAACTTTGGACGAAATGGACGTTCGAGCCAATCGTGATCCCATCATTGCTGTTGATGGCGTTGTTGTACGTTCGCGGGTTGATTACGTCGTGGCACAATGCTGCATCGAGGAGATCGATTCGACTCTGGGAGGCAGGGTGCTTCGGTGCTGGCGTACTTACGCTCGTGCTCGCCTTGCTCTCGCCGCTGGACTTCCTCAGCGACATTCTTTTCTCCGCTCACATGACTCAGCATGAGTTGCTTATGCTGGTCGCGGCACCGCTGCTGGTTATGGCGCCCTCTGATTGCGATCCTCTGGGCTATGCCTCGTCGCTGGCGTGAACGAATGGGCGCTGTGTCAAAGGCGCGTGCATTCAGGGTCTTCTGGCGGTCCATTGCGGGGCCTTTGGCCGTGTTCTTGATTCACATGGTTGTGCTGTGGACATGGCACAATCCCGTCCTGTTTCAGGCAGCTTTGACGAATGAGTGGATTCACGGCGTGCAGCATGCTTCATTCCTGCTGACAGCATGCCTGTTCTGGTGGGTGCTGATCCATGGCCGTTATGGGCGCATGGGATATGGTGTCGCCGTGCTTTTCGTGTTCGTTACCGGAGTGCACAGCGGACTTCTAGGGGCGCTCCTCACGCTCGGTTCGCGTCTCTGGTATCCGGCGTACGAAGCGCGTTCAGCAGCCTGGAACGTAAACGCACTCGATGACCAGCAACTTGCGGGCGTCATCATGTGGGTTCCCTCTGGAGTGATCATGATGCTTGTGGCGCTGGCTCTATTTGCGGCGTGGCTGGGCGAGGCCGAGCGGCGCGTCCGCTACACAGAAAGCTCTGCTTCGAAGGCGCGATGACATGAAAGCTATAGCTGCCGCTCTCGCAATCGTCTTGCTGCTCACAGCAACGGGGTGCGAGATTCCCCAATTGACAGGGTTCGTTGAGCCGAACCTGGCGAAAAAGCGGGCGCAGCAGATGACCGGGGGAAATGCCGACAACGGTCGCGCTTTGATTGTGAAGTATGGCTGTTCCTCGTGTCATACGGTACCGGGCGTCCGGGGGGCACAAGGGAAGGTTGGCCCTCCGCTTACAGACTTCGCTCTCCGTGTATATGTAGCGGGAAAGTTCCCCAACAATGTCACGAACGTCGTGAACTGGATCCGTACGCCTCAGCAGATGGACCCGCGTACAGCCATGCCTAACATGGGAGTCACTGAGCAGGACGCAAAGGACATCGCGGCCTACCTCTACACGCTGCAATGAGGACTCTCCCTAGCAGCCATGTTCGTGGCCGTCTCACCCAGGCGTTAATGTAAGTTGTTCGTTTGTACTGAGTTGCCCTTGCATGGCTCAGGTCCCCGCTCAGTTCATTTCTACGATGTTCCTAAGGCGACGCCCTTACGCTGCAGGACTCCCCGGCGTGTGATGCTATCAACAGCCATTCACGCGCTATGTCCAGCCACGAAACACCCGCCAACGCGTATATCGTAGTACGCCGATTTGCACGCCAAGTTCGTCCGTATTACGGGCTGCTGGCCTGCATACTGTTGCTGGACCTGCTGACCGTACCTATTGCGCTGCTGTTGCCTGTCCCGTTGAAACTGGCGGTCGATAGCCTGACAGGAGACAAATCAGCGGCGCGAGTTGCTGAGTATTTCCTGCCCTCTGCCTGGATGAAGTGGAACCTGACTCCGCTGGTATTCGCTACGGTGCTGCTGTTGCTCGTGTATGTGATTCAACATGCGGTGGGCTTCTGTAATTGGCTGATCCGAACGTACACGGGTGAGCGGCTGGTGCTTTCATTCCGTTCCAGGCTGTTCGGACACGCTCAACGACTCTCGCTGTCGTATCACGACTGCAAGGGCGCCAGCGACCCGGCTTACCGAATTCAGTTCGATGCTCCTGCTATCCGCGACCTCGTGATGAATGGTTTTCTGCCGCTTACCAACGCAGTCGTAATGCTAGCCGGCATGATCTACGTTACCGTCCGTCTGGATTGGCAGATTGCAGTTCTTGCAGTTGCTGTTGCGCCGGTTCTGTTTATCTTGAGCCGGGAATACAGCAGGAAGCTGCGTGATCAGTGGACTGGAGTTCGCGAACGCGACAGTTTGGCCATGGGAGTCATCCAGGAAGTACTCAGTTCCGTCCGTGTGGTTAAGGCTTTCGGACAGGAACAGCGAGAACACGCACGATTCCTTACCCAGTCGAGTACATACATGGGAGGCCAGATCCAGCTTAGTCTGTTGCAGGCAAGCTTTTACGTCATGGTCGGCCTTGTTGTCGCTTCTGCGAGTGCAGCGGCTTTGTTTCTCGGCGCGAAACACGTTTATGCCGGCACGCTGACGGTCGGGTCGTTGCTGCTGCTCATGTCGTACGTAGCAAAGCTGTACGAACCACTAAGCACCATGAGTAGCAAACTGGTCGAGTCCCAATCCGCCATAGTGAGTTTGGGACGCGCGTTCGCGTTGCTGGACGAGGCACCGGAAGTGGCTGAGAGACCAGGCGCTCATGACGCGCGAAACGTTAAGGGCGGCATCGAATTCCGGAATGTAACTTTCAGCTACGAACCCGAAAAAGCTGTGCTGGACCGCGTCTCGTTCCGAGTTGCGCCGGGAACGCATGTCGGTATTACCGGCGCGAGCGGCGCGGGTAAATCCACCATCCTGACGCTCCTCACGCGCCTGTACGACCCGGCAGAAGGTGCAGTCCTGCTTGACGGAACAGATCTTCGCGATCTGAAAATCGCCTCACTTCGCGACCAGTTCTCAATTGTGCTGCAAGAACCTGTTTTGTTCTCCACGACTATTGCGGAGAACATTGCGTATGCAAGGCCAGAGGCGCGCATGAACGAAATCGTGGCAGCGGCCAAAGCCGCCGAAGCGCACGACTTCATCATGCAACTGCCCGATGGTTACGACACAAAGGTGGGACAACGAGGCGCCACGCTGTCCGGTGGAGAGCGGCAAAGGATTTCACTCGCCCGCGCCTTCCTGAAGAATGCTCCAGTGCTGATTATGGACGAACCCACGAGTGCGCTCGATAGTCAGACAGAAGCCGAGGTCGTCGCTGCAACCGAAGCACTCATGGCAGGCCGTACGACGTTTGTGGTCGCACACCGGACAAGCACACTCGATCACTGCGATCTCGTGTTTCATCTGGAAGATGGAATGTTGACCGTCGTTGCCGATCGACGTCCGCAGAATTACCCCGCCATCGTCTACATAAGCGGTCGTGCTGATATCGAACTTCAGGAACCCGAGCTGGTCTGCGCTCAAGCGACAGGGGACTAACGAGTAGCGTTTCTAGATATAAGTCAGTGGGGACCTACTAGCGGATGTACTCGCGAATGTATGGGTCGCGTTCTGCGGCGGAAGAAAGTTCCATGGCAGTCCCGTCAAAGATCGCCCTGCCGTCACGCAAGATCAGCACGGAAGTCTGGATGTTCGTCTTGGCGGTTCCGACCATGGGCCTCATTTCTTTTGCGTCCACATCGTAGTAGTTGGTCGCCATGAGAAAAGCGTCTGGCAGCCGGTGGGTGACCATCAGAGCGCTGGTGTGGTACTGGTCACGGCCTTTAAGAATTAGCTCGATAATCTTCGTAGATGTCAGCGGGTCGAGACCGCCGGTCGGCGAATCGTAGAGAAGAACGTCCGGTTGGCTAACGATGGCGCGGGCGATCGCAACACGACGACGCATTCCTCCGGACAGCTCTGACGGAAACATGTCCAGCGTGTGCTCCAGTTCTACAAACCGGAGCGCCTGGACGACGCGCCGTTCGATTTCGTCCTCGGGAAGATCGGCTTCTTCATGCAGACGATACGCGACATTCTCGCGAACAGTGAGCGAGTCGAACAGCGCGCTTTCCTGAAAGACCATGCCGATATTACGGCGGATCTCGAACAGGTCCTGCTCGCGCATGGCGGAAACCTCGTGTCCGAGCACGAAAATACGCCCCCGGTCAGGCCGGATCAGTCCCAAGGCGAGTTTGAGAATGGTGCTTTTGCCGGAGCCGGCAATGCCAAGCAGAATCTTGGTTTCGCCACGCAGCAAGTCGAACGATAGGCCATCGAGAACGACGTTGTTGTCGAACGCCACGCGGACGTCTTCGAAGACAATCGCCTTGTGCTGGGTCTGGGGCACGGGTGCCAGTGAGAGGTCAGACATTGTGGGCGTAGACATTCGTCAGTGCCCCGGGAAGAGAACCATGAGAAAACGCGTAACCACCAGATCGACGGCAAGGATCAGAACAGAAGCGGCGACTACAGCCTGGGTGGTAGCCCGGCCGACGCCCTGCGTGCCTCCCTTGGCCGACATGCCGTAATAGCAGCCTATGCTCGCGATCACGAAGCCGAAGAGGACAGGCTTGCTCAGCCCCATGAAGACGTCTTCAAAAGCGAGCGCCTGCCAGGCATAACTCCAGTACTGGGCCGTGTCGATCCGGAGCAGAGCAGCTGAGATCACCCAGCCACCGAAGAGTCCCACGAAATCCGAGATGATGGTGAGGAAGAAGAGCATCACTACGGTAGCGATCACTCGCGGGGTGACGAGTTTTTTCGTCGGGTCGGTCCCGAGAGCCCGCATCGCGTCGATCTGCTCGGTTACCTTCATGGAACCGAGTTCGCTCGCCATGCCAGACGAGTTGCGACCGGCGACCATGAGACCGGTCAGCACCGGACCGAGTTCGCGAACCATCGACAACGACACCAATTGTCCCGTGAGCGACAGCGATCCAAAACGCTGGAGAGTGTTGGACGTCTGCAGCGCTAGCACCGCGCCAGTAAAGAATCCGGTCAGGACGACAATGGGGAGCGAGCCCACCCCGATCAGGTCGGCCTGCTGAAGGGTGTCACCAACATAGCGTGGCTGGCTGAACAGGTTCTTGACAGAGCGCCAGGCAAGCTGCCAATACTCCTGTACGGCCAGTACCCGATCTTTTGCGAATTCCGATGGTGATAGCAGTTCCATGCGTCGGCCGCACCGCGAAATCGCGGGAAGACGGAACTATAACAGATGCACTTGTACCGAAAAACGGATTATGACGGAGCGAGGCGGTCTTCTAGTCCCGCCCCTTGCGCCTAATCTCGACGTTGAGACGCTTGATTTTCTGGTTTAGCGTCGAAAGCGGCACTCGGAACCGCTCAGCCGCCTCGGTCTGGTTCCAGTTGCACTTCTCGAGCATGTCAGTGATGATGCGACGTTCGCACTCTTCCATAATTTCAAACAGCGAAGCGTCGGGGCGGTGATCAATCGCTTGAAATGACGAGCCGCGCCCAACAACGTGGTCGGGCAGAAGTTCCGCACCAATCGCCGGCCCAGCAGACAGGACAACTGCGCGCTCCATGACGTTTTCGAGTTCCCGCACATTGCCCGGCCAGTTGTAATCAACCAGCACGCGAAGGGCTTCCGGTGATATCTGGCGAAGGGGCTTCTCGTTTTCCTGGGAGAACTTCTTCAGGAAGAAATCGACCAGAAGCGGAATGTCTTCGCGACGATTGCGCAGCGGCGGTAGTTCGATCGTGATGACATTGAGACGGTAGTAGAGATCGTCGCGGAACTTACCCTCTCGAACTAGTTGACGCAAGTCGACGTTAGTGGCCGCGATAATGCGGACGTCAACCTGCACTTCCTGAATTCCGCCCAGATGCATGAACTTCTTGTCCTGAAGCACGCGCAGGATCTTTGCCTGGGTCTCCATGGACATGGTGCCTATCTCATCGAGAAACAGCGTGCCGCGGTCGGCAACTTCGAACAACCCCTTCTTGGACGCGACTGCGCTGGTAAATGCGCCCTTCACGTGCCCGAACAAGGTGGATTCGAGGAGGTCCGAAGGCATGGAGCCAGTGTTCACAGGAACGAATGGCCTGTCCTTACGGGGAGAACTCATGTGAATGGCTTTAGCGATGAGTTCCTTACCAGTGCCGCTTTCGCCCTGCAGCAGAACCGTCGAGCGACTCGGCCCGACCTGCGCAACGAGGTCGAACGTGCGCAGCATCGGGTCACTCTTGCCCACAATGTTCTCGAAGTTGTACCGCTGCTTGAGAGCACGTTTGAGCTGGATGTTCTCTTCTTCCGCGCGCCGCCTGGCGATGGTGTTGCGAACATCGGCGAGGAGCTTTTCGTTATCCCAGGGCTTCTGAATGAAATTGGCGGCGCCACCCTGAATGGCCCTGACGGCATTCTCAACGGTGCCGTAAGCGGTGATCATGATCACGGGGAAGAGCGGATCACGGTCGCGAATTTCGGCCAGCACATCAAGGCCGTTTTTGTCGGGCAAGGCGAAGTCCAGCAAGAGCAAGTCGAAGGGACGCTCGGCTAAGCGCGCGAGGCCTTCCTCTGCCGTCGCGGCCACTGTGACCTCGTAGTCTTCAAACTCGAGCAGCGTTTGCAGCGATTCGCGGATCGCTGCTTCGTCATCGATGATGAGGATAGATCCGGGCGCGGATTGTTCACCAATTGCACGGCCGCGGATCGCGACGCTAGCTTCAGACATTGACTGCCTTCTTTAACAATGGAAATTCAAGGACGAATGTAGTGCCTTCCCCCACGCGGCTGTCCACGCTGATCTTTCCCGCATGTTCCTGGATTATGCCGTACGTGACTGAGAGGCCGAGGCCCGTTCCACGACGCTGGCCATTGCGAGGCGCGTTCTTCGTCGTGAAGAAGGGATCGTAGATGCGCTGGATATGCTCCTGTGCGATGCCCGTTCCCGTATCCGAGACACTGACGGATACCCCGTTGCCGTTGCTCGTAATCACGCGAAGCGTCCCGCCGTCGGGCATGGCATCCCGGGCATTCAAGAATAGATTGAGGAATACCTGCTGCAGCTTTCCGGCATTCCCCTGGATCGCAGGCAGGCCCGGTTCGAGTTCGTTTTCGACACGGACGTGGGCGGTCTTGAACTGATGTTCCAGGAGTGTCAACGTGTCATGTATGACTTTGTTGAGATCGATCTGGCTGAACTCAGTTCCGCTGGTGCGGGAGAAGTTGAGCAGGTTGTTAACGATCTCGGAGGCCCGGAACGTCTGGTGAGTGATCTTCTCCAGCAGCTTGGACTGCTTCTCGTCCGCGGCAACCTGCTTCTGCAGCATCTGCGCATAGGACGAGATCACGGCCAGAGGCGTGTTCACCTCGTGCGCCACGCCCGCAGCCAAAAGACCGATAGACGACATCTTCTCGGCCTGTGAGAGCTGCGTTTCAAGATCAGTGCGTTCAGTGATGTCATCGAGGATGATGAGCCGACCGATGACACTGAAACGGCGCGTTACTAGCGGCGCTATGGCGATATTCGTCGTCCGAGTGTCTCCGACCGGGGTGTCCATCCGGAACTTATAAAGATTGTGAATGCCGGGCGTCTGCCTTACGCGATAGAACTCTTCCGCGAAGCTGGCTGGGAGGACGTCGCTGATTGGGGACCCGAGTACTTCTGCGCGCGACTTCGCGAACATGACCTCCATTTGCGAATTCCAGAACTCGATTCGGTCGTTGAGATCGACAGCGAGCACGCCGACGCTGATGGATTCGACGATGTTTTCGTTGAAGTCCTTCAGTCGTTCGTACTCCATCACTTTCTGTTCGAGCGAAGCATAGAGCCGCGCGTTCTGGATTGCTATACCCAGGTAGCCCGCCAGCGTTTCAACTAGCTCCACATCTTCGCTGGACAGGAAATCGCCTTCGATCGTCTTACCGAGACCCAGTACCGCAATGGTGCGGTTCTGGACGGTGCAGGGGATGTAGTAGTTGAGTTCGAGACGGCGAATCGCTTCCTGCGCCTGTGGCGTTTCGCGGACCACCTGGTGCGTATTGTCGAAAAACAGGTGGCCGGCGCCGAGTTCCGGGCGCTGCTGGGTCAGGAACGAAAGATTGAGACTTTGGGTATCCGATATGCCGAACGATTTTGCAAGTTCGAAGTTGTCGGCATCGCCATTTGCAAGGAATACGGCGGCACGGTCGACGAGCAGCGTACGCGAAATCCGGTCAAGAACCGAACTGAGCATCTTGTTCAGGTCGGTTTCAGAACTAAGTTCGCGGCCGAACTCGATGAGCGTACGACGGTAGTCGTAGCGTTTGCGGTAAAACAGCCTGTCCAGATTGCCCTGAATCCAGTTCTTTACGGGATCGAACAACAGAGCCGTTACCGCGATGGCAACGATGAGGCCTGCCTTGCCCGCGTTCGGAACCTTCGCATGGACGATCTCGGCCGCAACACCGACCGCGGCGAAGTAAACACCGACGATCGCGGCAGCGGCGAGCGTATACGCCACACCGCGCTTGAAGATCAGGTCCACGTCCATTAAGCGATAGCGGAAAATGGCGTAGCCGAAGGTCAGCGGCAGGAACACCAGCGACAGCACGCTGAACTTCATCGCTGTTGTCGGCAGCGAACCTGTGAGATACGGGAAGGTGTAAAAAATCGTGAAGGGGATGATCGCGAGGATGGTGCCGCGCGTAACCCACTTCATTTGCTGCCGCAACAGTGGTGTGGATGCGTGCTTATACGTATGCCACAGCACTGCGGCAGAAATCGCATACAGCGTGGCGAGATAGAAGATCTGCATTCGATCCATCTGCCACTGGAGCTTTGCGGTCGGCGCAAGCCATTTGAACGCCGAGGCGTAAAGGGCGAAAAGTACGGCCCCGGGGACATACACCGCCCAAGTCAGCCAGGGATGCCTGCGGACTATGCCCTTTGTGTCTGGGAACGTCAGGACGAAATGCAGGAACAGTGCCGGCTGCAGCAGCCATGCCGCCATGTTCGACCACAAAATAATCTGGTCGAACTGGTTCAGCTTACCCGTGAACTTGAACGAGTAGAAGATGAACGAAACCAGGCAGAACAGGTAGAAGTGCGTTGATTTCGGGGCAGTCCATCGCCTGAGCAGAACGTAAAGGCCAATGCCGAGATAAACCATGGCGATCAGCCTGAGGCCGGCGTTCATGGACTTGTCTCGAGGCACCAGGATGAGGGGCACCTGCAAAGGAACATTGTCCCTTGTTAGTTCGTAGGTGGCTTTCGACCACACGCCGATGCGGTAAGTCGCCCTGGTAACGTCTCCGATTTTCGCGATCGGGCGCTCATTGATCGCGACGAGGATGTCGCCTTTCTTTATTCCGGCCTTCGCTCCGGGGCCCTCGGGTTCCACCTGTCGAGCTTGTAGCTGGTCATGGTGCTCGACCCACCAGACACCGTCATCGGGCGTTTCGAACTCGCGTTCCTTCTGGAAATTGATCCAGGCAAATACGCAAGCCGCAAGCGTGAACAACGCCAGCACCAGCGCCGAGAAGCGAGTTTGAAAATCCTTCGTCATGAGCCCGGATGGTCCACCAGGTACGGATGAAGATCTCCCCGACGCTGGCGCGACAGACGGCTGTCCAGATTCTAAGTGCAACTCGGCTGCCAGCTTGTTGCGCATGACGAAAAACCTAACCAACTGTGGTTGTGTAACTTACACAATCATACCAAGCTGGCTACCGAAAGAATACAAACTTTGGAATATTCAATGTGATTTTACGTATCTTCCTGCTCCAGTAGAGCTTCGCGGCTCATCATGAAGATAGATGCTGAAGCGCGACAATGGAGTGGCCGTGCGTGCGCCCGTGCAGGCGTAAACTGATGCTGAGGGACTTTCAATGGAGACTTTCGAGCAGATCGAAGACCTTGAATCCCGGTACTTGCTGCCCACGTATTCTCGCTATCCGTTGGCCTTGGCGAAAGGCAAAGGAGTACACGTCTGGGACATCACCGGGCGAAAGTACCTCGACTTCGTTGGCGGCCTGGGAGTGAATGCGTTGGGCCATGCGCACCCGCGGATTGTCAGGGTAATTCGGGAGCAGGCAGCCAAGCTGATTCATGTTTCCAATCTTTACTACCACGAGTATCAAGGCGCTCTAGCCGAAAGACTCTGCCAGGTCTCCGGTCTCGACCGCGCGTTCTTCTCGAATAGCGGAACAGAGGCGATCGAAGGTGCGATAAAGGTGGCACGAGCAGTCGGCCATGCCGTGGGCGGCGATGCGAAGTGCAGGTTAGTTGCGCTGGCAGGTTCTTTCCACGGGCGCACGTTCGGGGCGCTCTCGCTGACAGGTCAGGACAAATACCGCAACGGCTTTGAACCTCTGCTCGAAGGCGTAACTTTCGTCCAGAAAGATGACCTGCCCGGGTTGCGCGACGCGATAGGCGATGACACCTGCGCGATCGTGATGGAGCCCATACAGGGCGAGGGAGGCATTCGCGAATGCTCTCGTGAGTTCCTTCAGGAAGCGCGGGAACTTGCGACGAAACATAGAGCGGCGCTCATCCTGGACGAAATTCAGTGCGGGGTCGGCCGAACCGGAACGATGTTCGCCTATCAGCAAATGGGGATTGTTCCGGATATCGTGACACTTGCGAAGCCGATCGCGGCTGGCTTGCCGTTGGGCGCGTTCGTGGTGAGGCAGGACTTCGCGCAAGCTATCACTGCCGGGAAGCACGGCACCACGTTTGGAGGCGGCCCACTGGCCTGCCGTGTTGCCCTGGAAGTGCTCGCGATCATTCACGATGAGGGCCTCATGCAGCAGGTGCAACGGGTGGGTGCATATATGCACGACGCATTCGTCCGACTTGTGAACCACTTTCCAGACATAGCCGTCGAGGCACGAGGACGCGGAATGATCCAGGCTTTCGAACTGAGAGTCCCAGGTCGCCCTGTTGTGGACGCTGCCATGGCCGAAGGTATCCTGCTCAACGTCACGCAGGACAAGGTGCTTCGGTTCCTGCCTCCCTATTTGTTACAGGAGAAGCATGTAGATACACTTGCGAAGTTTCTTCGGAAGACCTTGGGGAAGATTGGGGTAACGAGAAAAGAAACTTCGACCGCACGGGCCCAAAAAAAGGGGGAGTCTTCAACTCCCCACAGAAGCGACAGAGGCGATATCGCTAGATAGGAGTGTCGAGGTGCCACCCCGGTTGCCAGCTTTGCGAAAAAAAACACGTCGCGCGCCAGGCCCCGAACAGGACGGCAACGGCAAACAGTCGGAACCGGCGAAAATAATCGCTGAGGAGTGCTGGAGCCAAGCGGCTGGTTGTCGGATGCGTTTTCTGCGTGCGGGTTGTTCGGCGCAGCACCCGCCGCTGCTCCTGATTCATGGCCTGGTAGCCTATTCATTCTCATGGCGATTCAATTTGCCGATCCTGGCACAGAGCCGCCTCGTTTACGCCATCGACCTTCCCGGGTTGGGCTACTCCGAACGGGTGAATGGCCTGGACACAAGTCTGACCGCGACTGCCGCCCGCCTCGGTCTTTTTCTTCAGGAGCAAAACGTCAAAGAGTTCGATGTTCTGGGCACGTCTCACGGGGGAGCCGTGGCAATGATGCTGGCTGGCCTATCCGTGACCGATTCGAACCTTCCCCAAGTTCGGCGCATGGTTCTGAACGCGCCGGTGAACCCATGGTCCCGTCACGGAAGGCTGATCACCCGGGTGCTGGCCACCAGGTTCGGAGGCGGCTTGTTCAGGAGGGTTCATCCGTTTTTGGACAAATCGCACGGCTATTTCCTTCGCCGTATGTATGGAGATGTCTCGCGCATTGCCGAAGGAACCCTTCAGGGCTATAGCGGTCCTTTGAATGTGGCGGGAACCGTCGATCATCTGCTCTCGATCATGCGTTGCTGGCACAGCGGGCTGTCCGACATTGAAGCTAATTTACCTAAAATTGCCGGTATCCCAACGTTGCTGATCTGGGGCGCGCGAGACCGCGCGGTTCTGCCGGCCTCCGCGGGACCCTTGAAAGCAAAATTCCGCAATGCGGAATTAGTGATCCTGGAAGACGCAGGGCACCTGCCCTATGAGGAAGTCCCAGTGCAGTTCAATCGAATCGTCCTTGACTTCCTCGATCGTTAGTCTGTGGTTTTCCGAAAGCACTGGGCGGAGACACTGTAGCCAGGGATATTGGCTAGGCTCCGTGTCAGCACCAACGTCACTGCCTTCTCCACGTGGAGCATTGCGAATCCGCAACTCGCGACGGTAAGATCAAAAAACCGCTCTGAGGTGGATTTTTGCGCGTTCTTATCCTGGTCGATTGCTATTACCCCAGTCTTAAATCGAGCGCTAAGCTGGTCCACGATCTCGGTGCGGAGTTTGTTGCGAGCGGCCATGAGGTCATCGTCGCAACTCCCGGCGCAACCTCGGGCACTCCGCTACAAGTTTCAGTCGAGGACGGCATAACTGTTGCGAGATTCAGGTTCGGCGACATCAAGAGCGCACCCCGACTGCTTCGGGCAGTGTACGAGATGCAGCTTTCGCCGAAGTTCTGGCGCGTTGGAAGAACTTTCTTCCGCGAGAATCGGTGCGACCTGATTGTGTATTACTCGCCGAGCATTTTTTTCGGCAGCCTGGTTCGGAAGCTAAAGGGTTTGTGGAACTGCCCGGCATACCTGATTCTGCGAGACATATTTCCACAGTGGGCGGTTGATGCTGGCGTGCTCCGAAAGGGTGTGGCCTACAGCTATTTTCGGCATAAGGAACTTGAGTTATATGCTGCAGCGGACGTGATCGGCGTGCAATCGCCAGCGTCTCTGTGCTACTTCGAAGAACAGTGGCCCGGCCGTTATCGCCTGGAAGTTCTCTACAACTGGACGAAGCTGCGCGAAGAAGGCCTGCCTGTAACCGACTACCGAAGGTGTCTGGGACTAGAAAGCAAGACGGTCTTCTTTTATGGTGGCAACATCGGTGTGGCTCAGAACATGGACAGCATTCTGCGCCTCGCCGAGAATCTGCACCAGCGCGATGACGTTTACTTTTTGCTGGTCGGGGAGGGAAGCGAGGTCAGTCGACTGAACGAAGACGTCGCCGCCCGAAGACTACGGAACCTCAAGATTCTGCCGGGGGTCTCGCAGGGTGAGTATCTTGCGATGGTGTCGGAGTTCGATGTCGGGCTGATTTCGCTCGATCGCCGCCTGTGCACGCACAACTTTCCTGGCAAGCTTCTAGGCTACATGTACTGGGGGCTCCCTATTCTGGCCAGCATAAATCCGGGGAATGACCTGCAACCGGTGATTGAACGGGCGAGTGCTGGTCTGTGTTGTCTAGACGGCGATGACAGGCAATTGCTCGAACACGCCACGATGCTGGCGGATAACGCTGAATTCCGGCGCCGAATGGGTCGGAACTCGCGCGCACTGCTTGAGAGCGTGTTCTCCGTGAACGCGGCAGCGAAGCAGATTTTGACAAGCGTCGAGCGAACGACCGAAACAACACCTTTCGCAGCCTCGATGTCAGCAGGCGAGTCCTGACCCTCCCCGGGCACTAACCCCCTCCTTGATTCGTTCAGTTCCGCATTCGAATTCAGAGTTGCTGATGGTAAACTCGTAGCACCCCGATCGTTAATGCAGGTTTTTTGGTGTCTCGAGCACTGTTCAGGCGAACGGCGGAAGTGTGTCTTGGAAGGTCAGAGCTCATTGCAAAGGCAGGGGTTTGTCGAAACTGCGTTGGCATGAACGTGCACTCACAGCGAAGCCGCTGCCGGATTCTAATCGCGGCGGGCTTTTTTCACCCAGATCGGCCCAGTGGAAGTAGTCGGCTGGCCTTCGACGAGGCTTGCTACCTCGCGTCCAAGGGACACGACGTCTCGATGTTGGTGAACGCGGCGAGTCCTGCAGATCCGGAGATCGCCGAAAGTCACGGGATTCGCGTCATCCGCTATCGTGTACCGTCGTTCTCAGCTTTTGATCCCAGGCGGCTGCACGCACATCAGAAGGCTGCTACCGCGCTGCTTCGCAAGTACCTGCCGGACGTCGATTACATTCACGGTCACCTGCCATTGCAGTATCGAGCGGCACTGGAGCTCTACGGCAACAAGGCTGACGGCGTGTACTCGATGCACTCCCCGTTTCCGATGGAGTTGGCAGCGAGTTGCATGAATGGAGTAGTGGACGGCATCCGGCGCGTGATCGGGCCGCCGATCGCCGCGAGAGTCGAGCGCAAGTGCCTGAAGGAATCGGCTCGGATCAACTCCTTCTCGCAGTTCACGCGGAACTGCATCGGCAACATCCATGGATCCCAGCTTGCGGAGAAAACGCAGGTCGTACCCGGATGGGTCGATCTCACCAGGTTTCAGATCCTAAGGGATCGTGATGCAGCCAAGCGCCAGCTGAAATGGCCGACTGACGTTCCCGTCTTTTTTACGCTTCGCAGACTTGTGCCAAGGATGGGGTTGGATCGTCTGATACGGGCCGCGGCTGCACTTGTGCACGCAGGGCACGAATTCAAGATCGTCATCGGCGGTACTGGGCCACTAAGGCCTGATCTTGAAAGTCTGGTGCAGGAACTTGAAGTGACGCGCACAGTGGAGTTCGTGGGACGTGTGCCGGAAGAAGCGCTGCCGGTTGCGTATGGCGCGTGCGATTGCTTCATACTCCCAACCGCGATGCTGGAGTGTTTCGGGCTGATCGCGATAGAGGCGTTGGCCGCCGGACGTCCAGTGCTTGCAACTCCGATCGCTGCCATTCCGGAAGTGATCCGCAGTTTCGAGCCGCGTTGGCTGGCAAATGCGGCAGATGAGAAGTCCATAACGGACCTCATGGGCAGATATCTGCGCGGGGAACTTCCGAGTCACTCGCCCCAAGAGCTTCGTGACATTGTTGAGCAGCGCTTTTCCGCAGAGCGCGTGCTACCCCGCCTTGAGGCGGTGCTGTTTGGTAAGGCGAATGGGACAGATAACGCGAATTTCGGGGCGGTGAACAGTTGAAGCCGAGAATTCTGATCCTGATCGATCATTACCTGCCGGGGTTCAAGTCTGGCGGACCGGTACGAAGCGTCTCGAAGATCGTTGAGAAGCTTGCATCGGATTACGACTTCTACATCTTGACGCGCAACCGCGACTACACTGAATCTGAGCCATATGCGGGCATCGCCGCCGAAAGTTGGGTGCTGAAGAACGCAGCGAAGGTTTTCTATGCCGAGCGGGTCACGCTGAGTCTTGTGCGGCGCGTACTGAATGAGATCAACCCGGACGTTGTCTACGCAAACAGCTACTTCTCACGCTTCGTGTTGCGCTACCTGGCGCTTCGCCGAGTCGGTCTCGTGTCGCGCACAACTCCAGTCGTTCTGGCGCCACGCGGAGAGTTTTCTCTCGGCGCGCTAAGAATCAAGAGGCTACGCAAAAGCGTGTTCATAGCCTTTGCGGAAGCCGTCCGTTTATACAGCGACTTGATTTGGCATGCGTCGGCCGAATTGGAAGCGCAGGATATCCGCCGTATTTTGCCGCGATCCGATATCCACGTCGCGAGGATCATGGTAGCTTCGGATTTCCCGTCCGTGAGCCTGGATACTGTTTCGCAGCAACAAGGAACGCCGAAGAAGAAAGGCGAAGCCTGGTTCGTGTTTCTGTCGAGGATATCTCCGAAGAAGAACCTCGCTTTTGCGCTCAAGCTGCTCCGTAACATTCGCGGCAAAGCGAAGTTTACGATTTTCGGACCTATTGACGACGCGGCGTACTGGGCTCAGTGCCAGAAGATCATCCAGTCATTGCCGACGAATGTGGCGGTCGAGTATGGCGGCTCGATTCCTCACGATGCCGTTTTGCGAACATTTAGCTCACACCAGTTCATGCTCTTTCCGACTGCCGGTGAGAACTTTGGCCACGTCATTCTCGAGGCTTTCCTGGGTGGGTGCCCTGTGCTGCTGAGCGACCAAACACCTTGGCGCGATCTCGCTAACGACGGGGCCGGATGGGATATTCCGCTGGCGAACGTTGAGCGTTGGCGAAGCGTGGTACAGGAGTGCGTTGACATGGACGGGGCGATGTACGAGGCACTACGTAACAGAACGCGTGCATACGGAGTCGCGCAGGCTGGCTCGCCGCGCTTCGAGCAGGAGAACCGCCAGTTGTTTGAATATGCTGTGGCACGTTCGCCGCGAAGGGCTGGCAAGGTTCTCTCAGGTCAGCTCTTATGCACGGTCAATGAAGTTGAAGAAGAGGAAGAAAGTGGACTGAAATGAAGATCCTTGTTCTGGGCGGTTCCGGCATGCTGGGACACAAGGTGTTTCAGACCCTCAGAGCCAGGTTCCCGGAGACGTATTGCACGATCCGCGAACCGCTGCACTCTGACCACATCAGTCGCGTCGGACTATTCGATGCATCACGTGTGGTTGACAGGTTCGATGTCCGCGACCTGGCCCTTGTCGAGAGTTTTCTTTCTGAGCTGCGTCCCACTTTTATCGTCAACTGTATTGGCGTGGTGAAGCAACGGTCCGAGGCACACGATGCGGTGTCCAGCATTCTTATCAATTCGCTGCTGCCGCACAAATTGGCCGAGATTACGACTCGGTGGGGCGGCCGGGTGATCCACTTCAGTACGGACTGCGTTTTTAACGGCAAGCGCGGCGAATACACTGAGTCCGACATACCAGATGCCGAGGACCTTTACGGCAGAACGAAGGCTCTGGGGGAGGTCACGACCGATAACGCGCTGACCCTGAGAACTTCCATTATTGGGAGAGAGCTTTCTCATCACTCGTCCCTGCTGGAATGGTTCTTGGCCCAGAGGGGTCGAACGATCCGCGGGTTCACGCGGGCCATATATTCCGGCGTGACGACCAATCTGATGGCGCGAATCGTCGCCGAATGTATTACTCGTCAGCGGTCTTTATCCGGACTTTACCAAGTCACGGGGCAGACCATTACAAAGTACGACCTGCTGTGTGTCCTTCGTGAAGCGTTTCGACTCGACATCGAGATTACGCCCGATGACAGTTTCGTATGTGATCGCAGTATGAGCGGTGAAAAATTTGAAAAGGCGACAGCGTACGTGGCGCCGCCGTGGAAAGAACTTGCGGCGGAGCTGGCAAATGATCCGACCCCGTACGCAACAGGGGAGTGAACTGAGGGATGGGACCATTTGAAGGCAAACGGATTCTAATCACGGGCGGAACGGGTTCGCTGGGCAAGGTGCTGGTACGCAGGCTCCTGCGGGGCGACATGGGTGACCCCGCGAAGGTTATCGTTTTCTCGCGTGATGAGGCCAAGCAGCACTTCATGCGCATGGAGTACCAGCACAAGATCGCTGCGACGGATGAGATCATTTACCGTAACTTCCAGCAGAAACTGGAATTCCGTATTGGCGATGTGCGGGACTTCCGCAGCGTTGCGTCTGCAGTCAGGGACTGCGATGTCATTTTCAACGCCGCGGCGCTGAAGCAGGTGCCGACCTGCGAGTACTTCCCCTACGAAGCGGTGCAGACGAATATTGGTGGTCCGGAGAACATTGTCCGCGCCATCCAGGAACACGACTTGCCCGTGGAGACTGTGGTTGGCATCTCGACCGACAAAGCGTGTAAGCCCGTCAATGCGATGGGCATGACCAAAGCTTTGCAGGAGCGCATTTTTATTCAAGCCAATATGCGCTGTCGCGGGACTCGGTTCGTGTGTGCGCGTTATGGTAATGTGCTCGCTTCACGCGGTTCGGTCATTCCACTGTTTCACGAGCAGATCAGGAATGGCGGACCGGTTACGATTACGTCGCCTGATATGACGCGTTTTCTGCTGAGCCTGGATGAGGCGGTAGATACTATCTTTGCAGCCGTTCGGTACGGCTTGCCGGGCGAAACCTACATTCCGCGCGTCCCATCGGCACTGGTTACAAATGTGGCTAAAGCGTTGATCGGGGACCGAGACGTTGAAATTAAGGTCACCGGTATACGCCCGGGCGAGAAGGTGCATGAGATTCTTGTGAGCGATGAGGAGTCGCACCGGACTGTCGAGCGCGGCGACTGGTATGCCATTCTTCCCATGCTGCCGGAGGTCTGCGGCGAGCGGACAGGTTCCGGTTGCCTTTCGGCAGAGTACAGTTCGAGCGACGATGTCATGACCTTGGAGCAGACCATGGCGCTATTGAAAGAGCGGCGACTCATGCTCAAAGACGTTGAGGACGAAATGGTGGAGACGCTCCGTTGAAGATCATGACCATTCTGGGCACGAGGCCTGAGATCATCCGGCTCAGCCTCGTGATCCACCAGCTCGATCAGCATGCTAGTTCGCACATCCTGGTTCATACGGGCCAGAACTACGACGACCGGTTGAATGGGCTGTTCTTCCGGGAAATGTCGGTACGCGAACCTGATGTTTACCTGGGCGTACGGGGCGCAACCATTGGTGAGCAGATCGGGCAGATCCTTACCCAATGCGAAGCACTTCTTCGCGAACACAAGCCCGACAGGTTGTTGATATTAGGTGATACCAACAGCGGTCTTTCGGCGATCGTAGCCCGGCGACTTGGAATTCCGGTGTACCACATGGAGGCCGGAAATCGCTGTTACGACGACCGCGTCCCAGAGGAAGTTAACCGCCGCATCATTGACCATTCCAGTAACGTGCTGATGCCGTATACCAACCGCAGCCGCGAAAACCTGCTTCGTGAGGGCGTCGAGAGCAACCGAATTTTTGTCACCGGCAACCCGATCAAGGAAGTGATCGACCACTATGCCCCGCAGATTGCAGCCAGCAAAGTCCTTGATGAACTTGGGTTGAAAGAGCGGCAGTTTTTTGTGGTCACAATGCATCGCGCCGAAAACGTCGATGTTGAGGAGCGATTGCGTAATGTTCTAGATGCCCTGGTCCGGTTGCACCAGCAGTACCGATATCCCATTGTCTGTTCGCTGCACCCGCGTACGCGCGCGAGAGTTCAGGAGTTTGCCATCGACCTGAACCACGCTGGCCTCAATTTCGTGGAGCCTTTCGGATTCTTTGATTTCGTCCGCCTCGAGCAGTCTGCATTCTGTCTCATATCGGATAGTGGCACGGTGCAGGAAGAAGCCTGTATTTTCGGCGTTCCTAACGTGACGATTCGCGACGTCACCGAACGGCCCGAAACCGTGGAATGTGGGGCCAACGTTCTGGCCGGTTGCGACACCGAAAGAATCCTGCGGCTGGTCGCTATGGTGACCAAAAGCACTTCTGGCTGGCAGCCTCCAGCGGAGTACCTGGCGCGCGACGTTGCGGCTACCGTATGCCGCATCCTGCTGAGTTACAGGCTGAGTTGCTAGGCAGGGAGCAAGTCAGAGCTACTGAACCTCCTCCGGCCCGCTATCAAACTCCCTGCCCAGGACTACCGCGGACAGCCATTCAGAAAAGTCCGGCACGAAACGAGTAGTGAACGAAAGGGTACGCTGGGCGCACCCAATCTGTGGGACAACGCGACAACACCAAACACCTATTTGGTCGGCGCGGTCTGAGCGGCTGCGGGAGAAATACGATCCGTGATGGTATCGCGGTGGAAGCTGGAGAGGCTGCGGAGCTGAGACCAGCCGCCAGCGGGGTTCTTTCGAGTATCGGCAACGCTGCTGGTCTGGTTGGTTGCATACTCTTGCCACGAGTTGAATCGCGTGACGGTGAGGAACTGCCAAGGCCCGCCCTCAAGGTGCTGAAGGACGACGGTTTCACCAGCCGGGGCGCCACCAGGAGTTGGTGGGGCGGTGATGAACTTGTCGAGCGCGTCACGCTGCCCGGGAGCGGCGCGCATCACGGCGACGACGTACACAGAGTCGACGGTCTTGGCGACGCTCTCGGGTGCCATTCCCAAGGCGCGGGAAAACTCGGCCCATGACGGGCCCGAGACGAAGCTATCAGTGTGCCAGTCGTAGAGGTCTCGAACGGCTGGAGGAACTGGGGGCGCAGCCGCGTTCACTGTGGCACTCGTGCCGAGATGTTCTATGGCCACGTAGTCCCATTCGTCGCCCTGCTGATGTCTCAAGACCAAATAGTGCCCGGGCATCGGCGCATTGGGAAGCTGGTTTCGGAGGGCGTCTCCGAGTTGGGCGGCCTTGCCGACTCCGGCTTTGGCAAAGAGCACATGATAGATGTCTGTGCGCTTGGTGGGTTGGGCCGCTGGTGTTTGTAAGGGCGGGTTCTGCGCGACTGCGGTGCAGAGCATGAGCAAACCGGCGATGAACGTGGAAACGGTTTTCAAGGAAGCCTCCGAAACGGTGAGTGGTGCGGGGCTGGTCAGCCGGAAGCGTGTGGACGGGCACCCGGCAAGGATGCAAGTTGCGGGAATGCTAGCACCAGAACGGTGGTGGGGAGCGTTCTGAATTGGACGGGTCGCAAGGAGAGGGGAGTTTGCCGAGAGCGCAAGGTAACGCGGGGGCGCAGAGGAGAATTTCAAGAAGGGGCGAAAGGGCGCGACCGAAGTCGCGCCCGAAACATGGATCCTTAGCTGCGCTCAGGATGACATTCAATCTGGTGAGTCAGTCAGGCGTTCAGCACAGCTACTACTGACTACTCGGGCCGATCGATCTGCGCCTTCTGCAGTTTGTCGCTGTAATCTACGTAAACCGACTTCCACTCCGTGTAGAACTCAATAGCGCCGAGACCACCCTCACGATGTCCGTTGCCGGTTGCTTTGGTTCCGCCGAAGGGCAGGTGAACTTCCGCGCCGATCGTCGGAGCGTTGATGTAGGTGATGCCGGCATAAAGGTCGCGCATCGCCATGAATGCACGGTTTACGTCCTTGGTGTAGAGCGCCGAGGACAGACCGTACTCGATGTCGTTTGCGATCTCGATGGCGTGATCGAGATCGTTGCACGGAATGATGGAGACAACGGGGCCGAAGATCTCTTCCTGAGCGATGCGCATTTTGGGATCAACGTCGCCGAAGACCGTGGGTTCCATGAACCAGCCGTACTTATAGTCGCCGGAGTCGAGGCGGTTGCCGCCGCAAAGCAGCTTGGCACCTTCATCTTTGCCAACCTGCACGTAGCTTAGGTCAGTTTCTAACTGGCTCTTGTTGACTGCCGGGCCCATCTCGGTCGTCTCGTCGAGACCATTGCCGACCTTCAACTTCTTGGCGCGAGAGACGTACTCATCGACAAACTGCTTGTAGATGCCCTTCTGGACAATGATGCGGCTGGTGGCGGTGCAGCGCTGTCCGGTCGTTCCGAAGCCGCCCCAAAGACCACCATCGAGCGCCAGGTCGAGGTTGGCGTCGTCCAGGACGATCATCGGGTTCTTGCCGCCGAGTTCGAGCGAGCAGTGCTTGAAGCTCTTGGCACAGGATTCGCCAACGATACGTCCGACCGCTGTCGAACCGGTGAGCGAGACCGCGCGGACATCCGAGTTCTCGGTCATGGTCCGGCCGATGACGGAACCGAAGCCGGTCACGACGTTGACGACTCCATGCGGAATGCCGGCATCAAGCAGTGCCTGGACGAAGTTGAAAGTGGAAAGTGGTGTGTCCTGCGCGGGCTTGATAACGCAGCAGTTGCCGGCCAGAATCGCGGGGAATAGCTTCCAGGACGGGATGGCCATGGGGAAGTTCCACGGCGTGATCATGGCGCAAACGCCCAGAGGCTGACGGACAGCCATCGCGAACTTGTTCGGCAGTTCAGAGGGCGTTGTGACGCCGAACAGACGACGCCCTTCCCCGGCCATGTAGTAGCCGGTATCAATAGCTTCCTGAACATCGCCGCGTGTCTCCTTGATAATCTTGCCCATTTCGCGCGTCATGTCGCGCGCGTACCGTTCTTTGCGCTCGGTCAGGATGCGCGAGGCTTCATAGAGGATCTCGGCGCGGCGGGGCGCTGGAACGAGGCGCCACTTCTTGAATGCCTGTCTCGCCGATTCGACAGCAGCATCCACGTCATCGGGGCCCGACTTCTGAAAGATGCCAACGACATCACGGGTGTCGGCGGGGTTGATGTTCTCGAATGTCTCACCGGTTCGGGTTTCGACCCACTCACCATCGATGAGATTCTTAAAAATTCTTGCCGTCCCTGCGATCGCCTCAGTGGCCATCGTCTCAGCCTCCGTGCTAAGGAATGCAAAACCTGTCATGCTATCCGTTCTGTGCATAGGGGGCAAGTGGGAGGGGGACGAGGGAGCGGATAACGTATGAACGAAAGATCTGCTTCCGTTAGGGGCAGCGCCGGGTTCACTCTTCATCCATTCTGGTTGATGATCCGAAAGTAACGAGTATCAAGCTATTTACCCTATTTGAGGGGAATGCTGGTTATGCTAGTCTCGCAGCACTGAATCCCGGTAATACACTGAATCTGTGGCACGAAAAAAGAATTCCGAGTTCCTGATTTCATGGATGACGGTCACCTATCGAAGCGTGGCCCTGTCCGTGTTGGCAGGCACGGTGATTATTGGGACGGTCACTTACTTCGCATTCCCTGATTCCCCTCTGGTCATGGGGGCTGTCGCTGCCGTTAATCGCGGTCTGGAGAAGATCGGAGTAGCGGCCGGGAACGTTCGAAAAGCCGATCTCGAAGGCGCACAACAGGCCCATTTCACGAACATCGACGGCACCGTACGCGTGAAGAAAGCTACGGGCAACTCGTGGGTCGCTGCCGATTACAGTGTGCCGCTGGAGAAAGGTGACGTCGTCCAGACATCCTCCGAGGGCATGGCCAAGGTGGTGTTTGCCGATGGCACCAGCTACACAATCAAGCAGGACTCGCTGATCGTCATCGAAGAGAACTCGACCAACTCGTCGCAGCAGACCCAGGTCGCCGTACAGGTGACCACCGGTACTGTCGATCTCGCGACAGCAACCTACATCGAAGGTTCGCGGTCAGAAGTGCGCGTAGCCGGAGCTAAGGCCGCCCTCGCACCACAATCAGCGGCGATGGTCCACAATGACCCGCGTGCAGACCAGCACGAAATCTTGTTGAAGAAGGGTTCTGGCCAAGTCACTCGAGGTGGCGAGAGCGTAATGTTGTCGAATTGGGAGAAAGTCAGCTTCCGCAGTGGCTCCCAGCAGATGACGAAAGCCCGCGAGATAGGGCCACCAACACTGATTCAGCCGGCTAACATGAGTCCCGTTTACGTTTCCACTCCGTCGAAACCCGTCGAATTTTCCTGGACGCCAGTCGCCGGCGTGCGTGGGTACCGTGTACGTATCTCGAAAAATCCGTACTTCTCGTCGACCGTTTTCGATCGGATTGCAACGGAGCCGCAGGTCAAGGTGTCTGGCCTGAAGGAAGGCGGCTACTACTGGCTGGTAACCTCGCTTGACGCGAAGGGCAAGGAGTCTGTCGAGAGTGAGCGCAACCAGTTCTCGGTAGTAGCGCGAGCCACCGAGGCCACTGGACTGCCATTGGAACTGCAACCATTTATCCAGCACGGTCACGTGATCGAGATAAGAGGCAAGACTGACATTTCAGCGCGCGTCATGGTGAACGGGCAGGAAGTTCCGATGGTAAACGGCGACGGTACGTTCCACTTTTTCACCGCACCGCTGCCGAACGGAGTGAACTTAATCACCGTGACTGCGCAGAACGCAAAGGGCGGCGTGAAAACGGAGCAGAAGCGCATCGTGATCGAGTAGGCGGGGCCTGCGTTGTCGAGCACTTCGCGCAGGTACTAGCACTCTTGCAACGTGTTCGGGATTCGGTAGTAGCTGTAATCTCTTACGCCTCGGGCTGAAAGCCCCTGATGCAAGGTGAGCCTCGAAGTGGGCGGATGGGCTATTTTCTGCGCCCGAGTAAGTGGAAAATCAGGTGTGTGCCTCGCGCAAGAAGCTGCTGATTGGACTAGAATCAGAGCAGCTGATACGCACAGAAGTGACCAGTCGCAAGGGCCCCCAGGCGGTGAGTGCAAATGGCGGCTAGTGCGCTCGGGAAAGGGCGCGCCAAGGCGCGCACGAAAACTTTCGAAGTGCGACTCCAGGGATTCTGAGTTTGAGTAAGTAAGTTTGGCAGTAAGCAAGTTCGGAGAGAAGAAGTCTGATGTCATCCAACGGTTTTCATAGCTCGCGGTACGCGAACCTGCGCTCGCTGTTCAGCATGTTTTCGAGCGATCTGGCGATAGATCTGGGGACGGCGAACACGCTCGTGTTTGCCAAGGGCAAGGGCATCGTGGTGAACGAGCCCTCGATCGTCGCCATCAACAAGAACACCGGCGAAGTGGAGGCGGTCGGCAAGGAAGCCAAAGAAATGCTGGGCCGCACGCCGGGCAACATCGTGGCCATCAAGCCGATGAAGGACGGGGTAATCGCCGACTTCAAGGTCACGGAAAAGATGTTGAACTATTTCATCCAGAAGGCGCACAACCGTAAGGTGCTGGTGCACCCACGTATCGTGATCGGCGTGCCGAGCGAGATCACGCAGGTAGAAAAGCGCGCCGTTATGGATTCGGCTTACCGTGCTAAGGCCAGCGAAGTGCACCTCGTCGAGCAGGCGATGGTGGCCGCGATTGGTGCCGGGTTGCCGATCACGGAGCCGAGCGGCAACATGATCGTCGATATCGGCGGCGGCACTACTGATATCGCGGTGATTTCGCTGAGCGGCATCGTCTATTCGCGGTCGGTACGCATGGCGGGTAATCAGATGGACGAAGCCATCATGAATTACCTGAAGCGCAAGTACAACCTGCTGATCGGCGAGCGCACGGCGGAGCAGATCAAGATCGAAATCGGCTCGGCGTACCCGCTGGAGAAGCCGCTGACGATGGAAGTGAAGGGCCGCAACCTCATCGAGGGCGTGCCGAAGACGATCACGATCGACGATGGCGAGATTCGCGAAGCACTGACCGAGTGCGTTAGCACGATCATGAACGCGATCCGTGTCGCGCTGGAAAGGACGCCGCCCGAACTGTCGGCCGACATCAGCGACCGCGGCATCGTGCTGACCGGTGGTGGCGCGTTGCTCAAGAATCTCGACAAGCGGATCCGTGAAGAAACCGGCCTGCCGGTTTCGATCGCCGACGATCCGCTGGCGAGCGTGGTGCTGGGCACGGGCAAGATGCTCAGCGATTTCAAGCTGCTGCGCAAAATCTCGATCGAATAGTGAAGAGTGGCGGAAGCGAGTTTCTGGTCTCTAGTTTCTGGTTCTAGTTGCCGGGGCTCGCTTTCGTGCGTGAAAGCAGAGCATGCGTTTTCCCCGCATGCCGTCGAAGACAACCAGGGCGGGACATACGAACTGCAGTCATGGACAAGATCGTAAGCCGACATAAGAACCTGTGGGTACTGGCGCTGGCACTCTTCATACAAGTGCTGGCGTTAGGTGTGCAAGTTAAGAGGCCCACAGAAACGGGTTCGGTGTCGCTGATCCGGGTCTGGACCATAAGGACCATCACCCCCGTCCAGAAGGCGTTGGTAGGGACAAGCGACTGGGTTTTCGGTATCTGGCACAACTATATAAATATTCGTAGCCTGAGGACCGAGAATGAACGCCTGCAGAATGAGAACTGGCGATTGAGGATGGAGCAAGTACGCATGCTTCAAGACGCCAGCCAGGCCCAGCGATTGCAGGCGCTGCTGAAGTTCAAGGAACAGTACATAGCCGAGACAATCGCCGCTCAGGTCATTGGGACTAGTGGAAGCGAGACGTCTCGGGTTCTCTATATCGATCGTGGCGCGGAAGATGGCCTTGAGCCTGACATGGCTGTGATCACCCCAACCGGTGTCGTGGGCAAGATCATGCGAGTCTTTCCGGCAACGGCGCAGGTTCTGGAGATCAATGACCAGACCAGCGGAATCGGAGTGATTCTCGAGAAGTCGCGCCTCCAGGGAATTCTGAGGGGTACACCGTCAGGCGATGCCTTGATGCATTACGTCATGTCTGACGAAAAGGTCCAGCCGGGCGAGATGGTACTCACAAGTGGAGGCGATCGGATATACCCCAAAGGGCTGCCGGTCGGTCGCGTGATATCGGTCAATCCGGGAACCGACATGTTCCTCAACATTCGGGTGAAGCCATCAGCTCGATTGGACCGCATTGAGGAAGTTCTGGTTATAAAGAAAATTGATGAGAGACAACCGGATCTCATACCCGAGAACCCGCAGCGTGCTGCCGACATCCTGGCTGCTCGCCTGCCATCGGTGCCGGTGAAGCCACCTGAGAACGCGCCGCCCGGCCAGGTGCCGACGGGAGTTGCAGCACAGACGGCCCAGGCAGGCACTCAGGGGCAGGCTCCGAAACCTCAGGGCGCATCCGCAGTGGCGAATCCGGTTTCGACGGGGTCGGGTACGTCTGTAGTACCTGCTTCTCCGCGGAGTTCATCCGCAGGGCAGAGCGCGCCCGCCCGAGGTTCAGCGACTCCGAACGGAGCGGCAACAAGACCGGAAGCGAAACCCACGCCGCCAACGGCCCAGTAGCTAGGCAAAATAGCTAAACACGAATTTTGAAGCAGAGTACGCGTGAATATTCTCTACACAAGCCGAGAGCAGGTTGCGGTTTACAAGTTCAGCCTGCCGGTATGCATTGCTGTACCGCTGCTGGCAATCTTCTTTCAAACCTTCGTCTCAGTTCGTTTTTTCTGGCTCGCGATTTTTGATCTGCCGTTACTTGTGACCATTTTCTTCGCCGTTGCGAGGCGGAACCCAGTATCAGGCTTGCTT
This sequence comes from Terriglobales bacterium, assembly GCA_035629075.1. GTDB lineage: Bacteria > Acidobacteriota > Terriglobia > Terriglobales > Acidobacteriaceae > JAEZPW01. The sequence goes on along the minus strand of DASPIK010000002.1, from coordinate 17,196 downwards.
ACCGGCGGCGTGATCGGCATCGTTCAGGACAGCCTCACGCACCATCCACTTGGCTTGTACGGCATAGCGAAGACGGTGATCGGATACGTAGCCTCAAGCCTCGGAGTCAAGCTTGATGTCGAGAATCCCGGGTCCCGCATGCTGATGACATTCACCTTCTACCTGGCGCATCAGGGCCTTTTCTACCTGATCGGGAGAGGCTTGGCTGGTCAGGTTCTTGAAATCCGCTGGGGGCACTTGGTTTTAGCGGCGGTTGCTAACGCGCTGCTGGCAGTTCCGGTGTTCGCACTTCTGGATCGCTTCCGCGCACGGACTTAATTGCCGATCAGTAAGGGCCAGCGATTCTCGTCGAGCCGAATGGCCATCCGGCGTTCATTAGATCGCAAAAGCCTGAGCCGTTTAGCGTTCCCGAACCATCTAAATGAACAGATGGGTCTGCCGCAAAGAGCGCCCTTATTTGTTGACTCGCCGTCACGTGCAGGGTACTCTACGCCCAATGATAGCCGCCCTGCTGGCGAGCAATCCGGCCTCCTCTTTCCCAGCAAGCTTTCATGTCCCAAAACAGACAAGCATGCGAAACCCATTCCGATCGACTTTGGACTGCTTGCCTGTAATTTGTGCGGCCAGGAGTCTCAACAGTCCGGGCGTTCAGGAGGGCTGGTGACGGCACATGATCGGACGATATTGCACGCCGGGGTGAGCCCGGCATGCGCTCGGGCCAGTTCGCAGCAGCATAAAAATCAAGCAGTACATGTGCCGCAAGGCACACGGGGGTGACCTCCAGGATCAATGAAAAAGAACATCGACATCAGTCCGAACATCGAAACGCTCTTTGGTACGCGGGACGAGAACTTGCGCGTACTGGAAGACGGATTGAATGTAACGATAGACCTGAGAACCGACTCGATAGAGATCGACGGCGCGCCAAGGGATGTGGCACGGGCCGAACAGGTATTTTTCGATTACGAGCACTTGCAGCGCTCTGCCTACGTGTTCAATAACGGAGACCTGGGTTCGATGCTGCGAGTTCTGGCGGCGGATCCCTCGGTAACACTCCGCGGGTTGGCAGAGTCGGGACGTCAGCGGTCGTTCGGCAAGCGTACTGTGCAGCCGAAGAGTACGAACCAGCGTCGCTATCTCGATGCAATCGAGAAGCACGACATGGTGTTTGGGATCGGTCCGGCCGGAACTGGAAAGACTTACCTGGCCGTCGCGATGGCTATCTCGGCGCTACTGGCGAAGAGAGTCAACCGGATCATTCTGGCCAGACCGGCAGTCGAGGCGGGCGAACGGCTTGGCTTCCTGCCCGGAACGCTGCAGGAAAAAGTCGATCCTTATCTGCGTCCGCTCTACGACGCGCTCTACGACATGCTGGAACCGGAGAAGGTTGATCGTTATCTCGAGAAGAACATTATCGAGATCGCTCCGATTGCGTTCATGCGCGGCCGCACATTGAACGACTCGTTCATCATTCTTGACGAGGCGCAGAACACGACCTCGGAACAGATGAAGATGTTCGTCACTCGCATGGGGTTCAATTCGAAAGCCGTGATCACCGGCGACATTACACAGATCGACTTGCCCAATGCCCGACGAAGTGGTCTGCTTGAAGCGATGGATATCCTCCGCGACGTGGACGGAATATCGTTCATTCACTTCGATGAGTCGGACGTGGTACGTCACCAGCTCGTTCAAAGGATCATTCGCGCCTACGACGACTTCAAGTCGCGGAACGAGATCCAGATGTCCTTGCTGGAGTCCAAAGGTAACGGCAAGAACGGCAATGGGAACGGAACAAAACACGCCGTTCCGGAGCCTGTGCCGGTCGGCGCGGACGAGTTGGCCCAGGAAGAATAGAATCTAGTACCATTGAGCGGGGGGATGCCGAGCGCGTCCTCCCGTTTTCGCATTTACAGCGCCGTGAGGCCTGCAGAAGAGAGGGGCTCGCAACCGCGGGCCAAAGTAAGATTGATTATTCTTGAATCAGAGGTGGACGGAGCAAGCGAGGGTTCGCTTGCGAGGTTCCTGACAAGGGCGCGGCGGGAAGTCGGGTTGCGCGGCAAAGTGAACGTTGTCATCACCAGCAACAACGCCGTCCGTGAGCTGAATCGCCGGTTCCGAAAGAAAAATAAACCTACCGACGTTCTGTCTTTTCCTGCCGCTGAAGAATTCCAGCCTGATTTCGCGGGGGACATAGTTGTCTCGGGCGACATTGCTGCCGAAAGTGCGAAGCAGTATGGCCATTCAGGCGCAATGGAGCTAAAAATCCTGGTGCTCCACGGTCTGCTGCATCTCGCCGGCTACGATCACGAACATGACGAGGGCAAGATGGAGCGGAAGGAGCGCAAGCTCCGCAAGTCATTGCGACTTCCTGACGGCCTCATCGAAAGAACGATTCAGGGTAGTGATGGTCTTTCCGGTGTCGTCCCACGGAGCCGTGCCACTCTAGCCACGAGAAAAAGCCGACAAGGTTCGGCCGAGAACGGCTCTCGTAAAGGATCGCTGGCCGGTGTCACGCGAAGGAGCAGAACAGGAGGACGATCATGACTCTTGGTCTGCTCGTGCTTTTGTGTGCGCTGATTGCAGTACTGACGCTGCTGTCGTATGCGGACCGGGTCTATGACGAGGCGGGTAAGTTTCTATCCCGAGAGTTTCAGGAAAACATCGACATATTTGAGGAGAAGATTGAGCCGCGACTTGGTGCTGGCCGCGACCGGGCACAACTCTCGATCGCGGTGCTAACGCCGTTGATCATGGCCGGCATTGGCCTGGTGATCGGCTACTCTGTATTTCGCGACGCGGCATGGTCGCGAGCTCAGCTTGTGCAGGCCGTAATCAGCATCGTGCTGATCGTAGTCGTGTTCCACCGTCTCATCCCCTTTATCTTCTTCTCGCGCACGAAGGGTGAGTGGGCGGTTCCGCTTGCGCCAGTGTTCCGAGTCCTGATTTATCTCGCATTGCCTGTAACGCTGTTGCTCGGTTTCTGCCAATCCGTGGCCGCCTTGACGAAGCAGTACTCGGAGCCCGAGCCTGAAACACCGTCTGAAGCGGTGGATGCCCTCATTGAGGCGGGGCAGGAAGAAGGCATTCTCGAAGAGAGCGACCGCGAACTCATTCAGTCTGTAGTCGAATTCGGTGACAAGACTGTGCGTGACGTGATGACGCCGCGACCGGATATCGTTGCGGTGCCGGTCACGATGACTGTGGACAAGTTCACCGAGTTGCTGCGAACCAAGCCGTTTTCGCGTGTGCCGGTATATCGCGATTCACTCGACGACATGGTCGGCCTCGTCTTTGCGCACGACGTGCTGCAGGTTGCGGATGCGGAGGCGCATACAAAAACCGTCGGTGACCTAATGCACACCGATGTCCTGTTTGTACCGGAAACGAAGCGCGTCAGCGACCTTCTCCGAGACATGCAGAAGGAAAACGTCCATCTCGAAATCGTTATCGACGAGTATGGGGGCGTTGCCGGCCTGGTTACGATGGAAGACCTTGTTGAGCAGATTGTCGGCGAGATTCGCGACGAGCGCGAGGCGAAGAGCGACGTCGTACGGGAGAATGAAACGAGTTACGTAGTCCCCGGCAGCCTCGACGTCGATCGCCTTGATGACTTGTTAGGAGTCAGGCCAGAGTCCCGAGAAGCTACTACGGTCGCAGGCCTGGTAAGTGAGTTGCTGGGGCACATACCGAAGCCGGGCGAAGTGGTCGACGACGATGGCCTGCGGTTCGAAGTGCTACAGAGCACTGACAGGCGAGTCGAACGGTTAAGGGTCAGCCTTCATGAACCGCAACAGCAGACACAGGCAATCTGAAACGGCAAGTGCCAACCGTTGAAGTTTCAAGCTCCTGACTCGATCCACAGTTGAAAGCGGTTTGGTGCGCGAATTGTGCAGTTCACTCGTGCTGAAGCGCAGTTGAGTGTCTCGGGTTGACAGCGAGGTTTCGATTAAGGTAGTTTCACGCAACGATGTTTGCGACGGTCCATACCGATCAGCGAATGACCACGACCATGGCCATGTGCATGGCTATGGCCATGTGTTGCCGTGATCGGGGGCCGCGTAGAGGCGCATAAGCATAGCTAGCAGCCTAATCGCACAGTTCTAAACGACCCACGGTCACGGCCTACACAGCCAAATCGTGGGTCGTTTTGTTTTTGCACACCACTCAACAGTAACTAGATTCGGCGAGGGCCGACGGGAAGCTACGAGGAGTAGAGATGTCGAAGAACGGAAGCGGAGTAAGCGCGGAGAGACGCACGGACGAGAAAAAATTCCGACTCGCAACAAATGCAGTTCACGGAGGACAGACAGCCGACCCGACGACGAAAGCCCGGGCGGTGCCGATCTATCAGAGCAGTTCGTTCGTGTTCGACGATGCTGATCACGCCGCGCGTCTGTTTGGGCTGACTGAGTTCGGAAACATTTACACGCGCATCATGAACCCTACCACAGACGTGTTCGAGAAGCGTGTGGCGGCGTTGGAGGGTGGCGCGGCGGCGCTTGCAACGGCGTCGGGACAGGCGGCGGCCACGCTCATCATTCAGAATTTGGCCAACGCGGGCGACGAGATTGTCTCCACAACTTCACTGTACGGCGGAACGTATAACCTGTTTCACTACACGTTTCCGAAGCTGGGCATTCAAGTTCAATTCGTTGACGCCGAGGATTTAGAAGGGTTGCGCAAGGCCATCAACAGCAAGACCAAAGCGGTGTTCGCCGAAACGCTTGGTAATCCGAAGCTCGATGTGACAGATATAGCCAAACTGGCGGAAGTCGCGCACGACAATGGTCTCCCGCTGATCATCGATAACACATCCGCTTCCCCCGCACTCTGCAGACCCATTGAGTTTGGTGCTGACATCGTCATGAACTCGGCAACGAAGTTCATCGGTGGGCACGGGACTTCGATTGGTGGCGTGATCGTCGACAGCGGTAAGTTCGACTGGGCTGCGAGCGGTAGGTTCCCCTACTTCGTTGAGCCCGATCCGTCGTATCACGGCGTCAGCTACACGCAAGCCTTCGGCCCGCTGGCGTTCATTCTCAAAGCTCGCGTGCAGGGATTGCGCGACACGGGCGCGTGCCTCTCACCATTCAACGCTTTCCTTCTGCTTCAAGGCGCGGAAACGTTGCACCTCCGCATGGAGCGTCACTCGCAAAATGCGCTGGCCGTGGCTGAATTCCTGGAGAAGCACCCCGATGTGGAGTGGGTCAATTATCCCAGCCTGAAATCGTCGCGGTATCACGCGCTTTCGCAGAAATACCTGCCAGCCGGCGCGGGTGCTCTGGTGACGTTTGGAATCCGTGGCGGCTACGAAGCAGGGAAGCAGTTCATCAATTCGCTGCAACTGTTCAGCTTGCTAGCCAACATCGGCGATGCCAAATCGCTGGTCATTCATCCGGCTTCCACAACGCACCAGCAATTGAGCGAACAGGAACAGCGCGATACCGGAGTCACCCCGGAACTCGTTCGCCTGTCGGTTGGTCTTGAAGACATCGCTGACATCCTCGAAGACTTGGATCAAGCGTTGAAAGTGGCGACAAATAGCGCACTGGCTCCAGTTGCCGCGAGAGGTTAACTATGGGCGAGATTCTGCAACCGGCATTCGAAGGCGACCTGCAGCTCAACAACTTTCGCCTTGAAAGCGGCGTAAAGCTGAAAGCGGCGATGCTGCACTATGCCGTATACGGCGAGTTGAACGCGAACAAAAGCAATGCCGTGCTGGTTTGTCACGCGTTGTCGGGATCGGCGCGTGTGGCGGACTGGTGGGCCGAGCTTTTTGACGAACTTTTCGACGTGAAGCGGGACTGTGTCATCTGCGTGAACGTCCTTGGGTCCTGCTATGGCTCGACTGGGCCCACCAGCATCAACCCGGAAACGGGACGAGCATGGGGACCGGACTTTCCCTTGGTCACGGTTCGCGATTGGGTGCGGGCGGAAGCGGCGGTGCTCGACGTCCTCGGCATTAAGCGGCTGCGCGTTGTGATTGGTGCGTCGATAGGCGGCATGCAGGCGATGACGTGGGCCATTGAGCATCCGGATCGCGTTGACACCTGCATCAGCATCGGGGCCGCGCGGTTGAACGCGATGGGACTGGCGCTAAATCATCTTCAGCGGCGAGCGATCGAACTCGATCCAGCATTTGAGCAAGGGTGGTATGAGGCCGGAAAAGGGCCAAGTGAAGGCATCTCGCTGGCACGCGGGCTGGGGATGTGTACGTACAAATCGATCGAACTGTTCGATCAGAGATACGGACGCAAGCCAAACCGCAATGGCGAAGACCCGCATACAGACAAGCAGGGGCGTTTCGACGTTGCCGGATACCTTGACCACCAGGGCGAGAAGTTCGTCAACCGATTCGACGCCAACTCGTACATCTCGATCACCAAGACGATGGATACGTTCGACTTCGCGCGATGGTATGGATCGGATGGCGACGCTCTGCGACGGATCAAAGCTCGCGTGCTGCTGGTGGGAATTTCTTCCGACTGGCTATTTCCCGAGGCGGATGTGCGAGCACTTGCTCAGCAGATGACTGCAACTGGGGTGGATTGCCAGTACGGCGAAATCGTAAGTGATCACGGACACGACGCATTCCTCGCGGAGCCGCAAACTTTGGTGTCGCTCGTCGCGCCGTTTGTGGGTGACCGGCAGAGCGAGTTCCAGAAAGTTGTGAGTGCCATCTGCCAAGTGAATGCGGCAGAGCTTGCGCCGGCGGACTAGGACAGACGAACGGCGCGGAAAAAGAGTAAGGGACCAGACATGATCGTGATGAAGTTTGGTGGTACGTCGGTGGCAGATGCGAACGCGGTTCGGCGTGTCATTGGAATTGTGAAGAGCCGCGTTTCGGAACGGCCAGTGGTTGTTGTCAGTGCGTTCTCCGGAGTGACGGACGCGTTGCTGCGCGCCGGGCAGTTGGCCATACGCGGAAAGCTTCATGCCGTATTGAAGAGCGTTGATGTGCTGCGGCGGCGAAGCATTGAGATTGCAGGCGGATTGTTGGAGTCCACGGTTCGGGTGGAACTCCTGCGTGAGATCGAGCGGGACCTGGATACGCTGGAGCGGTTGCTAGGCGGGGTTGCAGCGGTCGGGGAGTTGTCGCCGAGGACCATCGACGCGGTGGCAGCGTTCGGCGAACTTATCTCGAGCAAAACCGTCGCGGCGGCGCTGGCCGCGGCAGGTGTGAACTCGAAATTCATCGACAGTAGGGAATGCATGATCACAGACGGACAGCATACGCGGGCTGTTCCGCTATTCAGCGAGACCGAGGCGCGTTTGCTGGCGAATGTTGCACCGGTAGCTGGCCGCGGGATCGTCCCGGTGCTAGGCGGATTCATCGGGGCAACGGTGGATGGAGTTACTACGACGATCGGACGCGGTGGCTCCGACTTCTCCGCGGCGGTGTTCGGCGGCTGTCTGCAGGCTAACCGGGTTGAGATCTGGACGGATGTTGATGGAATCATGACCACGGATCCGCGTGTCTGTCCTGAAGCCAGCACAGTGGACGAGATCGGATTCGAAGAAGCGGCACAACTGGCGGCGTTCGGTGCCAAGGTCATTCACCCGGCTACGCTGGTGCCTGCCGTCCAGCAAGGGATTCCCGTATGGGTTCTTAACACCTTCAACCCGACAGCTCGCGGCACATGCATTCAGCGAGACGTGCGCGGACGTGGATCCCGAGTCAAGGCCATAGCTGCCAAGCGTGGCGTGTCGGTATTCAGCGTGAGTGCTGGCCGAGTGCTGGAGCGGCAAGGATTCCTCCAAAACGTGTTCGATGTGCTCGACCAGAACCGCTGTCCCGTGGAACTGGTGTGTAGTTCGGAGAGCACGGTGTCAATCGCGATCGCGCCAGGGAACGCGGCAGAGGCCATAGAGACGCAACTCGCAACCATCGGCGCTGTCGAGCACGAGGCAGGGAAGGCGATTCTCTGCCTGGTGGGGCATGACTTGTTCGCTTCGCCCGAGGTGATTGCCACAGTTTTCGACGCGCTGCGCGATCTTGAAGTTCGAATGGTATCGCAGGGGGCATCGCGGACGAATCTCGCAGTCGTTGTCGACGACGCCGATGCGGAAACAGCTATTCGACTACTGCACTCGGCGTTGTTTGGGAAACCGGGCCCGGAAGCCGCAGGCAGCGTCAGCGGTTCCTTCAACGACGCCGCGACGGCAGAGCCCTCGGCAGCCGCCATCGTGAGTGGTGGCAACGCCGCACAGGCGTACTAATAGGAGAGATCATGGAAGCAGCAGGAAGTGCAGTGTTGGTTTCGCCAGAAGCGGCAGTGAGCAGCGCCTTTGAGGTCGCTGGTGCGGTCAAGAATGTTGCCATTGTGGGATTTGGTACGGTCGGGCGATCAGTAGCCAAGATTCTGTGCGGAGATAGCGGGAGTTCGTTGCGGCTCACGCACGTCATCAACCGCAACGTAGAACGTAAGCGCGTGGACTGGGCTCCGGCTGATGTCGTGTGGTCTGACGATTTCAATGCTGCGCTGGCCCCGGATATCGACATCGTAGTTGAACTCATCGGGGGGCTTCACCCAGCGAAGGAACTGGTACAAAGCGCACTCCACGCCGGCAAATCGGTCGTTACAGCCAACAAACAACTCATCGCAACCTACGGGCCGGAACTTTTTGAACGGGCGCGCACGGCGGGTCTCACGATCGCCTACGGTGCCTCGGTTTGCGGCGGAATGCCCGTGCTCCCCGCACTAGGGGCAGGCTTAGGTGGGGATCGCATTGTCGAGATCAAGGGAATTCTGAATGGCACCTGCAATTACATCCTGAGCCGGGTTGAGAACGAGGGGATATCGTTCGCCGATGCCCTGGCTGGTGCCCAGGCGCTCGGCTACGCAGAGTCGGACCCGACGGACGACGTCGAGGGTCTGGATGCGCGTGCGAAGTTGGTCATCCTGGTGAGAACGGCGCTGCGGCGTGAAGTGAATGTGTCGGACATCCCGGCCCGTGGCATTGGTGGCGTTCAGCCTGTGGACTTCGTTTACGCCAAGCGCATCGGATGTACGATTCGGCAAATCTCGCGAGCGAGGTCGGATGGCCAAGCAGTTGCCGCGTGGGTGCAGCCTGCTCTTGTGCGGCTGTCGTCAGCCGCAGGAACTCTGCAAGGGAGCCGGAACGTTGTAGTCACAACAGGTGAGTTTGGCGGCGACAACGTCTTCTCAGGTTTCGGGGCAGGAGGAGATCCTACCGCGGTAGCTGTGGTTTCGGACCTTGTAGCGATAGCAAACGGGGGATCGCGTCTGACCATCAACGACGAGGTGCAGCAGGCGAAGGTCGCGCCCGATTACCATAGTGCCTTCTACGTTCGTTTCGTCATCGACGACCAGCCGGGGATATTGGCAGCGCTGGCCACAGTATTCGCGAGGCACGGAATCAACATCGATTCGGTGTTGCAGGAAAGAGGATTCGAGCGAAAACAGTTGCCCTTCGTCATCACGTTAGAACGGTGTGCGAATTCGCAATTGCATGCCGCTCTGAAGGAGATTGCGACACTGCAGCACTTGGTCGAAAAACCGCTGGCATTGCCGATTCTCGACTGATGCGATCGTGCATGGGTGATAAATCAAAGCGGCCCGGAAACGGGCTGCTTTTGTTTGTGCGACAGGCAAGAAATACATCCAGTAACCCTTCGCTGCAGGTACACATCCAACCAGAAGGTCAGCGGAACATGGTGATCGCTGGTGCTGAGGTGTGCGGTCGGCAGCCAGCATGGCAGGAGTAGACGTGCGTTGTAGTGGTTGCGGCAGCGATAATCCGGAGACAAACCGGTTTTGCGGTCAGTGCGGCTCGGCTCTTGACGCCCCGGAGCGCGCGTACGCCGAACCTGTCGACACCGTGGTTTTCCCAGGTGGACCGGTCTCGTCCGCCTTCCGCGAAGAAGTAGAGCGGCAGCAGAGCCAGTTGAGAGAGTATCAAAGACGTGCCGAGGACAGAGGGTTGGGCGGTTCATCGTCACTCGGTGATCTTCGACGGCGTGCCACCGACAGGAAACCTGAGCAGGTATCCCACCGGGACCGCGCATCCTACGGAGATGCCGCCGAGGCTTTCGGAGATGTCGGTGCCGACCGGGGCTCCGCGCGCCATCGCGAAGACGCAATTCCGCTACTTGAGACCCCTTCCACGATTACAAGCACTCAGATCAGTGAAGAGCGTAGCTCCTCAGATGCTGGTGAACCCGCGGCGGTGTATCGGGATCCGATCAGCGGGCCATCGTTCTTAGGGCTTGGCGAACCGGAGCGCGATGCCAGTGCAAACCTTGCGTACCTGTATGAGGACGAACCACGATCAGGGCGCGCCCGGTATTTGATCGCAGCGCTGATTGTGCTGGCTTGCGCCGCTTTCCTTTTCTACCAGTGGAAACAGAACTGGAACTGGGACACCACCATCATTGGGCGACACAGGGGGCAGCAGGCGGACGCAGGGAGTCCGACCGGGGAACCTACTGCCAAGGCGGAGCAAGGGACGGAGCAGCCTAAGAGTGCGCGTGACGGTCCGGGTGCCACGGCTGCAATTCCCAGCAGCAACGAGACGGAAAAAGCTACCACTGGCGATACCAGCACTGCTCCAGCAGCCCAGAGCGATGAAGCAAATGGGACCGGCTCCGATACGCTAACGGCTGAAGAGGCTCCCGGAAAATCCCCTGCATCACCAAACAGCGCTGATCCTGACTCGTTTTCGAATGGGGGCAACCGGTCCGGCAGTGTGACCGCGCAGGGCAGGGCGTCTGAGCCAGATACAGATCAGGCGACCGCTGATTCGGCTTCGGAGCCGGGGACGTCCGAGCAGCGCGCAGATGCCTCAGTCGGCGATGAAGGCGACGCGTCTGAGTCTGCGGAGCCCGCGTCGCCCAGCAGCAGCCGGCCCGCAAGCAGGTCTGCGGCCCCGCTCGAGAGAGATCCCGATGCCGACATGGTGGCGAGGGCGGAAAGGTATTTGTACGGAAGAGGTGTACGAAAGAACTGCGATCAGGCTCTGGTCTACCTGCGCATAGCGGCTAATCGGGGCAGCGCGACCGCACGCAGCAAACTCGGAGGTCTTTACGCAACTGGGAACTGCGTGCCGATGGATCGCGCCGAAGCCTACAACTGGTTTACGCTTGCCAGAGAGGCAGGTAGCAAGAGCATGTGGGTGGAGCGGAACCGTGAGATGCTGTGGAGCCAGATGACTCAGGCGGAGAGGGAGCGGACGCTGGGGCCTTAACTGTCCTGCTACGGTTGGCGACTCGATTGCAACTACTCACCTTTACAGCAGTTTGACGGACATGTTACCCTCAAGCAGTTACTGGAGAATTTAGAACAGAAGCAGGAGTGCATCCGGTTCAGTGTTAGCCAGAGAGCGTAAGCAGACCCTAATCGACGAGTACCGTACCCACCAGACCGACACCGGGAGTCCGGAAGTTCAGATCGCGCTTTTGAGCGAACGCATTGGTGAGTTGACGGAGCATTTCAAGACGCACAAGAAAGACCACGCTTCCCGGCGTGGACTTCTCATGCTGGTCAGCAAGCGGCGTCGCTTGCTGGATTACCTCAAAAAATACGATTCCGAGCGTTACAAAGCCGTTATCGGGAAACTCGGCATCCGCAAGTAGGCGTCGTTTGGCAACGAAGACGCCACCACGAGCGATACGGGTGCGTCTCAACAGGCTGTGCGGACATTGGTGCCCCGGCATGCGAAGTCGTGTGCCGGGCATGCCCATCTATATGCGCTCAATGGATCTCCCACCCGGCAAGCCGGCAGCGGCTGGCGGCACATGCGTACTCCACGCATGGACGGGGTGCCCTCCTCAAATAAAAGGATGAATAATGAAGCCTGAAGTCCACCAAATCAGTGTTGAGCTGGAAGGCGGAAAGGTCCTGTCATTCGAGACAGGCAAAATAGCGAAGCAGGCGCATGGCTCTGCTGTCGTTCGATTTGGCGAAAACGTGGTCCTGGCGACCGCTGTTGCGAACCAGGAAGCCCGGGAAGGTATTGATTTTTTCCCCCTCACCGTTGATTACCGCGAATATACGTATGCCGGAGGCAAAATCCCCGGCGGATTCATCAAGCGTGAAGGCCGTCCCAGCGAGCGCGAAGTACTCGTGAGTCGCTTGATCGACCGGCCGATCCGGCCGCTGTTCGCCGAAGGGTTCCGGAGCGAAACTCAGGTGATCGCAATGGTGCTGTCGGCCGACACCCAGAACGATCCGGATGTTGCAGCGATGAACGCTGCGTCGTGCGCTCTGGCTCTCTCCGACATCCCGTTCGATGGTCCGATTGGCGCAGTGCGAATCGGCATGGTGGACGGCAAGTTCATTGTGAACCCGACCTATGAAGAAGGACGTCACGGCCCGCTTCGCCTGATGGTTGCGGGCACCGAAAAAGGCATCGTGATGATCGAGGCCGGGTCGAGCGAAGTAGACGAAGAGACGGTCGTTGAGGCCATTGAATTCGCTCACAACGAAATCAAGAAGATCTGCGCGGCTATTTCGCAGCTCGCGAAAGAGCATGGCAAGGCACGTCGCGAAGTGGCGGCAGTCGAGACCGACGAAGCGTACCTGAACGAGCTCCGAAGCAAAGTTGGCGAACGCCTCGCCGACGCGCTCGATACCCAAAAGCATCCGAAGCAGGAAAGCGCCACGCTGGTCAAGCAGATCAAGACCGAGCTGAAAGAGGCCATTGCCGAAGACGATGACGAAGGGCGAGCGAAGCTGTCCAAGTACTTCGAACTGCTTCGCGAGCGCATCTTCCGCGAGCAGGTGATCAATCAGAAGCGTCGTCCGGACGGTCGTGCGTTCGACGAAGTTCGCCCGATCTGGATTGAAGTAGGCGTTCTGCCGCGCACCCACGGTTCGGCGATCTTCACGCGTGGTGAAACTCAGGCACTCGTAACGACCACGCTCGGCACCTCGGAAGACATGCAGCGCCTGGAGATGTTTGAGGGCGAAGCGAAGAAGCGCTTCATGCTGCACTACAACTTCCCGCCGTTCTCAGTTGGTGAAGTGGCGTTCCTCCGCGGCGCAGGCCGTCGTGAGATCGGCCACGGTGCACTGGCCGAGCGCGCGGTTTCGGCCGTGCTCCCGTCGGAAGAAGATTGGCCTTATGCAATGCGAGTCGTCTCCGACATTCTGGAGTCGAACGGATCCTCCTCGATGGCTTCGGTTTGCGGCGCAACCTTGTCGCTGATGGACGCCGGCGTTCCGCTGAAGGCGTCGGTGGCGGGCATTGCTATGGGTCTGGTGAAGGAAGGCGATGATTACGCCATCCTGTCGGACATCGCGGGCGCCGAAGACCACTACGGCGACATGGACTTCAAGGTGGCCGGTACCCGCCGGGGAATCACCGCGCTTCAGATGGACATCAAGGTCAGCGGCATCACGGCCCAGACCATGCGCGAGGCGCTGGAGCAGGCAAAGCGCGGGCGCATGCACATCCTGGACAAGATGAACGAAATCCTGCCTGAGCCGCGCACCACCATCAGCGAATATGCGCCGCGGTTCTACACCATGCAGATCCCGACCGACAAGATTCGCGATCTGATTGGGCCGGGCGGCAAGGTTATTCGCGGCATCGTCGAAGCCACTGGCGTGAAGATTGATGTGGAAGACTCGGGTCGCGTGAACGTATCGTCGGCTGACCAGGCAGCGGCTGCGAAGGCCATGCAGATGATCGGCGAGATCACCGCGACGGCTGAAGTTGGCAAGACATACCTGGGCAAAGTTTCGCGACTGGCCGATTTCGGCGCGTTCGTCGAGATCCTGCCGGGCACGGATGGCTTGCTGCACATCAGCGAAGTCGCCGAGCACCGCATCAAGGATATTCGCGACGAGCTAAAAGAAGGCGATCAAGTTCTGGTCAAAGTGCTCTCAATCGAAGGCAACCGCATCCGACTGTCGCGCAAGGCCATCCTGAAAGAGCAGCGCGCGAAGATGGCGCAGGCAGAAGGCGCAGGCACCATCGAGCTGGGCGAAACCCCGGTCGTGACAATCGAAGGCGGCGAGGAGTTCAGCGATGAAGAGCCGAACTTCAACCGCGTCGAGGGCGACGGCGGCAGCGCTGAGCCTGCTCGTGACCGCGGACCGCGTCCCGGCGGCGGGCGTCCCGGTGGCCCCGGTGGCCGCGGCGGACGTCGACGTCATGGCGGTGGCGGCGGTGGTCGTGGACGGCGGTAGGAGTTAACCGCGGATTTACGCGGGTTTGCACAGATCAGAAAGAGAGAGCCGCGGCGAGAGTCGCGGCTTTTTTCGTGGCACGAAAGTTCTAACGAGTTTCTTACGACCTGGTGCCTGTGCTTCGCGGTTTTCTTCGATAGCTTTAGAAATGAGCCGGAGATTTCTCAAAAAACCAGCTATTTACTTGCACATTTGAGATCAGCATAATTGCTGGGCAGATCAGGAGGGTGATTGTGAAACAATCGCTTTGGGGATTCCTGTTCGTGCTTTTCTACTCCGGATGCGGAGGTCACTCCAGCTCGCCCCCGCTTCCAGCGCAACCGCAACGGACAGTCGTAGGTTACGTAGTCAATACCAACAGCAATTCGGTCATGTCTTTTCGGCTCGACGAGCGGACGGGCACCTTGTCGGCGGGAAATCAGTAGGGACCGGCACGCTACCTGGTAGTTCTGTTGTTACGCCAGATGGTCGGTTCTTGTTCGTGTCAAATGCTGCCGATGGGACGATTTCAAGGTTTCATCTGGACGGAAAAGGAGGAATTCAATCAGCGGGGTCAGCTATTCCTCTGACTAACCCTTCCGCAAAACCATGGGACCTCGCGATAGCTCCTTCCGGGAAATTTCTCTATGTGGGAACATCCCCGAGTGCGGTCGAGGCATTCAGGGTCGATACACAGACCGGCGACCTTGAATCTCTTGCAGATTCGCCTTTCCCAGTCACATCACAAGGGGCGATCTTAGCGCTGACCCACTCCGGCCAGTTTCTCTATACTACGTGGAACGATACGGATGCAATCAGTATATCCTCTGTCGATACTCTCACGGCCGCACTGACCCCGCTATCGACAGGAGCCGTGCACACGGGATTCACGTTGAAGGGGCTTGCGGTCGATCCTACTGACAAGTATTTGTTTGCAACAACCGACACGTCAGAAAAACTGCTTGTGTACAATATCCAGGCATCGGGGAGCCTGGAAGAATCGCCGAGTTCGCGCCTACAAAGCGGGTACATGACGCAAGGGCCGGTTTTCGCTCCGAACGGGAGGTTTGTGTATGTTGCCGACCCGTTCTTCGACAATGGAATTCTTGCTTACGTGTTGAACCCTGTTACGGGGGCTGTGACCCCAGTTGCGGGCTCACCTTTTCACGATGGGCAAACACCCTCTTCCGTTGCCGTTTCTCCCAGTTCCAAGTTCTTGGTTGTCTCCCGCATCAACCCCGGACACCTCGCGTTGTACAGTATCGATTCCGCAAAATGGCGCATTGGCATCGATTTCCGGCCCCGGTTCTGAATCTGGTTTGCCAACAGGGAACAGTCCCAACGATGTTGTTCTGTTGCCGAGGAAAAGCAGCGAGCCATGATCACGGAATTCCAGTGACATGCAACGCATCATCGAGTTTGCTTGGGGAAAGGGAGATGTGAGCCACCCGACCCTTGTTCCGAATCTAGAAATAATCCGCCCTCGTTGTTCACTCCCTGAAATCCACTGTTACATTCATCTGGAAGCAATGGCATTGTCCTAATTCTGAAGACTCCCGGTAGTGACGTAGCAGTAAAAATAGGTTCCACCGAGAAGTGTGCAGTGATCTGATCAACCACTGATCTGATCTACAGATGTAAGTCCTTTAGAAGGACAGATTTCACTGATTTCGCCGGGTGGGGGTACCCCGTTACTGGAAGCGCAACTTGGCGCAGGCGAAATGCAGACCCTCGCTGCGCTCAGGATGACGCCGTGTTGAGGAACGTCGGCCCCGCCCGTTGCGCTACAACGCGCTCGCGGGCACAGTCGCCTTCTTCGGGAACATTTCGCCGATGCGGCGGATTTTGGCTCCGAGGCCGCGAAGCTTTTCTTCGATACGTTCGTAGCCGCGGTCGATGTGGTACACGCGGTCGATGATGGTTTCGCCATCGGCGATGAGGGCTGCGATTACGAGCGACGCGGACGCGCGCAAATCGGATGCCTGGACCGCGGCGGCGCTCAGCGGGGCCTTACCGCGGACCACCGCGCGGCGTCCGTCAATTTTGATGTTGGCGCCCATGCGCACGAGTTCCTGCACGTGCATGAAGCGGTTCTCGAATATGTTCTCCGTAACGACCGAGACGCCGTCAACCTGTGTGGCGAGCGCCATGTACTGCGCTTGCATGTCGGTGGGGAAGCCCGGATATTCCTCGGTGGTGATATCGGCACCCTGAAGCGGCTTGCCCCCAGTAACGACGACAGCATCATCTTCGACGCGAAGGTCCACGCCGGTTTCGCGTAGCTTCTGAATGAGCGCGGTGAGGTGGCGCGGGTTGCAATTAGCCACCTTGATTTCGCCTTGGGTAAGCGCCGCAGCAACGATAAACGTACCGGCCTCGATGCGATCAGGGATGATACGGTGGCGTGCTCCGTGGAGCTTTTCGACGCCGTGTATGCGGATCTGGTGTGTGCCCGCGCCTTCGATGCGAGCGCCCATTTTGATGAGTAGTTCGGCCAAGTCCACGACTTCAGGTTCGCGAGCGCAGTTCTCGAGGATCGTTTCGCCCTCGGCCAGTGTGGCGGCCATCATGATGTCTTCAGTTCCGGTCACGGTGATCTTGTCGAAGACGATCTCGGCACCCTTCAAGCGCTGGCAACGGGCTTCGACATAACCGTGTTCCTGGGTGATGGTCGCCCCCAGCTTTTCGAGCCCCTTGATGTGCAGGTCGATGGGACGGGCGCCGATGGCGCAGCCTCCGGGCATTGAAACGCGAGCGCGGCCTGTGCGCGCTACCAGCGGTCCAAGCACGAGCGTTGAGGCACGCATGGTCTTAACGAGCTCGTAAGAGGCTTCGGGCGCAGCCAAATTGCGGCAGCATAGAGTCGTCCGATGGTGCGCGCGGCCATACCCGAGTTCAACCTCCGCGCCCATGGCGGCGAGCAGCTTGCGCTCAGTCTCGATGTCGCGTACCTGGGGAATGTTCTCCAGCACGACCGGTTCTTCCGTCAGAAGGGCAGCAGCCATGGCGGGCAACGCGGCGTTCTTTGCACCGCTGGTTTGAACGGTTCCTTGCAGCG
>DASPIK010000001.1:0-9507 GCA_035629075.1 Terriglobales bacterium | reverse complement strand
AGAAAGAGCGCATTCAGGCTGCAATGAGTGTGGTGGAAAAGCAGGTTCGACAGCACCAGAGGTCGGCAGAAGAACTCAATGCTGAGATGGCAAGCTATCTCGGCAGCGACGAACTGCGTTTTGAGGTCAAGGACACTGGATACACAATCACCAGAAACGGGCGACCCGCGATGAACCTGAGCGAAGGTGAGCGGACTGCAATCGCCTTAATGTACTTCCTGAAGTCGCTCGCTGACACCGGGTTTGACGCCGCAAACGGCATCGTCGTTATCGATGATCCTGTATCGAGCCTAGACAGCAATGCACTGTACTGCGCATTCGGGTACATGCGGGCCAGAACCGCGCAGGTTGGACAACTATTCGTTCTCACGCACAATTTCACGTTTTTTAGACAGGTGCGGCACTGGTTTGAGAAGATGAAAGGCCAGAAGAAGCCCGACATAACGAAGCGTCCCGCTCAGTTCTACATGGTCAGGGCGCATGTGAACGGAGCCGGGCGCAACTCTATCTTGAGCACACTCGACCCGCTTCTTAGGGACTTTGAGTCGGAATATCAATACCTGTTCAAGCGTGTTGTCGATGAGGCGAACAGAACGCTCGCGCAAGACACGCTCTCACCCTATTATGGACTACCGAATGTGGCACGACGGCTCTTGGAGGCTTTTCTCGCATTCAAAATACCGGGCCAAGCTGGCGAGTTATATGACAAGCTGGAACAGGTAGACTTTGAGGTCGGCAAAAAATCCAGAATCCTCCGATTTCTCCACACCTACTCACATCTCGACCAGATCAGTGAGCCAGAACACGACGTATCTATCCTCTCTGAAACGCCAGCAATACTGAAAGACATCTTGGCGCTGATCAACAAACTAGATACCGAACACTACAACGGCATGATAGATAGGATCACAGCAGACGCGGATAAGGTGGCGAAGGCAGTGGCGACTACGAGTGGTTGATGACCTCGATTTAGCGACGGTCTGAGATAGAGCTTGGTAATTTAACTCTGCTCGTCCAGTTGTTTGAGGGTCTTGCCGTCCTCTGCCCTCCACGCGATCAGCCCGTTTGCACTCCCGCCATGAATAACTGCCGCAGCAGCAGATGGGCTGGAAAACTCCGTATCCTTGGTGAAGAGTAACAACCCATTCTTCCCCACAAGAGTGCCGTCCGCGATAAGTTGTTTGCGCTGAGTCAGAACATACGGATAGCTATCGGCCGATGGGCGCTCAGTTAACACAGCCGTTGATCCCTGAAACACGACAAATCCATTCGCCGTGCGTTGGCCTCGTGCCTCAGCGTTCTTAATCCGGCAGAACAACATGCTGCCCGGCTGAACGGTGGCGGGTGCATGGCCGATGGGCGTCAGAATGTCAGAGCCGAGAACAGGAAGAAGTTGCCGAATGCGCGTGAGGAAGACCTCCATGTCCTCACGGTCTGATTCTGGAAGCTTTGCGCCTCCAGACTGGTTCTGATCAAGTGTGAACCTGCTGATCTGCGCGGCCTCGCTGATCAGTCGGCTCTCAAGATACCGCACGTGGGCCTTCGTCAGGTTCTCGTCTTTGCTGATGAAGACGATAGCCGACACCCAAAATTCCTTTGTTTTATGCTGCTTGAGTCGCTCGCGGATAACCTCAGCCTCGCCGATGTAGGCGAGAGGAGCGTTGGTTTGCGGAGCATTGCCAAGCAGCATGTACACGCCAGCCTTCTCAAGTTCCTCACGAGCGAGAAGCTCTTCAAGTTCGGTTCGGGGAGCGGCAATAGCCTTTCCAGTCCAGTTGGAAATTTCTGCGGTGCGTAGGCTTTTCCCGTCACCGCGTGGGAAGAAAGAGCTTGATAGTTGCGGAAGGCATCGATTCCTTTTGTAGCACGACCTCAATTCTTTCGTTTCGCCCTATGATGACCGTTACTTCGTTCCGATGAGTTCTTATGTCTCTTGACTCGCTCCAGAAGCATACAGGCAGGCTCATAGTTCCTGCCTTCACGCCGAGCCAATTCAGCCTCATTTGGAACGAGTTCACCACGAAAGGCTTTGGCAAGGATCGCTTGTGTAAGCTTCTCTACTTTAGCAGCCGCTCTTGCCACGTCCCGTTCGATGTGGTCGGCCAGCTTCAGAAAATGATCAGTTCGGCGGAGAATCTCGTCTCGCTCTTTCGCTGACGGAAGTGGCACGACGACGCTCCGTATGCTGTCTTGGGTTATATTGCGCATTGACAGTTGGTTGCCAGTAGCGAGGCTTTCGATTTGGCGGCGTCCCAATCGTGAACGAAGGCACATTAATATCCAACGCTTCCATTCCTGTGGCGCATCGAGCCTAAGAACCTTGTCGCTCAGCATCAGCTTCTTCTTGATGTCGCCAACTATTACGCACGCTCCTACGAGATCAATCGTGTTCGCCCCAAGCAGTTTCTTCAGGCTCACCGGATTGTCGGACTGATCGGGCCTGAGGCTGCGTTAGTCGCCGGCACGGCTGTGAAGACTGATGTGCCAGCAGCAGCGCAAGCCGACAACGCTGATCTGGAAGTGTGGGAGCATCACATCGAATCGAGCATCGAGACTGATTCACGCATAACGGATACCGACCGGGAAGCCCTAATCATCGCTCGAAGGGGGCAAGGACTATACAAGCAGAGGGTGATGCGAATCGAGCATGGATGTCGCTTGACAGGTGTTACGAACGTGACTCACTTACGGGCAAGTCACTGCAAGCCTTGGCGGGATTGCACAAACGAAGAACGCCTTGATGGCGAAAACGGGCTTCTGCTGACGCCGACGATAGACCACCTGTTCGATCGAGGGTTCATCAGCTTCGAGGATTCGGGCGAACTCCTTGTTTCACCCGTTGCACATCAGCCATCGTTGAACCGAATGGGCGTGCCCACGGATCGGGTCGTCAACGTTGGCACATTCACCGAAGGGCAAAAACACTTTCTTGGATACCATCGAGATTCAGTCTTGCTGCGAGCCGCCCATTAACGCACGCGAAAGAAGCCGCTCGATGATGCATTCTCCACCTATTGTTCAGGCCTCAGAACATCTTCAAATCGATGATTTCTGGAGGGTGGCTGAGGCGATCCATTGTGGCTTCAACATGTTCCTTGAATTCTTTGGCTGCATCCAAGGCGTGAAACACAATCGCCAAGCTCCCCAACATACTATTAAGGCGCATGAACACACGCTTGACTGATCCTTCCTGAATATCGAATCGAAGAAGCTCAAATTTCGCTGCGAGTGCCTCGCCAAACATCCCAACTTCAAGAAGCAACGAGCGCCTCTTCCGGTTCAGACCAACGCGTATGCTCTCGATCACGCTTCTGAGACGCGACTGCGCTAGATTCCAGATTTTGCTCAACTGGACGTGTATTTCGTCCGGTATTTCATGGAGGTCCGCTATTTCCCCGAGCACACGATCAAGAACGCGATCCGAGACACTTAGGAACTCAACCAGCAGCATTCGTGAGCGATATTCGTCTTTTGTCTCTCGATGTCGATCTGCCATCCATGCTTCTCCATGCTGCTCTGACACTGACACTCTGTGAAACGGGGCCAGAGTGGGGCGCGAAACATGATCCCATTCGGCTGTGGCGTCCGGCAACTCTCTTCTCGTCGCCTTGTCGATTCGCTCGTATTGGCGTAAAGGACGCTGTGTGCCGCCCATTAACAACTGTATGTTTGGACTCGCGTCAGTAGATACGCTTTTCTGGCACAACGCCCCGCACGCCTCCACGGGGATTCTCCACGTCCCCCGATCTGCGGGGGATAAGGTGGATGTGAGCGTGCATGACTGTTTGTCCTGCTGTCTCACCGGAGTTGTGCCCGACATTGAAGCCAAGCACCCGCCGATCTTTGTCCGCGATACGGTTCCGAAGCACACGTATGAGTTCGTCAGCGTGGGTGCGCTCAACGATGGTCATAGAGAACACGTCAACTGCATGACGGCGAGGAAGCACAAGCACATGACCGGGCGTGACCGGAAATCGATCACGGATCGCGATCACGGAGCCAATTTCTGCCACGAGACGTTGCTCAATCTCATCGGCGCAGAACACGCATCCGCGCTCACGCTCAATCGGAATGACGCTCCTGAAATCCGTGTCATCCTTGTCTCGTTTTGAGCGATTGCATTTCGAGCAGAGCACTTGTAGGTTCGCCACTTCGTTCTTGCCGCCTCGATTGCGAGGGATGATGTGATCAACATCGAGCGGTCTGTCTTCCTTGGTGGCACCGCACAACTGACAGCGACCTCCGGCTGCCTTCAGCGCCAAATACCGGAGGCTGTCGGGCACGGGATCATCTTCGAGAAGGCGGTAATCCCAAATCGCATAGCCCTCGCTTTTGCACGAATGACTGAAGTCGCCGTTCGCACGCCATTCGGATGCGTGCGCGTTGCTCCAGCGTCAGGGGTGGGATTGTCAACGAGACTAGTTGACCTTGTACGCTGATGACGCCGTGTTTTCGTAGAACTCTGACGGGCATTTCCTTGATGCGCTTTTCGTAATACAGGAGTTGGCTCTCGTCTTCGCAGAGGAACGCCTGCGCCAACTGCCGCAACGTTGCCGAGCCGCCAGCCGAGATCAAGGCCCGAATGAGGGCAGGCTGATACACGTGGCTCATCGACATCCTTTGTTCGACGAATTCAAGCAAAGTCGTTGAGGGTCACAGCCGCGCTCCTCACGCCCAAAATGTGAACTGCCCTTCTACTACGTGTTTATTTCATTCCAGTGATTGCCATCGGCACGCTGTCCCCATTCAGGTACGCAAACACCAACTGAGCCAATCGCTGTTTGTGCTGATCCGTGTCGTGCGTCAGCCAAGGCAAATCGAACGCCTGAGCAAACTGCGGCCAATTCGCCGTCCTGCCTGCAATCACTTCATCCTTCGACGAGTACAGGGCGATCCGGTTCGGCATCCATGTTTCCAGTCTGACGCCGTCTGCCCACGTTGGCGAACTGATACAGATCACAGGCAGGTCGTCACGCCCTTGTTCCTGCAACTTCGCAGCGACCAGTCCACCTAAGCTGATGCCGATCACCGCCGCGTTCTGCGGCAGCTTTCGGGCCGCAAGATCAGCCACCGAGTCTTCTGCAAGTACATCAGGATCGGAATGCAGGAGCTTTGGTCGGTGAAACAGGTCGCCAGAGGCGGTCGGCATGTAGCGCCGTAATTCCTGCTCAAGCTGGTTCACGCTTCCTTCGGGGCTACCGCCTTTGCCGTGGAGGAGCACGAGCTTTTGAAATCTCACGACCGATCTCCGTCGCCTTCGTACATTCGCTATGCTAAGTTCAGTGCATGAGCGAAGAGAATGATACCGTGTCAGAACCCTCGCCCGAGAGTACAAAGGTAGATGTTCGTTACGTCGCGTTCTGCGACATTTTGGGTTTCTCCAATAGAGTATTGGCTGACTTCGACGGAACGCTTGAAGTCTACCAACAGTTCGGTGCCGAAATGGCGAGCTTTTCGGCCAAGGAAGTCCAAGCCACGATGTACTCAGACGCAATTCTAATAACAGCAACATCGCTGGCTCCGGCCTTGATCGCAGTCCAACATCTGTGGTTTCTGGCATTGACAAACGACCTGATGATCCGCGGAGCAATCACGAAGGGGCGGTATTGGGAACAGCGACAGGGCAACCATTTGCTCGTTGCGAGTGACGCCCTTGTTCGCGCCGTGAAGTTGGAAAAAGCGGTGGGTGTTCCCGCTGTGGTCATCGCAGACGATATCGATATTCCCGATACTTACTGGCTCACTCGATTCGCCAAGCCGTTCGAGACTGCGCTGCTGCATTTTCGTGACAGAAACATCGTAAACCCCTTCAATACTATGTGGGGCGCATCGGCTGCGAACCGTGCCTCCATTTTGATGGCCGAGAGTCCAGAACACCGGGACAAGTATTTGTGGTTCTTGGCACTCCACAAAGCAGTCCAAAACGGACAGGAACTAATTCCACCTGATGTTTACGCACGATTTGTGCGAGACGGAATTTTGAAACCAGTAAGTACAGGCCCCCAACAGCAAGAACGCATTATGTAGCACAGCCGTACCAAAAACGTGACACGTCACGGTTCAGCCCCATTTTCCAAGAAGGGGATGTGCATTGTCCGAATGGTAAGTCGGTCTGCGGCAGGCGAACAGGAACCGCTATTCGGGGTTGCCGCCCTGTTCAACCGCTCACCACGAATGCTGGTTTTCGCACTGAATAACCCCTCTGAAGGATTTTGGGCCACCGGAACGGGGGATTGTGCGTCGGCGGTCGGCGGGGCGGCTGCGGTCAAGGTTGGCAAAGTTTGGTTCAGGTGCGAGGGGTCGTTGTTTTCGAGGGAACGACAAATGCTTGCACGCACACAGTCGAAGCCCACCAGAACATCGCAGATCGGGGTTTCTGTTCTGTCTCATTCGTCACCTGTTCTGTCAAATGCCTGCTTATGTTTGCGGCAGTTCGCCTGTCTTCTTCGTTGAGGACGTGCGTATACAGTTGCAGCGTCGTTTGCGGACTGCTGTGCCCCAATCGTGACTGCCGGGTTTTCATCGGAACGGACTCTCTGTCCATGACCGTTGCATTGAAGTGGCGGAACGCGTGAAGCCCACCGCCTTCGATTCCCAGCCGCTTCAAAAGCGGTTGCAGGTGGTTCTGCACAACTTTCTCCGGGTCTAAGAGGCGACCGCCCGACCTTGTGAATACGATTCCAGTCTCAGACTTTTTCAAACGGCTGAGAGCATCGACCAGTTCGCCCGAAATACAGATCACACGGCGTCCGGCTCTGGTCTTGGGAGTGGTAATCTGCCCTTTCCACACGCTCTTTGCCACATTGATGGTTTTGTCCGCCAGATTCACGTCATCCCAATGCAACGCACAAAGCTCCCCCGCCCTCATCCCCGTCTCGGCTGCAAGCAAGTACAACGTCCTGTAAGGCTCACAGGAGTTCCGAACGATGCGGTTGACCTCTGCCAATGTGAAGCACCTTGTCTCCGGCGGAAGAAGTTTGGGGAGAACGAGTCCGACAAACGGGTCGTGATTCACATAGCCCCACGTTCTTGCTGATTTCCACATCGTTCGGAACACCGTCATACGGTTTGCCGTCGTCTTCGGGGTACGGCACAAAATCGAGACGTATGACTGAAGGATTTCCGTGCTGATGTCGGCCAATCGCCTTTTCCCGAAGGTACGGCATATCTGGTACGCCGTCGTCGTGATGAAATGACGGGTTGACGGTTTGTACAGAGGCAGCATGGATTTTATAAATCGGTTGAAAACTTCGTTTACCGTTGATCCCGCGTGTGGTTGACAGGCAGAAATCCGTTGTTTGCTATCGCGATGGGCGTTGTCGCGCTGGCTCATGATGGCTCCAAACCGTCGAATGGCTACATTCTGCATTCGGAACGGATCAGTTCGGCTCACATGTTCTCGCGAAGGTGAATTCGTGCCAACGCAAACTCGCGCAGGTCATGTGGGAGTCCGGCGCTTTCACAACCGGGATGCACCAGCAGCCGTTACCATCGTGATGCCGTTTGCGATTCATCAACTTCCGACGATAACGATGCAACCATGACAATGCAAAGATGGGCTTCTTTAAAAAGACATTTCAGGTGGTTGGAGACGTTACCTCTCTTGGGGGAACGTACCGGATGCGGAACCAAGCTTCTCGGTACGCTCAACTTCGGGAGGCCTACGACTGCTTGCGACACCAGATTGCGGAAGTTAATGCCGATCTTCTGGCCGCCGTCACTGCATTGAAAAGGCGCGGGAGAATTGCAGGTCGTCATCTCAAAGCTGCGGTATCGATACTGCGGCCGGTTGGAGTGAGGGCCAGTAACGGGTTCGGCGCAGGGACGCAGGAGAGGAGTCTGGTTCAAACTGCATCTCTCCCCCAAGTCAGACACGGTGAGTTCAGCGGGATGAGCACAACTGTCCCAACCGCCGTAGGCGCTAGCGCGGGAGTCGGGGCGGCAGTTGGCTCTTGGGGCGCAGTTCAGTTGTTGGGGCATGCGTCGACAGGTGCAGCTATGGCCGGACTACACGGAGCCGCCGCAGCTAACGCAGGATGGGCGTGGTTCGGCGGAGGCTCGTTAGCCGCTGGCGGGGGTGGAATGGCAGCAGGACAGTTTGTGTTACCCGGCATTGGTACCGCTGTCGCAGTTGCAGTCTCTTCCACGCTTTCGCATCGAGAAGCCAACCGGATCGCCAAAATTTGTGACGAACTGGAAGGCGTGAATCGGAAAAATTCATCAGCACTGTCGAAAGTTCGATCTGATCTAAGCGCCGTAAGACAGTTGGAAGCAAAGCTCATAAACGAACACCGGATTCTTCACGACGCGGTCAAGGTAACAAAGCGGAAGGTGCGCCGATTCGGTTGGTTCAGCCATTTGTGGCGGCTAATCAGGTATTGGGTAAAGGGCTACTATTACACTCAGGAAGAATTCTCATTCGTCGCCAAACTCGATTCTGCTGTGTTGCGCTTTGTAGCAGCGTTCAAGTCCGTCTGAAACGCAGAAAGAACCGGGGCGCGGTTTAACGTCAGACCACGCCCAATATCCAACCCTCAATTAGAGCGATTTCACGTTCCTCTGGCGTCAGAGGCGGGTTGAAGAACTGTGCGAGGGAACAGGTTTGGTCGGCACGACAGAGCCAAGCAGCGGCGGCGTAGGCTGCCTGTTGATCGGGGGTGCGGTCTTGTCGGGGAAATCGCCTTGTCCATAATGACGGGTAGACCTCAGCGATAACGGGTGCGCCCTCGTCGGGAATGTTCCAGCCATCGAAAGGCCAGAAGTGAATCTTGCGTTGGCACTCGTTGCGGAGAAAGCGCAGCCACGGCAATCCGGCGTGAGTGGAATGAGCCACCGATCCATTAACCCCGAAACGAAACACAGACTTTGCCGTTGCCGTCCAGTGTTCCGTCAGTCTGAACCAGCTTGGATCGCCCCTTCGCTGTTCGCCTTGCCCACACGCTCCCTCTCGAATGAAATCGACGTACGTCGCAGGAGCATCAGTCGGCCAATGCCGCTGGAAGTCGTCCAAGAACGCCGACCAATCATGCGGCAGGGCGTACTTCTCGAAATACGCGACCGGGAACGAAAAGCCGTGGTCGATGCCGACAATCGTCGGACTCTCTTTCGACAGTTCGGAGCAGAGCCAATGGGCAATGCCGCGCCGTGTCCAGTACTTGCGTGGGCTTGGGGGCGGCAATTCCTCACGAGGCTCGTTCGAGCCAATGGCGAGGTAGACCCGAAGGCCGGAAAGACTCGATTCGGCGGTCTCCGCACCGGAGTAGTCGATTCCGATGTAGCGGTCAAAGAGTGCCATGGGGCGCAGTGTACATTTCGGGTCTGGCACACGATCACGAGATGCTCAGGCTTGTCCCGGTAAATGCAATTTTTCGGGCTTCTTTTTTGCAAAGAATGTTGGAAAAAGGGAAGAGCGTTGGATACGTGCAAGCCCGCATAAACACTAGCATTTCTGCTGTTTTTGTGGCAGAATCGCAAGCTGTCCGGGGCTGCTTCCCGGTAGCGCTACCA